>ONIG01000041.1 GCA_900317855.1 uncultured Eubacteriales bacterium | reverse complement strand
GACACCGATGGAATTTCGGTGCCAGTATGTTGCTTAAAATTTCATATCCCTGCTTAGGGGGTGTTTTTTGTGCTGTCCGCACAATCTGGGGCGGTTCACAATCGGGCCCTGCGGTTTTTGACTGCCGGCTGGGAAGAAGAGGTGAAAACCTTGCGATTACCGGCGAGCCGTTCACGGGCGTGTAAGGGTGGCCACGCACCGGGCGCCGGGGATCGCACACAGCAGGTGACCACCCCACTGTGGTATTACCACGTGACGCGGCATCATCGTAACCCGAATCTCCGAAGATGGCAAGCGGAAAATGCAAAATTGACAAATTATCAGCAAAGTGTCTCCGCCTGACGGCCGGAAACTATGGAAAACGCAGAATTCACACGCGCGCTTTTCTGGTAATACCAAGTTGCCAGCTGCGAGAAAAGGGACGCTTTCGCTGCTTGCGCCGCGCTGCCGTGCGCTGCATTTGGGTGCGAGAGCGCCCCAAGTCAGACACCATGACCGGGGAACTGCCGCCGGAGATCCCACAGGCACGCGCAAGTCCCGACGCAGGAACACAGCGGCGGGGCTTGTGTGAAAAAATCAGATGACGTAGTCGTTCGCGGCACGCGCCGTCTGCTGCTCGAGCAGATCCTGAAGCGTGATGCCGTCGAGATAGCTGCGGATGACGCGCTCCAGCCCCTCCCACATGGGCAGGGTGGCGCACTCTCCGCAGCGCGGGCAAGTGTTCGGGTGTTGTTCGAGACAGGCGACGGGCGCGAGCCCGCCCTCGGTCAGACGCAGGATCTCGCCGACGGTATAGTCCTTTGGTGCGCGGGCCAGCCGGTAGCCGCCCTGATAGCCGCGCGTGGTGCGCAGAATGTCGGATTTGCCAAGCATGGGCACGATCTGCTCCAGATATTTTTTTGAGATCTCCTGCCGCTGCGCGATGTCCTTGAGCGCGACATAGCCGTCGCCCTGATGTGCTGCCAGGTCGAGCATCATGCGCAGGGCGTACCGCCCCTTTGTGGATATTTTCATGGGTAGTCCCCCTTTTTCAACATACTACAATAATAACATATGATTACTAGGTTTTCAAGCGGTTTCTGACGATCCATGCGGAAGATGACGGTTCGCTTGACAGATGCTTGACAAGCCACTATAATAAGGATGTATTTCCGACCGGGACGCACCGTGCGTGTGCCGTACGGCCGGAAGTCTGTGCGTTTGGCGGCAAATTGTGCTCGGAGGGACCCGTGGACAGCAGAATGAAAAAGCTCACGCAGTACGTCGTGCCGACGATCCTCGGCAACTGCGCTTATTTTCTCTTTACGATCATTGACGGCATTTTTGTCGGCCAGGGCGTCGGTACGGACGCGCTCGGCGCGGTCAATCTGGTCTGGCCGTTCGTGATGGTGCTCAACGCCATCATCATGCTCACGGTCGTCGGCGGCGTGACGGTCTCAGCCGTGCGCATCGGCCGCGGGGACATTGCCGGCGCCAATCAGGCGTTCATGCACTCGCTTGCAGGCACGCTGACGGCGTCCATCGTCATGACGCTCATCGGCACGTGCCTGACGTCCCAGATCGCGACGCTGCTCGGCGCGAACGAGACCTATCATCGGCTCGTGTGCGACTATCTGTTCTGGTATTCGCTTTTCGCGGTGCCGTCGGGGCTGATGACGTTCATGAACAACTACTGCCGCAACGACGGTTCGCCCGTGCTCGTAAGCGTGGGCTCCACGATCGCGACGGTCATCAACATCTTCCTCGACTGGCTGTTCGTGTTCCCGCTGCAAAAGGGACTTATGGGTGCGGCCATCGCGACCGGCATTTCCCAGACGTGCGGTATGCTGATCGTGTCGTCGCACTTCATTCTGCGCCGCGGCCAGCTGCGGGTGAGCCGGTTTCATTTTTCAGGCCCGCTTGCGCGCAAGCTGCTCCTGCGCGGCACGCCGGAGGCCATTGCGCAGTTTGCCGTCCCGGTGGCGACGCTGTGCACGAACTACGTCCTGCTTGCCCGCCTCGGCGACATGGCCGTGAACGCCTACTCGATCATCTGCTATGTGGCGTCGTTTTCTGCGGCGATCTTCATCGGCGTCTCGAGCGGCCTGCAGCCGCTGCTCGGCCAGAGCTACGGTGCCAAGGATGCGCAGGAGCTCCGGTGGTTTTTTCGCGCAGGCGTGCTCATTGACCTGGTCGGCAGTGCGCTCATCAATGTGGTGCTGCTGTTTGTCGGCGGGCCGATCTGCAAAATGTTCGGCGCCGATGCGCAGACACTTGCCTGTACGGTGCAGTACATGCCGCGCTATGCCTGGGGCTTTATCATCATGAGCGTGAATACGCTCATATCGGCCTATCTCTATTCGACCAAGCGCACGAAGCAGGCGGTGACTTTGAATGTTTGCCGCAGCTTCCTGTTCGACAGTGTGGTCATTTTTGCCGTGCCGGCCATCTTCGGCGGCAGCGCCGTCTGGCTGACGATGGGCATCTATGAGGGGCTTGCGCTGCTGCTCGGCGTTGTGCTCCTGCGCGCGTCGGAGCGCAACGGTATCGTGTTCCGCTGAAACCGCATAGCAAAAGGCAGCCGGTCAGAAAAACCGGCGGCCTTTTGCTGTCCAGATTTATTTGCCCACGCAAAAGCGCGCAAAGATGCGGTTTGTGATGTCCTCGCGGATGGAGGCGCCGGTCAGCTCGCCGATGGCGGCCATGGCCTCCTCGGCTTCCGTGAGCACGGCGTCGGGTGTCACGCCCAGCAGCATCGCTTCGCGCGCGGCGCGCAGCGATTCGAGCGCGCGGCCGATGGCCTCGGCATGGCGGGCGTTCGTGAGGATCTCACCGGCCGGTGCGTCCGGGGCGGGGAAGTGCTCCGCCACCGCCTGCTCGAGTGCTTCGAGCCCCGTGCGCTCTTTTGCCGAGAGCACGCACACGGCATCGAACGATGCCGCCAGCGCGTCTGGCTGCACGGCGGCGGGCAGGTCGGCTTTGTTGAGCACCGCAATGCGCACGGAGGCTTTCTGTGCGGCGGCGACGACCTGCCGGTCATCGTCGTCGAGCGGGCGCGCCGCGTCGAACACCGCGATAGCGAGCGCGGCGTCCGCCGCCGCGTCCAGCGTCCGGTGCACGCCGATGGCCTCCACGGGGTCGGATGTGTCGCGCAGTCCGGCGGTGTCGGTCAGGCGCAGGAGCACGCCGCCGAGCGTGACGCGCGCGTCGATCGTGTCGCGGGTTGTGCCGGGCACGTCCGTCACGATGGCGCGCTCATAGCCGAGCAGGGCGTTGAGCAGGGAGGACTTGCCCGCGTTCGGGCGGCCGAGGATTACGGCCGGAACACCGCCATGGAGCACATTTGCCCGGGAAAACGTGTCCAGCAGCCGCTGGAGCCGGTCGATGCAGCCGGTCAGCGCGCTCTCGTAGGCGCTGAGCTGAAAGTCAGGAATGTCCTCATCCGGGTAGTCGATCACGGCGTGATAGTGGCTGGCGATGTCCTGCAGCGTGTCGTATACGCCCTGCGCGTGCCGCAGCACCGCGCCGCCGAGCTGCCCGGCGGCGTTTTTTGCGTCCAGGGCTGTCTCGGCGTGGATGAGGTCGATGACGGCCTCCGCCTGTGTGAGATCCATGCGGCCGTTGAGAAAGGCGCGCTTCGTAAATTCGCCTGCCAACGCCTGCCGTGCCCCGGCAGTGAACAGTGCCTGCAGCCCTGCACGCAGCACGGCCGGGGAGCCATGGCACTGCAGCTCGGCCGTGTCCTCGCCAGTGTAGCTGTGCGGAGCGCGGCTGACGGTGCACAGGCAGAGGTCGAGCGTCTGGCCGTCGGTGTCGCAAAAAGCGCCGTAGACGAGCTTGCGGTCCGGCGCCTCGGACATGGGGCAGCCGTTGGCCGGGCGAAACACGCGGTCGATGACGGCGAGCGTCCCGTCGCCGGACAGGCGCAGGATGCCGATCGCGGACAGGACATTGCCGGTCGCGACGGCGGCGATCGTATCAGACATGGGATAACTCCTTTGTGCAGATCGGCGGAGCCGCTGGCTCCGCCGATCGTATCCTTTTAAGATGATTGTTCCGAGCGCAGGATCGCTTCCCGCAGCTCCATGAAAACGGTGGCGGCCTGCGCGCGCGTGGCAAGGCCGAGCGGGTTGAAGTAGCCCCGGTCGTCGCCGGAGATGATCCCGGTCGTGCGCATGAGCTCCACACCGTCGCGCGCCCAGGCGGAGACTGCGTCCTTGTCCTTGAACACGACGGGGTCGGCGATCGTGGGAAGCGCTTTTCCGGTGCTCTGCACATAGCGGGCGATGATGGCCGCCATCTGTTCGCGTGTGATCGGCGCGCCCGGTTCAAAGCGCCCGTTGCCGGTGCCGCTGACGATGTCCTGCTGCGCGGCCCATGCCACAAACGGTGCATACCAGCTCCCGGGCGTTACGTCCGAAAAAGAAACAGTCGTGTAATCCGCCTCGTTGATCTGCGCGAGCTGACCCAGCACCGTCACGAACATGGCGCGTGTGAGGGTGTCATTCGGGGCAAAACGCTGGCCGCCGACGCCGCTCATGAGGCCGTTGACGGCGGCGTACTCAACGGAATCCGCATACCATGCATTGGCGGGCACATCCACAAAGCGCGTGACGGAAGCGCTCGCCGACAGGAGCAGCGAAACGGTCTGCTCGCAGGTAATGGCTGCCTGCAGATCTTCACAGGCGATGTAGCGGTGCCCCGTGCGCAGCGCGCCGGAGACGGCCTTCGCGCCGTCGGTCGCATCGACGAGCGCGCCGGCGGAAATGGTCACGCCGGCGTTTCCGCTCAGGACGGTGAAGCAATCGCCGGTCTTGAGCGCGACCGTGTTGCCGGCATGGAGCGTGCAGATGCGGCTGCGCGCGGCGGAGCTGTGCAGCGCGTTATCATGCGTCTGCAGCGCTTTGTCCAGCGCGGCCTGCGCAGCGGAGCGCGCCGTGGCCTCGGCGTGGCTCAGCACGGCGGACGACCAACTGTCGACATAGCTGCGCGACAGCAGCGGGTCCTGCCGGCTGCCGGCGTCCGCCGCCAGCGCAGGGACCAGACTGCCGAGCAGCACGAGCGTCAGCAGCAACGAGATCAGTCGCTTGATTTTCAAGGGGCAGACCTCCTTTGCGGGTTGTCAGGCCTTCTTGTTCTTTGCGGCGCGGGCCTCGGCCTCGTCCTGACTTTCGGCAATGTAATAGCCGAGGGCCAGCAGACTGTCCGAGAAATGGATGTTTTCAATGATCGGATCGGCGTCCTTGACCTGCAGTTCGGTGTTCGTAAAGTTCCAGATGGCCTTCACACCGACGGAGCAGATCTCATTGGCGACGTCGTTGGCCATGGCCTTCGGCACGCAGAGAACGGCGACGTCCGGCTGGATATCCGCAAGAATGTCGTCGAGCGTGGAGAAGTCATGCACCACGATGCCGTGCATTTCCTTACCGATGAGGTCGGGGTTGATGTCGAACGCGGCCTTGAGGGTGAAGCCGTACTGCTCGAAGCAGAAGTTCTCCACCAGTGCACGGCCGATGTTGCCGACGCCGACCAGAACGGCCGAGTAGTTGCGGTCGATACCCAGGATCTTGGCGACCTCACCGCGCAGCGCCACGACGTTGTAGCCGTAGCCCTGCTGGCCAAACTCACCAAAACAGCTGAAATCCTGACGGATCTGCGAGGGGGTCAGACCCATCTGACGGCCCAGCTCGCCGGAAGAGATGCGCTCGATCCCGGCAGCGTTCAGATCGTCAAGCTTCCGGAGATAGCGGGGCATTCTTCTGATGACATTGTTCGATACTTTGATACGTTTCACGAGTCATTATCCTCCTAATGGTAAAAGGCACCATATTGTTAAGAAATGCATCTGCTTGTCACAAAAATAGCAAGGCAAAAACAAACATGATAAATTATAACACACGTTTTCGCGTGTTTCAAGTAAATGGTTGCCAAGGATATTCAAAAATTCGAGTTTTTTTGGCGTCGTTTTGCAGAAAATCATTGAAAAATGGCGCGAAAAGGCCCGGAAGACATTTGCCTGCCGGGCCCAAAGATCCAATGTGTTCAGTTTTCCGGAAGCCCTGTTAACCGGCAAAACTCGGCAGCGGCGCCGGGCACGCGGTAGGATTGTGCATCCGTGCTGCTGGAGAAGATCACGTCCTTGCCGTCGCGCCAGACGGTCACGCGCGTGGTCGTCCCGTCGGCATTGGTCTCTTCCAGCACGCACAGCGGCGTCTGCGCGGCGTCGACCGGCTGTGCCGGGTGCGTGCGCACCAGAAGCGCTGACAGTTCCTCGATGGTCTTGCGGTCGGAGATGTGCAGCGTCGTACTGTCTGCGCTGTCCTCCGCCGGGACGGAGAAGAGAAGGCTGCTGACGCTGTCATCGAGCACCGGCGCGTTTTCCGTGGCGGGGAGGGCGTCCTGCTTCCGGTTCCCCTCTGCCTCATCCTTGACGGAGGGAGATACGGTCACGGTCGGCGTCCGGCTGCTGTCAAGCGCGGTTCCGGAGCCGCTTGATGGATTCCTGTGCGGTGCGAACCAGAGCGTTGCGCCGAGGATGAGCGCGAGACACGCCGCCATGACCGAGATCGGCAGCAGGGGAGACGTGCGGCCGGAGGCCGGGCGCTTTCGCGCGGCCGGTTTGGCCGGCGCTTTCCGGATGGATGCGGGCTGCGTATGCCGCACCGGACGTGTCGGGGTGGCGGTGCGCGGCGCCATCGGTACAGGCTCCCGGCGCACCTGCTGCATGATGCGTGCGGCCAGGTCGGCGGGCGGCTCGGCGGCCGCGTCCCGCACGGCGGCCTGGATGGCCAGAAAGTCGTCATAGGCGCGCCGGCAGTCGGGGCAGGTGCGCAGATGTGCGCGCAGTGTCTGCACCTGCCCGGCCGGCAGCTCGCCGTCGAGCAGCTGACTGATCTGCTGCCGGTAATGTTCGCAGTTGCTCATCCGTCTGCACCACCCTTCGTCTGCTTTGACGCATACTGGTCGGGAAGGTTCCCGTCGGTGAGCAGAAAATCGCAGAGTTTTCGCCGCGCGCGGAACAGGCGCGATTTCACCGTGCCGGCCTCGAGATGCAGCACCTTGCCGATCTCGGCATAGGACAGGCCGTTGAGCTCGCGCAGGATGAGGATCTTGCGTGCGTCGTCCGGCAGGCTGTCGAGCCCGCGCGCGACGGCGCGGCGCATTTCGCTGCGGGTCAGCTGCTGCTCGGGGCTTGTGCGCTCGTCGGCGGGGAGGTCGAACTGCGGCTGCTCATCGTCGTCCTCGGACGCGGTGAGCGACACGGTCGGGTGCCGCCGGCGGCTGCGCAGAAAGTCGATGCACACATTCGTCGTCAGCCGGTAGAGCCAGACGGAAAACTTGCTCTCGCCACGGAAGGTGCCCAGCGCCCGGTAGGCGCGCAGGAACACCTCCTGCGTCATGTCGGCGGCGTCTTCCTCGTTGCCGACGGTGCGCAGGGCGAGGTTATACACTTGTTTCTGGTAGGCGACGACCAGCGCCTCGAAGGCGTTGACGTCCCCGGCGCACACCTGAGCGATGATGCGCCGTTCCTCGTCCCGGTCCATGGTTTCCTTGCCTTTCTGCGGTCAGTCCCGCAAATCGCGCTGGATGGCGCGCGTGATGCGCCGCAGGTCGTCGAGCGTCTCGACGTGCACGACCTCCTGCTTGTACACATTGGCGTGTGGCACACCGCGCAGATACCAGCAAAACTGGCTGCGCGCCTCAAGGCACGCCAGCCGTTCACCCTTGATCTCGGCGGCAAATTCGATCTGATGCAGCGCCGCCTCGATCCGCTCGTGCAGCGGCGGCAGGGGCGGCTCCGGCTCGCCTGCGATGGCGGCGTTGCCGCGCGCAAACAGCCACGGGTCGCCGAAGCTGCCGCGGCCGATCATGGCGAGATCGGCGCCGGTATAGCGCAGAATGTGCGCTGCGTCCGCGCCGGAAAAAATGTCGCCGTTGGCGATGACGGGGATGGTCACGGCGCGCTTGACGTCGCGGATGATGTCCCAATCGGCGCGGCCCGCGTACATCTGCACGCGCGTGCGCCCATGCACGGCGATGGCGGCTGCGCCCGCCTGCTGACACATCTGCGCAAAGGCCACGGCGTTGACGTTCCCGCCGTCCCACCCTTTGCGGAATTTCACGGTCACGGGCGCGTCCACGGCCTTGACGACCGCCTCGATGACGCGCCCGGCGAGCTCGGGGTCACGCATGAGCGCCGAACCGTCGCCGCTGCGGATGACCTTACCCACCGGGCAGCCCATGTTGATGTCCAGAATGTCTGCGCCGGAGTATGCCAGCGCCATGGGCGCGGCCTCAGCCATGACCTCCGGCTCGTGGCCGAAAATCTGTGCGGCGGCCGGATGTTCGTCCGGCGGCGACCAGAGCAGCTGCTTTGTCTTTTCGTCGTGGTAGACCAGCGCCTTGGCGCTCACCATTTCCGTGCAGGTGAGGGCAGCGCCCTGCGCGCGGCACAGCGCACGAAATGGCGCGTCGGTCACGCCCGCCATGGGCGCGAGCGTGAGCGGGCCGCGGATCTCGACGTTTCCGATCTTCACCATGCGATCTCGAGCTCCACGGGGCAGTGGTCGCTGCCGTAAATGTCGGAAAGGATGCTGGCCGTCTCGATCTTTTCTGCCGCGCGGTCCGAGCACAGAAAGTAGTCGATGCGCCAGCCGGCGTTGTTCTCCCGCGCGTGGAAACGGTAGCTCCACCACGAGTAGGCGTCCGTCTCGTCCGGGTGCAGGGCACGGAATGTGTCCGTGAAGCCGGCGCGCAGCAGCTCCTGGAACTTCGCGCGCTCCTCGGGGCTGAAGCCGGGGTTGCCGACGTTGCGCTTCGGGTTTTTCAGGTCGATCTCCGTTGCGGCGACGTTCATGTCCCCGCAGATGACGACCGGCTTGTGCCGGTCGAGCGAGCAGACGAACTCGCGGAACGCATCGTCCCAGTGCATCCGGTATTCCAGCCGGCGCAGACCGTCCTGGGCGTTCGGCGTGTAGACGCATACGAGGTAGAATTCCGGGTATTCGGCCGTGATCACGCGGCCCTCGAGATCGTGCTGCGGCAGGCCGAGATTATACTGCACGTCGAGCGGCTCGGCCTTCGTAAAGACGGCGGTGCCGGAGTAGCCCTTTTTCTCGGCGCTGCACCAGTACTGGTGGTAGCCCGGCAGGTCGAGCGCGATCTGCCCGGGCTGGAGCTTTGTCTCCTGCAGGCAGAAAATGTCCGCATCCAGCGCACGGAACGTGTCCGCAAAGCCTTTGGTCACACAGGCGCGCAGCCCGTTGACGTTCCAGGATACAAGTCGCATTTCGTGTCCTCCGTTTTCACCGCCACGCAGCGGTTGATCGTGATGCCCTGATCGTAGAATTTCGCCTCATAGTCGGTCATGACGCCAACGGGGCCGTTGGCGTGCAGGTCGTGCGTGACCTCGCGCAGCTCCCAGCCCTCCTGCTCAAACTGCTCGAGCGAGAAGGCGAACAGTGGGTCGTTATCGGTCTTGAACCAGATCTCGCCGCCGAGCGGCAACACGTTTGCATACAGCGCCAGAAAGCCCGCGTAGGTCAGACGGCGCTTGTGCTGGCGGGATTTCTTCCACGGGTCGGGGAAGTTGATGTAGATGCGTGAAACCTCGCCGGGGGCGAACATGTCGAGCAGGTTGGCTGCGTCCCGGTCGAGAAAGCGCACGTTTTCGAGCCCGCGTTCGGTCACACGCTCCATGCCGACGACCATGGCGTCCGGCACTTTTTCGATCGCGGTGAGGAAGATATCCGGATTTTGCGCCGCAGTGTCCGCTGTGAAGCGGCCCTTGCCGCAGCCAAGCTCCAGATGCAGCGCCTGATGGCCGGGGAAGTGCTCCAGCCAGTGGCCACGCAGCGCCTCGGGGTCGGTGATCAATGTAGCCGCGCAGCGCTCCATACGCGGGACGAGGTTGGGCTTTTTTCGCATTCTCATAAGTGGATACTCCTGTCGTAACGAATCATGATTTTACGCTTAGAGCATACCACACACGTTCCAAAACTGCAACGCAGAAAACCGTTGCGCATTTCTAAAGAATGTGTTAAACTTTATTTTACGCGAATTGCGAAATTTCATATCCGGGTGTAGCGCAGTTGGTAGCGCGGGTGGTTTGGGACCATCAGGCCGCAGGTTCGAACCCTGTCACTCGGACCATAATTGGACCAAACATTGATACAATGTGTCGATGTTTGGTCCGTTTCTTTTTGCCCTGAAAGTCGCTTACTGCAAGGCTTTCTGCTGAGAGCGGGTGCATTTGTGCTGGCATCCGCCATGATCAAGCGCCTTTCAGAAGCTGTTTTCCCGAAACCAGCACTTTACCCGGAAAAGCAACCGTTTCAAACGGCCATAATCGTTTCAATGATAACAGCCCGTGATGAGGATCAATCGGTTCCCATCACGGGCTGTTATCGTATCTGCCGTCAAAGAGTTTCCGTGATCTCTGTTCCATTTTTGAATCGGAAGACCAGCCGCCCATCCTCATAAACCGCCACCCGGTCGATCAGGTTGAGCCATAAGCGGTCACTGTATTGGACAGGGAGAGAATTATCAAAGGCGCGGATCTCATTCATGAAGCTCTCGATCACATCAGCCTGAAAGCGCCGGGTGACCTTCTGGTTCTGAAGCTGCTGGGCTCTATCCTCGGCATCACGGTACCGCTGGACCAGCTCATCGTATCTCCGGTTATACTCCTCCTGCTGTATGACCGTGGTGGCATTTTCCGCGATCAGCTTCCGCGTGAGCTCCGAGACGATCTCCAGCTCGGTCTCCAGCGCAGCGCACTCTGCATCAATTTTCTCCGTATTCAGGTATTCATCCAGCAGCATCTGGCAGGTTTCCATCAAGACTTCCCGCGCCTCTGTAAGATTTGCTACGGCCTGCAAGAACAGGCGCTTGATGTCCTCCTCGTACAAATGCGGTGTGCCGCAGCGATGCTCGCCTTTGAATTTCCCGTTGCATTGCCAGATCACGCGGCGATACTTGTCGGTGCTATGCCATACCTTGGGGCCGTAGTATTCCCCGCAATCGCCGCAGACGATCTTTGCCGAGAATGGGCTCAGGCAGTTGTGATGCCGCCCTCTGGATTTGCGGACTTCCATCTCCGTCTGCACCTTCTCCCACTGGTCAGGGTCAATGATCGCCGGGTGGCTCTGTTCCACTATGTACTGCGGGACCTCGCCCTCGTTCACCTTCATCTTCTTGGAAAGGTAATCCACCGTGAACTTCTTCTGCAGGATCGCGCAGCCCTTGTACTTCTCGTTTGTCAGGATGCTCTCAACGGTGCTGCTCTGCCATTTGGCTTTCCCGCGCGGCGTCGGGATGCCCTGCTCCGTCAGGTACTTTGCGATCCAGTTGAGCGTCTTGCCCTGTATGAAAAGTGTGTAGATCTGCCGGACGATGGCCGCTTCTTCCGGCACGATCTCAGGCAGGCCATCCGCCCCTTTGCGGTAACCGAGGAAAGAAGAATATGGCATCGTGACCTTTCCGTCCGCGAAGCGCTTCCGCTGGCCCCATGTGACATTTTCGGAAATGGAGCGGCTCTCCTCTTGGGCAAGGCTGCTCATGATGGTCAATAATAATTCTCCGCGCCCATCAAAGGTCCAGATCGCCTCTTTCTCAAAGAAAACCTCTACACCATGCTCCTTAAGCAGGCGGATGGTGGAAAGGCTGTCCACCGTGTTCCGGGCAAAGCGGCTGACGCTTTTGGTAACGATCAGGTTGATCTTCCCGGCCAGCGCGTCCTCGATCATCCGATTGAAGCCGTCCCTGTGCTTTGTGTCCAAAGCGCTGATCCCTTCATCCGTGTACACATCCACAAACTCCCAATCAGGATTCGAGCGAATGAAGCGGGTGTAGTAATCCACCTGTGCTTCATAGGAAGTAAGCTGCTCCTCGCTGTCCGTAGAGACCCGCGCGTACCCGGCCACGCGCCTTCTGCTGCGGGTGTTGATCGGCATCTGTGTGTGCAGCGCCTTCGTCGCCGGGATCACCGTAATGTTAGCCATTCTTTCTGCTCCTCTCCAATGCTTTCTGTCGTGCAGCCTCCCGCATCTCCGGGGTCCAGCTCTCTGCCCGTGAGCGCTCCTGCCATCGTTTAACGCTTTCGCTGCCATCTTTGAAACGGAATACCAGCCTGTTTCCATTCTCCGCGCAGATTTCCGTTAAATCACTGAGGTCCATATCTGCGGTGAGGGCCAGCAGCGCAGGCTCCGGGATCTGCTTGGATGCGCAGGCGACTTTGCCCTGCTGGTTGAAGGTGCTGCAGATCCAGACCGGGCCGCTGGCTGTGACCTTGCGTCGGTAATGCTTGCCGCAGTTTCCGCAGACGATCATACCGGAGAATGGGTATCGAGCAGTATAGTTCTTTCCTTTGGGCACATGCTTAGCGGACCGCTTCTCCATTTCCGCCTGCGCTGCCGAGAAATCCGCCATGCTGATGATCGGCTCGTGGGTACCCTTTGCATGGTATTTGGGAAGCTGGCCATCATTGGGCAGGCTCCGTTTTGTCAGGTGGTTTTCCCGGAATGTTGTCTGCAGCAGCAGGTTTCCGGTATAGGCGTAGTTCTGAAGAACGCAGGTCACGCTCCGCTTGTGCCACTGGTTTCCGTACCGGGTGACGATCCCATCCGCATTTAGTCTATTGGCGATTGTAACGACCCCTTTGCCGGAAAGGTACTCCCGGAAGATGCGGCGGACGATCTCTGCTTCCTGCGGCTCAATGACAAGTGTGCCGTTATGATAGCGGTAGCCCAGCATGGTGCCGTTCCACGGTTTGCCCTCTTCAAAGTTCTTGCGGATGCGCCATTTCTGGTTCTCGCTGGCCGACAGGCTCTCTTCCTGCGCATATGACGCGAGAATGGATAGCATCAGTTCCCCATCAGCGGAAAGGGTATGGATGTTCTGTTCCTCAAAGAAAACATCGACGCCGTAGCCCTTCAACTCTCGGACCGTTTCCAGCAGGGTAACCGTATTCCGGGCGAAGCGGGAGATCGACTTCGTGATGATCGCATCGACCGATCCTGCGCGGCAGGCGGCGATCATGTTCTGAAAGCCCTCCCGAGAATCCTTGGTCCCGGTCTTGGCCTCGTCCGCGAACACGCCTGCGTACTGCCATCCAGGATGGCGCTGGATCAGGCTGCTGTAATAGCTGACCTGCGCTGACAGGGAATGATGCATGGCGTCTTTCGCGGAGGAGACCCGCGCGTATGCGGCCACCCGCGTCAGCTTGGGCAGGGCCGTTTTTGTGAGCAGGACCCGTTTTACTACTCTGTCCATGTCTGCCTCCTTTGTATCAAACTTGGGGTACTGTATCTATCACTCTAAACGGCCAGAATAGCAAGTTTTATACGGCAAAAATGCTGCTTTTTTCGATTCCAAACTTCTCCGCGATCAGCGCATACATTGCGGCCTTGTCTCCGCTGGCCAGAAAGCCCTCGGCCTCCAGCTGATCCACAAAGGACAGCGCCATATGATAACGGAGCAGATTATCCGGCGAATAAGCATCAGGCTTCTGCTCCATGACGATCTCCTTTCCGGTACTGATGATTCCAAAACTGGCTACGGCAGCGGTCCGAGCAGTATTTTTTCTGCTTCCGGCCCGGAGCCGGATAGATAGCCTTTCCACAGACCGGGCATATGGCCTCCGGCTTCATGTGACGCTGGATATGGGATTTGACGGTGTTCACCGACAGGCCGAGACGACGGGCGATCTGCGTCGGACCATGACCATCCATCCGCATCTGCTCGATGGCCATACGTGTTTGCACTGGCATCATATGTTTTCCTCCTTTCAGCCCCAAAAGAAGCGCTCCCGGCAATAGCCGCACAGGATGCTCCCCGGCCTCGGATGTTTGGGTACGCGGATGATCTTTCCGCAGTACTGGCAACGGGCGTCCCGCATGGTGAAATGCCTGTAGATATACCCCTTCACGGTACTCACGGGCAGGCCCAAGTGCCGCGCGATTGCCGTAGGGCCGTAGCCCTCTTTTCGCATGCAACAGATCTCCAGCGCGTTCTCTTTACTCATCATGGTGCTGCACCCTCTTTCGGTATACGTCATAGCAGGCGCGGCTGCAGAATTTCCGGTGGGCATTCCCATAGCAGCGGAACTCCTCTCCGCAGTTCTGGCAGGTGATCGTGTAATACGCCATGCGCCGGATCAGATCCGGGTGGCTGTTCCAGTATTTCATCCGGCAGCGGTCCGAGCAGAATCTCCTCTTATGCCGTGTGTGCTGTTTAACGTATTTCCCGCATTGGGGGCAGAACAAGACCCCACCCACGGGCCGATCTGCCGGGGACGATGAAATAACACTTTTCTGTTTGGTATTCATGTCGTTCCTCCACGGTGGTCCGGGAGAGCAGAAACCCCACTCTCCCGGACCGAATGGTTTACGCGGTGATCTGCAGGATCTTCACAGCGTCCGGCTGGATGAGCTTGCCATCCAGAAACTCATAGGCCAGATAGCCGATCTGTCCAGCTTCAAAGAATTTCTCCTTCAGAACACGGACTGTCAGCGGCTCCCGCTCCACGATCCAGTAGAATGAGAAGTCCCCGAAGGCGATGGGCTTTGCCCCGGCCCCGGCAGAGGGCATGTGGTTGTCGATGTACACGGGCTTGCCGAGGATCATATCGTTGGCATGATTCCAGATCGGATTGCCGTCCTTATCCTTCAGTAGCCGGATGGCAAGAGCAGTATCATCATTCATCAGCCAAGCCCCGCGCTGACGGAACTGCTTGTCCACAGAGAAGTACAGGCGGATCACATCATCGAAGGTGATCGCGGATGCGGTGACGCCAACGGCAGCGCCGTTCTCCGAGAGGATGCCCGTGGGCATGTCCACTCCGGTCCCATTGATGAAGCCGTCGCTCTCCGCGCTGCCGAAGCACCGGGCCATGCGCTTGATGAAGTAATCTCCAAAGACATGAGGATTGTCCTGCAGGAAACTGGCGTCCATTCTCATAATCGCGGCCAGCTTATGATCCTCCATGGCGAACTCCGTAAAGTCGTTGATGCCGTCATAGATCGGGATCGCTTCGCCATCAGGCACCCACGCGGCATCATCTGTCGTATGCTTGCCCAGCAGCTTGGAGGGACCGCTGTGGGAATAAACGTAAGTGCCGATGGTACGGAACAGGCTCTCCCGTTTGAGGGCTTCGTCATACTTGGTGGCAGAGCTCGTGGGGAGCACATAGCTGCCAGACGGCTTTTTTCCGGCCTCCAGAAAGGCGTCGCTGTCCTCTCTGCCTCTGGCGTAGTCCCAAAAGTT
This sequence comes from uncultured Eubacteriales bacterium, assembly GCA_900317855.1. GTDB lineage: Bacteria > Bacillota > Clostridia > Oscillospirales > Oscillospiraceae > CAG-103. The sequence continues at coordinate 570 of ONIG01000041.1, read as the reverse complement.
CTTGAAATACTCAGGCTGGTTGGGAAGATCGAAGTTGCTGTTGTTGGAATTCATAGTGTTTTCCTCCATAGTTTTTGATTTTTGGGTTAATTACCCGTTTGAATATGCTTTTTTGCGTAAATGACCCCGCGCCGTTGCCCGGAAGCAAAGGCCGTAGAGATTTTGACCGCCCTACCCCCGTCACAGGCACTCCGGGCACTCGTAGAGGGACAAACGATGCTTGTTCGATGGCCGGGAGATCGCTCGCATCACCACGCCACAGATGGGGCAATGGATGCGGTAGGCGCTGGCCTGCCGGGTGGTATGTTCCTCACGGGCGATCAGGCGATACCGCTTTGGGACCAGCTCCTCCAGATAGAGCGCTGCGGTCCCGGCGACCTTTTCCCGGTCCGGGGAGCAAAACAGCGGGGACTTGTCCAGTCCGTCCGTGTCCCGGTCGATCAGGGGATGGTAGAGTACATCCGTCATGCTTATCTCTCTGGAGAAGGCAGTCTGAGCGAAGTCTGCAGTAAATATAGAATCCGTGAAAAGGTCATACTCCGTCAGTGGATCAAGGTGTATAATAGCGGC
>ONIG01000046.1 GCA_900317855.1 uncultured Eubacteriales bacterium | reverse complement strand
TTACATTGTTTAATTTACAAGGTACACGCCGCTGTGCCTCTCGGCGACAGCTTGTTTATACTACCACACGCGGCTTCGCTTGTCAAGAACTTTTTTCAAACTTTTTTCGGAAGTTTGTTTTGTTCTTGGCGTTCCCCGCGAGCGCTTTGCTAATATACCACCCAAATCGACGGCTGTCAACAACTTTTTTCACATTTTCGTAAAAAATTTTTTGTCCCATTTTCGGGCACTAAATATTGTGGTTTTTTCCGGTTATACTACGCAATATGCAAACCAACTTCTTTCACCGCGGCGCCGATGATGGGCCGCACCCGCGCCCGCAGCCGCAGTATGACGTACCGGTTACGGCGGGCGAACTAAAAAAAATATTTTCCGGCTGCGATGATTTTGAGGCGCGGACCGTGCGCATCGGCCTCGAGAGCCGCCTGACGGTGACCGTCTGCTGGCTCGACGGCGTAGTCTCAGCGGGCGACGTGTCCACGGACGTGCTGCGCCCGCTGACGGAGGGCGCCCGCCTGGCGGACATCAACTCCACGCGCGAGGCCGTGCACCGGATCGAACAGGGCGCTGTCTACAGCTGCTCGACGCGCACGCGCGCGGAGATGGACGACGTGGTCTCTGATCTGACCAACGGCTCTGCGGCGCTCGTGTTCGACGCGCAGCGCAAGGCCATCACGTTCGAGGTGCGCACGTCAAATGTGCGCGCGGTGTCGGAGCCGACGATCGAGAAATCCGTCAGCGGCTCCAAGGACGCCTTCGTCGAGACGCTGCGCATCAACACCTCGCTCGTGCGGCGCAAGCTGCACACCCCGGCGCTGAAGCTGCAGCAGACGGTCGTCGGCCGGCAGTCGGAGACGACGGTGGCGGTGCTGTATGTGGACGGCATCGCCGACCCCGCGCGCGTGCAGCGCATCCTCGATAAGCTCGACACCATCGACGAGCAGGCGCTGCTCGGCCGCGGCGATCTGGAGCCGTATCTGACGCAGCGGCCGCGGGCGCTGCTGCCGCAGCTGGGTCAGACGGAGCGCCCGGACAAGTTCGCCGGTGCGCTGCTCGACGGCTGCGTGGGTCTGCTGGTGGACGGGCTGCCGATGGGCTACCTGCTGCCGACGACATTCCGGCTGCTGATGCACGCGCCGGAGGACAAATCGCACCACTACCTGCTGGCCTCGGCGCTGATCGTGCTGCGGTACTTTGCGCTGGCGATCTCGCTGACGTTCCCGGCGCTGTATGTGGCCGTGGCGATGTACCACCAGGAGATGATCCCGGCGAAGCTGCTGCTGTCGGTCATTCAGGCCAAGCAGCAGGTGCCGTTTTCGGTGCCGACGATCATTTTGTTCATGCTCATCGCCTTCGAGCTGCTGCAGGAGGCCGGGCTGCGGCTGCCGAACTCGATCGGTCAGACGGTGTCGATCATCGGGGCGCTGCTCGTTGGCCAGTCGGCCGTGGACGCGAAGGTGGTCAGCCCGGTGGCGATCATCGTCGTGGCGCTGGCGGGCATCGCGGGCTACACGCTGCCGAACCAGGAGCTGAGCAACGCCGTGCGTCTGCTGCGGCTGGGGCTGGTGCTGGCGGCGGCGCTGGCGGGATTGTTCGGCATTCTGGCAATGCTGGGACTCGTGATCTGGTACCTGTGCACGATCGACAGCGACGGCGTGGCGTATATGGCCCCGTTCGTGGACAGCGAACGGCCGACGATCTTCCGCACGCTGCTGCGCCGGCCGCAGCCGGACGAAAAATTCCGCCCGCCGGAATACGGCAGCCCCAACCGCCGGCGGCAGAGATAGGGCACACCATATAATATAAGGAGGGATGGTCCATGCGGCACAGACGGGCGCTGGCGCTGCTGCTGGCAGCGGGCATGCTGTGCAGCGGGTGCAGCACCGGCGCGATCTCGAGCAATTACCGCGCGGTCGAGGATCTGGAGCTGATCCAGACGATCGGCGTGGACCGCGCGCCGGAGGGCGTGTGCCTGAGTGCGGCGACGGGCAAGGCGTGCGAGAACGAGACGCCCAAGCGCATGACGCAGTCCGGCGTGTCGATGCTCGCGGCGCTCGACCAGCTGCAGGACCGCACGCCGAGCGCGGGGCTGTTTTACGCGCAGACGAGCTACCTGCTCCTCGGCGAGGAGGCGGCTGCCGCGGGCGGGCTCGCGCCGCTGCTGGACTTCGTCGCGCGCGACCCGGACATGCGCCTGAGCGCGCCGCTGTTCATTGTGCGCGGCGGCACGGCGCAGCAGGCGGTCATGGAGACGGGCGACGACAAGACCGACGTGACGGAAGCGCTCGCCGCGCTGGAAAAGGACATCACGCTCGACGGCACGAGCCACGCCTACACCTGCACGGACATCGCCCGCGCGCTCGCGGGCAGCGGCTGCGCCGTGGTGGGCGCCGTGGCGTGCGTGCGCACGCCGGAGGGCGAGGGCGGCAAGCTGGCGCTCGCTCCGGCGGGGTATGCGATCTTTCGCGACGGGGACTATGTCGGCAGCATCGAACCGGAGACGGCGCGCGGGGCCAGCATGCTCCTCGGCGTGGCCGGGCACGACGACCTCGCCGTCACCGACCGTGACGGCAGCACCGTCATGCTCACGCTCGACACATGCAAGACAGACTTCCGCCCGGTGTGGGACAACGGTAGCACGCTCGCGCGCGTGGACGTGACGCTGAAGCTGCGCGCGAGCATCGCCGAGCTGCGCGTGCCGCGCCGGATCACGGCGCAGGAATATCAGGACGAGCTCAACGCGGCACTCGCCGCCCTCGTGACCGGCTGGGCGGAGGACGTGATCGCCGCGTCGCAGGCGCTGGGCGCGGACTTTCTCGGCGTGGGGCAGGCGCTCGCCATCGGCGGCGGGCGCAGATGGGCTGCCATCCGCGACGACTGGCCGGCCGTGTGGCAGAGTGTGCCGGTGCGCGTGACGGTCAGTGCCGACGTGGGCCGGACGTTTGACCTGCGCGACAGCATCGACACATCGGGAGGCGGAACATGACGGGACTTCAACTCACGCGGCGGCAGTACTACGCGCTGTGCACGATGGTGCTGCTCTCTCCGCTGCTGCATCTCGTGCCGCGCAAGACGACCGCAGAGGCCGGCTGCGGCGGCTGGCTGTGTGCGCTGGCGGCACTGGTGCCGCTGCTGCTGTTCGCGTGGATGCTTGAGGGCATTCTGCACCGCGGGCGGCCGGGCGAGGGCATCGGCGAGATCACGCTGCGCGCACTCGGCCCGGTCGCGGGGCGCGTGCTGCTGGGCGTCTACGCGCTGTGGTTTCTGCTCTACAGCGCATTTGCGCTGCGCATCGGGGCAGAGCGGTTCATCGAGACAGTGTTCCCGCTGAGCCGGCCGTGGCCGTTCGTGGTGACGATCTTGGCCATGGCGGTCTGCGGCGCGCTCGGGAGCACAAAGGCGCTCTTTCGCGCCTCGGAGATCTTTCTGCCGCTGCTGATGCTCGTGCTGGCGCTGGTGCTGGTGTTTGCGGTGCCGGGGCTGGACGTGAAAAATCTGCTGCCCGTAACGGCGCAGGAGCTCCCCGGCGTTGCGCGCAGCGGGCTGACGGTGTTCGGCATCGGGGCGGCGGTGCTGTTTTTCGGCGCGTTCACCGGCGGGCGCACACCGCCAGCACCCGGGCGGGGGCGCGCGGCCGTGTGGTGGTGCGTGCGCATCTGCGTGCTCGTGACGCTGCTGAGCGCGTTCACGATCGACATTCTCGGCGCGGAGCTGACGGCCAAGCTCAACCACCCGTTTTTCACCATGCTGCGCAACGTGAGCCTGTTTCACGCGGTCGAGCGCTTCGGCGCGCTCGTGATTGGGCTGTGGGTGCTGCCGGACTTTGTGCTCGTGTCGATGCTGCTGACGCTGGCGGTCAACTGCCTGCGCGCGGCGGGAACGCGCGACGGGCGGCTGTTCGCGCAGAAGAACCCGCCCGCGCTCGTGCTCCTGTGCGCAGCGGCAGCCGGGGCGGGCGCGCTGTTTCTGGCGCAGAACGCGTTTGAAACCGACGCGCTGCAGACAAACATCGTGCCGATCGTGAACATCGTTCTGCTGGACGTCGGCACGGTCGGGATGTATCTGGTCGGCCGGGCGCGCGGAAAAATTTAAGTGCAAAACCGCCCTGTCGGAAAAACCATGGGTTTTCCCGACAAAAGGGCTTGCAGTCTGCTGCGCGCAGCAGACTGCAGCCGCTTTGTCAAAAAGCATTACTTTTTGACAGTCTCAAAAAAGCCCGGCCGGTCTCCCGGTCGGGCTCTGGGGCATATGGGTCTGACGGCTCAGAACTTGATCTCCTTGCCGGCCTTGCGCCACTGCATGAACTCCGCGACGGCGGTGAACAGCGCGTCGGACGAGGAGTTGATGGCGGTCTCAACGGAGTCCTGAATGACGCCGATGATGAAGCCGACGCCGACGACCTGCATGGCAACATCGTTGGAGATGCCGAACAGGGAGCAGGCCATGGGAATGAGCAGCAGCGAGCCGCCCGCAACGCCGGACGCGCCGCACGCGCCGAGCGCCGCCATGACGGACAGGATGATCGCGACGGGCAGCTGCACGGTGATGCCGAGCGTGTGCACCGCGGCGAGCGTCATGACGGTGATGGTGACGGCCGCGCCCGCCATGTTGATGGTCGCGCCGAGGGGGATGGACACGGAGTAGAACTCCTTATCCAGGCCGAGGCTCTCGCACAGGGACATGTTCACGGGGATGTTCGCGGCGGACGAGCGGGTGAAGAATGCGGTCACGCCGCTCTCCTTGAGGCACTTGAACACCAGCGGATAGGGGTTCTTGCGGATGATGATGAACGTCATGATGGGGTTGACGACGAGGGCGGCAAAGAGCATGCAGCCGACGAGGATGAGCAGGAGCTTGCCGTACTCGGTAAAGATGGCAAGGCC
>ONIG01000040.1 GCA_900317855.1 uncultured Eubacteriales bacterium | reverse complement strand
ACCGATGGAATTTCGGTGCCAGTATGTTGCTTAAAATTTCATATCCCTGCTTAGGGGGTGTTTTTTGTGCTGTCCGCACAATCTGGGGCGGTTCAATGTTCGGAGCGGCGGTTTTGCCGTGTGTCAGATCATGTATTTGGTAATCTCGCTGCCGGTCGTCGCAGGATCCATGCTCAGAGACAGGGTGAACTGAATGTGTTCCCGCTCGGAGAAATCATTCAGCCAGGCCAGGAACTCCGCGATCTGCTGCTCAGAGACCTCAGTGAGCATTTTCGTGAAGTTGTCAACGAACACATGGGTGATGTCGTAGTTGCCGGCATGCAGACCGCTGAGGAAGCCCTTGAAGAAATCGTAAGAGCCCATCGCGTATGCGTAGTCGCAGGCGTAGATCAGGCGAGCCTGATAGGGAATGTCATACGTAAGTTTTTTATCCTTTTCAATGCACACGACAGAACCGGATTCCTCGCGGACGGCCGTGGCGACCATTTCCACCAAACGCTTCGTTTTGCCGGAACCTTTGAGACCCATGATCAGTTGGACCATATGTCAATCACACTCCTTTTGAAAGTCAGGGTGATACCCTATGCCTAGATTAGCACGTTTTCGCGCCGACTGCAACGATAACTTTTCTCAGTTTGCCTCCGGTTTGCCGAGCAGGGAGAACATGTTCTTCTTATATGCCTCAACGCCGGGCTGATCAAACGGATTGACGCCGGACATATAGCCCGAAATGGCACAAGCCAGCTCGAAGAAGCACACCAGCCAGGCAAAGCCGGCCTCGTCGCGCTGCGGCACGCGCACCTCCAGATTTGGCACGCCGCCCGAGATGTGTGCGGCCTTGACGGCCTCCTGCGCCATGCGGCTGATGTCGCTGAGCCTGCGCCCGGCGAGATAGTTGAGCCGGTCGGGATCGCCCATGGCGAATGGGACGGTGAACTCATTTTGCGGCTGCTCGAACGAGACGACGGTCTCCATGAGCGTGCGCGGGCCGTCCTGAATATACTGGCCCATGGAGTGCAGGTCGGCGTTGTATTCAACGGAGGCGGGGAAGATGCCGATGCCGTTTTTGCCCTCGCTCTCACCGTAGAGCTGCTTCCACCACTCGGCCATGAAGCGGAACGATGGCTCGTAGCAGGCGAGGATCTCGGTCGTCTTGCCGAGCTGATACAGGTGCTGGCGCGCGGCGGCATACTGCCAGGCGGGATTTTCTGGCGACTGCGCGCTCATGGCGGCAAAGGCTTCGATGGCCTCGCCGATCACGGCCTGCACGTCGATGCCGGCAGCGGCCATCGGCAGCAGACCGACGGCAGACAGTACGCTGTAGCGCCCGCCGACGTCATCCGGGACGACGAATGTCTCCCAGCCCTCTTCATCCGCCATGTGCTTGAGCACGCCGCGGTGGGCGTCCGTCGTGGCGAAGATGTGTTTTTTGGCCTTTTCCGGGCCGTACTTTGCCTCCAGCAGGCCGCGGAACATCCGGAATGCGAGCGCGGGCTCGAGCGTTGTGCCGGACTTGGAGACGACGTTCAGGTCAAAGTCCAGATCGCCCAGCTCCTCGAGCAGATGCATCAGCGCGTCCGGTGACAGGGAGTTGCCGGCAAAGAGAATTTTCGGGTCGCCGGGCTGCGGGCGCGGCCGCAGCAGCTCCACGGCGCCCTTCGCACCGAGATACGACCCGCCGATGCCCACGACGACCAGCGCCTGTGAGCGGCCGCGGATGCGGGATGCGGCGGCGAGAATCTGCTTGAGTTCGCCGTTTTGCATACGCCCCGGCAGATCGAGCCAGCCGGTAAAATCCGCACCGGCGCCCGTGTGCTCGAGCAGCGTGCGGTGCGCCTGTGCGGCGGCCGCGTAGTCCGGCCCTGCGGGGTCAAAAAATCCGGCCGCGCCGGAGAGATCCACTTTGATCATTGCGATACCTTCTCTCTTAAAGGATATCACCAGTATACACGATAATCCGGATTTCGCAACCGAAAATCTGTCGTCTCACAGCGCGCGCAGCAGCTGCAGCCAGAGATGCGCCGTTGAGATGCGCGCAGCGCCGTCCGGAACGACCAGCGGCAGGATCCGCGTGTCGCCGCTGCTGTCGGTGACGGTCACGGTGCCGACCTGCGCGCCAGGCTCGAGCGGTGCGCAGAGATCCTCGTCAAGCGTGATATCCGTCTGCGGTGCGGCCGTGCCCTTGCGCACAACGATGGCGTCTGCGCCGGAGAGCACCGGCTGCACGCTGTCCGTCTCGGCAAAGCGCACGCGTACGGGCGGAATGACCGTGTTGGCCGCGATGGAATAGAGCGAATAGTTGGCAAATGCAAAGTTGAGCAGCGTCGCCGCGTCGGCAAAGCGCGCCTTGGAGCTCTCGGCGTGCAGCACTACGGCGATGTATTCCACGCCGTCGCGCTCGGCACTGGCCGACAGGCAGTGCATGGCCTGCTGTGTGTAGCCGGTTTTCAGGCCGGTCGCGCCGGGGTAGGCGTGGATGAGCTTGTTGGTGTTGGCGAGACTGAAACGGCCGCCGCGCACGGTGTCCATCCAGATGGTGGTGTACTCGCGGATGCGCGGATGGGCCAGCAGCGCGCGGGACATGCACGCAATGTCGCGCGCCGTCGTGTAGTGACCGGGGTCGTCGGTCAGGCCCGTGCAGTTGAGAAACTGCGTGTTTTCCATGCCCAGCTCTTTTGCGCGGTCGTTCATGCGCTTGGTGAACGCCTCCTCGGAACCGGAGATGTGCTCGGCCATGGCGACGGCGCAGTCATTGGCGGAGTTGACGGCGATGCACTTGAGCATCTCGTCCACACTCATCTGCTCGCCCTCCTTGAGCCAGATCTGGCTGCCGCCCATGGAGCTGGCGTGGGCGCTGGCGGTCACGATATCGCTCGCGGCAAGCTGGCCGCTGTCGAGCTGCTCCATGATGAGCAGCAGCGTCATGATCTTCGTCACGCTGGCGGGGGACATATGCTCGTCGGCGTTTTTCTCGTATAACACCGTGCCGGTCGAGCGCTCCATCAGGATCGCCGACGGCGCGGATATCTTCAGCTCTTCGTCCGTGGGCTGCTCGATCGCCATTGCGGGTGTGAGCAGCAGCAGCGCCGCCAGCAGCAGACAGGTCCATCGTTTCATATGCTCAGCCCTTTCCGTTGATTTCTCCTTATCACCCTATGCCGGTGGCGCGTGGAAAAGCAGTCCGGGTCCCCACAATTTGCACAGGCTTTTGCACACCAAACCGCTCAGAGCGTGTCAAGATGCGGCGCACCGTGTCGGAAATGTGCGAAAAGCCCGGGATTACCGGCTTGACGGTGCGGGCACATGATAGTAAAATAAATCAGACCGATTACAGACACAGGCAGGCGCTGTCGGGCGCGATGGGGGAGACGGTTTATGAAGCGATTTGATCCAAAAAACAAATACCTCGGCTGGGGCATCACGGCGTTCGGCGTGATCGCGTGCTCGATCCTGTTTTTCATGCTGCTGCAGCACGGCAAATCGATTGGCGATGCGATCAGTTCGCTGCTCGGTATCCTCAGCCCGATCATCTGGGGCATGGTGATCGCCTATCTGCTCTGGCCGCTGACGAAGGTATTCCAGCGCAAGCTCTTTGAGCCGCTGCTCAAAAAGATCCGCCCGAAAAAACCGGTGCGCACCTCACTTGCGCGCGGCCTGTCCGTTGCGCTCTCAATTCTGGTCGCGCTGCTTATCATCGCCGCCCTCATCTGGCTCATCATCCCGCAGATCTATACGAGCGTGGAGAGCATCGTGCTCAACTCGCAGGATTACTATGACACGATCACCGGGTGGATCAACAAGTTCTTTGAGAACAATCCCGAGGTGGAGGAAGTGCTCCTCTCCGCAACCGGAAACGTGTCGGACAGCCTGCTCGACTGGGCGAAGACTGCGCTGCTGCCGTCCATGGGCAAGGTGGTCACGAGCGTGACGACCGGCATCTATGCCGTTTTGCGTGCGATCCTCGATGTGCTCATCGGCTTCGTCGTCGCCTGCTATGTGCTGTCGAATATGGAGCTGTTTCTTGCCAAGTCGAAGAAAGTGCTCTACAGTATCTTCTCTGTCAAAGCCTCCAAGCGCATCCTCAAGGCCATTCGCTTCACGGACACGGCGTTCATGGGCTTTATCAGCGGCAAGGTCATTGATTCCGCCATCATCGGCGTCATCTGCTATATCTGCTGCGCGATCATGCGCATGCCGTATGTCGTGCTCGTGAGCGTGATCGTCGCCGTGACGAACATCATCCCTGTGTTCGGCCCGTTTATCGGCGCGGTGCCGACGGCGCTGATCATTCTGCTTGTCTCGCCGATGAAGTGCCTGATTTACGTCATCTTCATCATCGTCCTGCAGCAAATCGACGGCAACATCATCGGGCCGAAGATCCTCGGCAACTCCACCGGCATCAACGGTTTCTGGATCATGTTCGCCATCCTGCTCGGCGGCGGCTTGTTCGGCTTTATCGGCATGCTGCTGGGTGTGCCGGTGTTCGTTGTGATCTATGCCGGCCTGGAGAAGCTGGTCAATGACGGGCTGAAAAAACGCGGCCTCCAGACGGAGACCGCAGAGTATATGGATCTGGATTACATCGACGATGCCACGATGCGGCCGGTGCGTCTCCCGAAGGAAGCACCGCCCGAATCGCTCAAGGATACGCAGGATGGTTCAGTGAAGTGACGGGAAGAGGGATTGCTTTGCATCCCGCAGCGCATCGCACAGTGCGTCGATGTCTTCCCGCGTGGTGTAGCGCGAAAAGCTGATGCGCAGCGCGCCGTCGATCACGTTCGCCGGCAGCCCGATCGCCTCAAGTACATGGCTCCGCCCGCCCTTTTTGCAGGCGGAGCTTTTTGATGTGTAAATGCCGCGGGCTTCGAGGAAGTTCATCAGCACCTCGCTCCGGTAGCCGGGCAGGGAAATGCTGAGGATATGCGGCGAGCCGCCGCCGATGACGACGAGGCCGTCCACCTCGGCCGTCAGCCGGTCGATGGCGTGGGCGCGCAGCTGTGCCATGGTTTTTGTGGCCTCCACCATTTTTGCGCTGCCGATCTCGGCCGCCGTACCAAAGGCGGCAATCTGCGGTGTGGCCTCCGTGCCGGCGCGTATGCCGCGCTCCTGCCCGCCGCCGAGAATATAGGGAGGCAGCTTCAGCCCGCTGCGGATGTAGAGCGCGCCGATGCCTTTCGGTGCGTGGATCTTGTGGCCGCTGATGGTGATCATGTCCGCGCCGAGCGTTTTGGCTGAGAATGGCACTTTCAAAAAGCCCTGCACCGCGTCCGTGTGCAGCAGGGCAATGCTGTTTTCCGCTTTCAGCATCCGGGCGACGGCGGCAATGTCGTTGACCGCGCCGGTCTCGTTGTTGACCATCATGAGCGAGACGAGGATCGTGTCCGGCCGCAGCGCCGCGCGCACGCGCTCGAGCGGGATGGCACCGGCGCCGTCCGGCTGCAGGCGCGTGATCTCGTAGCCCTCTTTTTCCAGAAAGTCCAGCGACTTGCGCACCGCGTCGTGCTCCACGGCGGAGCTGATAATGTGTTTTCCGCGGCGGCGCATGTACCGCGCGCCGGAGATGAGCGCCCAGTTGTCGCCCTCGGAGCCGCAGGATGTGAAATACACCTCGTCCGGCTGGCAGCCGAGCGCTTTCGCGATCTGGCTGCGCGCCTTGTCCACGGCTGCCTTGGCCTCGCGGCCGAGCTTATAGGTCGTGCTCGGGTTGCCGAAGCACTCCGTCATCATATGTACTGCCGCCTCCGCTGCCTCCGGGCAGACACGGGTCGTTGCGGCATTGTCCAGATAAACCATGATTTCTTACCTCGATTTGGAGATGTTTTTATGCACTACATTATAACCGCCCTCGGCTGCAAGGTCAACCAGTATGAAGCGCAGGCGATCGAAACGCTCCTGCATGCGCATGGCTTCACGCCCGCGGCGGACGGCGAGCCGGTCGACCTGATCGTCGTCAATACCTGTGCCGTCACGGCGGAGGGCGGACGCAAGTCACGCCAGATGATCCGCAAGCTGCGCGAGGAACACCCGCAGGCGCTGTGCGCTGTGTGCGGCTGCTGGTCGCAGCTCAGCCCTGAGGACGCGGCGTCCATCGGCGCCGACGTGGTGCACGGCAGCGGCAGCAAGCAGGCGTTTGTGGATGACATTCTGCGTGCGCTCAACGAGCACACACCCGTCACGTGCGTGGATAATCCGTTCCAGCGCTTTGACTTTGAGCCGCTGCCGGCGGGCGCGGCCTACGGCCGCACGCGCGCGATGCTGAAGATTCAGGACGGCTGCAACAATTTCTGCACCTACTGCGTCATCCCGTATACGCGCGGCCGCATCCGCAGCCTGCCGCTGGATGAAATGGCGCGTCAGGCGGCGCATCTGGCCCAGGAGGGCTACCGGGAGCTGGTGCTGACCGGCATCGAGATCGCGTCCTACGGCCGGGATCTGCCGGGCGAGCTGACACTGGCCGATGCCGTGGAGACGGTCGCCGCGGCCGCACCGCAGATGCGCCTGCGACTCGGATCTCTGGAGCCGACAGTCATCACGGAGGACTTCTGCCGCCGCGCCGCCGCGACCGGGCAGGTCTGCCCGCATTTTCACCTTTCGCTGCAAAGCGGATGTGACCGCACGCTCGCGCGCATGAACCGCAAATATAACACGACGGAGTTTCTCGCCTGCGTCGAGCGGCTACGGCGGTATTTCCCGGGCTGTGCGCTCACGGCGGACATGATCACGGGCTTCCCCGGTGAGACAGAGGCGGATCAGGCGGCCGCGGTGGCGTTTTTGGAGCAGGTCGGCTTTGCGGCCGTACACGTGTTTCCGTATTCCCGCCGCCCCGGCACAAAGGCGGACGCCATGCCGGAGCAGCTCAGCCACGCGGTCAAGTCGGCGCGCGCGCACGAGGCGCAGCGCGTTGCCGATGCCTGCAAGCAGCGCTATCTGGCGCAGCAGGTCGACCGGATTTTACCTGTTTTGTTTGAGACGGAGCACGACGGAAACTGGGTCGGGCACTCGGATAACTATTGTCTGGTGCGCGTCGCTGGGGACGATCTGCGCGGCGTTGTGAAAAATGTCAAAATCTCTGCCGTTTCCGGGCAGATGCTTGTGGGGGATTTGGTTTGACGCGCTTCGTGGAACGTGTTAGACTTTTCTCAATCCATGCAGAATGTGCTGTATGTGACGAATTTTGATCCCTGGAGGCGATTTCTGTGACCCGAAGTGAAACGTTCAATTTTTCTGCCGGACCGTCGGTCCTGCCGGAGGAAGTGCTCCGTCAGGCGCAGGCAGAACTGCTCAATTATCATGGCACGGGCATGTCTGTGATGGAGATGAGTCACCGAAGTCAGGCCTTTTCGGATATTTTTCAGGACGTGAAGGCGCGTTTCCGTGCCGCACTGTCCGTGCCGGACACACATGAGATCCTGTTTTTGCAGGGCGGCGGCACGGCGCAGTTTTCCATGATCCCGCTCAATCTGATGGGCGAGCAGGGGACGGCGGACTATGCCGTGACGGGGCATTTTTCCGGCAATGCGGCCAAAGAGGCCGAGAAGTACGGCAAGGTGCACATTGCGGCGGACACTTCCACCTGCGGGCATACCCGCATCCCGCAGCAGAACGAGCTGCAGCTGGATGTGCACGCGTCCTATTTTTATTACTGTGCCAACAACACGATCTACGGCACTGAATGGCAGTACGTGCCGGAGACCGGCCGCGTGCCGCTCGCGTGCGACATGTCGTCGGATATTCTCTCGCGCCCGGTCGATGTGTCAAAATACGGCGTGATCTTTGCCGGTGCTCAGAAGAACATGGCCCCGGCCGGCCTGACGGTCGCGATCGTTGACCGCAGCCTCGCCGGGCACGAACTGCCCATCACGCCGGTCATGTACAGCTATCAGCGCATGATCGACAAGGACTCCATGTACAACACACCGCCGTGCTGGAATATCTACATCCTCGGACTTGTGCTCGCATGGCTCGAGCAGCAGGGCGGCGTGGAAGGTATACAGCGGCTCAAGCATGCACGCGCCGCGAAGGTGTATGATTTTCTCGACAACAGCGCACTCTTTCATGCCTGCGCGCAGCCGGGCTCCCGCTCGGACATGAACGTCACGTTTCGCACCGGGGATGATGCGCTCGATAAGGAATTTATCAGCGGCGCGGCGGCGCGCGGCCTGCTGAATCTCAAGGGCCACCGCATAGCCGGCGGCATGCGCGCTTCGCTCTATAACGCCATGCCGATGGCGGGCGTGGATGCGCTCGTGGATTATCTGAAACAGTTTGAGGTAGAACACCATGTATAACATCAAGACCATGAACCATATATCCCCCTGTGGCCTGCAGAAGCTCGAAGAGCGCGGCTGCATCGTCGGGGAGAACATTCCGGATCCGGACGGCCTGATCCTGCGCTCGGCCGACCTGCACAGCTATGCCTTCGAGCCGAGCCTGATCGCCATTGCCCGCTCCGGTGCCGGCACGAACAACATCCCGCTTGAGGACTGCTGCCACCGCGGCATCGTCGTGTTCAACTCGCCCGGCGCAAATGCTGAGGCGGTCAAAGAGCAGATTCTCTGCTCGCTTGTGCTCTCATCGCGCGATGTGCTCGGCAGCATTGACTGGGTCAAGAGTCTCAACGGCAAGGGTAAGGACATTCCGGCGCTTGTCGAGAAGGGCAAGTCCCAGTTCGCCGGCCCGGAGCTCATGGGTAAGACGCTGGGTGTCATCGGCCTCGGCGCGATCGGCGCGCTGATCGCAAACGCTGCTGTTTCGCTCGGTATGACCGTCTGCGGGTATGATCCGTATCTGTCCGTGGATGCCGCGTGGCGTCTCTCTCGCGATGTCAAGCACGAGGTGAACCTCGACGGCATCTATGCCAAGGCGGATTATATCAGCATCAACGTGCCGTACACGGATCAGACGTTCCATATGCTTGATGCCAGGGCGTTTTCCAAGATGAAGGACGGCGTGCGCATCATCAACGAGTCGCGCGCCGAGATCGTGGACGACGACGCCATGCTGGCCGCCCTCGCTTCTGGCCGCGTCGGCAAGTATGTCACGGACTTTCCCAATGAGAAGGTCGTCGGTGTGGAGAATATCATCGCGCTGCCGCATCTGGGTGCCTGCACACCCGAGAGCGAGGAGAAGTCCGCCGTCATGGCCGCGCGTGAGCTCTACGATTATCTCGCCAACGGCAACATCAAAAACTCCGTCAACTTCCCGGACGCGACGCTCGAGCGCATGGGCGTCAGCCGCGTGTGCATCCTGCACCAGAACGTGCCGACGATGCTCAACCAGTTCCTCGAGATCACCTGCAGCACGGGCCTGAACGTCGAGAACATGATCAACAAGGCCTACGGCGCATATGCCTACGCCATGATCGATCTCAACGGCCGTCTGGATGCCGATCAGGTGGCAAAGATCGACCGCATCCCAGAGGTCATCCGCGTGCGCGTGGTATGAAAAGCGATAATAAAAACAGCCGCTCCCGGTCGGGAGCGGCTGTTTTGCGTATGGAGTGGATTTATTTCTGCTTTTTCGCCAGCGCAGCCTCGGAGAAATCGCGGATTTGGGGCACTTTGTTCAGCGCAAAGTACAGCGCCAGACCGCCCACGATGCCGACGGCAGCCTGCGCTGCGTTGCCCGGGATCTCCGCCGCCGCGGCCATGCCGTAGCCAAGAATGAAATCCTCAAACACAAAGTAGCCCAGCACCATGATGATCTCACCGCAGATAGCGCTCAGCAGCGCGAAGCCGAAGTTCTTTTTGCGGCAGGCGCGGAAGATCAGCGCCGCGACCACGGCAGCGCACCCTTTGACGACGAGCGTACCGGGGGCGTAGCTCATGTAGCCGGAGATCACGTCCGCCAGGCCGGAGCCAAAACCGGCTGCCATGCCGCCGTAGAGCGGGCCGGCCAGCAGGGCGGCGAGCACGACCACGATATCGCCGGCGTTGAGATAGCCGCCGGTCACGGTCGGGATCTTGATGACGAGCGTCGCCACGCAGCACAGCGCCATGAGCATGGCGGTGTAGACGAGGTTTCTGAGTTTCTGGTTCATATGTATCACCTTTTTTCTGTAGTGGCTCAAGGATACGATATTCGACACAAATAAGCAAGGGTTGAGAGCGACGAAAAATCCTGTTATACTAGTATGAGAAATGGGGGATTTGACCATGACCAGGAAATTATATGATCTTGACAGTCACCGCCGTGATTTTTCCGCGACCGTGCTGCGCTGCGACCCGGACGGGGAGCGCTACGCCGTCGTGCTCGATCAGACGGTGTTTTTTCCGGAGGGCGGCGGCCAGCCGGCCGATACCGGCGTGCTCGGCGGCGCACACGTTCTGGATGTGCAGCTCCTTCCGGATGCAATCGTACACTATACGGACGTGCCGCTTACGCCCGGCGCGCAGGTGCGCGGGGAGATCGACTGGCCGCAGCGCTTCCGGCGCATGCAGGGCCATTCGGGTGAGCACATCATTTCGGGCCTGATCCACAGTGAATACGGATTTGACAACGTTGGCTTCCACCTCGGGGAAGACGCGATCACGATGGATTATAGTGGCGAGCTCACATGGCAGCAGCTCATGCACATCGAGCGGCTCGCGAACGAGGCTGTGTACCGCAATGTGCCGATCCGGACGGAGTACCCGGCGCCGGAGCAGCTGGCGCATATGGAGTACCGCAGCAAGCTCGACCTGAAGGAGGATGTGCGCATTGTGACCGTGGAGGGCTACGATGTCTGCGCCTGCTGCGCGCCGCACGTATCGCACACGGGCGAGATCGGCGCGATCAAGTTCACGTCGGTCATGCGCCACCGCGGCGGCGTGCGCGTGACGATCCTGTGCGGGTCGGACGCGGAGGCGGACTATCGGGAAAAGAGTGCGCAGGTCGCGGCGCTCTCGGCGCAGCTGTCCGTGCGGCAGGCGGACGTCGTTCCGGCTGTGCAGCGTCTGCTCGACGAGATCGCACAGCACAAGGCAGCGGCCGCGGAGTTGGAGCGCCGCCTCAATGCGCAGCGCCTGCAGCTGCTGCAGGAAACGCCCGGCAGCATCTGCGTCATCGACCGGTTTGACGATCCCGTTGCCATGCGCGAATTTGTCAATGCCGGCATGCTGCTTGCCGGCGGCGTCTGCGCCGCTTTCACCGGCAGCGACGCGGAGGGCTATCGCTATATCATCGGCAGCCGCACGGTCGATCTGCGCGCGGAGGCGAAGGCCATCAATGCCGCCATCTCCGGCCGCGGCGGCGGCAAGCCGACGATGATCCAGGGCTCGTGCACGGCCCCAGCCGCCGAGATCGAGGCGTTTTTTGCCGCCTATCCCGGGAAATGATGCAAATAGAATGATGTGAACAGGAAAACAGGGCCGCGGAATTCCGCGACCCTGCCTTTTTAGGATTTGCTTAGATTACTGCATGCCGTTTTCGTAGGCGGCGATCATCTTTTTGACCATCTGGCCGCCGATGCTGCCGGCCTGACGGGACGTCAGATCACCGTTGTAACCCTGCTTCAGGTTCACGCCCATCTCGGACGCGGCTTCCATCTTGAAGCGGTTCATCGCCTCACGCGCATTGGGGTTGACAAGGTTGTTGCTCTTGGAACTAGCCATTTCGTTTTCCATCTCCTTTTCTCGTTTTGGGTTTCTTGACCCGCTACTATTTTCTGCGGACAGGATGGAAGTATGCAGAGCAGAAAAATGCAATTTTTGCAAGCTTTTTTGTCGGCGTTTGCCTTTCTTTCCGACAGCTTCCGGCGTAAAAGAATGTGTGCTGCCCGTATTTCATACATTTCATTTGTTTGATTTGTCTATGTATGTGTATGTGTATGTGTATGTGTTCTGACAGAATGCTTTGATAATTTGTAATATGTAAATCGTACATCAACTGAGGACGCGGTCTCCATCTTGAAAAGCGTATTACCGTTGGAAGCAACGATTTCGCTTTTCGTTTTCCCTTGACCGGATGGCCCGTGGCAGTGGGGGACCACGGTCTATGCAGTGTTCACAAACCGCAACTTGACACGGACGGGATATCGGTATAAAATTTAGCATGATATTTTGGCGTTTTGTACGTATTTGTACGGCGCCGGCATAAAATTGCGATAACGATGACTTTTCAAAATAATAAGGAGAACCGACTATGTGTGGAATCGTTGGATACGTCGGCGCGCAGCAGGCTGCGCCGATCCTTCTCGAAGGGCTCCAGAAGCTCGAATACCGCGGTTATGACTCGGCTGGCATCGCTGTGCTCGACGGCAGCACGATCGAACTGGCCAAGGCCTGCGGCGTGATCAAGAACCTTTTTGCCAAAACGCATGATGGTGAGGATCTTCATGGCTACATCGGCCTCGGCCATACGCGCTGGGCAACGCACGGCGCACCGACGGAGGCAAACGCCCACCCGCATGTGAGCAACGACGGCAAGTTCGCCATCGTGCAAAACGGCATCATCGAAAACTTCATGGAGCTGCGAGAGATGCTCAAGGCCAAGGGCTTTGTGTTCCATAGTGAGACGGATACCGAGGTCATTGTGCACCTGCTGGATATGTATTATACCGGCGACGGCAATCTCAAGGACACTGTGCTCAAAACGCTCGGCCGCCTGGAGGGCAGCTACGCACTCGGCATCCTGTGCGCCGATTGCCCGGATCAGCTTTTCATCGCGCGCAACGGCTGCCCGCTCATCATCGGCGTCGGCGCGGGCGAGAACTTCTTTGCCTCCGATGTCACGGCGCTCGTGTCGCACACGAAGAACGTGATCTATCTTGAGGACGGCGAGCTCGCCGAGGTGCGTGCCGACGGCTACACGGTCTTTGACTGCACCGGCAAGCCGATCGACAAGCCCGTTTCCCGCGTCGCGTGGGACATTGAGGCGGCCGAAAAGGGCGGCTATGAGCACTTTATGCTCAAGGAGATCATGGAGCAGCCGCGCGCCATCAAGTCCACGCTTGACCCGCGTGTGAAGGATCACCGCGTCGTGTTTGACGAGCTGAAGATGACCGAAGCACAGCTCATGGGCTTCAACAAAATTATGATCACGGCCTGCGGTTCGGCGTTTTATGCCGGTCAGGCGGGCAAATACGCGCTCGAAAAGCTCACGCACATCCCGGTCGATGCTGACCTTGCGAGTGAGTTCCGCTACCGCGACCCGATCGTCGACGAGCACACGCTCATGATCATCATCTCGCAGTCCGGCGAGACGGCAGACACCATCGCCGCCATCCGCGAGGCGCAGGCCAAGGGCGCTTATGTGCTCTCAATCGTCAACGTTGTCGGCAGCACGATCGCCCGCATCTCGGACGATGTCATTTACACATGGGCCGGCCCGGAGATCGCCGTTGCGACCACGAAGGGCTACACCACGCAGGTGTCGGTGCTGTATCTGCTGGCGCTCTATCTGGGCGAGAAGCGTGGCTGCCTGAGCAGGGAAGAGGCTGCGAAACTCACGGACGATCTCATGATCCTGCCGCAGATGGTGCAGCGCGCCATCGACCTCAACCCGCAGATCGCGCAGCTGGCTGAGCGGTATAAAAACAATCCGTCCCTGTTCTTCATCGGCCGCAATGTGGACTATGCCGTCTGCATGGAGGGCTCGCTGAAGCTCAAGGAGATCTCTTACCTGCACTCGGAGGCCTATGCCGCGGGCGAGCTCAAGCACGGCACCATCGCGCTCATCGAAGAAAATCGCCTCGTCATCGCTGTCGCGTGCTACGAGCCGCTGTTTGACAAGACCATGAGCAACGTCAAGGAGGTCAAGGCGCGCGGTGCGCGCGTGCTCGGCGTGGCGCTCGAGGGCAACCGGGCCATCTATTCTGAGGCGGATGATGTCATCCTTGTGCCGCGGATGGATAATCTGTTCGTTGTCCCGGCGGAGATCGTGCCGCTGCAGCTCTTTGCTTATTATGTTGCAAAGGCCAACGGCTGCGCGATCGATAAGCCGAAAAACCTTGCCAAATCCGTTACTGTCGAATAAGGAGAGCGTCATCCATGCCGAATCAGTCTGTCATCGTCCTCGATTTTGGAGGGCAGTATAATCAGCTCATTGCGCGCCGTGTGCGCGAGTGCAATGTGTATTGCGAAGTCAAGCCGCACACCATGTCTGTCGACGAGATCCGTGCCTTTGACCCCATCGGCATCATCTTCACCGGCGGCCCGCAGAGCGTGTACGCCGAAGGCTCGCCGCAGGTAGATCCCGAGATCTTCAAGCTCGGCATCCCCATCCTCGGCATCTGCTACGGCTGCCAGCTCATGGCGCAGTATCTTGGTGGGGAAGTGACCGCCGCCGGAAAAGACACCGCGCGCGAGTACGGCAAGACGCAGACCTGGTTCGATACCGACTGCCGTCTCTTCCGCGGCCTGCCGGAGCAGAGCATTACGTGGATGAGTCACGGCGACTATATGGCCAAGGTGCCGGAGTCGTTCCGGCTCGTGGCGCACTCGGCCGCCTGCCCAACGGTCGGCATCTGCGACGAAGCGCGCGGGTTTTACGGCGTGCAGTTCCACCCGGAGGTCAATCATACCGAGTATGGTCGGGCCATGCTGCGCAACTTCCTCTATGAGGTCTGCGGCGCGACCGGTGACTGGACGATGGGCGACTTCATGCGCAAGTCGATCGAGTCCATCCGCGCCAAGGTCGGCGGCGGCAAGGTGCTGCTGGCCCTTTCTGGCGGCGTGGATTCCTCGGTCGCGGCCGCGCTGCTGGCGGAGGCCGTTGGCAGCCAGCTCACGTGCATCTTTGTCGACCACGGTCTGCTGCGTAAGAACGAGGGCGACGAGGTCGAGGCCGCATTCAAAAGCTGGGATATCAATTTCGTGCGTGTCAACGCGGAGGAGCGTTTTCTCACGCGCCTGAAGGACGTCTCCGATCCGGAGACGAAGCGCAAGATCATCGGCGAGGAGTTCATCCGTGTCTTTGAGGAAGAGGGCAAGAAAATCGGCTCCGTGGACTATCTGGCTCAGGGTACGATCTATCCCGACGTGATTGAATCCGGCACGAATGTCGCTGCCGTCATCAAGAGCCACCACAACGTCGGCGGCCTGCCGGACTATGTGGACTTCAAGGAGATCATCGAGCCGCTGCGCCTGCTGTTCAAGGATGAGGTGCGCGCACTCGGCCGCGAGCTTGGCCTGCCGGAGTATCTGGTCATGCGCCAGCCGTTCCCGGGCCCTGGTCTTGCCATCCGCTGCCTCGGCGCGGTGTCCAAGGACAAGCTGGACATCCTGCGCGACGCGGACTTCATCTTCCGCGATGAGATCGCCAAGGCGCACCTGGAGCAGACGATGAATCAGTACTTCGCGGTGCTGACGAATATGCGCTCCGTCGGCGTTATGGGCGACGGACGTACCTATGACTACACGCTCGCGCTGCGCAGCGTCACAACGACGGACTTCATGACCGCCGACTGGACGCGCATTCCGTACGACGTGCTCGACCGTGTCTCTGTGCGCATCGTCAACGAGGTCAAGGGCATCAACCGCATCGTTTACGACATCACATCTAAGCCGCCTGCCACGATCGAGTGGGAATAACTGACAAAACCCGCAAAGCCTTGAAAACACTGGGTTCTTGAAACGGAAACGGGGCATTTGATAGCAAATTGATAGCAGATACCAAAACCGGATTTACTTTGCTCACTCCCATATAGCGGGTGGTTTGCGGGTAAATCCTCCATATCCTAAGAAAAAGGTCTTGCTGACTTTCACCAGTCGGCAAGACCTTTTTTGCTATTTGTCTTTTCTCTGTTTCTTCAATCCTTTTATCAGAGCATCGCTTAATTCCTTCGAGGGGACTTTGGCCCACCGCTGGGTGGTGTCATACTTCGGGTAGTTGTAGCGCCAGCGGTCATAGTCCTCCTTGGTGATCTCCCCGGCCTCCAACTTCGCCGCCTGTTCCCGCCACGCAATCAAGATTTTG
>ONIG01000039.1 GCA_900317855.1 uncultured Eubacteriales bacterium | reverse complement strand
TGTATCGTTTGTTCGGTACGCCCTTTGCCATAGAAATGCACCCCATTTCTTAGTACTAAGTATTTTACCATACTCGTCTAACAAATGGGGTGCTGTTCAGTTTCTGCGGCGGGGCATTGTACGTTTCTATTATTTCGGCAGCACGCGCAGCCAATTGCCGGAAAAGAGATCTTGCAGCAGCGCACTGTCATAGCCGCGGGCGGCGAGCGCTGCATAGAGCGTCGGATAGTCCTGCACGCCGGTGATGCCGCCGCCGAGCGTGTCGCACCCGTCGAGGTCGCCGCCGAGCGCGAGCGTTTTGTCGCCGCCGAGGTCGAGCAGGTGCTCGACATGGCGCACGATGGCGTCCATGCCCTCGCCGCCGAGAAAGTCCGTGTAGAGGTTCAGGCCGACCACGCCGCCGCTGTCGCGGATGGCGCAAAATAGGTCGTCCGGGAGGTTTCTCGTGTGCGCGCAGACGGTGCGGCTGTTTGCGTGCGAGGCGATCACCGGGCCGAGTCCGAGCCGCACCACGTCCCACGCCGCCGCCTCCGACAGGTGCGATACGTCCGGCAGCATCCGGTGCGCGTACAGTGCGCGCACAAAGTCGCGCCCCTGCGCCGTGAGCCCCTGCGTTGGCGCGTCGCAGTGCGAGCCTGCGAGGGCGTTTGCGTGGTTCCACGTCAGCGTCACGTACACGCACTCCCACGCCGCCGCGTCGTCCAGCCGTCCGGGGGCGCAGTCGAGCAGCTCCGCGCCCTCGATGCCGAGCAGCGCGGCCGTTTTCCCGGCGGCCCAGGCGGCGCGCACGTCCCGCGCCGTGCGGCAGCGGCGGACGAGATCGGCATTGCGCGCACATTCGCGCTCCAGCAGCGCGTGCTGCCGCTGTGCGGCGGTATAGAGCGGCTCGTTGGCCGCTGCGCTGTCGGCAAACACGGCGAAGATCTGCGCGTGCTGCCCGAGGGCTGCGCAGCGCGCGAGATCGACGTGGCCGGTGTTTTTCCGAAGCCCCTCGCCGGTGACCATGCAGCGCGCGAGCGTGTCGCAGTGGCCGTCAAAGCAGCGCATCACGCGTCCTCCCGCCGCGTCACGGCCTCGAGATAGTCATAGTACGGCAGCAGGAAGCTGAACCCGCGCACAAGTTCCTCCGCCAGCGCGGGGGAGAAGAGCAGGTCGTCGTGCTCGCGCACGCACGAGAGGTCGAGCACGCGCTTATTGTACCACGGACGCAGCAGCGCGCCGGGGTCGCCCTTCGCGCGGGCGTAGTCCTGCCCCGTGAGCACGAAGGTGTCCTGCGCGTTCAGCTGCTCTGCCAGCGCCGTCAGCGGCAGGGGATCGGCGTCGATCGCGCGGCGGAAGCACGCCATCGTGTTCGCCTTCGCCCAGTAAAAGCCCATGCCGTAGCTGTAGTTGTGCGGCGTGATCTCAAAATAAAACGCCGGGATCTCCGGCCCGCGGCTGCTGTCGCACCGCAGTGTGAACCAGAGGTTCTCCTTGTACGGCCCGCTGCCGTGCAGCCGCCGCGCATCGCGGTAGATGCGCGCCACGTGCAGGTACCACTTCCGGTCGGGGTACGCCTGCTCGAGCGCCGCCGTCACGTCCGCAGCCAGCGCCTTCATGGGCCGGTCGAGCGTGTCGAGAAATATCTGCTTGTGCTCCAGGAACCACGGGCGCTCGTTGTGAAAGCGCAGCTCCCAGAGAAAGTCGATCGTTGCGTCGGAAAAGCCTGTGAACATGTGTGTTTCGCTCCTTGTCTCTGCGTGGGAAGTATCCCTATCTTACGCCGAAATATCCGCCCGCGCAAGGCCCGGCGCGCCGGAGAAAACCCTGTTATTTTCAGGGTTATTGTCACATTGCCGAATCATGGTTGCATTTTTGACAAATCTTTTGTATACTATCTCTTGCGCGGCCGCTTTGCCGCCGGGAAAATGAAAAATTGCAGAGGAGACAAATCATGATTGACAAAATTGACAGTGTGGTCAATGCGATCGGTGGCTTTTTTGTACCAGCCGTACATCGTGCCGCTGTTTCTGATCGTTGCGGGCCTGTATTTCACGATCCGCACTGGTCTGATCCAGTTCCGCCTGTTTGGCGAGTCCATCCACGTCGTCGCGGAAAAGCCGAAGGAGAAGGGCAGCATTTCCTCGTTCGGCGCGCTCATGGTGTCCACGGCGTCCCGTGTCGGCACCGGCAACATCGTCGGCGTGTCCACGGCCATCTGCCTCGGCGGCTTCGGCGCCGTGTTCTGGATGTGGGTCGTGGCGCTGCTCGGCGGGGCGAGCGCTTTTATCGAGTCCGCGCTCGCGCAGGTCTATAAAAAGCGCGATGCCGACGGCAGCAGCTACGGCGGCCCGTCGTACTATATGGAGCAGGCGCTGCACCAGCGCTGGCTCGGCGTCATTTTCGCCGTCGTGCTCATCCTGACCTATGTAGTGGGCTACAACATGCTCGCCTCCTACAACCTGCAGGACGCCTTCGCCGGCTTTGGCTTCTACGCCAAGAGCCGCACGCCGTACGTCATCGGCGCGGTCCTTGCGGTGCTGTTTGCCGTGTGCGTGCTTGGCGGCGGCAAGCGCCTGACGAATATCACGGGCGTGCTCGTGCCGGTCATGGGCGTGCTGTATATCCTCGTGTCGCTCATCGTCATCTTCATGAACATCAAGATCTTCCCGAGCGTCATCGCCAATATCTTCCGTGATGCGTTCAATTTCAAGGCGGCGTTCAGCGGCTTCGCCGGTTCGTGCATCATGTGGGGCATCAAGCGCGGCCTGTACTCCAATGAGGCCGGCATGGGCTCGGCGCCGAACGCGGCCGCCACGGCCGATGTTTCGCACCCGGCCAAGCAGGGCCTTGTGCAGATGCTGTCCGTGTTCATCGACACGCTGCTCATCTGCTCGGCCACGGCGTTCATGTGCCTGTGCTCCGGCGTCGTGCCGACCAAGGAAGCGGCCGGCGCGGCCTATGTGCAGGCGTCCATGCAGCAGGCGCTTGGCAGCTTCGGCCCCATCTTCATCGCCGTGTCCATGAGCCTGTTCGCATTCACGACGCTCATCGGCAACTACTATTATTGCGAGGGCTGCCTGAAGTATATCCTCCGGCGCGACCCGAGCAAGGCGGGCATGACGGTGTTCCGCCTGGCTGCGACGGCGCTCGTGTTCGTTGGCGCTATCGTCAGCGCCGGCCTCGCGTGGGATACGGCCGACATGCTCCAGGGCACGATGGTCATCATCAACATCCCCGTCATCCTCATCCTCGGCAACAAGGGTGTGGCTGTGCTCAAGGACTACATGCGCCAGCGCAAGGAGGGCAAAACCCCCGAGTTCCATGCCGCCGACATCGGCATCACCGGTACGGATTACTGGAACTGAGCCTCCCGAAAACAGAACAAAACAAAAAAACACCGGCCGTCTCGGCCGGTGTTTTTTCGCCATGTGGGCGCCCCGTCACGCGGGGATGCGCCGGTACAGCCGCGCGCGCAGCAGCGCCGCCAGCGCGAGCTTGACCGCATCCGGCAGCAGAAACGGCAGCACGCACTTTGCCAGCACCACGCCGAGCGTGATGGCGCCCGTGCGGGTGTAGACGACGAGGAACCACGCCGTGCCGAACGCATAGCACACGAGCAGCCCCACGGCCGCCGAGAGCACGAACACCCACTGGTCCTGCCCCCAGCGCGCCTGCGCGAAGGCGATGATGAGCGTCAGCAGCACGAAGCCGACGAGATACCCGCCCGTCGTGCCGAGCAGGGACGCAAACCCGCCGCGAAAGCCCGCGAACACCGGCGCGCCCACCGCGCCCAGCAGCAGATACACCAGCACGCTCACCGTGCCGCGCCTGCCGCCGAGCAGGCCGCACACGGCGAAGATCGCAAACGTCTGCAGCGTGAACGGCACGTCCGCCGGGATGCTGATCCATGCGCACACAGCGATGAGCGCCGCGCCGATCGCGCAAAAGCACAGGTCTCTGGTCGAAAATTTCATAAGATCTCCTCCGATTGTAAAGCAAAGCAAAAAACAACTTAACAATCGGACGATAGCACACGGGCGGTGAATTGTCAACTGTTTTTGAAAAATGCTTTACAATTTGACAGCCATCGGCTAAACTGACACCAGAAAAAGATCAAAAGGAGTGTGATCTCATGCTGCGGGACGATGTTTTGCTCCTGCTCACGGAGGCGGAGGGGTATCTCTCCGGCGAGGAGATGCGCGAAAAGCTGGGTGTGTCGCGCGCGGCGGTCAGTCAGGCGGTGCGCGCGCTGCGCGCCGACGGGTATGACATCGACGCGGTCACGAACCGGGGCTACTGTCTGCGCGCGCGGCCGGACACGCTCACGGCCGGGGACGTGCTGCCCTACCTGCCGGAGGCGCGGCGGGCGACGGTGCGGTGCTTTGCGCAGATCGACTCCACGAACAGCTACCTCAAGGCCGAGGCCATGCGCGGCGCGCCGGACGGCCTGTGCGCCATCGCCGACCGGCAGACGGCCGGGCGCGGCCGGGCCGGGCGGCCGTTTCGGTCGGACGCGGGGCAGGGGGTCTACTTGTCCATGCTCCTGCGGCCGAATTGCGTGCCCACGGCGGCCATGACCATGACGGCGCACGTCGCGGTGGCCGTCTGCCGCGCGCTCGAGGCGTGCGGTGCGCAGCCGGGCATCAAGTGGACGAACGATCTCGTCCTCGGCACGAAAAAGCTCTGCGGCATCCTCACGGAGCTGACCGTCGAGGCCGAGACCGGCACGGTCGATTCCATCGTGGCCGGCATCGGCGTGAACGTCCGCCAGCGGCCGGAGGACTTCCCGCCGGAGCTGCGCGCCATCGCGGGCTCCGTCCGGTCCGAGACGGGGCTGGAGATTTCACGCGCGCGGCTGGCGGCGGAAATGGTGCGCGCGCTCGACCGGATGTATCTCGACTGGCAGCGCGACCCGCGCGCGTATCTCGACGATTACCGCGCCCGCTGCGTCACGGTCGGGCGGCCGGTGCGCGTCGTGCGCGGCGAGGATGTCCGCACCGGCTTTGCCGAGGCGGTGGACGATGACTTCGCGCTCGTCGTCCGCTGGCCGGACGGCACGCGCGAGACCGTCACCGGCGGCGACGTGTCCGTGCGCGGCCTGTTCGGCTATCTGGACTGAATACGAAAGCAGCGGCTGCATCGCTTGGATGCAGCCGCTGCTTTTCTGCGCGGGTTTCAGTACGCGCTGATAGGCAGCGAGTCGTCGTCCTGCCCCTTTTCCACGGAGCGGATGACGATGTCGTAGCCGACGTTCTCATTGACCTGTACATGTACGGTCTCGCCCGCGCGGTGGCCCATGACGGCCTTGCCGACGGGAGACTCCTTACTGATGAGGCCCTCGAGCGCGTTCTGCCGCAGCGTTGTTACGAGGCGGATCGTCTGCTCCTCATCGTCGTCCGGGATATAGATGACTACCTTGTCGAACAGGCCCACCACGTCACCGGACGAGTGGTCGGAGATGACCTTCGCCGTGTCCACCATCCGCTGCAGATAGCGGATGCGGCTGTCGTTGCGGTTTTTCTCGCGCTTGGCGGCCTTGTATTCGAAGTTTTCGCTCAGGTCGCCGAAGCCGCGTGCCACCTTGACCTCCTCGATCAGCTTCGGCCGCAGCTCCCGTGTGCGGTAGTCGATCTCGTCTTTCATCTTCTGAATGTCGACTTCCGTCAGTTCGTCATACATGAAAAACACCTCGATTTCTCAGGCGTCCATCTTATCACATTCCGTGCCGGAAGAAAAGGCTTTGCGGTCGTTTTCCACGAGCTGCTTGTGAAAGATCGCGCGGAACACGCCGCGCGTGGCCGGCCCTGCAGCAAAGATCTGCCACAGCAGCGCCCACGGCAGGTTGCGGTAGAGCGTGGCGAGAAAGCGCGCGAAAAACTCCGCGTCGATGCCCGTGAACAGCGCCGTTGCGATCAGGCTCATCGACGGGCACATGACCATGACCGTGCAGCCGGACACGGCCAGCGTCACGAGCAGCGGATTGTCGCGCCCCGGCTGAACGAATCTGTGCGCGATGTGCTGCCCCGCGCGGCTGCCATAGAGCGTGGAGACGACAAAGACGATCGCGCCCATGAACGCGGTCTCCTTCAGCGCTGGCAGGAATACCGCGTTTGACATCGCGCCGAGCTTGTGCGCGACGTTGGCGACCTCCATCCCCAGCGCCATAAAATACGACATCAGCAGTCCGAAGACCGCACCCTGTGTTTTTGTCTGCGGCATCATGCAGACCTCCTTTTTTGATGTGCGGCCGCTTTGCGCCGGGCAAACAAAAAAGCGCACAGCGTCCGGTGTCCGGATGCTGCACGCTTTGCGTTCCTGTTGTGTCAGTGCTACACGAGCCAAGTTCTTTTTTAGCAGATTCCGGCCGAAAAGTCAAGCGCCGGCACATGATTTTCTGCCGCCCGGGCACACTAGCCCTTATCGAAAGGAGTGGTTCGGATGGACCTGCTGCAAGTGGCGGTCACGGCCGTGGGCGCGTTTGCGGCGCTGTTTCTGCTCTCGAAGCTCATGGGCCACCGCCAGATCTCGGAGCTGAGCGTCTTTGACTACGTCAACGGCATCACCATCGGCTCCATCGCCGCCGAGATGGCCACGGAGCTGGAAAAGCCGCTGCGTCCGCTCGCGGCCATGGTGGTCTGGGCGCTGCTGGTGTGGCTGCTCGAGGCGCTGACGAGCAAGTGCCCGCGCCTGCGCAAATATATCAGCGGCTCGCCGTCGATCGTTTTTGACAACGGCAAGCTCTACCGCCGCAACATGAAAAAGGCCCGCCTCGACCTGAGCGAGTTCCTCATCCAGTGCCGCCAGCAGGGCTTTTTCGACCTCGGCGCCATCCAGACGGCGGTCTATGAGCCCGACGGCCGCCTGACCATCCTGCCCGTGGCGGCCCGCCGCCCGGCCACGCCGGAGGATATGGGCATTGCCCCGGAAAAGGAGCAGATCTTCACCGAGCTCGTCATGGACGGCCGCGTTCTCGGCGAGAACCTGCACCGCATGGGCGTGGACGAGACGTGGCTGCTCAAGCAGCTGCGCCAGCAGGGGTACCACAGCGCGCGCGAGGTGTTCCTCGCCGTGGCCGACGCCAACAAGCAGGTGGCCGTCTACCCCGTCAGCACTTGACAGATTCCGAAAACTGCGCTATGATTGCTTCAAATTATTGAACTTTTGAAGTAAGAGGCGATCATTATGCAGCATACGGAGCTTCGGCGCACGGGGAAGTTTCTGCTCTTCTCGTGCTCTGCCGGACTGATCGAGATCGGCAGTTTTGCGCTCTTCAACGAGGCGTTTCACTGGCCGTACTGGGGCGCGTACCTGACGGCGCTTGTGCTGTCAGTGCTGTGGAACTTCACGTGCAACCGGCGCTACACCTTCCGCTCGACGGAGAAGGTGGCGCGGGCGATGGCGCTCGTGTTTTTGTACTACTGCGCGTTCACGCCGCTGTCCACGCTGCTCGAGCACCGGCTCGCGGACGTGCAGGGGTGGAACGGCTACCTCGTGACGTTTTTGAACATGGTGCTCAATTTCGTGACGGAGTTTCTCTACCAGCGCTTCGTGGTCTACCGCAACTCGCTGGACACGAACAAATTCGCGCATTAAAACGCAAACGCTCCCGCTGCGTGCGGGAGCGTTTTCCTATCAGGTCTCGGTTTTCGGTTCGCTTTCCACGTCCGGCAGCGTGAACCCCGGGAAATACTTCTCCGCGAAGGCCACCTGCGGCACCTGAAACGTCCGTCCGCGCAGGTATTCCAGGATGCCCGCGTCCGTCGGCAGCGTGAACGTGAGCTTGTAGGAGTAGAGCATCTGCCCCGTCTCGCCGTAGGTGCGGTTGATGCGCTCGCGGCCGTACTTCCCGTCGCCGAGCAGGGGGCAGCCGGCGGCGGCCATCTGCGCGCGGATCTGGTGCGTGCGGCCGGTCAGCAGCCGGCACTCGACGAGCGAGAGCCCCCGGCGGCTTTGCAGCGTGCGGTATTCCGTCACGGCGGTCTTGGCGCCGGGCTGCGGCTTTTTCGTCACGTAGACCTGGTTTTTCACCGCGTCCTTGAACAGATACCCCTCCAGCCGTCCCTCGGCGGGCCGCGGCCGGCCGCAGACGACGCAGAGGTAGGACTTTTCGATCTCGCGGCCGCGGATCTTGTCGTTCAGAATGCGCAGCGCCTCGGCGTTTTTCGCCGCGATGACGATGCCGCCGGTATTGCGGTCGATGCGGTTGCACAGCGCGGGGGTGAAGGCGTTTTCGGCCTTCGGATCCCACTGGCCGTTCTGGCGCAGATAGGCCTGAATGTTCGAGATGAGCGTGTCCCAGCTCCACTCGCCCGCGCTGTGGCACAGCACGCCGGGCTTTTTGTCCGCCAGCAGGATGTTTTCGTCCTCGTAGACGATGTCGAGCCGCGGCGTCGCAATTTTGAGCCAGGCATTTTGCTCCGTGGGTCTTTCAAAAAACTCGTCGTTGATGTATAATTGCAGCACGTCCCCCTCGACGAGGCGCACGTCACGCTTGGCGCCCTTGCCGTTGCGCTTGATGCGCTTGAGGCGGATGTATTTCTGCAGCAGCGATTCCGGCAGCAGGGGAACGGCCTTGCCGACGAAGCGGTCGAGCCGCTGGCCGGCGTCATTTTTGCGTATCTGGATCTCTTTCATGTCACACACCATCTCCACGCAACGATTATCGCGGATTTTCAGCGCATTGTCAACACAAATTCCTGTTGACAATTGGGGTGGATATCATCTATAATACTAAAGCGATTGTGCGAGGTGCGCTATGAAGCTGAATCTGAGAGAAATCATAGAAATCCCCGGCGGGAGTGTTCCGTTTGCGCAGGAGCTGGATACGGCCCTGCTCGACTTTCCCTCCGTCCGGGCCTACACCGCGCCGATCACGGCCGAGGGCAAGGTGGTCAATACGGCCGGCATCCTCACGCTGCAGGGCAAACTGCACGCCGAGATGCTGTGCGTGTGCGACCGCTGCGGCGCGGAGTTCCCGCGCACGGTCGACCTCGACCTGCACGCCGACATCACGGCGGATGCGCAGGACGACGATCCTGAGGTGTTTACGCTCGACGGAGACTGGCTCGATGTGGACGAGGTGCTCTCCACCTGCTTCATCCTCAGCATGGATACCAAGTGCCTGTGCAAGCCCGACTGTGCCGGACTGTGCGACCGCTGCGGCGCGAACCTGAACCTCGGGCCGTGCCGGTGTCAAAAACCCCGCGATCCAAGAATGGCTGTATTAGAGCAGCTTTTGGATAATAAAACTGACGAAGAAGAGGAAGCTGCTCATAACAGCGACTGACGAGGAGGTGTCATCATGGCAGTCCCGAAAGGAAAAGTGTCTCGACAGAGACGTGACAAGCGTCGTTCGTCCCACTGGAAGCTCACCGCTCCCGCGATTGTGAAGTGCCCGAACTGCGGCGCATTCGTCATGCCCCATCACGCCTGCAAGACCTGCGGCAAGTACAACGGACGCGACGTCATCAAGGTTGACGACTAAAAGAAGCTGAGAAGAGGAGCGCTTGCCCCTCTTCTTTTGCTATGTGCCGGAGTTTCCCGGCGCATAGCAAAGGAATCCTGAGCAAAGGAGGCGCGGCGTATGCATCGCTGCACGATCAGCCACATCGACCCCGACAGCCCGCTGCGCCACGCGGCCCATCCCGGCGACCGGCTGGTGTCCATCAACGGCAACCCGATCACCGATGTGCTGGATTATAAATACTACGCCTATGACCCGGAGCTGGCCGTGTGCCTGCGCCGCCCGGACGGGACAGAGCACACCGTGCACGTCTCGAAGCCCCTCGGCGGCGAGCTGGGGCTGGACTTTGAGACCTACCTCATGGACAACGCCCACTCGTGCGCCAACCACTGCGTGTTCTGCTTCATCGACCAGATGCCGCCGGGCATGCGCCCGACGCTGTATTTCAAGGACGACGATGCGCGCCTGAGCTTCCTCATGGGCAATTATATGACGCTCACAAACCTGTCCGAGCGCGAGGTGCAGCGCATCATCCACCTGCACATCAGCCCCATCAACGTCTCCGTGCACGCGACGGACCCGGAGCTGCGCGCGTTCCTGCTCGGCAATCCCCGCGCGGGCAAAACGCTCGAGATCATGCGGCGCTTTGCCGACGGCGGCATCACCATGAACTGCCAGATCGTCTGCTGCCCCGGCCTGAACGACGGCGCGCAGCTGCAGCGCACGATGCACGACCTCGCGGCGCTCTATCCGCAGGTGCACAGTGTGTCAATCGTGCCGGTCGGGCTGACGAAGTTCCGCGAGGGGCTCTATCCGCTCACACCGTTCACGCCCGAGCACGCGGCCGAGACGCTCGACCTCGTCAACGCCTTCGGCGACGAGTGCGTGGAAAAATTCGGCGCGCGCGTCTTCTTCTGCGCCGACGAGCTGTATCTCAAGGCGGGGCGCGAGCTGCCGCCGGAGGAATTTTATGAGGAATTCACGCAGCTCGAAAACGGCGTCGGCATGCTGCGCCTGCAGCAGACGGAGTTCCGCTCGGCGCTGAGCCTGTCCGACCCGCCGGACGGCGTGCCGTTTTCCATGGCGGCGGGTGTTTCGGCAGCGCCGTTTCTGGAAAAACTTTTGTGTACGGCACGCGAAAAGTATGCTACAATAAAAGGACACGTCTACGCGATCGAAAACGATTTCTTCGGCCGCAGCATCAATGTCTCCGGCCTCATCACCGGGCAGGACCTCATCGCGCAGCTGCGCGGGAAGGACCTCGGCGAGCGGCTGCTGATCTCGAACAACATGGTGCGCCACGACGAGCTGGACTTTCTCGACGACATTACGCTCGAGCAGGCCAGCGCCGCGCTCGGCGTGCCCATCTACCCCGTGGACGCCGACGGCTTCGCCCTCTGCGACGCCATGTTCGGCATCCTGCCGGAGGTGCACCTGCCCGACCGGGGCAATGGCAGCACCGACGGCGCGGAATACTACAAATACAATCCCCATAAGGAGGGATAATCATGTCCAGACCCCTGGTTGCGATCGTGGGCCGGCCGAACGTCGGCAAGTCCATGCTCTTCAATAAGCTCTGCGGCCGCCGCCTGTCCATTGTCGAGGACACGCCCGGCGTCACGCGCGACCGGCTCTATGCCGAGTGCGAGTGGTGCGGCCGCACGTTCGACATCGTCGACACCGGCGGCATCGAGCCGAGCACCGACAATGAAATCCTGCTGTTCATGCGCGAGCAGGCGCAGCTCGCCATTGACGCGGCCGACGTCGTCGTGCTCGTCACCGAGATCGGCACCGGCGTCACCGCCGCCGATCAGGAAGTGGCCAATATGCTCCTGCGCTCGAAAAAGCCCGTCGTGCTGGCCGTCAACAAGATGGATTCCACCGGCGCGGTCGATCCCGGCATCTATGAGTTTTACTCGCTCGGCCTCGGCGACCCGATCGCCGTGTCCGCCGTGCACGGCCATGGCACGGGCGACCTGCTCGACGCCTGCCTGGAGCACTTCCC
This sequence comes from uncultured Eubacteriales bacterium, assembly GCA_900317855.1. Lineage (GTDB taxonomy): Bacteria > Bacillota > Clostridia > Oscillospirales > Oscillospiraceae > CAG-103. The sequence goes on along the minus strand of ONIG01000039.1, from coordinate 4,890 downwards.
GCCCGAGGATGCGGACGATGCGGACGCGGACTATACCCGCGTCGCCGTCATCGGCAAGCCGAACGTCGGCAAGTCCTCGCTCGTGAACCTCATCCTCGGCGAAAAGCGCGTCATCGTCAGCAACGTCGCCGGTACGACGCGCGACAGCGTCGACACCCGCTTTGAAAATAAGTACGGTAAGTATATTTTTGTCGATACCGCCGGTATCCGGCGCAAGTCCCGCGTGGACGACCGCATTGAGAAATTCTCCGTCATGCGCGCCAAGCTCGCCATCGAGCGCGCGGATGTGTGCCTGATCATGATCGACGCGCGCGACGGCGTCACGGAGCAGGATACGAAGATCGCCGGTCTTGCGCACGAGGCGGGCAAGGCGTCCATCATCGTCGTGAACAAGTGGGACCTGGTTGACAAAGAGACCGGCACCATGGAGAAAATGCGCAAGGACGTCCTGCGCGACCTGAGCTTCATGTCCTACGCGCCGGTGCTGTTCATCTCGGCCCTGACCGGCCAGCGCACCGAGCGGCTGTTCGAGCTCATCAACTTTGTCAACGACCAGAGCGCCATGCGCATCACCACCGGCATGCTCAACAACGTCCTCGCCGACGCGCAGGCGCGCGTCCAGCCGCCGACGGACAAGGGCCGCCGCCTGAAGATCTATTATATGACGCAGACGGGCGTCAAGCCGCCGTGCTTTGTCGTGTTCTGCAACAGTCGGGAGCTGTTCCATTTTTCCTATCAGCGCTATCTGGAAAACCAGATCCGCGCCGTGTTCGGCCTGGAGGGCACACCCATCCGCATGGTCATCCGGCAGAAGGGAGAGCAGGAATGATCCCCGGACTGCTCGCGGCCATCGCCGTTTTCTCCTACCTGCTCGGCGGACTCAACGGGGCGATCATCGCATCGAAATACGTCTTTCACCGCGACGTGCGCGATTACGGCAGCGGCAACGCCGGCCTGACGAATTTCTACCGCACGTTCGGCGCGCCCGGCCTCGCCATCGTCATCGGCACGGATGTACTCAAGACTGTCATCGCCGTCGTGGCCGGCGGGCTCATCATGGGCACGCAGGGCGCGGCGTCCACGGGGCAGGTGTTCGCGGGCTTTTGTGTCATGCTCGGCCACATCTACCCGGTGTTTTACGGCTTTCGCGGCGGCAAGGGCGTGCTCTGCGCCGAGACCATGCTGCTGATCGTGAGCTTTCCGACCGGCCTTGTCTCGCTGCTGATTTTTGTCGGCATCGTCTGGGCCACGCGCTATGTGTCACTCGGCAGCATCTGCGGAGCGCTCATCGCGCCCATCGGCGTGCTCGCCGCCTGCGGCAAGCTGCCGGCATTGCTGAGCCTGTTTTGCGTGATTTTGCTCGTGGTCAAGCACCGCAGCAACATCGGCCGCCTTATCCGGCATCAGGAGTCCAAACTGTCTTTTAAGAAAGACCTGTCCGATAAATTTGACGACGAAGATTTTTGAAACTAGAGAAGAGGGAATGAAACCAATGCTTGAACTAAAACACCTTTGCTTTGAGGCCGAAACGGACGATGGTGTCCGCCAGATCCTCAAGGACGTGAGCCTCACGGTCGATGAACGCATGGTCGTCATCACCGGCCCGAACGGCAGCGGCAAGTCCACCATGGCCAAACTCATCGCCGGCATCGAGCAGCCGACCTCCGGTCAGATCCTGCTCGACGGCGAGGACATCACCCACATGTCCATCACCGAGCGCGCCCGCCGCGGCATCAGCTTCGCTTTCCAGCAGCCGGTGCGCTTCAAGGGCATCACGGTCTTTGACCTCATCAGCATCGCCTCCGGCAAGAAGCTCTCGACGAACGAGGCCTGCACCTACCTGTCCGAGGTCGGCCTGTGCGCACGGGATTATGTCAACCGCGAAGTGAACGCCAGCCTCTCCGGCGGCGAGCTCAAGCGCATCGAGATCGCGACCATGCTCGCCCGCGGCACGAAGATGTCCATCTTCGACGAGCCCGAGGCCGGCATCGACCTCTGGAGCTTCCAGAACCTCATCAGCGTGTTCGAGAAGATGCACGAGGCGATCCATGGCAGCATCCTCATCATCTCGCACCAGGAGCGCATCCTTGAGACGGCCGACAAGATCGTCGTGCTCGTCGACGGCGAGATCCGCGCCATCGGCAGCAAGGATGAGATCATGCCCGTGCTCATGCAGGCGTCGAGCGTGTGCAGCCGCCTGGCTGACAAGGTCTGAGGGAGGGAAACACCATGGATGCAATTGAGAAAAAACTGCTCGAAGAGGTCGCCGACCTCCACGGCATCCCCGAGGGTGCCTATAACATCCGCGCCGACGGCAAGCTCGCCGGCCGCAACACGACCGCGCACATCAACATCGTCACGAAAGAGGACAAGCCCGGCATCGACATCTACATCGCTCCCGGCACGAAAAACGAGAGCGTCCACATCCCAGTCATCATTTCCCAGACCGGTCTCAAGGACATGGTCTACAATGATTTTTACATCGGCGATGACTGCGATGTGACCATCGTCGCCGGCTGCGGCATCCACAACTGCGGCACGCAGGAGTCCCGCCACGACGGCATCCACAGCTTCTTTGTCGGCAAAAACGCCAAGGTACGCTACATCGAAAAGCACTACGGCGAGGGCGACGGCAATGGCGAGAACGTTATGAACCCGACGACGATCGTCGACCTCGGCGAGAACAGCTACATGGAGATGGAGACGACCCAGATCAAGGGCATCGACTCCACCTATCGCGACACGCAGGCGCACCTGTCGGACGGCGCCACGCTCATCATCAAGGAAAAGATCATGACGCACGGCCACCAGCACGCGGAGACGAACTTCTCCGTTGATCTCGACGGCTATGACTCCAGCACGAACGTCATCTCCCGCTCCGTCGCCAAGGACCACTCCAGCCAGATGTTCAACTCCAACATCCGCGGCAACAACAAGTGCGCCGGCCACTCGGAGTGCGACGCCATCATCATGGACGAGGGCACCGTCGGCGCGCGCCCGGAGATCACGGCAAACTCCGTCGAGGCCAGCCTCATCCACGAGGCCGCCATCGGCAAGATCGCCGGTGAGCAGCTCAACAAGCTCATGACTCTCGGCCTGACCGAAAAGGAAGCCGAGGAGCAGATCATCAGCGGTTTCCTGAAGTGAGGTGCGCGGCGTGATCGAGATCCTCTGTTTCGGCGACAGCAACACCTATGGCTTCACACCCGACTGGAAGCACCGCTACGGGCGCGATATCCGCTATCCCGGCGTGCTGCAGGCCCTGCTCGGCGATGGGTATTACGTCGCGGAGGACGGCCTGGTCGGCCGCACGGCGGCGTTTCCGGACGATAACCGCGCGGGCCGATCCGCACTCGAGACGCTGCCGCTGAGCATCGAGAGCCACGGCCCGGTGCAGTACATCATCCTCATGCTCGGCACGAACGACTGCAAGATCGACAAGACCCGTTCCGCCGAGGACGTGGGCGCCGGCATGGACAAGCTCGTGCGGCTCGTCATCGGCATGCTGCCCGCGTGGACGAAGATCCTGCTCGTGGCCCCGCCGCCGCTCGGCCCGTCCGCGCCGCAGCGCGACCCGGAGTACGACGCGCAGTCGCTCGCCGTCTCGCAGGGCGTGGCGGCGCAGTATCAGATGATCGCCGAGGCGTATGGCCTGCGCTTTCTGGACGCCGGCACGGTCGCGCAGATGAGCGCGCTCGACGGCGAGCACCTCGACCCCGACGGCCACAAGAAGCTGGCCGCCGCCATCGCGGACATCGTCCGCCGGGACTGCGAGGCGTGAGCGCGCGGACGCACATACAAACGGAAAAAAGAGCTCTGCGCGGCGGTCCGGCCGCCGCGCAGATTTTTTCGCCAAAATGCAAAAACGTTCTTGACATTCGTATCGTTTTCTGATAAGATACACCTTGCCTGTGGGGGTATAGCTCAGCTGGGAGCCCGATTCATTCGGTTACATACCCCAAAGTCAATTTCATAAAGATCAGTTTCAAAGTCTTCCCACGGGGGTATAGCTCAGCTGGGAGAGCGCTTGAATGGCATTCAAGAGGTCAGCGGTTCGATCCCGCTTATCTCCACCAAAAGGCAGCGAAACTGTCTAATAAATCCCTGTTTTCTCCGGAAAACAGGGATTTTTCTTTTGCCTTTGGAAGAAAAAGCTGGAGAAAAACAGCCATTTTTGCCCGCTTCAAGCACACCCCCAAAAAGGTTCAAGCAATCGCGCTCAAATCCAGCCCACAGAAGAACTGCGAGAGATGGAAATTGAACGCGATATTTAACTTATATCCCCTTCCGACCTCTACTCGGTTGATGAGACAATTCACAATCATTTTCTTTGTTTCAATACTGGCAGAATCATAAAGCTTCGCATAAGAAATGATCTCATCGAATTGATCCTCCAATTCGTTCATTAGAGATTCTACATCTTGAAGCTCCTCTTTCGCAGTATCGAGGATGCTTTTAACAGTTTTGCATTTTTCATCTGCTTCTCGAACCAACTCCGCCAACACATCCTGAGAAAAGGGGCTTTCACCTTGGATGCATTTGACGATCTCTGCTTTCAGAGATGCAAGATCCCTTTCCGCTTTGTCGTATGCCGCCTTGGCCTCTTTCAGCTTCGCCTTTCTGCGCCGAACCTCCTCCTGATACCGTGAGGACACCAGCTCATGCTTGGAAACGCCGCGGATCTGGGAGAAGATCCTGTGTACGACCTGATCGATGATACCGTCCAGCACATGCATGGTGTAGCCGGTTGGGCCGTCGCATTCGGTCTGCTTTCGGGTCTTGCCGTAACAGATATATCACGAACCTGATATATGCTGGGGTAGATCCCAAAACTGTTCAGTACCTGGCCGGTCATGAAAACAGCAAAATTACAATGGACATATATGCTAA
>ONIG01000038.1 GCA_900317855.1 uncultured Eubacteriales bacterium | reverse complement strand
ATCGGAATCCGGAAAGCAGGAGCCTTCTGACATGGAAACACTTGCCCGGCTACTGGGAGATCCGAAGACCGCTGACCTTCTGAAGCAGCTGGTCGCGGCGATGGACAAATAAGAGGATAAACATAAGAGGATGACTTACGGCTGCAGTCGCAGGTCATCCTCTTTTTTCTTGATTTTTCGCTTCTGCGATGATATAGTGTGCCCGTGAATGTGGGGGAGAATCACCGCACCGCCAATTTTAGAAATTTCTAAAAATCTGCTAATATCCACACCGGATTTCTAATGAAAATAGCGGATTTCAGACGTACATAGCGGCACTCGAACACATGAAAAAACCGTGTAATTTCTGCACACAAATGTACTCAGGGGACCACAACGGGCATGTTCAGGGCCAAGACTCCTAAGCGGCAGGCCACTGGTTCGAATCCAGCCGGGGGTGCCATGAAAAAGGACTTGGCATATGCCAAGTCCTTTTTTCGTGAAATTCACCTGCGGTGCGTGAAATATTTGCTGCGCAAATGTTGGCGGGCGAAAGTTATTTATTTTCGGCTGTGTCGGATTGCCTACGCATAAACTTGAGCCGCATCATCACGTTTTACGGCCTTGTGTCAGGCTCATCGCGCATATAGTCATAATCCAGAGCGCCATAATATTTCTCTATGATCGGGATAGCGGCTTTTACGTTCTGGATACATAGTGTTTTCCGCATGTGTCGGATCAAGTAGTTCTCTGCCCAATAGGATTCGGAATCGCCCTTGCGGTACGAAAATTTTTCACATCCCACAAGTGTGATGATCAGGCACGCTCCTCTGCCAAGCTGTGCATGTCCGATCTGAGAAATTTGTTCCCATGCCACAAAGCGAACCGGAATGCCGCAACGCCGTTTTGTAATACCGGAAAAATCAACCCGATATGTCACCGGACAACTCCACAGAAAGTAAACCACACCAACAGCCGATGCAGCGCCCATACTGATGCCATATTCACTAAGCTCGTCTCGATGAAACACAAATACGACAACGAGAATGACCATTCCAACGATTGCCGTGATCACCCCCGCCCATCCGCTAAAATCGGGCGCAAGGCCGATGATATCGCAGTTTGCTTTATTCCGCCGCAAAATACGCACCCCCACGGCATCCGGCTGCCGATCATGTCGTGTCAACATTATACGCGGCGGTGTGCCGCCTGTCAAACGCGCCGCTGCAGTATCTGCGGACACACGGGCAATATGCAAAAAAGCACCCTTTCGGGTGCTTTTTTGCATGTTCGTCCCGGCTCACTCGCCGAGCTTTGCGAGCATGGCCTCGCAGACCTCGTCCATGTCGCCGACGATGCCGTAGGTGCAGTAGTTGAAGATCGCCGCCTCGGGATCGGTGTTCACGGCGACGACCACGTCCGCGTCCGAAAAGCCCGTGACGTGGTTGACCGCGCCCGACACGCCGAACGACAGCAGCAGCTTCGGCTTGACCACGGCGCCGGACTGCCCGATGACGAGCTTGAACGGCAGCACGCCGCGGTCGAACACCGGGCGCGTGCAGGCGAGCTTGCCGCCGAGGCGCTCGGCCAGGCGGCGGTAGCGCGGCAGGGCGTCCGCCCCCTTGATCGCGTTGCCGACGCAGACGATCACGTCCGCGTCCGCGATGTTCAGGCTCTCGTCGAGATCGTCGGCGCGGAAGTCGAGGATCTCGGTGCGGATGTCCGCGACCGGGAAGTCGATGCGCTCCTCGATCACCTCGTGCGCACGTGCGCCGCAGGGGACGCACTTGAACGTGCCCGGGCGGATCGTGCCGACCTGCGGGCGCGCCACCGGCACGGTGATGACGGCCATCATCTTGCCGCCGACGGCCGGCTCGACGAACTCGATGTCCGTCGTCTTGGGATCCCAGACGAGCTCGGTCGCGTCCGAGGTGCAGCCGGTGCCGAGGCGCGCGGCGAAGCGCGGCGCAAAGTCGCGCCCGTTGATCGTGCCGCCGACCATGACCGCCGTGGGCCGGTACTTCCGGCACAGGACGGTGAAGAGGTTGGTGTACGCATCGTTATTGAAGTAGTCATAGCCCGTGCCGGTCACGTGGATGACCTTGTCCACGCCGCAGTCGAGCACGCGCTGCAGCTCGCCGTCCGAGATGCTGCCGACGATGACCGCGACCAGTTTCTCGCCGCTCGCGTCGCAGAGCCTGCGCGTTTCCGAGCACAGCTCGAGCGAGACCGGCAGCACGCTGTCGCCGTCGCGCTCGATAAAGACCCACATATCTTTGTAATCTGTCTTATTCACTGCCTGCACCTCCTCAAAGCACGTCCGCGATCCGCTCAAAGAGCCGGTCCACGTTCTTTTCCGTGCTGCCCTCGTCGATCATGCTGCCCTTCGCGCCGACCTCCGGCGGATAGGTGCGCGGCACCTTCGTCGGGGAGCCGGGGTCGCCGATCTGCGCGGGGTCGAGCCCCGGGATGGTGGCCGCGCTGTAGACCGCAATGGGCGCGGTGCGCGAGGCCTTCCAGCGCTTCAGGTTCGGGATGCGGGGGCGGAAGTTCGCCTTCTCGACCGTGAGCAGGCAGGGATATTTCGCGCGCAGCACCTCCGTGCCGCGTTCAAGGTCGCGCTCGGCCGTGATGGTGTGCGCGGCCGTGTCCACCTCGACGATCTTCGCCGTCGAGGAAATCTGGCTGGCGCCGAAGCGCTCGGCCAGCTGCGAGCCCATCTGCCCGGTGGCGCCGTCGAGCGACTCCTTGCCGCAGAAGATGAGGTCAAACTCACCGAGCTGCTTTGCCGCGCTCGCGATGACGTAGCTCGTGGCGAGGGTGTCGGCGTTGGCAAACGCGCGGTCGGACAGCAGCACGGCGCGGTCCGCGCCCGCGGCGAGACACTCGCGCAGCGCCTCCTTGGCCATGTCCGGCCCCATCGTGATGACGGTGACCGTGCCGCCGTGCGCCTCCTTGACGCGCACGGCCGCCTCAAGCGCGTTGGCGTCCAGCGGATTGAGGATCGCCGGCACGCCCGCACGGATCAGGCTGCCCGTGACGGGGTCCATCTTCACGAGGTTGATGTCGGGCACCTGCTTGACGCAAACAAGAATATTCAGCATGCTTCAGCCCTCCTCGACGTTGGTGCAGACCTTGCCGGGGTTGAGGATGCCCTTGGGGTCAAACACCTGCTTGATCGCCTGCATGAGCCCGAACGCCGTCTCGCCAACGGACTCGACCAGGTACTGCTTCTTTGCGTGGCCGATGGCGTGCTCGCCGGAGACCTGCCCGCCGAACTCGGTGCACTTGGCATAGCATTTGTCCATGACGGCCTTGCTGCGGCGCTTGAACTCGTCGAGCGCCATGTCGTTGGCGCAGCAGTAGATGTGCAGGTTGCCGTCGCCCGCGTGGCCGAAGTTGCGGATGGTGATGCCCTCCGCCTTGCCGGTGGCGCGGGTGTAGACGAGAAACTCCGCGATGCGGTCGACCGGCACGACGACGTCCATCTCGTCGAGCAGCTTCGTGTCCGCCTCGATGACGGTCAGGAATGCGCTGCGCGCGGCCCAGACGTCCTTTTTCAGCCCGTCGGTCCAGACGACGAGCGTATCGTACGCGCCGCACTGCTCGGCAAGCGCGCCGAGGCGGTCCATCTTCGCGGTCAGTTCGGCCTCGCTGTCGCCGACGAGGGTGACGAGGATGTACGCGCCCGCCTCTTTGCCGTCCACGACCGTGGGGAAGATGGTATTGCCGGTGAACGCCGCCGAGGAATCGACGATGTCGCGCTCCATGAACTCGATCGACTGCGGGTCGAGGTTGGCCAGCTTGATCTGCGGCACGGAGGCGATGGCGGTCTCCACGTCGGCAAACGGGAGGATGAGGCTCACATTCATTTCCGGCTTCGGGATGAGCTTGAGCGTCAGCTCCGTGATGACGCCGAGCGTGCCCTCGGAGCCGATCATCAGGTGCAGCAGGCTGTAGCCGGAGCTTGTTTTGCACACGGTCTTGCCGAGCTCCATGACTCTGCCGTCGGGCAGCACCACGGTCATGGCCAGCACATAGTCGCGCGTCACGCCGTACTTCACGGCGCGCATGCCGCCCGCGTTCGTGGACACATTGCCGCCCACGGTCGCGGTCTTCTCGCCCGGATCGGGCGGGTACATCAGGCCGCGCGTGAGCGCGTCGGCCGCAAGATCGCACAGCAGCACGCCGGGCTGGATGTGCACGACGAGGTTGTTCATATCGTAGGAGAGGATCTTGTTCATGCGCGTCGTGCACAGCACCACGCCGCCGCACAGCGGCACGCACCCACCGACGAGGCCCGTGCCCGCACCGCGCGGCGTGACGGGGATGTCATTTTCGTAGCACACACGCAAAATCGCGGACACTTCCTCAGTGCTCTCGGCCTCACAGACCACCTCGGGATAATACTTGCCGTAGATAGGCATTTCGTCGTGGCTGAAGTCGTCCTTCACCGCATCGCCTGCGAAAAAGCGCTTCGCGCCCACGATGGCCTGAAGTTGCGCGGCAATTTCAGGTGTGACTTTCTTGTATTTCGTCATTTCTGACCTCCTAACTTGTTCTGAACTTATAAAATAACACAATACAGGGGATAGTTGTCAAGTATCCCCTGTGTGAAAAAATCATATTTTTGCGAAAAAAAGCTTCCGGCCCGAGATACGGGCCGGAAGCCCGGAATTATTGTTCTGCCTTCCCGAGTTTTGGAAGCGCAAGTGTGACGAGGATGCCGACAATGGCAATTACGCCGGCCAGGATGAAGGCCATGGAGGTGTTGACGGCCTTGGCGAGGAAGCTTGTTCCGACTGAGGCAACGCCGAAGCCAATCATAACAAGTGAGCAGACAAGACCAGCGTTCTCGGAGCCGAGATAGTCGGTCGTGAGCGAGGGCATGGTCGCCGCCGTACCGCCGTAAGTGAAGCTGAGCAGCCAGAAGCACACGACATATACAATTCCCTTGGAGAACGTGAGCAACACGATGGCAAGGATCGTGATTGCAAAGCAGAGGAGCATAGCGCCTTTGCGGCCAATCTTATCACTGCCTGTGGAAATCAGGAAGCGGCCGGCGACCTGCATGAGCGACGCGACGGAAACACCCGTCACGAGCAGTGTCTTGTCCAGACCTCTGGATGTGCCGTAGCTGACGAAGATCGCACTGAGAAGCACAAACGCCGGGATCGCGCAGAAATAGACAAGGCTGAGGAGATAATATTCTCTGCACCGGAAGCAATCGCGTGCAGTCGTGCAGGTGTTTTTGGAAACGGCGACCGCGCCCGACGGCTTGTAGTCGGCCATATATCCCGCAGGGGGTGCCTTGATGGTCAGCATGCCGAACACTGCGACGACAGCAAAGATGACTGCGAGTATCCGGAACGTTCCCGTAAAGCCATAGTTTGTAAGCCATGTGCTGCTGAGCGGAGAAAGGATCGTCGCCGAAACGCCGAGAACAGCAAGGGTGATGCCGGTCGCAAGCCCCTTCTTGTCGGGAAACCATTTCTGCATCATTGCAATAATGACATTGTATACCATGCCGTCGCCGATTCCAAGGAGGGTGCCATAGGTGAACCACATGCCGGCGGGTGCACTGCTCGGCAGAAGGGATGTGGAAAACAGGCCGGCGGCCATCAGAAGATAGCCGATCAGCATGATCATCTTGACACTGTGCTTTTTCTGCATCACGCCGCCAACATAGTTGCCGACAACGAACAGCGCGAGGAAGATCGTATAAGGAAGGCTTGCCATGTACGACGCGATCGAGAAATAGTCCATGATGTAGGGCTGCACAATACTATAGGTATAGGCAAAACCCATGATCAGACTGCAGATAATGCCGCAGGCAAGAATGAAGATTCTGCTGTTTTTCATCTCATTTCTCTCCGTTTCCCATCAGTGATTCGCGCTCGCGTCGATTGCTCTCAGCTTTCCGTAGGCGAGGCACTTGAAAATGTCATTGAACCGCTGGAATTCGCTCTCCCCGATGCAGTAGCAGTTCGGCATGTGCGCCTTTCTGTTTCTTGCACATTCCATCTTCAGATAGCCGTTGTCGAAGTCCGGGTGATTGCAGATGGGAACATCGCAATGATATTTTGCCGTCTCCTTGGCAAAATGCTCGATCGAAGAAAGGTACTGCACATTCCCCTCGATCGTCGCCGGAGGATTCGTTCCGCCCCACATACCGGCCATGTGCTCGACACCGTTGTCATGCACGGGGAAGATAAAGCTCAGGCCGCCGGGCGTGTGTCCGGGTGTGAACAGAACGCGGATCCAGTGGTCGCCGAGCGTGATCACATCGCCATCGTCGATGTAGTGGTCGATCCGGAAATTCTTCCAGGTATCCGGCCTGTCCGTGAAGAACGGGTGCTGCTCCCAGAAATCATCGTCGATCTTGCTCAGATACGTTTCGCAGCCGAAGCTGTCAACCAGCCACTTTCCGCAGCCGCAGTGGTCAAAGTGTCCATGCGTGATCACGAGCTTGCGGATCTCATGCGGATCCCAGCCGATATCCTCGATCGCAGAGACGATCGCGTGGAACATCGTCTCCTTGGGATAGATTGCGTCGATCACGATGAGGCCCTCGGAGGTCTTCAGAACAAACGAGGCGGTGCTCTTGTTGGCAACGCAGAGCAGATCATCGAAGATCTGGGCGTGGGTAAACCACGAGTCGTCCGGCATACCTGCAAGCAGCTTCTGGATGTCGATTTGATACATTGGCAGATTCATTTTTCTTCTCTCCTTTTCTTTTTGTCATAATGACTAAAATCAAGGTAGCACACGTGCATTTGTTTGTAAATATGAACCAACAAATAGCAACCAACATTTTTCTGTTCGGGAAGTATCCAGTATATAATGCAATCCGGATTGCGTATTGCGCAATCCGGATTGATTTGAATTTTTTGTGCTGCTCATATATAATTTAGGGGGAAGACAATGGCGGAGAACGCTTCCGATCGGAGGTGCAGAAAACATGAGCGAAGCGAACGATTATTCCTACAACATCGCATCGGTAGAGAAAACAATCCGGCTGATCGAACTGCTGGCCGAAACCAACGGTGAACTCTCGGTGCTTCAGATCGCGAAGCGGCTCGATACGCATGCTTCGAGCGCGGACAGGTTTCTGATCACGCTGCAAAATCTTGGATATGTGGATAAGTGCGAGCAAATCGGAAAATACCGGCTCACAGATCGGCTGCTGAAAATCGCGTCAAATCTGATCGTCAGCCATCCGCTGACCGTCCGCTATCTGGATGTGATGCACACGCTGGCCTATAACCTGAACGCGACGACGCACATCATGGCCTTTTACGGGCTCAGTACGATCACCCTGCACAAGGATCTTCAGACACAGAACATCTCCTATAACAACGCCTTTTTTGACCCCAAGCGGCAGCACTACTGCTCCGCGCCGGGAAAGCTCCTGCTGTCCACGCTGCCTGAGGAGCAGCTTTCAGAGTATCTGTCCGGTCTGAAGTTCATCAAGTATACGAGCACAACCATTACCAGTGAGAAAGAGCTCCGGGAAAACCTGGAGCTGATCCGCCGCGTCGGCTACTCCGTGCACAATGAGGAATGGCTCAGCGGCTGCCTGACCGTGTCCTTTCCGCTGCGGGTGTACGGAGAGATCCGGGGCGCAATGTCCATCATGTGCTCCATTGAGCGGAAAGACGAGATCCTCAGCCCGGAAACGCTTTCGGAGATCAAGCGCATGCTCGCAGAGCCGGATGTATGAAAATCCATATGGGCGCGTCCGCTCTGGAAAGGTAGAAACAGCCCGGAAATATGCATGGAAGTGAACCCCAAAAGCTAGACAAAAAAGATCAAGCGACCTGAACGGTCTGAACCCTGTATTGCACGGGGCTCAGACTGTTTCGTTTTAATTGAATCCGGAAATAAATAGTAAATGTACTCGATAATCGCCTTCGAGCAGATAAAATCTGCCCGCTGCGCAAAAACATGTCCGCCGCAGGGAAAACCCCGCGGCGGACCGTGAATTTTTACGTTTTGCTAAGAAGCAGCAGATACACTGGCAGATGACGGCGCGGGCTTTGCTTGTCCCAGCGCTTGGTCATCACCGCGGCTTTCTGTCGTCGCTGTGGTCGGGGGAAAAGTGCTTGACCGTCCACGCGGGCATGCGGCGATCCTCTGGCCCTGCCCCTTGTGCAGTAAAAAATACATAATACGCAACCAGAATCAATTCTGAAGATATGAGAATAATCGCCGGCCATTTCCGCAGCGGATCGAGCGGTACGCCGAGCAGCCACATCAGCACATAGAACGCGAGTGCCGCAATCGGAAATTTGAGCAGCTCGCAATAGTACCAGATCCGCATAAGAAGTGGGATCACAGAAGCGACACCTCGGTAGGTCAGCCAGTTCCAGAATCCGGGGTGCGCCTTTCGCTGTTTCCGAATCATCGTCTTGCTCATGGCCGCTCTCAAAACACCTTCGATTGCGACGCGCACAAACGCAACATGGAGCGGCCAAGCCACCAGCATCAAAATAGGCAAAACATACTTTTCCGGCACGAGCGTCCCCTCCGTTCTGCTGACAGAATATCCTGCGCCGGAGGCCCTGTCAAGCGCAAAAAATCCGCCCGCTGCGGGCGTTCTGCCCAGATGGCGTCTATCGTCCGTTTGCTCCGGCTGCCTTTTTATGCTATCATGGAACGGGATCCGCAAAAAGAGAGGAGACTCGAGACATGAAAAAAACACGGTATACCGTATTTCTGATCCTGCTGATCTGCCTGGACGCGGCGCTGCTGCTTCTACCGCTGCTGTTCAAGCTCACCGGCGTGTGGCTGGCGATCCCGGCGGCACAGGCACTCACGTTCTGCATCGCCGTGCCCGCGCGGCGGCGCACACAGCGCACAAGAGAGCTTCCGGCGTGATCCTCAAACGGCAAGCCGTCTGTACAAAAACCAGCGCCCATTGCATTCGCAATGGGCGCTGCCGCTTTTGGGGGTGATTTTCTGTGTCTTGCTCAGGCCTGCGTGTCGCCGCGGTAGAGCATGCACACGATCTGGCCGCGCGTGCATGCGTCGTCCGGGCTGAAGGTGGTGGCGCTCGTGCCGGCGGTCACGCCGTTGGCTGCCGCCCATGCAACAGCATCGGCGTAGTAGGCGTCTGCCGCCACATCCGCGAAGCTCACCGTGTCGCTCACGGCCGGTGCGCCGGCTGCGTTATACAGCAGCGTGACGGCCTGTGCGCGCGTGCATGTGTCGTTCGGGCTGAAGGTGGTGGCGCTCGTGCCGGCGGTCACGCCGTTGGCTGCCGCCCACTTCACCGCGTCGGCATAGTAGGCATCCTCGGCCACATCCGTGAACGGAAGCGCCGTGCCGGACACATCCGGCTCACCGGCCAGACGGTACAGGAAGGTGACGGTCTCGGCACGAGTGCAGGTGTTGGCGGGGGCAAAGGTGGTCTCGGTCACGCCGGCCGTGATCTGCGGGGCGCTGAAGTAGGCCCACTTCACAGCGGCGTAGAGCTCGGTGTCTGCGGGGACGTCCGTGAACGGAAGCGCCGGAACGGCCGGGATCTTATCAACGGGGATCTCCGCGCTGACGGAAGCGTTTTCGAGCGTGATCTGGTAGTCCTGGCTGTAGTTGGCCTTGCCCGGCTCATAGGTGTAGATCACGAGTGCGAGCTTGTGGCCTTCCTTGACGGTGTAGACGTTCGGCTGCAGGTAGATGGTGTAGTCGTGGTTCTCACCGACCTTGAGGGCGACCTTCGTGCCGGCAGAGGCGGAGTCATAGCCAGCGCCGGGGTTGCAGAGGTCCATCCAGCCGCGCGCAATGATCTTGTAGCTGACGTCGGTGGCGTTGAGCTCGGCGTAGTCATAGTTGTTCAGGCCGCCGCCCATCCACGCGCCGCCGGCGGTGATGGTCTTGGGCACATAGCTGCCCTGCGTGTTGTAGGCCGGGAACGTCGTGCCCTCGGGCGCGATGTCGACGAGCATGGCGCTGACCATGAGCGCGTCGCGGTCGATCAGATCGGCGCCGTCCGGCAGGGACACGGTCACAGCGCCGTCAGTGGACGCTGCGCCGACGTAGTTGTCGTGGTCAAGGGCGTTCGTCTCTTCGCCGACATAGTTGTCGTGGTCGACGGTGCCGCGCGGGCTGGTCGTCTCCGGCGCGTCATAGTTATCGGCGCTGGCGGTGAAGCTCACGGCCACGCTGCCCTTGATGACGGTGTCGGCGTCGACATCCATGGTGTACATGGCGCTCACGTCGGTGGAGCCGGCGGTCAGCGCGTCACGCCAGTTTCTGCGGTTGATGCCCTGCGTGGCGTAGTCGCTGTTGATGGTGGTCGTGCCGGTGTCATCGGCGTTGGAGAGGACGATGCTCTCGTCGGTCGTCCAGCTGTCATAGGTGTTCCAGACGGAGGCGTCGACATTGCTCTGCGCGGTGACGGCGGCCATGTTCTCGGCGCCGTTTTCCACGCCGCACAGGTAGTGGCTGAACCAGCGGTTGAGGACGTTGTTGTAGCTCTCGCCGTCAATGTAGAACTCGAGGTTGCCGGCGGGGTAGCTCGGGGTCAGGTGCGCATCCTGATGCAGCAGGAGCTTGACGTTCACGCCGGCCTTCTGATAGGCCTGATACATGAGGTCAAATTCCTTCGTGCGCACGTTGTCGTCGTTGAGGCCGTGCACGATTAGCGCCGGGCACTTGATGTTTTCCGCGTCAAGCGTGTAGTCGCGGGTCGCCCAGTGCTCGGAGTAGTCGCCGTTGCTCTTGAGCTGATCCTGCTGGATCTGGTACATGTAGTTGCCGTACTTTTCGGCGATGGTCGCGTAGTCGTCCGGATCGAGGTAGCGGCCGTTGCAGTACCAGCCGAGCCGCTCGGAGTAGTTGACGAGGCTGTTGGTGGAGATGCCCTGAGAGTTGGTGTACTCATACCAGCTCGCGATGCCGGCGACGGGGACGATGGTCTCAAGGCCGGCGACGCCGGTCGTTGCCAGACCGAACTGCGTCGTGCCGGCGTAGGAGCGGCCGGTCATGCCGATCTTGCCGCTCGACCAGTCGGCCGAGATGGCGACGTTGCTGGTCTTGTCGGTGTAGGCCACGCGGTCGCCGTGCAGCCATTCGATCACGCACTTGAACGCATCGATCTCCAGATCGGTGCCGCAGGTCTCAAAGCCGTCGGAGCCCTTCGTGCCCAGACCGCCGCACTCGACCACGGCAAAGCCGCGCACAAGATAGTAGTCATACCAGTTGAGGTCCTCGTAGTCGTACATCTGCTCATACGGGTTCCAGTAGTACCAGTCGGCACTGTCGGCAGCAGCTGCCGCGTCCGCGGTCGTGGCGGTGCCGGCGGGCACGCGCTTGTCCGGTTGGCTGTAGAGCTTGGAGATGTCATAGCTCTCGCTGCCGAGGTTCTTGCCGGGGTTCATGCTGGAGTTGCAGCCGGTGATGTACGGGCGCGCCTCGTAGATGGTGGCCGCCTTGTAGTTGCCCTCCATCGCTGCGCGCGGGATCTGCACGAGCGCCTTGACGAGGTCGAGCTTGCCGTCGTCGTCGGTGTCGTAGTTGGTCTCGACATAGACGCAGTAGCGGATGATGTCGCTCTCGTCGTTGCTGTAGCCCTCCGTGACCTCGCCGGTCGTGTAGGGGAAGATGGGCTGCGCCATACCGTTCATGTACAGCGGCTGCAGCTTGTCGGCGTGCAGCGCGTCATACATCTGGTCGGCGACCGCCTTCATCTGGCGGTAAGCCGCGAGCGTGCAGGGCGCGTCGGCGTCGGTGTCCGTGTCGATCATGCCCATGCTGCGGGCCTGAGCCAGATAGTCATCCGGGAACGAG
Source organism: uncultured Eubacteriales bacterium (assembly GCA_900317855.1). Classification (GTDB taxonomy): domain Bacteria; phylum Bacillota; class Clostridia; order Oscillospirales; family Oscillospiraceae; genus CAG-103. Next base: position 4,671 of record ONIG01000038.1, on the reverse strand, counting down.
CCGAGCTGCTGCTCGGTCATGCCCGTCCACAGCAGCAGTGCACGCACTGCGTCCGCTACGGTCAGTTCCGTGTTTTCGCCTGCGCCGTCGGGGACGAGCGCAGTGCCGTTGATGTCTGCCAGATCGGCATACGTCACGGCGGGTGCGCTGCTGTCGTTCACGGCGAGCGCCGTGCCGGGCAGAAGCGACAGCACCATGACCAGCGTCAGCAGCAGAGTCAAGATTCTCCTCTTCATGATAAGCCTTCTTTCTGTATGAGATTGGATCCTTCACCGCCGGAGCAGCAGTGCGCCGCAGGCGGAAAAAATCTTATGTGCAGTTTACGTCTGAAATGTAAACTTTTCAATTGACAAAGCACACAAGGTTTTTGGTGAATTTAATTTCATTATTCGTCGTATTATCAGCATATTCATACATGAATTATTTTTGATACGGTTATATGCGCTTATTATAGGCCTGAAGTCCCATATATTCCAGCGCTTTTCCAGCTTGCGGGCAATTGAGGAGAAACGGCGCACATTAGTATTTATTCATTCAATTTTTTGTTTTATTCGCACGCGGGCACTTGACAAATACCCTCTGGGGGTATATATTCAAAAATACCCCCAAGGGGTATACGGGAAACAATGAGGTGTTTGACCATGGACGATGAGAAAAAAACCTGCTGCTGCGGCTGTTCGCAGCGCAAGAAGGAGCGCACGCCGGAGGAATACAAGCGGCTCATCCACCGGCTCAACCGCATCGAGGGCCAGATCCGCGGCATCCGCGGCATGGTCGAGAACGACGCCTACTGCCCGGACATTCTCGTGCAGTCGGCAGCGGCGGGCGCGGCGCTCAATGCATTCAATAAGGAGCTGCTGGCCAGCCACATCCGCACCTGCGTCGTCGAGGACATCCGCGACGGCAAGGACGAGGTGATCGACGAGCTGGTGGCGACGCTGCAGAAGCTCATGAAATGAGCCGCACCGCAAAGGAGGAACCACTTTGAAGCAATACCATGTCACCGGCATGAGCTGCGCGGCCTGCTCGGCGCGCGTGGAAAAGGCGGTGTCGAACGTGCCGGGCGTGACGGCGTGCTCGGTCAGCCTGCTGACCAACTCCATGGGGGTGGAGGGCACGGCAGCGGACCAGGCCGTCATCGACGCGGTGCAGGCCGCGGGCTACGGCGCGTCGGTCAAGGGCGCGCAGCAGAGCGCAAGCCCCGCCGCCGGCGCCGATGCGCTGGCCGACCACGAGACGCCGAAGCTGCGGCGCAGACTCTTCTGGTCGCTGGGTTTTCTGCTCGTGCTGATGTACTTTTCCATGGGCCACATGATGTGGGGCTGGCCGCTGCCGAAGTTTTATGACGGCAACCACGTCGCCATGGGCCTGACGCAGCTGCTGCTGACGGTGATCATCATGGTCATCAACCAGAAGTTTTTCATCAGCGGCTTCCAGGCGCTCTGGCACCGCGCGCCGAACATGGACACGCTCGTGGCCCTCGGGGCGACGGCGGCGTTTGTGTACAGTACCTATGCGCTCTTTGCCATGACGGGCGCGCAGGTGCGCGGCGACGAGCAGGCCGTCATGGGCTATATGCATGACTTTTACTTCGAGTCCGCCGCCATGATCCTCACGCTCATCACGGTGGGCAAGACGCTCGAGGCCCGCTCGAAGGGCAGGACGACCGACGCGCTGCGCAGCCTCATGGAGCTTGCACCCAAGACCGCCGCCGTCGAGCGTGACGGCGCGGAGGTGACCGTCCCGGTCGAGCAGGTGCAGAAGGGCGATGTCTTCGTCGTCCGCCCGGGCGAGCGCATCCCGGTCGACGGCGTGGTGCTCGCCGGCACGAGCGCGGTCAACGAGGCGGCGCTCACGGGCGAGAGCATCCCGGCCGACAAGGCGCCGGGCGTGTCCGTCTCGGCCGCGACGGTGAACCAGTCGGGCTTCCTCAAGTGCCGCGCCACGCGCGTCGGCGAGGACACGACCCTCTCGCAAATCATCCAGATGGTCAGCGACGCGGCGGCCACGAAGGCGCCGATCGCGAAGATCGCCGACAAGGTGTCCGGCGTGTTCGTGCCGTCGGTCATGGGCATCGCGCTCGTGACGTTCGTCGTCTGGCTGCTGCTCGGCCGCACCGTGGGCTATGCGCTCGCGCGCGGCATCTCCGTGCTCGTCATCAGCTGCCCGTGCGCGCTCGGCCTCGCCACCCCGGTGGCGATCATGGTCGGCAGCGGCATGGGCGCGAAAAACGGCATTCTCTTCAAGACGGCCGCCTCCCTCGAGGAGACCGGCCGCATCCAGATCGTCGCGCTCGACAAGACCGGCACCATCACCTCCGGCGACCCGACGGTGACGGACCTCTGCCCCGCACCGGGCGTGACGGAGGGCGAGCTGCTGCGCCTGGCCTGCGCGCTCGAGCGCAGGAGTGAGCACCCGCTGGCCAAGGCGGTGCTGCGCCGCGCGGAGGCGGACGGGCTGACCGCCGCCGAGGTCGCGGACTTTCAGGCCCTGCCGGGCAACGGACTCAAGGCCACGCACGACGGGCAGCCGCTCTGCGGCGGCAACGCGGACTTCGTCCGCACCGCAGCCGACATCCCCGCGCCCATGCAGGCGCAGGCGCAGGCACTGGCCGAGGCCGGCAAGACGCCGCTGTTTTTCGCCCGCGGCGGGCAGCTGCTTGGCATCATCGCCGTGGCGGACGTGCTCAAGCCCGACAGCCCGCAGGCCATCCGCGAGCTGCGCAACATGGGCATCCGCGTCGTCATGATCACGGGCGACAATGCGCGCACGGCCAGGGCCATCGGCGCACAGGCCGGCGTGGACGAGGTGATCGCGGGCGTGCTGCCCGACGGCAAGGAGCGCGAGATCCGCCGTCTGAGCGCACGCGGCAAGGTCGCCATGGTCGGCGACGGCATCAACGACGCGCCGGCGCTCACGCGCGCGGACATCGGCATCGCCATCGGCGCGGGCACGGACGTGGCCATCGACGCGGCCGACGTCGTGCTCGTCAACAGCCGCCTGAGCGACGTGCCGGCGGCCATCCGGCTCAGCCGCGCGACGCTGCGCAACATCCACGAGAACCTGTTCTGGGCGTTTTTCTACAACACCATCGGCATCCCCATCGCGGCGGGCGTGTTCGTCCCGCTCGGCCTGACGCTCAACCCCATGTTCGGCGCGGCGGCCATGAGCCTGTCGAGCTTCTGCGTGGTCACGAACGCCCTGCGCCTGAATCTGTTCAAGCTGCGCGATACGCGCCATGATCATAAACGTGCAAACCATCTCAAACAAGTACCCGAAATCAAGGAGGAAACTGCAATGAAAAAGACCATTTCGATCGAAGGCATGATGTGCACTCACTGCGAGGCGACCGTGAAGAAGGCGCTTGAGGCGCTGCCGGAAGTCACCGAGGCAGAAGTCAGCCACACGGCGGGCACCGCCGTCGTGACGCTCAGCGCCCCGGTGGACGACGCCGTGCTCAAGGCCGCGGTCGAGGCCAAGGACTACACCGTCACCGGCATCGCGTAATGCATCCGAAACCGCAGCAAAGGCGTCCCCGAGAGGGGACGCCTTTGCTGTTTTCCGCTCACTTTTTGTGCGCGTCGATCTTCTGCGCGAACAGCCCGTGCTGCGTGCAGTACCACAGCAGCGTGCCGTGCGCGAAGTACGGCAGGCGCGTCTGCGCGCCCCACTCGGGGTAGAGCCGCCGCAGCACGACCGTGTCCTCATTGACCAGCGCCGCGAACGGCAGGTAGTGCTCCCGCTGCATGGGGTGCCCGGATGAACCACCGCGCGCGTATCCCCGCGCTGCTGCTCGCCCTTGCGCTGCTGCTCGGCTGCGCCGGCTGCGGCGGCGGACGCGAGCCCGTGACCGTGACGATCTGGCACGTCTACGGCGGCGAGACTTATCTCGAGCCGCAGGGCAGCGCGACGCGTGAGCAGGTCGCGACGATCCTGATGGAGTTTTGCAAGAACGTGAAAAAGTAACCCGGTAAAAATGCATCCCCCTCTGATTCATCCGGAATCAGAGGGGGATGTTGCTGTTTTAATTTGAGTTGTGCGCAAATTCTACAGAAAAGTATGCCAATGCCAATAATGTAAATTGTATTGCATATTTTATAATTATAAATAATGTTATAATCTATGTAGATATCGGGACACCGGGTATATTGGGAGCGCAGCCATGCGCATCGTTTCTCCTGCGTGGCAGGGCTGCTAACAAAATGACAGGAGAAAAATGAACAGGGAGGAAACACATGAAAAAACGACTTTTGAGTTTCGTACTCGTGGTGCTGATGATCGCATCGCTCCTGCCGGCCACGGCGCTGGCGGCAGACATCGTGGACAGCGGCACCTGCGGTGCGGAGGGCGACGGCAGCAACTTGACCTGGACGCTGGACAGCGACGGCGTGCTGACGATCAGCGGCAGCGGTGATATGCATGGCTATGGTCCTTCTGGTGCGCCATGGCATGGCAGGGTAAAGTCAGCTGTGATTGCAGAAGGCGTGACGAGCATTGGCGGTTTTGCTTTCTATGATTGCACATCTCTGACCAGCGTGACGATCCCGGACAGCGTGACGAGCATTGGCGCTAATGCTTTCTTTGATTGCACATCTCTGACCAGCGTGACGATCCCGGACAGCGTGACAAGCATTGGCGTTGGCGCTTTCGCTTCGTGTACATCTTTGACTG
>ONIG01000037.1 GCA_900317855.1 uncultured Eubacteriales bacterium | reverse complement strand
GGGTGCGCCTCATTTTGTTCAGTGCATAGGGCTTACTATTTCGAACAGCAACGCAGAGAACAGTACCGTTATCGATCGAAGGATTTCAATAAAAAATATTGGTCTTGGTGTTGCAAAAGACTTTACATACACATGGTGCAATTTGGATGGATGTTATCCGCGGAACGATCTTGGTTTTACAGCATTTGCTCCTGGAGAAGAAAAAAGCATCTATTTTGAATTTTATGCCGAACATAAAGAGGACTTTAGCGAATATGAAGCTCAGGTATCAATGATTTTTTATTACTCTGATTTGCTTGAAAACAAGTATTCTGTAGCTCTGGACCTTGTTTTTAGAATTGCCAAAGATGGTGAAGTTGATATAACAGATTATCATGTTAGTATTCCAAGCCGTATAAAGGAGAGCAACAATGCCTGAACAAACATCATCCATCATCTCTAAAGTCTGGGGCATGTGCAACCCGCTCCGCGATGACGGATTATCCTATGGAGATTATCTGGAGCAGCTTACATACCTGATATTCCTCAAGATGTCGGACGAGTATGCCAAACCGCCATATAAGAAGGAGTCCGGTATTCCTGCCGGCTATACATGGCAGGATATGAACACCCTCACGGGTGCGGATCTGGAAGAACAGTACAAAGATACACTGGAAAAGCTGGGCGAGCAGGGCGGCATCCTGGGTCAGATCTTCAAGGGCGCGATCAACAAAATCAGCAACGCCGCGATCCTTTACCGGATCGTGCAGATGATCGACCGGGAAAAATGGGTCTCCATGTCTTCGGACGTGAAGGGCGAAATCTATGAAGGTTTGCTGCAGAAAAACGCCGAAGACGTAAAATCCGGCGCAGGCCAGTATTTCACACCGCGCGCGCTGATCCAGGCGATGGTCGCCTGCATCCGCCCGGAGCCGATGAAAACGATCGCGGACCCCTGCTGCGGCAGCGGCGGATTCTTCCTCGCGGCCCAGTCCTTTCTTGCCGACCCGGAGAACTATACGCTCGATCGGGAGCAGAAGGAATTCCTCAAAAACGGGACTTTCTACGGAAATGAGCTGGTGGCGTCTACCTTCAAGCTGTGCCTGATGAATCTGTACCTGCACAACATCGGGGATATCTACGGCAGCGTTCCTGTCGCCCACGGCGATTCGCTGCTCACCGATCCCGGCTATCGCGTGGATTACGTTCTCACCAACCCGCCCTTCGGCAAAAAATCCTCCCTCACCTTCACCAATGAGGAAGGCGAACAGGAGGAAGAAGACCTCGTATATAACCGTCAGGATTTCTGGACGACCAGCAGCAACAAGCAGCTCAATTTCGTCCAGCACATCAATACCATCCTGAAAGCCACGGGTAAGGCCGCGGTGGTCGTGCCGGACAACGTGCTCTTTGAGGGCGGCGCAGGCGAGATCGTCCGCAAGAAGCTGCTTGCTACCTGTGATCTGCATACAATCCTGCGTTTGCCCACGGGCATCTTCTATAAGCCGGGCGTCAAAGCAAACGTCATTTTCTTCGATAAGCGTCCGGCCAGCGCCGAAACACAGACGAAGGCCGTCTGGATCTATGATTTCCGCACCAATGTTCACTTCACCCTGAAACAGCACCCGATGCAGTATTCCGATCTACAGGATTTCATCGCCTGTTATCATCCGGAGAATCGGTACGAACGCACCGAAACATGGAGCGAAGATAACCCGGATGGCCGCTGGCGCAAATTCGATATTGCCGACATCCTTGCGCGGGATAAGACCAGCCTCGATATCTTCTGGATCAAGGACAAGTCCCTTGCCGATCTGGACAACCTGCCCTCGCCCGACGTGCTGGCTGACGATATCATCGAAAACCTCCAGAGCGCGCTGGAGAGCTTTCAGGAGCTGAAGGCGCAGTTGAAATAGAGGAATGTCGTTAAATATGAGCCCGGCATCTTGTCGCAAAAGGATTATGAACTCTTGCTGGTGTGCGAGAGATTAAGAGAGTATTGTAAAGAGCTCCCCCGTATTCCTATGTGCAGTACATTACACAGAAGTCGCACTCACCTCACGCTATATGAGAAATTTAGAGAATTATACGGAGGCAACGTATGAGCAGTAATAATCCTACTTCCATATTGGCATCGTTTTCGACTATGAAAAGTTTAGTGGATGCCCAGCAGTACCAAAGTCCATACCAAATACTTGCCGAGTTTATCCAGTATATCATCATAAAAAGCAATCTACACTCCTTTACCGCGATAGAAATGAAAAACCGGCTATTTGAAGTGTTTGGCTTTGATATTCCGGAGGCTGTTGTACGGACTACCGTTCGTGGTCTGCAATTCATTAAGACAGAAAACAGTATTTACCATGTGAACCAGATTGAGCTTAAGGACAATTCCGTATTCGAAGAGATGAAAGCCGTTGCAGAGGCAAATAATACTGATATTATCGATCTGCTGATTGCTTTTGCGCAGGAAACTAACCCTTCGAGCGCTATATGGGCAGATGCATTAACACAAGAGTTTATTGCATACCTCCTTGATGATCAGCAGACGACCGCTGCAGGGAAATATACTGATCTGATAGGGCGGTTTATCCTTAAAAACGAATCCGACGAGAAAATTCAGTCAGCTTTGACAGCGATACGGGAAGGAAGCATATTATATATTGGGCTGAATCATAATATAAGTGAGACTGGGAGTCTTAGAAAGCCCTTATGAATGCCTGTTTGTATTATATATGCGATCGTGCGCCCAAACTGCGCAGAAGCTATCCGATACTCTTTGATGAGACTGGCCGATGCGGAGAACTGTCCGCTCGTCAGAGCGACTCTGCTGCACTTACTTCAGATTGACTGCCAATGCGCAGAAAAGTTCCATGCCGGTCTGCATGACGCTTTCGTCAAAATTAAAGTGCGCGTTGTGCAGCAGTGCGGTGCAGCCCTTTTGCTCATTGCGCGTGCCGAGCCAGTAAAATGCGGCGGGGAACTCCATCGCGTAGTAGGAAAAATCCTCTGCGCCCATCATCGGGTGCGGCAGCTCGATCTGATGGTCTTTGCCGACGACGTGATCCATAACAGATCTCGCGTAATCGACCATATCATTGTCGTTGCGCAGACCCAGTACGCCCCGTTTGACCTGAATGTCACATTCCGTGCCGGTCGCGTAGGCGACGCCCTGTGCAACGCGCTTGAGATTGTCGATGATGTAGGTTCGGGTCTCTTCCTTCTGGCAGCGAATGGTACCGGCGAGATGCGCGCTTTCTGCGACGATGCCCTTGGCGGTCCCGGCCTGAAAGATGCCGATGGAGCAGACGCACGGGTCGAACGGGTCCGTATGCCGCGACATAAAGCTTTCCATCGCGGTTACAAATTTTGCCCCGGCAGAGAGCGCGTCGATGCACTCGTTGGGGCGGCCGGCGTGGCCGCCTTTCCCGATGAATGTGATGTCAAAGGAATCGGTGGAGGCGGCGACAGGCCCCTTCTTCAGCGCGACAAAGCCAGCCGGATAGTCATTGGAGACATGCTGCCCGAATGCAGCGACGATTTTGTCGGCAAGGCCGGTGTTTTGAATTTGCGGCACCATTTTGACGGCGCCGCCGAGACCGGGCCCCTCTTCTGCGGGCTGAAAAATCAGCAGGATGTCCGTCGGGAGCTCGTCCGCGTATTCCTGGAGGATCTTTGCCGTGCCGAGCAGCATGGCGGTGTGCCCGTCGTGCCCGCAGGCGTGCATTTTGCCGGGGACCTGAGAGCAGTAGGGGAGGCCGGTCTCTTCCTGCAGCGGGAGCGCGTCCATATCTGCGCGCAGGGCGACGATCCGGTCGTGGTTTTGCCCACGGATGAGTCCCAGAACGCCGAGCTCAGACGGGAGGATCGCAATGTGCTCCCGCTCGAGGAAGGTCTTTACCAGCTTTTCCGTTTCTCCGGTGTCAAATCCGGTTTCAGGATGTTTATGGATCGTGCGGCGCAGTTCAATGACCTCCGGCAGAATGTCGGCGGCGCGCGCCTTCATGGCGGTGTGCAGGGAGGTGTGGAATGCTTCGTTCATGATGCAGCCTTACACCTGACTCAGTAGCCGATCGCGGTGCCGATCACCAGCATAATGGCGCCGAGCACGGACACGATCAGGAAAATGGGCAGGACAAATTTCAGGTAGGATTCGAACTTTTCGTTTGCGGCAAACACATAGGCCATCATGCTGGCAGACGTCGGCCAGATCATGTTGGACAGGCCGTCACCCATCTGGAACGCAAGGATCGCGGTCTGACGGCTGACCCCGATGAGGTCGGACAGCGGCGCCATGATCGGCATCATGGCAGCAGCCTGTCCGCTGCCGGAGTTGATAAAGAAATTGACGATGGTCTGGATCAGGAACATGATAACAGCGCTGAGGCCGGCGGGCAGACCGCCGAGAATGCTGGACATGCCATACACCATAGTGTCGATGATGTTGCCCTGCGTCAGCACGAGCGAAACGGCTTTTGCCATGCCGAGTACCAGAGCGGCGGTGAACATTTCCTTGCCGTATTTCGTGAACATGGCGGCAATTTCATTGGGCTTGTAACCGGCCACAAGGCCGCCGATGATGCCGATGATAATATACAGGCCGGCCATCTGCACCATGCTCAGACTGAACTTGACGGTCAGTACCACAACGGCGACGACGGCGACAAACAGCGTGAAGACGACCCACTTGTCGCGGGTGGTCGCGGCTGCCTGCATGTTTTCGTTTTGCAGCTCCTGCGTATCCGGCTTATAGCTGCTCAGGCTGGCGCTCGGATTCTTTCTTACCTTTTCTGCATAGATGACGACATAGATCAGGCCGGCGAGACCGAGGACGAGCCAGGTGATGGTGCGGAACGTCATGCCGGAGTAGATCGGCAGCTCGCAGATCTGCTGCGCGACGACGACGGTGTTCGGGTTGGTCGGGCCGACCGCGAAGCCGACCAGCGCGCCGACGGCGACGACGCCCAGCGCGGTCATGACATCATAGCCGACGGCGAGGCACAGCGTAACCACGAGCGGGATGAAGGCGATCGGAGAGTTTACGGAACCGGTCAGGCCACCCCGGACGAAGAAGAACGCGTAAAAAATGATCAGCATGACCACGCGGCCTTTTGCACCGACCTTGCTGATGAAAGAGCCAAACACTCTCTCCAGTGCGCCCGTGGATGTCAGAATGCCCATGCCGGCGACGCACATGTAGATCAGAATGACGATGTTCGCCATGGAGACGAAGCCCTGCGGAATTGCGACAAACATATCAAACAGGTTGACCGGTGTCTGATCGATCCGGTGATAGGTGCCGGGGATGACCATTTTGACGTTATCTACGGTTCCGCGGTCAAATTGACCGGCGGGGACGATATAGGTCAGCACGGTTGCCAGCAGGATTACGATCAGGAGAATGATATAGACATGCGGGATGGCGTGCTTCTTTTTGGCCAATGAATTTGTGGCAGGTTTCATGGTTGCTCAGTTCTTTCTGAAGTGGCAGCATGTTAACAGTTTGTTTACACGTGCCGGATGAGGCATATTATAGTCCGAAAGAATAAAAATGTAACATATATTTTAAATTTTTTCGTAAATTTTCGTATTTCTAGAGCTTTTGTGAATATTTATGCTTGCTTTGCGCCGGTGTTTGGGCAGATTCACAGAATTTCTGGAACAGAAATCCTGCTGTGCCTCCGCATCTGGGCACAGTAAGGGAGTGCTGCTTCTTGGGGAAAAATATCGGCACAAAAACCACCGCATCCCCGTTGATTTGTACAGTAAAATGTGTTACGCTGGCACCACTGGAAGCCCGGCTTTGGCCGGGAAACTTTTGCTTATGGGAAGACAGGTATGGACTATTATCTTCTTGCGGATATGACGGTGCAGATCGGCTATGAGCTTGCTGTCGCCGGGGCGGAGACGTACCGGGTCGAGGAGACCATGCGCCGCGTGATCGAGGCCTATGGCACGGAGGGGCAGGCATTTGCCATCCCGAACTGCGTTGCGGTCAGCTTTGTGGCGCCGAATGCCAAGCCGCTGACCATTATGAAGCGCGTGGGCTACCACGGCAATGATCTCGAGCGCATTGAAAAGCTCAACGCGCTCAGCCGGCGCATCTGCGCCGAGGTGCCTGAACCGGAGGAGGCGCAGCGCTGGCTCAAGGAAACGACGGCCGCCGTCCGCAGCTACGCCGTGTGGATGTATTACCTCGGCAATTTCATGGCAGCGGCCGGCTTTTGCTGCGTGTTCGGCGGCACGGTGCGCGACTGGCTCTGGGCGGGGCTGAGCGGCCTGATCATCGGCTTCGTGACGCGCTGCATGGACCGGCTGGAGGTCAACCCGTTTTTCAGCACCATAGCAGCGTCCTTTCTCATGGCGCTGCCGGCGTATGTCGCCGCCGGCCTCGGCTGGCTCGACTGCGTGGCGGTCGTTATCATCGGCGCGCTGATGCTGCTGGTGCCCGGACTGCTCATCACGAACTCCATGCGTGATATTATCTACGGCGACACGAGTTCCGGCGTCAGCCGCATCGTGCAGGTGCTGCTCTCGGCGTTCGCCATCGCGCTCGGCACGGCGGCGGCGTGGTACGTTACGACTCCGATCTATGGGCACGCGGAGACGGCTGCAGCGCTGACCTATCCGCTCTGGGCACAGGGGATCGCGACGTTTGTCGCCTGCCTGGGATTTGTGATCCTGTTTAACGTCCACGACTGGGGCAGCGTTTTGTGTGCGCTCGGCAGCGCGCTGACCTGGATCGTTTACCTGCTGTGCAGCAGGGCGGGGTGCAGCGTCTACAGTGCGAATTTTTTCTCCGAGGTCGTGGCTGCGGTCTATTCCGAGGGCATGGGGCGCTGGCGCAAGTGTCCGGTCACGTCGTATCTGGTCATTTCCAGCATTCCGCTGCTGCCTGGCGCCGGCATTTATTATACGATGAGCATCGGCCTCTCGGGCGAGGTGCAGGAGGCGCTGCAGAAGGGTCTGGAGACCGCCGGAATCGCGGGCAGCCTGGCTGTCGGTATCCTGCTGGTGTCGACAGTGTTTCGTGCAGTAAATGCACGCAGACGCCGTGCACCGGCGTCCGGCCGCGAATGAACAGGGGAGGGCGGCGTAATGAAGAAACCAAAGGTGCTTCTGTTTGATATTGATAACACGCTGCTGGACTTCAGCGCCGGTGCGATGCAGGCGATGGAGGAGATCTTCCGCGAGGCCGGCCTGCCGTATGCGCCGGAGATGTTCGCCGTGTTTCAGGTGGAGAACGACAAGCTCTGGGCGCGGATTGAGCGCGGCGAGCTGACGATCGCCGGGCTGCGGGACGTGCGCTGGCAGACGATCCTGGCGCGGCTCGGGCTGGAGGCCGACGGTGCGGCGATGGAGGACGCGTTCCGCGTCCGGCTGCACGAGAGTGCGGTCCCGGTCCCGGGCGCGCTGGATGTGCTGGCGCAGCTGTACGGGAAATACCGGTTGTGCGCTGCGAGCAACGGGCCGTATGCGCAGCAGGTGAATCGTTTGCGCCGGGCCGGGATGCTCGATGCGTTTGAGCAGCTGTTCATCTCCGGGCAGTTGGGCGCGGAGAAGCCGAGCCGGGTGTTTTTCGACCGGTGTCTGGCGCAGCTGCCGGGCGTTCGGCCGGAGCAGTGCCTGATGATTGGTGATTCACTCACGGCGGATATCGCAGGCGGCAGGGCAGCGGGGATGTAAACCTGTTGGTTTGACCCGGCCGATCGCGGCACGGCCATGCCGCCGCAGGCGGACTGGCGCATCACGCGGCTGGAAGAATTACTGGCCATTCTATAAAGACGAAAAGGAGCGCTCGCGGATATGTGCGGGCGCTCCTTTTGCATATGTATATAGACGCAAAACGCGGGTGCAGATTTCTCTGCACCCGCGCGGGTTTTATGCGTTGTTGGTGTCAGCCGAAGATCAGATCTTCATGCAGACATCCCATGCACGCCAGATGACGGTGCGCAGGTTGCCGATGGCAACGCAGTCACCGACGCGGTGCACGTGACGGCCCTTGTCGCCAACCGGAGCCGGCACGAAGCCGATGCCGTTGATGACGTTGTCGCAAGCGACCTCGAAGGTCTTGCCGTCCTGACCCTTGACGGTGACGCCACCGTCGTGGATCTCGGTGATGGTGGAGTGCAGGTAGGTCGGAACCTTGTGGTACTCCATCGCGTCACGCAGGAAGGAGGTGTTGGCAAGGCAGGTGGCCTGAGCAGCAACCAGGTCGCCGGCGTACTCGACAATGATCGGGTGCTTGCCCTGGAGAATCAGGTCGTAAGCCGCCTCGCAGGAGGACTGGCCGCCGCCGAAGAACAGGACCTTGTCGCCGACTTCCTTCTTCTCCTTGAGCAGCTCGGTGAAGCTCATGGTCTTCTCGAAGCCCGGGATCATGGGCATGGTTCTCGGCACGGAGCCGGTGGCCACGATGATCTCGTCGAAGCCGCGCATGGTGCCAAGGTCGGTGACCTCGGTGTTGAAGCGGATATCGATACCCTGCTTCGCGACTTCCTTCTTGTACCACTCAATGAGTTCCTTATCGTTCTCTTTGAAGCTCATCGCGGAAGCGGTGAGGAACAGGCCGCCGAGCTCGTTGGTCTTCTCGAAGAGGACCGGCTTGTGGCCGCGCTTCTTGAGCACGAGCGCGCACTCCATGCCGCCGATGCCGCCGCCGATGATGGCGACCTTCTTCGGGTTCTTGGTCGGAACGATCTTATACTTGTTGTGCTGCATGGTCGTCGGGTTCAGCGCGCAGCGGCCCAGGTGCAGGGAATCCTGCGTGCTCTGGATATTCGCCGTGCCCTTGAACTTCGCAAAGTTGAAGCAGCCGTTGTGGCAGCGGATGCAGGGCTTGATCTCGTCCTGACGGCCCTCGAGGATCTTGTGGATCCACTCGGGGTCAACGAGGTTCTGACGCGCGATGGCAACTGCATCGAGACGGCCGGCAGCGATCTCTTCCGCGGCCTTGACCGGATCCATACGGCCGGCGCAGGCGACGGGCTTGTCGGTGAACTTCTTGATGTGCTCGACGTACTCGAGGTTGCAGTTGTCGGGCATGTACTGAGGCGGATGTGCCCAGTACCATGCGTCGTAAGTACCGTTGTCGCAGTTGAACATGTCGTAGCCGGCATCGCCCAGGTACTTGATGGCCTTCTCAGACTCAGCCATGTCACGGCCGAACTCTTCGAAGTCGGTCTCATACGGCATAGCGCCCTTGCCCCAAGCCTTGGTCTTGGAGACGACGGAGTAACGCAGGGACACCGGGAAGTCGGCGCCGGCCTGACGCTTGATCTCCTGCACGATCTCGACCGGGAAGCGGAAACGGTTCTCGAAAGAGCCGCCGTACTCGTCGGTACGATGGTTCCAGTTGGCGATGGTGAACTGGTCAAGCAGATAGCCTTCGTGGACAGCGTGGATCTCAACGCCGTCGACACCGGCCTCACGCAGCAGCTTTGCGGTCTTGCCGAACGCATCGACCATCTCGTGGATCTCTTCGACGGTCATCGGACGGGAGAGCATGTCCTCCTGCCAACGGTTCGGGGTAGCGGAAGCGGAAGCGCAGCAGTAGCTGACGTCGATGACGGGCTTGGCAAGGGTGCCGAGCACCTTGTTGTTGTTCAGAGTGACCATCCAGGGGGCAACAGCCATGGAGCGGCCGAAACCAGCGGCGAGCTGAATGAACAGCTTGGAGCCGGTCTTGTGGTACTCGACCATGTAGTCGGCGAGTTCCTTGAACATCTTCTTGTTCTGCCAGAGCCATCTGCGGCCCATGGTGTCGCGGACACACTGCATGCCCGGGAGAACCAGACCGACGCCGTCCTGTGCACGGTTGAGCAGGAAGTTCGCAGCTTCCTTATCAAAGTGGCAGGGCTCCAGCCATCCAAACAGAGAGGTGCCGCCCATGGAGCACTGGACAATGCGGTTTTTGATTTCGACATTGCCAATCTTCCACGGAGTAAATAGCGCGCTATACTTTTCGTCCATGAAATACATCCTTCCTTTTTCTTTTATTACGAAGATGATTTGGCCGTTGCTCGCGGCAGATCATCGAACGTTTTCGTAAGCATGACACCGTAGTGCAGTGAACACGATGCATACATACTGTGCATATCATAACATACTTTTTGACAAAAAGCAATGAAATAAAATCGACCGGCTCGTATATTTTGCTCACAAAAAGCGTAAAAGTGTGACACCAGAGGCAGAAAACGTCTGGAAATTCCAAAAAGAAGCAGCGCGGCAGAAAACCAACGTTTAGTCAAATAATGGTATACTTTTGACAGTGTGTCAATTTTTGGACACATTGACTTCCGGGTGTTCAGCGAAAAAACTACTTGAAATCCAGCGGCGACTGTGCTATGTTAATGCTATTCTTTCTTAGACCTACAAAAAAGATATGTATTAGGAGGCTTTGCTATGAGCAAGCAACTGAACCGGGAGGAAGCCTGGGCGCTGTTGACGGAATATAACCAGGATCCGTTCCATCTGCACCACGCCCGCACGGTTGAGGGCGTCATGCGCTATTTCGCGCAGGAGCTCGGCTACGGCGACGAGGTGAATTTCTGGGGCATTGTCGGCCTGCTGCATGATCTGGACTTTGAGCGTTATCCCGATCAGCACTGCATCAAGTCGCAGGAGATCATGCGCGAGCGGGATCTTGACGAGCGGCTGATCCACGCCACGGCCAGCCACGGCTACGGCATCACGGTGGATATCCAGCCGGAGCACGAGATGGAAAAGATACTCTTTGCGACCGACGAGCTGACCGGCCTGATCGGCGCGGCGGCGCTGATGCGTCCGTCCAAGAGCGTGCAGGACATGGAGCTCAAGTCGCTCAAGAAGAAATATAAGAGCAGCGGTTTCGCGGCGGGCTGCTCGCGCGAGGTGATCCAGCGCGGCGCGGACATGCTTGGCTGGAGCCTGGACGAACTGCTGACGCGCACGCTCGATGCCATGCGCGTGGTCGAGCCGCTCGTGGCCGAACAGGAAGTCTGAATGCGAAAAAGCCGGGGATGTACCCGGCTTTTTTACGTCTGCAACATTCGACTTGAATTCCTTGTGATTTGGTAGTATATTATCCTTAGCATCTGCACACGCAGTTGTGCAGCAAGGAGGCAACGGATTATGGTTATCTCAACCAAGGGACGCTATGCGCTGCGCCTGATGATCGACCTGGCGCAGCATTGCGACGAGGGGTTCATCTCGCTCAAGACCGTGTCGCAGCGGCAGGATGTGTCCCTGAAATATATGGAGGCGATCGCGGCGGCGCTCAACCGCGCGAACCTCGTCGTCAGCCAGCGCGGCAAGGAGGGCGGCTACCGCCTGAGCCGGCCGGCGAGCGACATCACGGTCGCGGAGGTGCTGCACAGCACCGAGGGCAGCATGGCCGCCGTCTCCTGTCTTGATGCCGGAGAGAACAGATGCGAGCGCGCAGCTCAGTGCCTGACGCTGCCGATGTGGAAGAAGCTCGACGCCGTCATGGATAACTACCTGTCCGGCGTGTCCGTGCAGGACCTGCTCGACGGCAAAGCATAAGGGCACTGAAGCGGGGGAAGAAAACAAATTTTCTTTCCCCGTTTTTCTTTTTCAAATTCCTATTGACAATGTGGGGGATGCATGGTATCATTTACCCACAAAGCAAATAGGAATTAAAGGAGGACAGTCTCATGCGCGTCTACGCAGACAATGCGGCAACCACAAAACTATCCCCCGCCGCTAAGGAAGCCATGCTTCCGTACTTTGACGAGATCTACGGCAATCCCAGCACGCTCTACACCCTCGGGCAGGAGGCAGCCGAGCATCTGCTCGCCTGCCGTACCGAGATTGCGCAGCTGATCGGCGCTGCCGACCCGCGCGAGATCGTGTTCACCTCCGGCGGCAGCGAGGCCGACAATCAGGCCATCATCTCCGCCGCCAGAAACGGCGCCCGTAAGGGGAAAAAACACCTGATATCCACCAAGTTTGAGCACCATGCGGTGCTGCACACGCTCGATAAGCTCCGCAAGGAAGGCTTTGACGTGACGCTGCTGGATGTGCACGAAAACGGCGTCGTCCGCGTCGAGGACGTGGCTGCGGCCATCCGGGAGGACACGGCGCTCGTGTCCGTCATGTTTGCCAACAACGAGATCGGCACCGTCCAGCCCATTGAGGCCATCGGCGCGCTCTGCCGCGAGTGGGGCATCCCGTTCCACACGGACGCGGTGCAGGCCATCGGCCATGTCCCCGTGAACGTGCAGGAGATGAACATCGACCTGCTCTCGTGCTCGGCGCACAAGTTCCACGGCCCGCGCGGCGTCGGCTTCCTGTACGCCAGGCGCGGCATCCCGCTCACGAACATCATTGAGGGCGGCGCGCAGGAGCGCGGCAAGCGCGGCGGCACGGAGAACACCCCGGCCATCGCCGGCATGGCCGCAGCGCTGCGTGAAGCGGTCGACCACATGGCCGAGAACACGGAGAAGGTTACGCGCCTGCGCGAGGCGCTCATCGCCGGCCTCTCGACGATCGAGCACGCCCGGCTCAACGGCGACCGCGAGCAGCGCGTGCCCGGCACGGTGAACTTCTGCTTCGAAGGTATCGAGGGCGAGTCGCTGCTGCTCCTGCTCGACCGCAAGGGCATTGCCGCTTCATCCGGCAGCGCCTGCACGTCCGGCTCGCTCGACCCCAGCCATGTGCTGCTGGCCATCGGCCTGCCGCATGAGGTGGCGCACGGTTCGCTGCGCCTGTCCGTGGGCGAATACAACACGGACGAGGAAATGACATACATCGTGGACAACGTCCGGCAGGTGGTCGCTTATCTGCGCAGCATCTCCCCGGTGTGGGACGAGCTGGAGACCGGCGCGCGCCCGCACCTGATCTAACACAAAATGATACAAAGGAGGCTTTCCTATGGCACTGTACAGCGAAAAGGTCATGGACCATTTTGAAAACCCCCGCAACGTCGGCAAGATGCCCGACGCCGACGGCATCGGCGAAGTCGGCAACGCCAAGTGCGGCGACATCATGCGGATGTATATTAAGGTAGACAACGGCATCATCTCGGACGTGAAGTTCAACACGTTCGGCTGCGGCAGCGCGATCGCGTCCTCGTCGATGGCGACCGAGATGATCAAAGGCAAGCCCATCGAAGAGGCGCTGACGCTGTCCAATAAGGCGGTCGTAGAAGCGCTCGACGGTCTGCCGGCCCAGAAGATCCACTGCTCCGTGCTCGCGGAGGAGGCGGTCAAGGCGGCCGTGAAGGACTACTATGATAAAAACGGCATTGCCTATGACGCCGCGCTCTTTGCAGAGCACGACTGCGCCGCCTGTCACGGCGGCTGATACCACCCAGTTACTTCTCTTCCCCCTTCTATGTTTTGCGGAAAGCACCCAGCCAAATGGCCGGGTGCTTTCTGTATGCCGGGAGAAAAAACGCCCCCTGCAGGTTTCCCGGGAAACCTGCAGGGGCGCGGTGCGTCAGTAATAGATGCTGTTTCGCTTTGGCCTTGGTCGGAAGTGGATGCCTGACACCATGCCGAGCGCGGCAAAGGTCGTGAACAGGGAAGAGCCGCCGTAGCTGAAAAACGGCAGCGTGATGCCGATGACGGGCGTGATGCCGATGCACATGCCGATATTCTCAAACGTCTGGAACGTCAAAAACGCGGCCACACCGAAGCACACGAGCGAGCCCATGTTGCTGCCCGAGCGGATGCCGACCATGACGCAGCGGATGATGACGATCAGCAGCAGCACGATGACGAGGATGCAGGCGATCATGCCGAGCTCCTCGCCGATGACGGCATAGATGAAGTCCGTGTGCTTGCCGGCGAGGGCGTTGGACTGGCTCTGTGTGCCGTGACCGAGGCCCGCGCCGGTCCACTGGCCGGAAGCGAGCGCGATCTTGCTCTGGTGCGGCTGCCAGTTGATGCCGGTGTTCGTCGGGTCGATGCTGGAGTCATAGGGCGCGAGGATGCGGTTTTTCTGATAGTCGTGCAGCACGAACTTCCACAGCAGCGGGATCATCGCGGCGATGGCCGCAAAGCCGATCGCAAACCAGTGCAGCGCAAAGCCCGCGGCAAAGAGCATCACGAGGAAGATGAAGAAGAAGATCAGCGCCGAGCCGAGGTCGGACGACACGACAAGGATCAGCCCGAACAGCAGCACGAAATGGCCCGCCAGCTGCGCGACCGACCACACGGAGTTGAGGTCGTGATATTCCTTTAAGTAACTGATCTGCTTTGCCAGAATGACGATGAACGTGAGCTTGATGACCTCTGTCGGCTGAATGCCGATGCCGAAAAAGCGCAGCCAGCCGTTGTTGCCGGTGTTGTCGCTCACGCCGAAGGGGATCAGCAGCAGCAGAAAGACCACGTTGAACGCGCACAGGATCTGCCACTTGTCGGCCAGCACGTCCACATCCAGCACGGTCATGACCACGAACGCGAAAACGCCGAGGATGAGCGACGCGCTCTGCACGATGACATACTTGGCCGAATGGTACGACGCCGTGGCGCTCGAGATGACGACGATGCCGAAAATGGCGCAGATGAGGCCCATCACGAGCAGGAAGATGTCCGCCCGGTGAAAAAACTCCTTTGCGTAGGACATGACTTTTTTCATAATGGCCTCCTTTCCGCCGCGGCGGCGTTTTGAAATCGGCGCTTATTATATCACACAAAACGACTTTACGCAACGGCCGAAACCGTGCTATAATACTTCTTCAGAATCGGAGGGATACCATGCAGGAATATCTGACCCACAGCGAAGCGGAGACCGAGCAGGCCGGCGCGGACTTTGCGCGCGCCCTGCCGGACGGCAAGGTCGTGGCCATGTACGGTGAGCTCGGCAGCGGCAAAACCGCCTTTGTGCGCGGCATGGCCCGCGGCATGGGGCTGACGTGCCGCGTCTCGAGCCCGACGTTCACGATCGTGAACGAATATGAGGGCCCCCGCGAGCTGATCCATTTTGATATGTACCGTCTCGGCAGCGCGGACGAGCTGTTCGACATTGGCTGGGAGGATTATGTCAACCGCGGTTCCGTCTGCGCCGTTGAGTGGAGCGAGAACGTGGAGGACGCATTTTACGGCGACGAGGTCGTGGTCCGGTTTGAAAAGCTCGGCCCGACGACCCGGCGCATCACGATCACGGAAGGGAGCGGGAAATCATGCTGATCCTCGCACTGGAGTCCTCGGCCAAGGCGGCGTCGGTCGCCCTGTGCCGCGATGGGGTGCTCATTGCCCAGAGCCAGCAGTGCAGCGGCCTGACGCACAGCTGCACGCTGCTGCCGATGGCGGAGCAGCTGCTGAAAAATACCGACACCAGGCTTGCGGATGTGGACGCTATTGCCGTCGCGCGCGGGCCGGGCTCGTTCACCGGCGTGCGCATCGGCGTGTCCACGGCCAAGGGGCTCGCCTGGGGCGCGCAGAAGCCCGCCATCGGTGTGTCGACGCTCGAGGCTATGGCGTATCACGGCCTCGCGGCGGGGGAGGGCGCGCTCGTGTGCGCGGCCATGGATGCCCGCCGCAGCCAGATCTACAACGCCCTGTTCGAGATCCGGGGCGGAAAACCGGTGCGTCTTTGTGAAGACCGTGCGATTTCGCTCGCGGAGCTGGGCGAAGAACTGGGAAAAATGCAGAAATCCGTTTTTCTGGTTGGCGACGGCGCACAGTTGTGTTATAATACATGTTTGGACATGGGCATTCTCGCCGTGCTGGCGCCGGGCAATCTGGTCAGCCAGAGCGCGTGGGGCGTGGCCATGGCCGCTTTCGGGCAGACGCCGGCCCCGGCGGAGGAACTGCTCCCGGTCTATCTGCGCCTGTCGCAGGCCGAGCGGGAACGCCAGGCGCGGCTCGCGGCCCAGGCGGCACAGGAATGAAAAATTGAATCAACAAAGGAGACGACGAGATGAGTAATGTTCACGTTTTTGACCACCCGCTGATCCAGCACAAGCTCTCGATCCTGCGCGACAAGAACACCAGTGTCAAGGAATTCCGCGAGCTGATTTCCGAGATCGCCATGCTGATGTGCTTTGAGGCTACGCGTGACCTCCCGCTCGAGGAGATCGACGTGGAGACCCCGGTTGCCACGGCGCACTGCAAGCACATCGCCGGCAAGAAGCTGGCCATCGTGCCGATCCTCCGCGCCGGTCTCGGCATGGTCGACGGCATGGTCACCATGATGCCGAACGTCAAGGTCGGCCACATCGGCCTGTTCCGCGACCCGCAGACGCTTGAGCCCGTGAAGTATTACTTCAAGATGCCGCCCGACATTGCCGAGCGCGACGTCATCATCGTCGATCCGATGCTTGCCACCGGCGGCAGCGCGTCCGCCGCGGTGCAGTTCATGAAGGAAGTCGGCTGCAAGCACATCAAGCTCATGTGCATCATCGGCGCCCCCGAGGGCGTGGCCGTGATGCAGAAAGAGCATCCGGATGTGGACATCTACGTCGCGGCGCTCGACGATCATCTCAACGAGCACGGCTATATTGTCCCCGGTCTGGGCGACGCCGGCGACCGCATCTTCGGCACCAAGTAATTCTCTCCTGTTGATCCGTAAAGCAAACACCCGGTATTGGCGAGTGAACCGAACCAGTAAAAACGGACAATAGACAAAACACCCCCTATGTAGGAAAATAAAAGAACTACATAGGGGGTATTGCTATGCCAAGAAAATATGA
>ONIG01000009.1 GCA_900317855.1 uncultured Eubacteriales bacterium | reverse complement strand
ACCGATGGAATTTCGGTGCCAGTATGTTGCTTAAAATTTCATATCCCTGCTTAGGGGGTGTTTTTTGTGCTGTCCGCACAATCTGGGGCGGTTCAATCGCAGCGGGCGGTTTTGTTTATTCGTTTTCGATATAAAAGATCTTGTGCAGCGTCTGCACCGGGAGCTTCACGACGCTGCGGTCATAGGTCACGAGACCGTTGAGCTCGTGCTCCACGTCGCTCAGCTGCGTGTACACCGCAGCGCTGAGCCCCTGCGCGATGGCCGGGCGGATCTGCTCATCATAGAGCGCCTGGAGCGCATACTCGAGCGAGAGCGGGGCGTCGCACGTCTTGTAGCCGACGCTTTTGCCGCCGACGGCGTGGCCCTCGACGCGGTGGACATAGCCGCCGAACTCCGACAGCAGCGTGGCGCGGCCGAGCTTATCGGGCCGGAACCTGTACTTCTGGAAATATACGTGCAGGCTGCGCACATCGCCGAAGCCCTGGTCGTGCCAGCCGCTGGCCGGGTCGATCGTGCGGGTCTTGTCCACGGACCGGATGACCTGCACGGCCGTCTGGCTGTCAAACTGGCCCCAGCCCTCGTTGAACGGTACCCACACGGCGATGCACGGGTGGTTGTAGAGCGTGGTGACCATGTCGCGCAGCTCGTTCAAAAACGCCTTGCGCGCCGTCACGTTCGTGCGGCCGAAGAGGGGATACCAGCTGTCGTCGAGGTGCCAGCCCGTCACGAGCGGGGTGGAGACGATGAGCGGGTCGTAGCGCCTGCCGCCGCAGGGCATGTCCTGCCAGACGAGCATGCCCAGCCGGTCGCAGTGATAGTACCAGCGGTCGGGCTCGACCTTGATGTGCTTGCGCAGCATGTTGAAGCCCATGTCCTTGGCCAGCTGGATGTCATAGATGAGCGCGTCGTCGCTCGGCGCGGTGTAGAGTCCGTCCGGCCAGTAGCCCTGGTCGAGCAGACCGTTGTGAAAATACGGCTTGCCGTTGAGAAACAGGCGGCGCACGCCGTTCGCATCCGTCTCGACGCTGCACTTGCGCATGGCAAAGTAGCTGTAGACCGTGTCGTCTCCGAGCGTCACGCTGAAGGGGTAGAGCGTCGGGTGCTCCGGCGACCAGGGGCGGAATGACTGCACCGGCACGTGCGCCGGCACACCCGCCGGGAACGTGAAGCGCTTTCCCTCCAGATCGATCGTGCACTGGCCCTCGCCCTCGACGGTGATCTCCACCTGATGCGCGTCGAACAGCGGCGTCACGCGCAGGGAATGGATATAGTTCTGCGGCACGCTCTCGAGCCAGACCGTCTGCCAGATGCCGCTCTGCGGCGTGTACCAGATGCCGTGCGGGTGCAGCGTCTGCTTGCCGCGCGGGAGCTGGGAGCGGTTCGTTGCGTCGCGCACGCACACGAGGATCGTGTTTTCTTTCGCCAGCACCTCGGTGATGTCCACCGTGAACGGCAGGTAGCCGCCCGTGTGCGTGGTCAGCTCCACGCCGTTGCACCACACGGTCGCGATCTGATCGACCGCGCCGAAGTGCAGCAGCACGCGGCCGACGTTGAACCCGTCCGGCAGCGTGACTGTGCGGATATACCACAGGTATTCTTCCGGCTGCAGGACGTGTCCCACACCGGACAGCTCGCTCTCGGGCGAGAAGGGCACGAGGATCGTGCCGTCGGCCTGCGCGGGCTTACTCGCGCTCGTCGTGATCGCGTAGCTCCACGGGCCGTTGAGATTCAGGTAGCTGTCGCGCACCATCTGCGGCCGGGGATACTCCGGCAGGGGCTGCGCGCGGTCGAGCGTATCCGCCCAGGGTGTCAGCATAACGTGGCCTCCTTTTGCCGCCGGCGGCGCCGGCAGAGCATTTGCTATCTATTTTACAGGATTTTTCCCCGCTTGTTAAGTCCCGAACACAGAATTTTTTTCCGCCGGTTTGTGCCCGGATAGCGAGAAATCCCGCCAATATGCACAAAATGTTGCAAAGTTTCCGGAAATGTTGGATTTGTCAGCATTTTTGCAGGTTCGTTAATATTTAAATTAGTACAATTTGATGTTTTTCCGCCATTTTTGGTGGACGAAAATAGGCTGGTGTGCTAATATATGTGGGTCAAAAAATAGAGAGGTGATGCAAATGCCCTTTAAGTTTCATGGCGGAGTTCATCCCAACTACATGAAGGCGCCGGACGTTCCGGTGACCGTCATTGCGCCTCCGCCGCAGGTCGTGCTCCCGATGATGCAGCATATCGGCGCACCCTGCAAACCGCTGGTCGCGGTGGGCGATTATGTGAAGATGGGTCAGAAGATTGCTGACAATCCGGCACCCGTCTCCGCGCCCATTCACGCGACGGTCTCCGGCAAGGTGATCGCTATTGAGCCGAGACCCCACCCCCTGGGCGATATGATTCCCGCGATCGTGATCGAAAATGACTTCCAGGACACCCCCTGCACGGATCTCGCGCCCCTGACGCCCGAGCAGCTGAAGGATCCCGAAGCCATCCTCAAGCGCATCCGCGAGGCCGGTATCGTCGGTCACGGCGGCGCCATGTTCCCGACCGCGTTCAAGATCCGCGGCGGCCTTGGCAAGGTCGATACCCTCATCATCAACGGCGCAGAGTGCGAGCCGTACCTCAACGGCGACCACCTGACCATGAAAAACCACCCTGAGGAGCTGCTCAAGGGCATCGAGCTGGCGCGCATCGCGTCCGGTCTCGACAAGGCTTACTACGGCATCGAGAAGAACAAGCAGGACGCCATCGACCTGCTGCTGTCCAAGAACCCCGCGCAGTACGGCGTGGAGATCGTGCCGGAGAACGTCAAGTACCCCCAGGGCGCCGAGAAGATGCAGATCAAGGCCATCACGAACCGTGAGGTCAAGCCCGGCGGCCTGCCGTCCGGCGTCGGCTGCAACGTCATCAGCACCCAGACGGCTTACGCCATCTACCGCGCCTGCTACGAAGGCATGCCCAGCATCGAGCGTGTCCTCACCGTCGCCGGCAGCGCCATGGGCGATAAGTCCTACAACCTGCAGTGCCGCTTCGGTACCCCATTCAGCTACATCGTCGAGCAGTGCGGCGGCTTCGTCGTCGAGCCGAAGAAGATCGTCCTCGGCGGCCCCATGATGGGCCTGATCGCCACGAATCTCGAGGCGCCCAACATCAAGGGTACCGCGGGTATCCTGTTCTTCACCGATAAGGAAGACCGCTCTGTCGAGAATCCGACGTGCATCCACTGCGGCAAGTGCCTGACTGTCTGCCCGATGAAGCTCGAGCCGCTGTATATGTATAAGTACTACCAGAACCGCGACTTCGAGAACATGCAGAAGTACCACATCCTCGACTGCTTCGAGTGCGGCAGCTGCTCGTACAACTGCCCGGGCCGTCTGCCCCTGACCCATACCTTCAAGACCGCGAAGCTCCTCTTCGCCGCCCGCGCGGCCGAAGAAAAGGCCCGCGCGGAAGCCGCTGCAAAGGAGGCTGAAACGAAATGACACCAAAAGAATATACCTTTGACGCTGCCTATCAGCCTCAGGTTCGCGCCAAGCGCGGCACCCGCGAGATCATGCTCGATGTGATCATCGCCCTGCTCCCGGCTCTGTGTGTCGGCGTGTGGCAGTTCGGCGCCCAGGCGCTCATCCCGCTGGCCGTGTCCATCGTGTCGTGCGTGTTCTTTGAGTGGGTTTACCGCAAGCTCATGAAAAAGCCCGACTCCATCGGCGACCTGTCCGCCGTGGTCACGGGCATCCTGCTCGCGTACACCCTGCCGGCCAACTGCAAGTGGTGGCTGCCGATCATCGGCGCGTTTTTCGCCATCGTGGTCGTCAAGCAGCTCTACGGCGGCATCGGCAAGAACTTCCTCAACCCGGCGCTCGCCGGCCGTGCGTTCCTGCTCGCTTCCTACGCGCTGTTCATGACCACCTGGGTCGTGCCCGGCAGCCTGACGTCCGTCATCGGCGCGGACGCGACCACCATGGCCACCCCGCTCAGCTACATGAAGGCCGGCGAGGCGCTGCCGCAGTACTTTACTTATAAGTCCATGTTCCTCGGCACCATGCCCGGCTGCCTCGGCGAAGTCAGCGCGCTCGCGCTGCTTATCGGCGGCGTGTACCTGCTGTGCCGCAAGGTCATCACCTGGCACATCCCCGTGTCGTTCATCGGCACCGTCGCGCTGCTGACGCTCATCTTCGGCAGTAAAAACGGCGGCGGCTACACCCACGTCGAGTGGATGCTCGACAACCTCCTGTCCGGCGGCCTGCTGCTCGGCGCCTTCTTTATGGCGACCGACTACAGCACCAGCCCCGTCACCGCTCCCGGCCGCATCATCTACGGCGTCGGCTGCGGCGCGCTGACCGTGCTCATCCGCGTGTTCGGCGGCTTCCCGGAGGGCGTTTCCTTTGCCATCCTCATCATGAACTGCTGCGCATGGATGTTCGACAAGCACACCCAGCGCCGTCAGTTCGGCGTCAGCCGTGAGGACGTCAAGGCCAAGAAGGCCGCTGCAAAGGCTGCGAAGAAAGAAGCAAAGGAGGCTGCTGCAAATGGCTGAAAAGACTGAAAAGAAATCCGGCGGCGGCCAGATCATCAAGCTCGCGCTCGTGCTCTTTGCCGTGTCCGCCATCATGGCACTGGCCCTCGGTCTCGTCAATGAGCTGACGAAGGATACCATCGCCATGCGCGCGGCCGAGACGACCAAGAAAGCATATGCCAACGTCCTCGCGGCCGACGAATACACCGAGCAGACCGGTTTTGAGAACGACGGCACCATCACCAAGCTCAGCACCGCCACTGCCGGCGGCCAGCAGGCCGGCTACGTCGCCGAGGCCACGTTCTCCGGCGCGCAGGGCATGATCACCATGGTCGTCGGCCTGGACGATGATTATAACTGCACCGGCGTGTACGTCACCAAGCACTCCGAGACCTCCGGCCTCGGCGCCAAGGCGGCGGACACGAACGAAGGCGCCTGGCGCGACAACCTCGTCGGCCAGGGCGACGGTATGAAGCTTGCCAAAGACGGCGGCGACATCACCGCCATCTCCGGCGCGACGATCACGTCCCGCGCCGTCGTTACCGAAGTGCAGACCGTCATCAACGCGGCCAAGTCGCTGGGTTAAGGAGGGCTGAAACATGAATATCAAACAACAGTTCAAGGAAGGCCTCATTACCAATAACCCGGTTCTCGTGCAGCTCATCGGCATGTGCGCCACCATGGCCATCACGACCAGCCTCTTCAACGGCATCGGCATGGGCCTGTCCGTGCTCGTCATTCTGACCTGCTGCAATGTGGTCATTTCCCTCATCCGCAAAGTCATTCCGAACGATATCCGTCTGGCCATCTTCGTGCTGGTCATCGCGGGCTTCGTCACCATCGTTGACCTGCTGCTGCAGGCTTACGTCCCCGCACTGAGCGCGTCTCTGGGCGTGTTCATCCCGCTGATCGTCGTTAACTGCATCATCATCGGCCGCGCCGAAGCGTTCTGCCAGAAAAACCCCGTCGGCCCGTCGTTCTTCGACGGCATCTTCCAGGGCCTCGGCTACACGCTCGTGCTCATCGCCATGTGCGTCATCCGTGAGCTGCTCGGCAAGGGCTCGTTCGGCACCGGCATCATCAACACCATCGACGGTGTCATCGGCACCGGCAACGGCATTCAGGTCTTCCCGTCCGAGTACGGCGCGCTCGTGCTCACGCTCCCGATCGGCGGCTTTATCACCCTCGGCTGCCTGATCGCGCTCATGCAGTACGCGCTGCGCAAGTCCGCCGAGAAGAAGGAAGCCAAAGAAAAAGCGCTCGCAGCGCAGGAAAAGGAGGCGGCATAACATGAGTTCTACGACCAGTATTTTTGCCATCATCCTCAGCGCCGTGCTGACGAATAACTTCATCTTCTCGCAGTTCCTCGGCTGCTGCCCGTTCCTCGGCTGCTCGAGCAAGATCGACACCGCCGCCGGCATGGGCCTCGCCGTCACGTTCGTTATGGGCCTGGCGTCCGCCATCTGCTGGCTCGTCAACTGCCTGCTCGTCAAGCTCGGCCTGGGCTTCCTGCAGACGATCGCTTACATCCTCGTCATCGCCGCGCTCGTGCAGTTCATCGAGATGTTCCTCAAAAAGTCCATCCCGTCCCTGTACTCCGCGCTCGGCATCTACCTGCCCCTGATCACCACCAACTGCGCCGTGCTCGGCGTTGTGCTGCTCAACACGCAGTACAGCTTCGGCTTCCTGCAGAGCGTGGTCTACGGTGTGTTCGGCGGTCTCGGCTTCATGCTCGCCATCTGCCTGTTCGCAAGCGTGCGCGAGAAGCTCGAGTTTGCCGACTATCCGGAGAGCTTTGAGGGCTTCCCGATCTGCCTCGTCTCCGCCGGTCTGCTGGCCCTGGCTTTCATGGGCTTTTCCGGCATGAAGATCGGCTAAGGAGGGCTGAAATATGGATTTTACTTTGATTCTCGAAGGGATCGCCGTCCTCGGCATCATGGGCGCTGTTTTCGGCGCGCTGCTGGCGTTCGCCGCTAAAATCTTCCATGTGGAAGTCGACCCCAAGCAGGAGGCCGTGCGTGAGTGTCTCGCCGGCGCCAACTGCGGCGGCTGCGGCTACCCCGGCTGCGACGGTTATGCCGCTGCGGTCGCGGCGGGTCAGGCTACGGTCAACTGCTGCGTCGCCGGCGGCCAGGAAGCTGCCGACAAGATCGCTGCGATCATGGGTGTCTCCGCCGGTGCGGAGGAGAAGATGGTCGCGTTCGTGCCGTGCTCCGGCGCGGAGGGCGTCGCCGTCAAGCGCTTCAACTACAAAGGGCCCCAGGATTGCCAGGCTGCCATGCTGTTCGGCGGCAAGAGCAACAAGGAGTGCCGCTTCGCCTGCATCGGTCTCGGCAACTGCGCCAGGGCCTGTAAGTTCGGCGCCATGCACATCGTCAACGGTGTTGCCAAGGTCGACCGCGACAAGTGCGTCGGCTGCATGGCCTGCGCCGAGGCCTGCCCGAAGAAGATCATTGAGAAGGTGCCGTATAAGCAGGCAGTGCTTGTCGGCTGCCGCAATCAGGACAAGGGCGCCGTCACGCGCAAGATCTGCGACGTCGGCTGCATCGGCTGCATGAAGTGCCAGCGCGAGTGCCCGGCGGAAGCCATCAAGATCGAGAACTTCGTGTCCACGATCGACTACGACAAGTGCGTCGGCTGCGGCCATTGCGCCGAGATCTGCCCGCGCGGCATCATCAACCTCATGGATCTGGTCAAGCAGTAAGCTGCCGGCCGGTCATAACAGCAACAGACAGACGGACATTTCGGTGTCCGTCTGTTTTTTGCGCACGGAGTGTGGAAACGTCCCTTTTCCTGCGGCGTGCGATGTGTTACAATAGACAAAAATGCGCGAGGAGGCTGCCATGTACCAGACCCGACCCGATGACTACGCCGCGTTCCGGTGCCTTGCCGGGGCGTGCCCGCAGACGTGCTGCGCCGCGTGGGAGATCGTCGTCGATCCGGACGCGCAGGACGCCTACCTGCGCCTGCAGCATCCGCTGGCGGCAAAGCTGCGGCGCGTGCTGCGCGTGGACAGCGAGGGCGACACGTACTTTGCACAGACGGACGGGCGCTGCCCGTTTTTGTGTGCCGACGGTCTGTGCGAGCTGCAGCGCACACTCGGCGAACAGAGCCTGTGCCGCACGTGCCGGGACTTCCCGCGCTGGGAGGTGCTGCTGTGCGACCGGGTGGAGCGCGGACTTTCGCCCGCGTGCCCGGAGGCCGCACGGCGGCTGCTGGCGCGCACGGCGCCCCTGCGCTTTGTCTCCGCCCCGCTGCCGGACGACGGTTATGTGCCCGGAGCGCGGGAGCGGCGGCTGACCGCCGCCGTCACGGCGGTGCGCGACCGGGTGTTCGCGCTGCTGGTGCGGCCGGGGCATACGGCGGAGGAGAACCTCGCGGCGGCGCTCGATTTTGCCCGTGCGGCGCAGCGCCTGCTTGACCGGCACCGCATCGCGGCGCTGGCCGCCGGGAAGGTGCCGGCGGTGCCGGCGGATGTGGCAGCCGAGCCCATGGCGCCGGCGGCGCTGGCGGCGGCGTTCGCGTCGCCGGAGCCGCTCGATGCCCGCTGGCCGGAGCTACTCCGGCGCGTGGCGGCGCTTCCTGCCTGCCCGCCGCCCAGAATGACGGCCGTGCAGCAGACGTGCCTCGCGCAGGCAATCGTCTGGCGGCACGGCATGGACGCGCTCGACGACCGCGATGTGGTTTTTCCCGTGCAGTACGCCGCGGCGACGCTGCGGCTGCTCGCCTGCCTGGCGGCGGTGAGTGATTGCACGGACGCGCAGCTCGTCGTGCTCGTCACGCGCGAGGTGGAAAACGATCCCGAAGCCCTGTCCCGGCTGTGCGTCGGGCTGCAGATAGAACCAAAAATGAATGCTCAGGAGGCATGCGACGATGAAAAAATGTGACTGCAAAATTAGGAATACTCTCGGCAAGTACCAGAAGATCTGGCCGTGGATCGGCGTGGCGGGCTACGCTGTCGACGGCGCGGAGGCCGTGCTCAAGCACACGAAGTGGGGCAAGGCACACTACAAGCTGCGCATGCTCATCCACGGCGCGGGCGCGGGGCTGCTGTGCCTCGGCGCGGGCGTGCACACGGTGCAGGCGTTCACGACGGGCAAGGCGGATGTGCCCGCCGTTGTCAGCGGGTCGGTCATCGGCTCAGGCATCCTCGGCCTGAACTACACGCACGCCGCGGCCAAGAAAATCGGCCCGAAGCAGGCGCGCGTCATGCACCGCGTGTTCTGCGGCGTGACGGGTCTCGGCATGGCGATGCACGTATTTGCCGTCCGGCAGCCGAAGCAGTAAAGCGCGTCAATATGCCAATCAGCCGGGAACCGATCGGTTCCCGGCTGATTTTTGGTTATTCGTTTTCCGGACGGGTTTCCGGCTGCGGGCAGTATTCCAGAAGATCGCTGATCTCGCAGCCGAACACACAGCAGACCTTTGCGAGGAAATCGAGGTCCACCATTTGCACGCGCTCCGCCTGATAGTAGCGGTTGGTGACGTCGTATTTCACACCGGTCAGTGTGCGCAGTTTGTTGCGCGTGACCTGCCGCTCATCGAGCAGCTGCCGGAGCTTGATTCTGATGTATCCGTGATCCTGTGTCTGATAGGACACGATGCTTTTATAGTCGTCCATCTGCACACCCCTTATTCCCGGTTAGTGTACCAAAGGAATTACCTGTTGATATTTACCATATGAAAGGTTGCCCTTATATCAGGTAAATCAACAGGAGGGGTATCCATGGATTAGACGCTCATGACTTATCTGCGCAACATCATTTCACTGGAGCAGGCGGTATATGTTGCGACAAGTGGATGATGTTCCTGAAATGATGAAGAGGCCGGCAAAACACCGCCGGGAAGCGGGGCAGAAAACAGAAAGCAGCCGCAGCGTCCTGACCGCTGCGGCTGCTGTTGTGCTGCGCGCGGATGCGTGGTAAGATAAGACCAGACGGGATGCAGAATCGCAATTCGGAGGTCAGGCGAAATGAAGAAAGAGAAACGGTTTGAGATCGTATATGAGGAAGGCGGACTCGCGAGCGCAAAAACGATCTATGTAGATAAAGAGACAGGTGTAAATTATCTGTTTATCGCAAGCGGATACGCGGGTGGATTGACGCCGCTGCTGGATGCGGAAGGGAAACCGGTCGTCACAAAGAAGACTGCCGACTGATAAAACCACGCTTTCTGATCCGGCGCAAAGAGATGCTTTGCCGTGGCAGAGAAAAGACCGGCGTGACCAGATGGTCACGCCGGTCGGCTTTTTATCGGCCGGGGTTCAGCCGGTGGTGACATAGCTGCCCGACTCCGGCGCCTGGGCGAGAAACGGCACGAAGCGCGTCGCCGCGTCAAAGCTGCTGTCGGCCGCGATGGCGCTCTGGAGCGTGGAGACGTTGTCCGCTGTGGCGAACACGCACACGCGGTCAAACAGCTTCGGGAACACGGCCATGTCCTGCCCGGACTGCGCGGCCTTGTCCTGCAGGATGGAGTCCGCGCTCACGATGGCGCTCACGCGCAGGCCCGTGGCGGTCAGGTTCGCGCGCAGGTACTTCGCCAGAGACACCACCGCGTCCGTGCGCGAGGGCGTGCCGCTCTGGGACGCATATTTCAGCTCCGTGGCCGCGAGCGGCTGCTGCAGGTACGAGAACGCGACCTCGTCAAAGCCGAGGTCGTGCAGCTCCTTGCAGAGGCTGACGAGGTACGTGCGGATGAACGTGCTGTACGGGTCGACCCAGCCGCCGGAGCCGTCGGTATACGCGCTGCCGGACGCGGTCTGCAGCGCGGTGGCGGCGTAGCGCTCGGCCATGAGCGTGTCAACGCACGTGCTCACGACGGCGACAAGGTAGATGTTCTGCCCCTTGACGGTCTGAATTGCGTCGGCAAGCTCGGCCGTGCCGTTGACGCCGTAGGCCGCGGCATCCGAGACGCCGGACTTCCAGCTCAGCGTGCCGCCGGGGGCCTTCATCTGCAGCACGAGGGCGTTGCCGCCCGCCGCCTTCACGGCGGAGGCCGCGCGCGTGAGCCCATCGGGCGTGATCTTATCGGCCGTCAGGTACTGCGCGTGCAGCTCGGTGAGGCCTTTGCCCGCGTCGGAGACGATGCCGGAGTAGTCCGGGTCCTCGAGCACGACCTCGGTGTCGACCGTCTCGGGCTGGCCGTCCTCGGTGACGGGGGCGGGCGTTTCCATGATGGGGAAGACGACGTGCAGAGAGCCGTCGCTGTCATAGACGATGTATTTCTGGCCGGCGTAGAACAAAATGACGGCCAGCACGATCAGCCCGGTGAGGATCCACAAGATCACCGGCCAGGCCTTGCCCCGGCTGCGCCGGGCGCGGTAAACGTCGTTGCGATGGGCGCGCATCGGCACACCTCCTTTGGGTCAGGCGGCGTCAGCCGCGGTTTTCAATGTCGCTGATGAGGGCGATGCGGCGCGCGTGGCGGCCGCCCTCAAACTCGGTGTTGAGGAACGTGTCCACGATCTTGAGCGCGAGGCCCGGACCGAGCACGCGCGCGCCCATGGCGAGGATGTTCGCATCGTTGTGGCGGCGGGTCATCTCGGCGGAGTAGCAGTCGCCGCACAGGGCGGCGCGGATGCCCTTGACCTTGTTCGCGGAGATGGAGATGCCGATGCCGGTGCCGCAGATGAGGATGCCGCGCTCGCACTCCCCGCCCGCGACGGCGCGGGCCACGGCCTCGCCGTAGATGGGGTAGTCGCAGCTCTCTTCGCTGTAGGTTCCGAAGTCCTTGTAGGCAAGGCCCAGCTCGTCCAGATGGCGCATGACCTCCTGCTTGAGGGCAAAGCCGCCGTGGTCACATCCGATCGCAATCATATACAATACCTCGATTTCTGTAAGTTTCCCCGGCGTTAAAACGGCCAGTCCGGGAGCCATTTGAGCACATTCCATGCGTAGTCGCGCGGGATCGTCACGCCCGTGAGCACGGGATAAAACAGCGCGAAGAGCACGCCGTTTGCCGCCGTGAAGGCGTACACGATGCCGAAATAGCCGCGCTGCCGCAGCCGGTCGAACACGTACCCGAGCGCGAGCACGAGAAAGAGCGTCGCCGCGAAGTAGTGATATTCGAACGTCAGGCGCGAGATGAACACCCACGGCAGCACCTGCGCCAGATAGCCGACGAGAATAAAGAGCGCCGTGCGGTCGCGCTTCGCCGCGCGGTACGCGAGCACCGGCAGCGCCAGCAGCCCACCCCAGCACAGCAGAGGGTTGACGAACGCGCCGATGGTCGACACCGTCCCGTCGCCGTACGATAGGTAGTAGAGGATCGGCCGCAGGTCGAGCAGCCACTGCCACCAGCGCGAGGCATACGGATGCGTAGCGACAAGGCCGGAATGATACGTGAACATGAAGCGCTGGTTTTCCAGCACGATGGCGGCGTATTCGCGCGTGAAGTACATGCCCGCGCCGTGCAGGCCGCGCGCCGCGCCGTAGGGGTAATAGCTCGCATAGTAGATCATGCCCGGCACGAGCACAAAAAACACAAGGCAGAAGCCGATATTGCCCAGCAGCCTGCGCGCATACCGGCGGCCGTCACCGGCCCGGTGCGCCCGCACGCCGGCAAAGATCCAGTGCAGCGCCCAGAGCACGCCGAGGCCCGCCCCGGCATAGAGACACGTCCACTTCGTGGCCGCGCCGATGCCGAACGTGACGCCGCAGGCGGCGAGATGGCGCAGCCTGCCCTCTGTGAAGTACCGGTACAAAAACAGGTACATGAGCAGGATGAAAAAGGCTGCGAAGCTGTCGATCGTCGCGATGCGCGTCTGCGTCAGGTGCATGAAGTCGAACGCCAGCAGCGCCGCGCCGCACAGGGCCACGCGGTCGTCGCGAAACATCCGGCGCAGCAGGTCCCACATCAGCGGCAGCATGGCCACGCCGAAGAGCGTGCCCATGCAGCGCCAGCCGAATGGCGTCATGCCGAAGAGCACGATGCCGAGCGAGAGGATCTCCTTGCCGAGCGGCGGGTGCGAGACTTCATACGGATACACGCCGCGCAGCTGCTCATAGGCCGTGCGCGCGTGGTAGATCTCATCAAAATACGTGCTGTTGTAGTACGTGGACGAGGCGGGCACGGTGTCCGCTTCGTCACAGAGCGCGTCCGCGCTCGCGGGACCGGCAATGTCGCGCACGCCGATGCGCTCGCCCTGCAGGTCATAGAGCGCGAACTCGCCGAGCTCCATGTGCGCGCTCGCCGTGATGCGGACATAGGCCGCTGTCGCGGGCGCGGCGTCCACCGGCTGCGGCTGGAGCCACTTGAAGAGGTCGGCATAGCCCTGCGGCATCGTGCCAGCAGGCGTGAAGGTCACGCCGTCAGTGGAATAGGCGAGGGTGTACTCGCCCGTGGACAGGCCGGGGTAGTACCACACGGCGGCGATGGCGGTCTCGCGCTCGAGCGCGAGCACGGCCGATTCGCCCGCCTCAAACGAGCAGAACCGCTGCGGGTCGCGTGCGGAGCCGAGGCTAAAGAACGCTGCGACGGCGTACACCGCCGTCAGCGCCGCGATGCAGAGCCTTCCGCGGCGGCCTGTGCGCCGGGGGATGGGTGCGCGCGCGGGCAAAACCAGATGCGCCAGCAGCACGAGCGTGAGCGTGATGGCGGCTGCGAGCAGGATATACCGGAGCGCTGCCATGCGCGGTCCCTCCCTTCGCCGGAATGTGGATGGTCTATATTATAGTACAGCGCGGCGGCCCTGTCCAGAAAAGAATCCGCCGGAGGGGCGGCGGTACTTGACATCTGTCCGGAATAAAGTTAGAATAATGTGATTATATTTTTGGCGGCGGATGGAGCGCCGCCACGAATATCGTTATGTTCCCGGCGGGTGCGCTTGATGGCCCGCCTTTTCCAACTTGAAAGAATATCGTAGAAAAAATCTGAAGAAACGGAGGATCACAATTTCATATGTCGTTACCAATAGCACTCGGTTGTATCATCGCAGCGCTTGTGGTTGGTTGTATCCTTGGCGGGCTTTACCGCAAAAAGGTCTCGGAGCGCGAGATCGGCAGTGCGGAAGAGAAGGCCAAGCAGATCATAAATGACGCCTATAAGAGTGCCGAGAGCAAGCGGCGCGAGACCCTGCTCGAGGCCAAGGAAGAGATCCACAAGAGCCGGACGGAGTACGAGCGTGAGGTCAAGGAGCGCCGCGCGGAGCTGCAGAAGCAGGAGCGCCGCCTCCAGCAGAAGGAGGAGACTCTCGACCGCAAAACGGACGCGCTCGACAAAAAGACGGACGCCCTCAACCAGAAGATCGCCGCGATCGACGCCAAGCAGAACGAGATCAATCAGCTCAAAAAGACCCAGATGGAGCTGCTCGAGAAGATCTCCGGCTATACGGTCGAGGAGGCCAAGGCCTTCCTCATCAACAGCCTGAAGGACGACGTCGTGCATGAGCAGGCGCTCATGGTCAAGGAGATCGAGGCCCAGTACAAGGACGAGGCCGACAGCCGCGCCCGCGAGATCATCGCCACTGCCATCCAGCGCTGCGCCGCCGACCATGCGAGCGAAGTGACCGTGTCGGTCGTGCCGCTGCCGAACGACGAGATGAAGGGCCGCATCATCGGCCGCGAGGGCCGCAACATCCGCGCCATCGAGACGCTCACCGGCTGCGACCTCATTATCGATGACACGCCCGAGGCCATCACGCTCTCGAGCTTCGACCCCGTGCGGCGCGAAGTCGCGCGCATCGCGCTCGAAAAGCTCATTCAGGACGGCCGCATTCATCCCGCCCGCATCGAGGAAATGGTCGCCAAGGCCCAGAAGGAGGTCAACGCCACCATCAAGGCCGAGGGCGAGCGCGCCGTTTTCGAGACGAACATCCACGGCCTGCATCCCGAGCTCATCAAGCTGCTCGGCCGCATGAAGTACCGCACCAGTTACGGCCAGAATGTGCTCAACCACTCCATCGAGGTTTCGCACATTGCCGGCCTGCTCGCTTCCGAGCTCGGCGTCGACGTGGCCACCGCCAAGCGCGCCGGCCTCCTGCACGACATCGGCAAGGCCATCGACCACGAGGTCGAGGGCAGCCACGTGACCATCGGCGTCAACATCGCCCGCAAGTACAAGGAGTCCGAGGAAGTCATCCACGCCATCGAGGCCCACCACGGCGACGTGGAGGCCCACACCGTCGTCGCCTGCCTGGTCCAGGCGGCCGACGCCATCTCCGCTGCGCGCCCCGGCGCCCGGCGCGAGAACATCGAGAACTATGTCAAGCGTCTCGAAAAGCTCGAGGAAGTCACCAAGAGCTTCCCCGGCATCGCCAACTGCTTTGCCATTCAGGCCGGCCGCGAGATCCGCATCATGGTCAAGCCCGAGGAGGTCTCGGAGGATCAGATGGTGCTGCTCGCGCGCGACATCGCCAAGAAGATCGAGGACGAGCTGACCTACCCCGGTCAGATCAAGGTCAATCTCCTGCGAGAGACCAAGGCTGTCGACTACGCGAAGTGACCCAAAGCACAAACAAAACGCCCGCCGGATATCCGGCGGGCGTTTGTGCATCTGGTGCATTTTGGGAACGGTGGACGCAAGTGCCGGTTTTGCGACAGATGCATGAAAAAATGCGCGAAAAACGAATCTGTTACAAAAAGGAAAGAAATACTTGACAAAAACGGTAGATTTTGTGTGCTGTTAACCGGTAGCACGCTGCCAGCCCGCCCGGGGCTGAGCCAACCTTACGAGGCCTGACGCTTTGCGTCAGGCTTTGTTTTTTGCCCGGGTTTGACAGCCCGCGCGCGGGTGTGCAGAATGGGCGCAGGCCCGGCGCGTGAGCGGGCGAGCCTGCTGCACCGTGGATAGAGAAGAAAGCAGACAGCAAAAAATCCGGCGCCCGCATCGCGGGCGCCGGATCTTGCTTTGTCTGTTGTTTTGCCGGGGCAGGGGGATTAGTACATGCCGCCCTGATGCTCCACGATTTCTTAAGACGGCCAAAAAGTTATTAAATCATATGAAAACACTTAAAAAACGATATAAATGCGATCAAAATAATAATTTTACCAAAAAACGGAACTTACGCATTTCTACAAAAATCTACGGGTCTCTACGGCCAAAATGCGTAAAAACCTGCGTAAAACACGCTTAATATAAATTCGTCACATACTAAGCGCTTCGTGGAAGGCGTGCTCGACAAAATCGTAATCGGAATGCGTATAAAGCGACATGGTGATCTCCGGATCGCTGTGCCCCATCACATACTGAAGGGACTTGGGATCAAGCCCTGCCTGCTGCATATTGGTGCAGAAGGTGTGACGCAATACATGCGGCGTAACGGTGGGCAGCGTGTCTCCGTAGAGCTTCCGATACTTCTTCTGCATCTGACGCATGTAGTTTTCCAGATGCATGGCAACCTTCGGCTTCTCAAAGGAATCCAGAAACAGGAATCCTCCGCATCCGTCGATGATCATCTCCACTGCAGGCTTCGGGCGCGCGGCTATCACACGCTGGAAAGCTTCATACGCTGTGTTCGACAGGGGGATCGTGCGAATACCGCTGCTGGATTTCGGCGGGCAGACGAAATACGGCTGGTCGCCCGTACGGCAGAGCTGCCTGCGCACATACAAACGGCGCTTGAAAAGATCCACATCCGACAGGGTAATCCCATAAAGCTCGCTGACACGCAACCCGGTTTCCAGCAGAATCACGATATCATCGTAATAAATGCCGCTTCCATAATCCCGGAGGAATTTCAGATACTTCTTCTGCTGCGCGGGGGTCAGCGCGACACGCTTGGCTTCGTCATCGGGGAGAAGCTCGGAGAGGTTGAACCGAAACGGATTCTTCCGGATCGCATCGTCATCCACGGCCATCTCGAAGGCAGGCTGCAGCACCGATTTATACACGGTGATGGTGTTCCGCTTTAAGCCCTCATCATGCAGCTTCACAAACCACGCCTTTGCGTCGGATTTCTTGATGTTACGAATCTTCCTTTGACCGAAGGCGTCGGCATGAATCCGCTTGACGACGGTACTGTATGACCTGGCTGTATTCGGCTTGATCGTTCGCTTCATGGCCATATACCGGTCTACCAGATCGCATACCTTTTCATCTCCTGCGGCGAAGTCGATCCCGTCCGCAATATCCCGTTCGATTTCTTTTTCTTTTTGTCTGAGCACGTCCAGCGTTTTCGCATAAACGCTGTGTGTTTTTCCTTTACTGTCTACAAATCTGTAATCGTAGGTGCCGTTCTTCCGTTGGGACTCGCCCTTTTTCAGAATACGGCCCTTACTGTCTTTGCGCTTTTCTGACATCATTGCTCCTTTCCGAAAAGCGCCTAATGAGTTGTAACTACATTATAGCTCATTTGGCGCTCGATTTCAATTAGATTGAGTAGGCTTCCGCAAGATACGCATCAAACTGTTTGCGCTTGATGAGCCGCTTGTTCCCGACGAACAGAACAAACGGACACTGATCCGCGTCGCTCAGCTCGCGCAGCCGGTTGATGCCGATATTGCTGTAAGCCGCCGCTTCTTCCAGAGTAAGGTTTGCTTTTTCCCACACTGGGACCTCACATCTCATTTGCAAGCCCCCTCTCTCGATTCAGATTCTTTCCCGTATACCGGAACACGATCTCAGGCGGGATCGCCTGCATGACGCGCTGCAGATTGTAATAGTCCGCCTTGAGCTGGGATTCCTCCAGCTTGCGTTTGGTACTGACCGTTGTGGCCTCCTTCAGCTCCTGCCGCAGCTCTGCATTCCGGTTCTCCAGCTTGCCCTTGCTGTCCTCCAACTGAGCAATTGCCTGTTCATACTGTTTGGTCTTGGTAAGGAACTTGCCCATTTCCGGGAAAAACCGATGCAGCAGCCGATCCAGCTCTGCTGCGTTTTTCTTGGCATTGAAAGGATTGGTGTCCTCCAGCAGTTCAAAAACCCGCTTCGCCTGCTTGTTCAGGTTGGCGGCCTGCTTGAAGACGCGGGGCGGGATATGCTCCCGGCCGGTCTTGCTGGCGCTCTTTCCACGCTCCAGCTCCGGATACTTGCCGACCATGTGCTTCCAATAGCGATCCTGCCAGGCGGTCAGTGTCTTTCGATTACCCAGGATACGCTTGGCGGAAAGATGCCCGTCCTCCGTGATCGGGACAAAAGAAACGTGCATATGGGGCGTCTTTTCGTCCATATGCACGACGGCGGAGACCAGGCGATCCTCACCCAGCTCCTGTTTGAGAAAACCCACGGCGTGCTCAAAGAAGCCGCGGATCTCGCTTTTTTTCTTGCCTTTAAAAAACTCCGGACTGGCAGTGATCAGCGTCTCCACGATCCGCACGCTGTCGCTGCGGACGCGGGGACACTCATACTGCTTGATCAGCGCCTCAGACATGGCGCGGTATTTGTCCGTGGGCTGGATGATGTGGAAGTTGTCCTTGCTGCGGCTCAGATCCACATCGGGATTGCTGGCGTATTTCTCTTTGGTGCGCTCGTTGTGAGCCTCGATGTTGCTGATCTCCGGCCCCTTGTATTTCGCAAAGCGCAGGATGGCGAACTGTCCTTTATCCATCAGCGTTCCCTCCGTTTCTGCCACACAATGTCATAGCCCAGCACATCGGCCAGCTCGACGACCTCGCGGTAGCGGATGCTCTCCCGCTGGAGCTTGGCGGAGAGGTTGGAAATGCTGTCGCTCCAACCGTAATCATCATGCAGGCGTTCCAACACCTCCTGCATGGTAAAGCCTGCGCGCACGATGTGCGCCTTGATCTCATTTCTTGTATTATTCATTTTGTCCTCCATTCATTTTTATAGAAGTTTTATGATGCTCAGGTCATAAGCGGCCTGATCGACTTTCCGGATTTGCGTTATCTTTCACAGAGCCGGAAAGAAGCCCGCGAAATGGCAAAACCTGTTCGCTCGTTCGAGAAACGCGTTTCGGGAAAGCTTTCCGATCTTTCCGGCAAGTATTTGCCGAAAAAGAAAACAGCCCTTGCCGGACTGCCAAACACGCTTCCCGTGAAATTGAAAAAGTGCAGCGACTGAAATCATCCGTACTTCCGTACTACCGTCCCTCACGTCAGAGGATGCCAGCTCCATTCCGTTTCCGGGGTTTACGAAAGGGCCCCGAAAACTGCATGTCCGCTGTCTCCCTCTTCCTTTCCCCATCGAACCCACTCCGTTGGGCTTCGATGGGGACCCCGTTATAGCAGGGAGTAGATCCCCACATATCCCCGAACCTGACGGCCATGGGCATTGACCTTGTTGGTCGGCTCCAGGTTGTATTCCGGAGCCAGCGCTGCCATTTGCAGGCAGAAGCTGCGCGTGCTCAGCGGCTTGTCGGCGTTGTCCTCACACCAGAGCACATACAGCTCATAGAGCCGTTGGGAGCTGATATCGTAGTCCGCCTTGAAGCCGATGTAGCCCTCGGATTTGAGGAACTCGATCACGTTGTTGCTCTCGGTCATGCTCTCCTGCATGTTCTCCCGGCTTCGCGCGCTGATCGTAAACCTGTAGTCGTTGGCCTGCAGCCGGTGCAGACCTTCCAGCGCCCAGAGGAAAATGCCCTCGATCTCTCCGCACAGCTTTTCCGAAAGGAACGGATCATCTACCCTGTCCTTCGGGCGATCCTTCACCGTCAGGATGATCTGACGGCGGAAGAAGCCGACGCTGCGGTCATAGAGAGATTTCAGAGTTCCGTTGCCAAAGCCGAGCAGTCGGACATACATGGTGCCCTGGTAGCTCTGCTTACCCTTCTTCTCCAGGTCCATCGGCATTTCTGCCGTGACCAGAGATTTGATGATATTCGTTTGGGGCAGAGCTTCCATTTTCATGTCGTCGTCCACCAACAGCAGACCGTATTCAAGATCCGCGCGGGCAAAGGGGCTTGTCTCCACCTTGGCGATGCTGCCGTTGTACATGTTGGTTCCCAGCAGCGCCGAGAGTACGATGCCCACACGGGACTTGCCCTCGCCGCCCTTGCCCACCAGCATCAGCATCTTCTGTGCTTTCGTGCTGGGGATCAGACAATAGCCCATGAACTCCTGCAGAGTCAGAATGTCCTCCGGGATCAGCAGATCGTTGAGGAACGCGAGCCATTGTTGAGGGAACGGGGCCTCCGGATCGTAGCGTACCGGCAGCCGATTCAGGCAAAAGTCCTTGCTTCCCTCAAAACGGCCGTCCAGGAACAGCGTGCCGTTGGCCACATGGATGCGGTCATGATAGATCGGCAGGGGTGCCGAATAGCAGCAGGCCCGCAGCGTATCCAACAGGGATGCGATCTTACGGGAGAGCCCGCGCCGGACATAGGGCTTGAGCTTTTCAAAAATGGCGTTCTTGATCCAGCCTTCGTCCGTCACCTTGCCGTCCACGGTGAAGAAGACCTCATGGATGCAGAGCATCGGGTGCTCCGTGCGAAGCTCCTCGCAGAACAGCACTTCGTCGATCTTATCGCCGTCCAGCCAAGCCGGGCTTTCAGAAGATGTCGCCATATTCGATCACCTCCTTCTGAAGCAGCGCTTCATAGCTGTCCAGCACGCCTCCGGTCAGATAGGCGATCTCATCCGCTTTCTGTTGTTCTGTGCCTCCGGAAAGCAAATCTGCCAGACCTACGATGAAATCGTACATCTGGCAGTTCTGCGCATATTCCGTTGTGATGGGATCGTCCATAGTCTTCGGCGCGGTGTCCCACTTCTGCCGATGAAGCCGGACCTCCAGCGCCAGCAGCACATCGTGGCAGCGTTTGGCCGGATCGGGTGGCTTGGGCGGGGACGGCTCGTCGGGATTGAACTCCCCGTTACCGAAGTCTCTGATCAGCTTCTGTGCCGCTTCTCGCAGTGTCAGGTTGAAGTACTTCGCCGTGAAGTCGATCACGTCTCCGTCCTCTCCGCAGCCGAAGCAATGGAA
The DNA here is from genome assembly GCA_900317855.1 of uncultured Eubacteriales bacterium. Classification (GTDB taxonomy): domain Bacteria; phylum Bacillota; class Clostridia; order Oscillospirales; family Oscillospiraceae; genus CAG-103. The sequence goes on along the minus strand of ONIG01000009.1, from coordinate 37,517 downwards.
ACGCTCGTCCAGCTTCATGCTGGGGTTGTGATCGTCGTGGAAGGGACACACCGCCATCCCGCGACTGTTTACTGTCAGCCCATAGTGTTCCCCCGCCTCGCGGGCTGTGACGAGGCTTTTCGCTTTTTCGTAGATCGTCATATTCGATCCTCCTAATGATTGATAGTAGGGACGATTTGTTTGTCCCTCCATGAATATTATGAGGAAAAAGCGAAAAAACAGGCTAATGGCATGACAGGCTGATTTCAAAAAACATGACAGCGGGACGGTAGTACGGATGTACGGATGATTTCAGTTGCTGCACTTTTTTGTTTTGCTACATTCCCCAAAACCAAATTACTCTTGATTTTGGGGAATAGAGAAAAAAATGTCGGATTGAGTTTTCAAAATTCGTCGGAATGAAATAGTAAAATCTATCGGATTATAGTTGTAAAATTCATCGGATTGTAGTATGCTTTCAGCGTAAGAGGTGATGCACATGGCCAGGATCATGGATAAGGAAAAATACATTCCCCGTATTATCGACGCTGCGGTGGAGCGCTATCTGGCAACGATGGGTGCTGTATGTATCGAGGGGCCGAAATGGTGCGGGAAGACCTGGACGTCTTCCTACCACAGCAACAGTGAGTTTTTGGTCGGCAACCCGGACAACAATTTTCAAAATCGCGCGCTGGCGGAATTGTCCCCTGCTCTAGTGCTGGAGGGAGAGACGCCGCGCCTGATCGACGAATGGCAGGAGGTTCCCCCACTTTGGGACGCGGTACGCTATACCGTGGATCAGCGGGGTCAAAAGGGGCAGTTTATTCTGACCGGTTCTGCCACGCCGAAGCGCAAAGGCGTGCTCCACAGTGGAGCCGGGCGGATCGGCAAACTGCGGATGCGCCCCATGTCTCTCTATGAGTCCGGGGATTCCAGCGGCAAGGTCAGCTTGCAGGAGCTATGCGAAGGGAAACTGATGCCGGCCATCACAGGAGAAGTCGATCTGCGCACGCTTGCCCGTCTGACCGTGCGCGGCGGTTGGCCCGGTAACCTGGATATCGCCGATGCGGATATCTCGCTGCTGCCCGGTGAATACTTGGATGCAGTCATCGACGATGATGTGAACCGGGTCGATGAGACCAGGCGCGACAGCCGAAAGGTCCGTCTGCTGCTGCGGTCTCTCGCGCGCAACGAGAGCACGACCGCCACCAACCGGACGCTGAAAAACGATATCAAAGAGATCGACGACGAGGATATCGACGTGGAGACGGTGACGACCTATCTGGATATCTTTAACCGTCTGTTTCTTACGGATAATCAGCAGCCGTTCTCTGCCAAGCTGCGTTCCTCCGTCCGGGTCAAGCAAGCGGAGAAGCGGCACTTCTGCGATCCTTCCCTGGCTTGTGCGCTTCTGAAGGCAACGCCGGAGAAACTGATCGGCGATTTGGAAACCTTCGGTTTTCTCTTTGAGGCCTTGTGCGAGCGTGATCTGAAGATCTATGCGGAATCCTTCGGCGCCCAGCTCTATCATTACCAGGACTACGCGGGCAACGAGATCGACGCTGTGATCGAGCTGCCGGACGGCGACTGGTGCGGTATTGAGATCAAGCTCGGCGCGAACAAGATCGATGAAGCCGCCGCAAACCTGATCCGCATCCGGGGCGAAATCGACAAGGACGGCGGCAAAGTCCCCTCAGCGCTTATCGTCCTCTGTGGACTATCCAATGCCGCGTATCAGAGGCCGGACGGGGTCTATGTCGTACCGCTTACAGCATTAAAAAATTGAGGTCAGCTATGAACGAAGACGAACAGATCGAACAGGCTCTGGATGAAGCGGACGAGGCGGCTGCCGCGACGCAGGAGCGATTGACCGCAGAAGAAGTATTCGCCAAGATATGGCGGTCGCGCATTGAAAAACAGAAATAAAAAAGCGGGCTTGAACCTTCCATGCAGAAGATTCAAGCCCGCGGATTTTTGCAAAAAAGATGCTTCCAGAAAATACCAAGTCCCGTTTTTTGTACACCTTTTATGTTACAATTCGGATACAGGCAAAAATGAAGGGGTGATTGATATGAACATTGCCGAGCCAGCTTTGCTGACGCTGGATTTTTCGCGGGATGAGGTCTCCTATCAGGGCATAACACTGCCCTCCGGATCCATCGGCTGCGCGGCGTTGAATATTTCCGATGATGTGATCGAAAAGCTGAAGCAAATCTACCTGCCCTTGCTGGCAGCGGTCGAGGCTGTGAACAAGCTCCGGCTCAAACCGGAGATTCTCGCGCCGTGCGGCGACAGCATCCTGCAAATGTTGGAGCTGCTGCAGAAAGAAAACGCGTTCCCGCTACTGGATTATTCGTATTACCTCAAGCGCATCCCGGAGATCTTCACCGAGGAAAACATGAAAAAGGCGGAGGCCTACGTGAAACTCGCCGCCATGAATCTGCCCGCCGCCATGGGCGATCAGCTCAAAAGCGGTCTTGGGCTCACAAAAGTGATCGCGATCTGCGCGCAGGTGCCTGATTCCCTTGTCATGTTCAAAGAAGGTCTGCTGCCCTTCGCCCAGGCTCTGCATGAAAGCGACCGCGCGCCGGAGGACTATGCCACGGTATTCGGCGAGTTTTTCCCGGAGTCCCCGGAGTTCTCCCTCACCGATCCAGCCTGGATGTCGCTGGTCAATCTGTCCGTGCAGTACCTGAGCACGTTCCTGCCGGGCAAGGACGATCCGCAGATCGTAAAGCGGATTCACTATGTCTCCTTTGTGGGGATGCTCCGCTCCGATCTCTTCGAGGGGCTTTGCTTCGGCCATGCCCCGCGTAAGTGCCCGATCTGCGGGCGCTGGTTTCTGACCACCGACGCCCGGCACACGAAATACTGCGGCGGCTTTGCGCCCGGCGATCCGAAGGGCCGCACCTGTCGGCAGATTGGAAATCTGCAGGGGCGGGAGAAGCGGGAGCTGGCGGACGATCATCCCGTGAAGGTGATCTACAATCGGCGCATGAACACGATCCAGGTTTATCTGCGCCGCGGAACATTGGACGAAGCGACGGCGGAAAAGATGAAACGCCTTGCCAGAAACAAGATGGAGCGCGCGATCTCCGATGCAACCTATGCCAACGGCAGCTATGCGAAAGAAATGGAGCAGGAGTCTCTTTTTACAGAAGCCACAAGATGAAAACGATTGGAGGTGAGACCGTGACTGTCTATATAAAGAAGTATCCCTTCTGCGCCGAAGAGGGCTGCGGTCTCACAATACTGGAGGCAGAACGGGCTTTCCAGCTCTTGCCCGATCCGCCGAAAGTGGACAACATCAACGATTACATCGTGATGGCCGCTTGCGGTGATGAAAACGGTTTTCCGTTCTTCATGCATGCTTATGAAGAACGGCTCAACCGGCGCATTCGCGGCTTCCTCTTGCGAGAGGGTTTTCGGTACGCCGAGCCGGATCGCCTGTTCGATTATAAGCTGGCCTGCGTCCGGGCCATGCTGGAGGTTTTGCCGAACTATGATCCCAACGGCGGCGCGAGCTTTCTGACCTACGCGCATCACGACATCGAGAACGCGATGATCGGGCAGAGGATGAACGAGGAAGGCGGCTCCTTTGCCAGTCTCGATGAATATAAGTCGGTCAGAAAAGCCGGCAGGCTATATCGCGAGAATCAGGAAAATACACGGGAGACCGTCAAGGCCTTCGCCGAGGCCGAGCATTGCAGCGAGCAGACTGCGGAGGCGCACCTGGCCACGGCAATTAAGAATCGCAGCCGGGAAGATTTCTACCCGTACGCCGAAAGAGATGCCGACGGAAATCTCCATCAGCGCGATCCCGACGTCAGTCACGACGATTGCTGGGATTACGCTTCTGTCCTATGGGGTTGGGTTCAAACTGAATGGGTGCAGGAGGCTTTTGAAAAGCTCAGTTTCCGGGAGCAGACACTGTTGGAAAAACACAACGCGATCTGCATGACCTGCGGCCGCGTCAGCGACTGGAGAAGGCGCGTCGGATTTGAAGATCTCGCCGTGCTGTTCGAGGGCAGCGGGGCCAGCGGCGCAGAGCGCGCTTATCAGCGGGCGCTGGAGAAGATGATGAAGCATCTGGCCGGGCATGAGGTCTTTCATGTTTTGCAAATGCGGCTGGAAACGCAGGAGAAGAAAAATAAAAAAATCGCCGCCGCAGTCTACTCGTATGGGGCAGACTACGACGGCGAATGGGGCGAGATCCGTTTTGACTTTTTGAGAAATGAGACTGAGATCGTGAAGCTCGCAGACGGAGACTATATCAAGAGCCAGCCCTTCGCAAAACGCGCGATCAGGGAGATCCAGGCGTTGGGAAGTGACACACTCCCGAAAAAGCTGACGGTTCCGTTTTGGTACGAATGGGAAGCACCGATGCAGATCGAAAAAGCTTGCGCTTTTTCCTGTAATGCACCGCGCAAGAGCTCTGACCGCGGCATGATCATTCGATGGGTTTGATGAGAAAATGAGAGGACATGCTTTCATTTTGAAAGCACTCCGGGCGAAAAATCAGAAACGAGCTTTCATTTTGAAAGCGTCTTTTTGAGAAACGTCGCTGCGGCGGGACGGGAGAATTATATACCTCTTGTTCCGCCGGAAGCGCGGGCTGCATTTCATTTCGCCCTTGCTTCCTTCATGAAAACGACAGCCAAATTCTGCTCATGCCTTCGCAGTTTTTGGCTGCCGTTTTCGACGGGTAAAGGTGTGCTGCCCAAGACGGCGGCATCACCCCTTTGCCCGCCTCGCGGAACAAAAGGTATAACACACTAGACCTTGCGAGCAAGATCGTGTGCCAAAGACAGGCCTCCCCGCCCCTCCTTTGGAAACCTCCCGGGTACCAGCAACAGCATTTCCTCGCATGAGATCGAAATGCTTTTTGCCGGTATTCATTTTCCCACGTGTGCCACAAAAATGAAAAAGTGGTTTTGTGACAAGGGCGGAAAATGAAAGAGCGCTGATAAAAGCATTATAAATTTGGACTATCTGTTTGTGTGGGGCATAGTGAATTAAGCTGTGTTATAATCTTTTTAATATATTATTGGAGTCAAGCTGAGAAAGGAGGGCTGCGGCATGCCCGTCAGGAGCAGGCAAATCCGGAATAACATCTATGGCTTTCTTTTGCTGTTTTTCGTATCGCTTTATCGACAGCTCAGCATGCGCTATCTTCCGGACGATGGGCTGCGCACGTATATTCTTTATGCCTGCTACTGTCTTTTGATTGGTGCTTGGATCTTATCGATTCAGGTGCGGGTGACGCAGAAAAGCATGCGCGTTTACTTGCTGCTGGAGGCCCTCGTCATGCTTACGGGTCTATCAATCCGATTTATACAGGATACCTTCTTTACAGAGAATGTCCTGCTGATGCGTATCAGCGGATTCTGCGTGGGGGCGACCTTGCTGCCCATGGTGCTTCTAGGCTTCTACGCCGCGCTTGGCCTGGGGCAGGCGGATAACTATCGGTTTTCAAGAAAATGGTACCTGCTGTTGGTGCCAGTGTTGATTATGACTTATCTGTTTGTGACGGATGAGCAGCGCCATTTCGTCTGTTATACCGTGCCGGAGGAAGTACAGCCTAACCTGGCGTTTCACCCCTATGTAGGAACCTTCATCATGTGCGGGGTGGGCCTAGTGTTGGTGTTGGCACGGATTCTGGTGATCTTTCGGCGTAACCGTCCCCTGGCGCGCAACGGGTTTCTGCGCTGGTCCCTGCCGCTTTTTGAGCCACTGCTTCTGCTGGCCTTTTCCTTTGAATACTTTGCCGTCTCCCTGCAGCTCATCCCATCCCTTGCCGGGAAAGAGGTGATCGAACTGTATGCCAAGCTGTATTACGCTGAAGTTCTCACCTGGGAAGTCTATATCTATGTTGGCCTGGTACCGGTAAATTCCAACTACCGAGACATCTTTGAGCACGCTACGGTGGGAATGCAGCTGCTGTTTCCGGATGACAGTCTGCTTCTTTCGAAGAACGCGGCTGAAATTCCCACCTCTCGTCTTCGCAAACTCCACAACGCGCGGTTTCTGGACTTGACTCCCGGAAAGGAACTGCATGTCCATCGGGTGACAGGGGCAGAGTTCTTTTGGACCAAGGACGTCTCCTCCCTTCAGGCGACAATTGAAGATCTGAACCGAAGCGCAGAAGCCTTGGCGCAGGAAGGGGTTCTGCTGATGGAGGAGCTGAAGACCCGCGATCAAGAGGCCAGCCTCCAGGCCAAGAACCGTATTTATGACGTGCTCACCGGCGAGGTGCGAAGAGAGCTGCGCCTCATGCGGGAGATTGTGATACAATACCGTCCCGGAGAAGAGAACCGCGATTTGTTGTGCCAGCTTGTGGTGTTGGGAACCTATGTGAAACGGCGCTGCAATCTGAGGCTAATCGAAAAAGATTGCGGACAGGTAAACGGAGAAGATTTGCGTCTGAGCTTTCAGGACATGATATCGGCGCTGAAATTGATTGGGACACCCGCATCTCTGGACTGGGAGGACGGCTGCGGTTTTTCTGCAGAGTTCTCGATTTATGCCTTTGACATGCTCGAGCAGCTTTTAGAGGCTGTCCGCTTTTCCGGAAAAACAGTTTCGGTGAAGGCAAAGAGCGTAAGCGTGCTGCTTCAACTCTCGGGTGGCACAGAGCAAATTTGGCCGGAGATGGATGAGCTGACTCCGCCAGATTGCTGCACGGTTGATCAAAGCCTGCAGGACGGAGCCCTCTGCGTGCGCATGACGGAAGGAGGCGCCAGCTATGTTTGACGCGATCCGCAGACGCCTGACGCTGAACCACGCCATCCGGGAATCGATCGACACGTATCCGGGCGGGCTTTGCTTTGCCGCTTCGGACGGACGGCCCATTCTCGCCAACAAAAAGATGAACGACCTCTGCGCGCGGCTCACCGGGCACACGATTACCAACGCCGAACGGGCTTGGCAGGAGCTGCGGTCAGTGAAGCTGGCGGATACCTCCGAGGGGGAGCAGACCGGTTTCAGCACAGTGAACCCCAATACAGCGCAAGAAAGCTTTCTCTGTAGCCTGACTGACGGCGAAGTATGGCAATTCAGGCGGCAGAGCCTGATGTTGGGCAGAGCACCGATCATACAATACGAGGCTGAGGACATTACCGATCTCTACCGGTACCGGAATCGTTTGCGAGAGAACAACGCCCAGGCCGAAGGACTGCACGAGCGCCAGCGGGAACTGCTGCATAACATTGTACAGAATAATCTGGACAAGGAAATTCTCGAGGCCAAGATCCGTATTCATGATGATTTCGGCCGTCTGCTGCTTATGAGCCGCAACACGCTCGCCGAGGGGGGCACAGCACCGGAAATGGGAAAGCTTTTTGCCGCCTGGGAGAATGTAATCTGCAACATGGAGAATGCGGCCTCAACCCGTGTGGACAGCCGAACTACGCCGGAAAAAGAACTGGTGCAGGTGGCCGGGATGATTGGCTGCCAGGTACGCTTTAACGGGCGGCAGCCTTCTGAGAGGAAACCCTTACTGCTTCTCTATGCTGCCGTTCGGGAAGCGCTTACCAACGCTGTGAGACACGCTGGCGCGGATTGCCTAACCATAGACATCCGGGATGAGGGCAACTATTATCATGCGGAGATCCGCAACAATGGCCAAAAGAGCAGAGCCCCTATTCAGGAGGGCGGAGGCCTTGGCAACCTACGACGACGGCTCGAGCAGGAGGGCGCTCAGCTGCAAATCGACAACAGCGACGGCGTTACGCTGATTCTGACCATTCCAAAGGAGTAACCATGATCCATGTTTTGATCGTAGAGGATTCCGCTATTTCGCGGGAAATGTTTGAGCGAACGCTCTCCGCATCGCAGGACTATGTGGTGATCGCCGCTATCGAAAATGCGGCCAACGCTGAGATCGCCTGTATGCGCGGGCGGATAGACTTGGTGTTGATGGATGTGTGTACGGCTGATGACGAATCCGGATTGGTGGCAGCTGCAAAAATTAAGAAGCACTGTCCGCAGGTGAAAATCATCATGATGTCCTCCATGCCGGAGCACTCGTTCCTGCAGAAAGCGCGGGGCTGCGGCTGCGACAGCTTTTGGTATAAGGAGCAGGGAGACATTGGCTTGCTGGAAATCTGCGACAGGACCATGAAGGGCAATTTCGTCTGGCCGGATCGAACGCCTGTTGTTCAGATCGGTCTTGCCCGCAGCGATGAGCTTACGACGCGAGAACTGGAGGTGATCCGCGCCCTTGCGCAGGGCTATCGCTATGAAGAGATTGCCGAACAGCTCTATGTCTCGCCGAACACAGTGAAATACCATGTGAAGAATATCCTGCAGAAGACCGGCTTCCGCAGCACGGTCCAGCTTGTGGCGGATGTCGTTGAAAAAAGGCTGATCCTGCCGCGGTATTAAATCCAATCCAAATGTGCCCCACGCAAAGAGGTTGTTGCGGAAACTACCTTTTTGTGTGGGGCGACTTTTTTTCAACTTTTATATAATAGCGTCGGATTATTGTATCTGCGTCTGCGGCAGTGCCCGAGGCTCCGCGTAGGAAAAACTCGGTCATAGGCCAGCATTCCTGTAGTGGGAGGATGATCATGTCGAATATTCTGGACGTATACAGCCGGCTCTCTATTGGCTCGCCTCAGGCATTGACCGCCGATTTTATCGGCCGGGGCAATCTCTGGATCAATAACAGCTACGACGCGTCTGTCAATAGGCTGGCCAGGACAATTATCAGCGAGGCCATCTTGAAAACTGCTCCCAGTCAGCTGTCTGTGCTTGGGTATGATGGGGATCTCTCCGGCGTGTTTGCCCCTTTTGCGGCCCTGTCTGCAGGGGAGTCGAAGATCTTAGAGTTTGTCAATGATGAAAAGCAGCTGCTGGAGCAGCTGAAAAACCTACAGCAGCAGATACGAGCTGTGCAGAACGTCATTCAGGGGCGAAAGGACTCGCTGCTTGCTTTTCGACAGGATGTACAGCGTCCTATTGAAGGTTATAAGCTGGTGGTCCTGTCGATGGACATGGGGCTTGCAGGACAGGAGCTCCTTTCGCTGCTCTCGCTTCTGCTGCGCAGCGGTCCGGCAGCAGGGATATCTTTCTTGATAATTTCCACAACTTACATTGCCTATCAGACTTCTGGCGGCAAGGAGATCGAATTGAAGGTCTCCTCTCTCGCACCCAACATCACCGTCTTGGAGCCGGGTGATGGTTCTGTCTCCGTTGCCGGAGGCCGTGCAGTCAGCTATACGATGCCAACTGCTGAGAAAATCATCAGCAACTGCGAATTGTTTCTGGCTCAGCTCCACAAGGCCCAGCTTCCGGTTGTCTTCTTTTCCGAACTTCACAATATGGAACGTCTCTGGACCGAAAGCAGTGTGGACGGGCTGACCTTCTGCATCGGCAAATATGGTGTGAACAACATGGAGATCACCATCGGTGACGAGGTCAATCAGAGGCATAACGTGATTATCACCGGCGCGGTCGGTCAGGGCAAATCCAACGCCATCTCCGTCATCATCCACAGCCTTTGCATGCGGTACTCGCCCAAAGAGCTGCAGATGTATTTGCTGGACTTCAAGGAGGGCGTTACCTTCAAGGCCTTTTCCAATATCGGACAAGACGATTATCTGCCACATGCGCGTACGCTTGGACTGGAGAGCGACGTTAGCTTCGGCGTGGCCGTACTCAACTCCCTTTTTAATGAATATCAGTGCCGAATGAAGCTGCTTAAGGAGCACAACGCGAAAAGTATACGCGAGCTTCGCCAGCATCACCCGGAGATTGAGATGCCCCGGATCGTTGTGGTCATCGACGAATTCCAGATGATGTTCGGCGATGATACATATGGAGAAGGGAAGAAGATTGCGGAGCTACTGGAGAAATCTGTCCGGCTCTTCCGCGCGGCGGGGATTCACTTCATTCTGGCGTCTCAAACGCTGATCGGCAACATGGCGCTTGCCGGGAATAAAGATAGTATTTTCAGCCAAATCCCCATCCGTATTGCGCTGAAAAACTCTGAATCCGAGGCGCGTGCTGTGCTCTCCATGAACAACGCCGCCGCCGCTTATGTCCGACCCCGTGAATCCGTGGTGAACCTGGACTACGGCGAACTGTCCCAGAACCGAAAAACTGTCATTGCCTTTGCCGATGAAAAGATCCTACGTCCCATCCGCCGCAAAATGTGGGAGCAGGCGCGCAGCTATACCAGACCGCCATTTGTTTTTGAGAGTGAAAAGCGGATCACTGTCTCGGCGGGAATTGAGGAAATCGCCAGACTGAGGAGGATCGCCAAATTCCCCGCAGCCCTTTTGGGAGACAGAATCTCCATCGACGGGGAACGGCTTGAAATTCCGCTGCCGCAGGAACCGGGCCGCAACATCGCTGTCTTTGGAACACCGGACGGCGACTGCAATCAGGCGGTAGGTATTCTGCAGAGCGCCGCGGCGTCTCTGGCGGCGCAGCATCCGCGAGGTAATGCGCGCTTTCTGTTCTGTGATTTTGACGGCGATGCGCTTCCCTATGACCGCCGGTTTCCACAGTTTGCGGCCTTGATGGAAAACGCCGGTTTTTTCTTGGAAACAATCAAAAAAGAGCAATTTACCGAGGCGATACAGCAGCTGCTGGATCAGCCCACACAGGGGGACAGCATCTATGTGTTTGGCTCTCTGATGGATCGCTGGGAATTTGAAAGCGACCCCTATGGTCAGGGAACTGTGCTCAGAACACTGGTGGAGACGGGGCCCGCCAAGGGGATTCACTTTATCGGCTGGTGGGTGAAGTCCTCCAAGTATACAGCGCAGGTTTCAGGCTACGGCAATAGTGACGCCTTCAACACCAAAATTTTTCTGCGCATGGATGAGCGCAGTATTCAGTCGCTGACCAATCCTTTCGTGCGCTGGTCGGCGCAGACAAATCGAGGTCTCATCATCGATGATGTGGAATTCTCCGGGGAGATCCCCTTTATTCCTTATGCGCCGATTACGCAAAAGGATGTGAATGCGTTTAGAACCAGAATCTGGGACTGATGAAATAACAATACAGGAGGTAATCCAGTATGTCCATGGTACAACAGCTCATTCAGGCGGTGACAGCCGCCCAACGCCAGATCGATGACCAGGTAACCAAGCTGCAGGCCTATAATGGCCAGGTTGACCGGGTCATCCAGCAGGTTCAGTCGGAGCTTTCCGGAAGCACGCAACAGTATGCGGCAGAGATGCTCCAGCAGCTTCAGCAGACCAAACAGCAGGTTTCCGATACTCTCGGAAAGCTCTCCGCGGCAAAGGAAAAGCTCACCCAGGTGAGAATGATCTGATAAAGGAGGAAGCACCATGCCATCTATACAGGAATTGATCAGCACCTTGCAGACCATCAAGCACAGCTCGGAAGAGCTTTCCAACATGGCAGCGACCGCCGGCAGTGCGCTCAACGGTCAGGCAAATGCCATCGGCGCGTTGGTGCGCGGCAGCCAGTCGGGACAGACTGCCGTACAGGCTGTCGGCGTAGCGGCCCGTTCTCTGACCCAGGCCGCCGCCTCAATGAAAACCCTGGGCCGCACCTGCGACAACTATATCCGCAGCGCGCAGAAGTAATATGAGAGTCGTCAACAATCAGAAGGCTTCCGCCAAAACCTACATCCTGAACGATCTGCGCAGCAATCTGACGAATTTGGGTCACGAGAAGTCAGTTCTGCAGAATACTGCGTCATTGATCCAGACCCTCACGCAGAGTTCATATTTGCGAGTGGATCAGGAATTGAACGGTTATTGTACCAGAGCATCGGAGGAACTGGAGCGTGCCATGAGTCTGCTGAAGGAGGCTATGGCCGCCGCGCGGGAGCTGGACACTACGGAGGAAATACCGGATTGAATATACAGGAATTCTGTGAGCAGCTGAACGCTCTGAGCGGACGGGCCAAGGATTCAATGGACAAGCTGGAGCGGGAGCGCAATTATGTGATCGAAACGATGCAGAAGACCCAGGGCAGCTTTGGCGATCAGCCACCTGGGCAAAAGCTCGTGACGACGCTATATCATGCGAACAACGCACTCACATCTGCGGACAGTGCTCTCTATATGCTTCGCTCCCGAATCGAGAGCTATATCCAACAGACCAGAAAATAAGGAGGAGAACTCTATGGAAAGAAAAGCCTTCGGCATTGACCTTGGCACGACCAACAGTGCCATTGCGCTGTATGAAAACGAAGAGGTCAGCATTCTGAAAAACATGGAGGGCTTTGATATTACGCCTTCCGTGATCTTCTTTACGGGCGTTACCCCTTCCGGGGATGACGACATGCTGGTGGGCGAGTATGCCAAGAATGCCGCCGCCACCAACCCGGACAACGTGGTGCAGTTCATCAAACGCCGTATGGGACAGAGCGGACCGCAGTTTAATCACATTGGCCCCAGCGGCAAGGAATACGCACCGGAGATGCTCTCTGCGTTCATCCTCCGCAAAATAGCCCAGGATGCGGAGCAGTTCGTCGGCGCGGGAGAAGTCAAGGATGTTGTTATCACCGTTCCCGCCTATTTTGATGATGCACGACGCACCGCCACCAAGCAGGCCGGCGCCATTGCTGGGCTGAATGTGCTTGCCGTCATCAACGAGCCCACAGCCGCTGCCATCGCCTTTGGCCTGGATAAAGGCGCTGACAGCCGGGTTTTGGTCTATGATCTGGGCGGAGGCACCTTTGACGTGACGATCATGGATATCAAGGGCAACCACTTTGATACGCTCGCCACCGGCGGCGACCACGCGCTGGGCGGCTTTAACTTTGATGGAAAGATGTCGGAGTTGATTCAGCAAAAGCTCGTCGAACAGGGTATTGAATTGGATGATGAAGACGACGCACTCTTTGCGGAGATCCGTGAAAAGGCGGAGAAGGCAAAGCTGCAGCTCTCCAGCGTCCAGAGCACCCGCCCGGTCTTTACCATCAACGGCAAGACCTGCCGTATTGAAATTACGCGAGAGGAGTTCGAGGCTGCCACCGCAGACCTGATGCAGCGCACCAAGATCCTGTTGGAGGAGGTCATGGCGGACAAGAATATCAGCTGGGCTGAAATCGATGAGCTCTTGGTCGTAGGCGGTTCGACCCGTATGCCCATGGTAAAAAGAATGCTGGAGGAGCTCTCTGGCAAGTCCATCACCTACAAAATCGACCCGGATACCGCGGTAGCTCAGGGGGCGGCGATCTTTGCCAGCACCTTTGATCTCAACGCTGCGGAGGGAGCGCCCAAAAATGACGCCCGTGCCGGCGGCGAAGCCGACTGGGTCACCAATAAGATCACCATTTCGGATGTTACCAGCCAGTCTCTCGGCGTCATTACGCTGGACTATGATACCAGACGAGAACAGAACACCATCATCATCCCACACAACAGCAAGATCCCCACGACCCGCTCTGTTGAAGTATACACGGTGGATGACAACCAGACCCGGCTGCGTGTGCGCGTTACAGAGGGGGATGAGACGGATGTGGAGTTTGTCAAGGTAATTGGCAGCAGCACCTTATCCATCCCTCCATATCCGAAGGGATCTCCGGTGGAGATCATCTATGCCTATGACCCGGATCAGACTGTATTTATTGAAGTCATCGACAAGGTAACCAATCAGAGTTTGGGAACCTTCCAGGTAGACCGCGCCTCCAACCTTACTGCTGACCAGGTCGCCCGGGCTACAGGCGTGGTAGGGCGCGCAAATGTCGAGTAAGGGAAGGGAGTGTTCTGATGTCAGCTTTTGACGAATTGGAGCCTGTTCCGGAGGTTTTTCCGGAAGCCGAGCCTAAAACGGAGGCAGCAGCCGCCCCTGCGGCGTCGGAACCGCAGGTGGTATATACCCATGACGAAGAAAGCCTGCGCGAGTTGCGCGATGAAGTAGCTGCGCTGCGCGACCTTTTTACCCGGCGCCTGATGGAAGACAAACAGAAAACCGAGTTGATCAAGACTCTTGGGGATGGAGCCAGATTTGCTTTCATTGAGCCGTTCCTTTATGAAATCATTCTGTTGCTCGACCGTCTGGACCGGGCAGAGGATGATTTCTCAAGGTCTGTGCGCGACGAACTGTTTGATATTCTCCAGCGCCGTGGCCTGGAGCGGATTGAAGTAAAGCGGGAGTTTGATCCCAGACTTTACAAGGCAGTCCGCGTGACCGAAAGCGCAGAAGTAAGCGCCTTGACTGTAACGGGGCTTGTTCGCCGGGGATACATTTTCTCCGGCAAGGTCATTCGACCGGCGGAGGTCGTCGTTGCAAGACCCGGAAAGTTTTAAGCAGGAGAAAAATCGATATGACGAATTTCTATGAGGAATTAAAGCTAGACACGAACGCCTCCGCATCGGAGATTTCAGCAGAGCTGGTGCGCCTGGAATCGGTGTGGCACAAGCGAGAGATGTCCCGTCCAGAGCTGGCTGCGGAAAAGCTGGCGCTGATCGTTCAGGCCAAGAAGATTTTTGCAACGGACGCCTCCAAGGCGCAGTATGATCGGGAGCTGAACGCTCCTGTGAAGGAGTCTGCTCCAGACGATCCGGACGCCGCGCGAAAGGCACAGTTTCAAAAGTGGTATAACGATGCGATCAACTATTATAGCGCCGGTCAAACGGATCTTGCCAAAACAGCGATCGAGCGCGCCGCGGGCTACGGCGTGAATGAGGACGACTCTGAATACTATCTTTGGGCATCCCGGATTTATCGGAGAAACGGCGACCTGACCACGGCACTGAGCCAAATCAACCGGGCTATCGTCAACGACGCCGATGTGCCGGAGTATTATCTGGAAAAGGCCTTTGTTCTGGAAGCAATGCAGCTCCAGGCCTATCGCAATAGCGCGGACAACGCGGCGACGCTCCTGCGCCAGCAGCGGGATACACTGATGGACGCGGCGGACAAGGCGGCCTTTCGCCAAGACAACGACGCTCGTGGCCGCGCCTATGGTATGATGGCCTTTTCCTTGTATTTTGGCCAGCAAAAGGACGAAAAGCAGGCGGAGGATTTCGTGCAGGAAGCGCTTCGTCTGGGTGACCGCTGGGGCAATGCACAGCGCGTGCTGGACGACATGAACAAAAAGCGAGACGCCCGGAATCAGGCTGAGAGGGAAGCGCAGGCTCGCCGGGACGCCCTTGCCAGACAGAAGCGTGAGAAGCAGGAAGCCGCTGAGCGGGCAGAGAGGGAACGGCAGGAGGCCATTCGCCGGAAGAAAGCCAGAAAGCGCAGAAACGTCCTCATAGTCTTGGCAATTCTGGTCGTGGGTGGACTAGCCGCGCTGGGTATGGTGCGTGCCAATCTCACCGGCATCGGCTCTCATGTGAAATACCGCTTCGACCAAGCCTCTGGCACGCTTACCATCAGCGGGACGGGAGAAACCCGCGATTTCCCCACCGGCCTTTTGCCTGGTATGGGATTGAACTGGGCTCCTTGGGAGCAGAGCCGCAACAGTTACAGCGAGATCTGCGCTGTCATTGCCCCCATCGGCTTTGACGCTTCGGACGTGCGGTCGCTGGAGCTGGACGAACGCATCACCTATATCGGCGATGAGATCTTTAACTTCCCCAACCTCGCCGGGGAGCTGACCATCCCGTCGGGGGTCAGAGCCATCGGCGGCTGCGCCTTTGAAAACACCGACTCACTTGAAACCGTTTATCTTTCAAATTCCATTGAGTCGATTGCGACAACTGCCTTCACCGGGAAAACGACGCTTGTCTTTGACGGCACGCTGGAGGAGTGGAGTCAGGTCGGCGTCCACACGCATTTGGGCAACGGCTACGCAGAAGATAAACCCGGCGGCTTTAATACGCGCAGATGTTATGCGGTCTATTGCAACAACGGCTCCATCACCCAAAGCGAAGAAATGCGCAGCTATTATTATGGCTCTTCCCGCACTGTGACCGTGCAGTATGACGGCACACTGGGGCAGTTTCGTGCCGCATTCGGCTGGATTGACCCGGAGGACTATGATACCGGCCGGTTCGTAGCGCAGGTCGTTTGCACGGACGGCGTCATCGATCTGACGGCCGGTGAGAGTTGGTAAGGAAAGGGCAGATGCAAAATGACGAACTTTTATGAAGAACTAAAGCTGGACAAAACAGCCTCCGCCTCGGAACTCACAGCGGAGTTGGTGCGGCTGGAATCGGTCTGGCATAAGCGCGAAATGTCCCGCCCCGAGCTGGCTGCGGAGAAACTGGTGCAGATCAACGAAGCAAAGAAGGTCTTTGCTTCAGACACCGCTAAAGCGCAGTATGACCGGGAATTGAACGCTGTTCCTGTTCAGACGGTGCCTGAAGATCCGGATGCCGAACGGCGCGCGCAGTTTCAGAAATGGTATCAAAATGCCCTCAGTTACTACCAGGAGACGCAGTACGATCTGGCCAAAACCGCTATCGAGAGGGCGGCAGGCTGTGGGACAAACGAAGATGATACGGTTTTCTTCTGCAACGCGTCTCGGATATATCGAAATAACGGAGATTTGACGACAGCGCTTAATTATGTCAACCGCGCTATCCTCAGCGATCCGACGGATCCGGAAAACTACATCGAAAAGGCCTTCGTCTTGGAGGCGCAGTACCGTCAGGCACTTCAGAACCGCGGAAACTCCGCTGACCTGCTGCGTCAGTGGCGGGAAGTGCTGGAGCAGGCCATCAAACGCAGTTCAGCCGGTTTTTACCGGGACGGCGAAGCTCGCGCTTGCGGAATGCTGGCTTTCTCTCTGCATTTCAGCCAGCCGCAGGATGAGGCGAGGGCAGAAGAGTTGGCCCGCCAGGCGGTCAAGATGGGCGATCGCTGGGGCAACGCCCAGCGGGTGCTGGACGACATGGAGGAAAAGCGGGCGGCCGCTGAAAAGGCCGAGAGGGATGCTCAAAAGCGCCGCGCCGAAGCCGAACGACAAAACCGCGAACGGCAGATGCAGCTCGCACAGGCCGAGCAGCAGCGTCAGCAACGTCAGAACGCTATGGCGGAAAAGGATAATAAAGCTAAAATCCTCTACATGCTGGGCTGGGCAGGCGTGATTCTCTCGGCAGGTTTGACCTTCCTTCCCAGCCGCACGACCTTCATCATCATTCTGAAAACGCTTTTTGTTTTCGGAGCTGTTGTTTTGCTGAACTATGCAGATACCTTTAAAAACGGCTATAGTGCGCGCCTGATCACCGCCGTCAGCTCGGTCCTGGGCGTGGCCTATTGCTTTGTGGCATCTACGGCAGCCTATACCATTATGGGTTACAGTGCAAGAAGCGCCTCTCGGACCTGGACGCTGGTGCTGATTCTGCTTGCAATCTTTTTCGTGCTGATGTTCACAGCCAAGGCTATGGGGAAAAAAGCGGATCAAAAGACAAGATTCTGAATGGAGAGAAATAGCAATGGGAAAAATCAAAACTGATACCGTAGAATTTACTACCCAGCGCAGTCTGAGAGATCTTACTGCAGCGCTGCGTCGCGCGATCGACGCCACCAAGGCGCAGGTTGAGCAGCTGGAAGACGATCCGTTGGAGATGATGGACGACATTAAACCGCAGGTGGCGGTGCTTCTTTCGGGCAGCAACTTCATGGGCGGAAGCCGTATGTGGGGCGTTCAGGTCATTCTGTATGATTTCGGCAATCGCCGGGCGGCGCAACTCGTCGCGATCGGCGAGGGCTTCGGCGCAGGCGTAATGAGCTATTATACCGGCGGATATTTTGAGCTGCGCGACGGCAAACGCCGCCGGGATAAGATCCTGGCAATCCTCACCGAAAACGATCCCAGCGCACAGAAAGGCATTTCTCTGGAGGACGAAGCTGAAGAAACGCCTCTGTCCTATGCTGAGCTGACAGCGACGCCTGCGGTTGTATCCGGTGCGACGCCTGCGGGAGTCGCTGCGAGATCCTCTTCCGGGGTGAGGGCTCCGGTGTCTCCGGACGGGGTTGATCCAAACACCAGCTTTCTATTCCAGAAAATGCAGCAAAATCGCTCTGCGGTCGCGGATTTTACCCAGGAGCAGATGGACAACGTGGCTTATAAACTGTTCGCGTTGGATTGCGAGAAGTTTGCCGACCTGCACCCGGATTTCCCAGCGCGAAGCGAGCTGAAGTTGATCCGCGCTCTGGAAACAGAGGAGGGTACGCAGGATCGCTATCTCTACCAGCCGTACTTAGATCTGTTCCCGGAGCAAAATAAAGCAATGGCCCGGGGAATCAATGCAATCAAAAGCTGGGCTAGTTCTCACCCTGATGATGCTTTTGCTGCTTTGCTTTGTGCCGGAATCAGTGAAATAACCGACGATCACGAGGGAGCCAATCAGTCGCTTTATCGTGTGATGATTCTGGAAAGTCGCGGAGCAGCGGTCGATGACCTGCTGGTCACCTGGGTGCAGACTGCATGGGCAAGTGGATTTGAGAACTGGTATTATCAGCGGTTCGGGGCTAATAATTCAGCATCTCGATCAGTTTCTCAGCCTGCATCGACCGTCCCCGACACTATGGGTGGAGCAGCTCCCGTTCAGCCTGCAGACAAAAGCGCCAATAAGGCTCCGGTACAGCCAAATAGAAACAAAGCAAGGCATGAGGCGGAAGAGCCAGTATCCCTGTTTCAAAGCCTTAAGGCAAACACACAGGGCTATAAGATGGCGTTTTTCACTGCAATCGCTGCAATTGCTTTAGTTCTTCTCGCCGTATTGAGCAGATACACCTCTCTGCTAAGTCTCGCGGCGCCTCTGTTGTGGCTCGTTCTCGTGTTTATTGACCAGCGTCCCGACAGCGTCCCAATGGCGATTCCGGTGACGATCCAGGCGGTGCTATCACTGCTTAACGGCTTTTCCGGCGGCATGCTTTCCATCCTTGGCACACTTCTCATCGTGGCGATCACTGTGCTGTACTGGCTGTTGGTGCTCAAAAAGGGGCTGCCGCAGATTCAATCCGCAAGGCTTTTGGTCCTGCTGCTCGGAATCCGCGCCCTGCTTGTGCTTGTCAACGCGTTCGGGATGCTCAGATACAGCATCCTTCTTACACTTGGCACGTTGGGCGCCTGCGCGCTGATGCTCTCGATGGCAGCGGCAATCTATTATTCCAGCAGGGAGTCGATTACCTCAAACTCCAAATGACTTTCTGGTTTATGTAGTACATTAATGCAAATAAGATTAAGTTTGGGCCTGCTCCCTCAAAAATGAAAAAAGCCTCTGAACCATTTGATGATTCAGAGGCTTTTTCATAGTTGCTCATTAGGCGCAAAGCTTTCTGCGTAAGGTCTGCGTAAGCTCGATCTTTTCACGTTATAAAGTTTGCGTTTTCATGGAGATCAGATACTAATTCGTTGACTTTCTTCCTTGAAAGTTACGACTTAGTACATGCCGCCCATGTCCGGGGCAGCCGGAGCGGCCGGAGCGGCCTTCTCGGGCAGGTCGGCCACCAGGGACTCGGTGGTCAGGACCATGGAGGAGACGGACGCGGCGTTCTCGAGCGCGCTGCGGCAGACCTTGGTCGGGTCGACGATGCCGTTTTCGATCATGTCGCCGAAGGTGTCATGCGCGGCGTCGTAGCCGAAGTTGGCGTTCTTGCTCTTGCTGACCTTGTCGAGGATGACCGCACCTTCGACGCCGGCGTTGGCCGCAATCTGGCCAATCGGGGCGCGCAGGGCCGTGGCGATCATGTTCGCACCGGTCTTCTCATCGCCGGAGAGCTTGGCAGCGGTCGCCTGTGCGGCCTTGCTGGCCACGACATACGCCGTGCCGCCGCCGGCTACGATGCCCTCTTCGACGGCCGCGCGGGTCGCGTTGAGCGCGTCCTCGATGCGCAGCTTCTTTTCCTTCATCTCGGTCTCGGTCGCAGCGCCGACCTTGATGACCGCAACACCGCCGGACAGCTTTGCCAGGCGCTCCTGCAGCTTCTCCTTGTCGTACTCGGAGGTCGTCGTCTCGATCTGGGCGCGGATCTGCGCGATGCGGGCCTGGATGTCGTCCTTGGCCCCGGCGCCCTCGACGATGGTCGTGGTCTCCTTCGTGACCTTGACCTGACGTGCGCGGCCGAGCTGGGCCAGCGTGGTGTCCTTGAGCTCCATGCCGAGGTCGGTCGAGATGACCTGGCCGCCGGTCAGGATGGCGATGTCCTGCAGCATTTCCTTGCGGCGGTCGCCGAAGCCGGGGGCCTTGACGCACACGCAGGTGAACGTGCCGCGCAGCTTGTTGAGGATGATGGTGGCCAGCGCCTCGCCCTCGATGTCGTCGGCGATGATGACGAGCTTCTTGCCCGCATTCAGCACGGCCTCGAGCACCGGCAGGATCTCCTGAATGTTCGAGATCTTCTTGTCCGTGATGAGGATGAGCGCGTCGTCAATGACGGCCTCCATCTTGTCGTTATCGGTGACCATATACGGGGTGACATAGCCGCGGTCGAACTGCATGCCCTCGACGACCTCGGAATAGGTCTCGGCGGTCTTGCTCTCCTCGACGGTGATGACGCCGTTCTGGCCGACCTTCTCCATCGCCTCGGCGATGAGCTTGCCGATGTGCTCGTCACCGGAAGAGATCGCGCCGACACGCGCGATGTCGCCGCTGCCGCTCACGGGCTGGGAGTTGGTGCGGATGGCATCGACGGCCGCCTCGGTCGCCTTCTGGATGCCGCGGCGCATGACCATCGGATTCGCGCCGGCGGCGAGGTTCTTCAGACCCTCGCGGATCATCGCCTGCGCCAGCACGGTGGCGGAGGTGGTGCCGTCGCCCGCGACGTCGTTGGTCTTGGTGCTCACTTCGCGGATGAGCTGCGCGCCCATGTTCTCAAACGGGTCCTCGAGCTCGATCTCTTTTGCGATCGTCACACCGTCGTTCGTGATCAGCGGTGCGCCGAACTTCTTGCCCAGCACCACGTTGCGGCCCTTGGGGCCGAGGGTGATCTTGACGGTATCTGCAAGCTGATCCACGCCGCGCTGCAGCGCCTTGCGTGCTTCTTCACCATAAATAATCTGTTTTGCCATAATGATAGCCTCCTAAAATCAAAGCGGTTGGATTACTCGACGACGGCCAGAATGTCGCCCTGACGCACGATGGAATATTCCTCGCCGTCCACCTTCACAGTGGTGCCGGAGTACTTGCCGACGATCACGCGGTCGCCCGCAGCGACGGTCATCTTCACTTCGTTGCCGTCCACCATGCCGCCCGGGCCGACTTCCACGACCTCGAACATCTCGGGCTTCTCCTGCGCGGATGCTGCCAGGATCAGGCCGCTCTTCGTCTTTTCCTCAGCCTTGAACTGCTTGAGAATCACTCGGTCTGCCAACGGTTTGAGTTTCATGATCTATATGCCTCCTAATATTAAATACAAAAAAGCGATGCGTTAGCACTCAATTCCTAGGAGTGCTAACGCATCATACTATACCACAATTTTTCGGATTATCAAGCCCCTGGCGAAATTTTTTTGTAAACGTTTTGTGACCGCGTTTTTTCGTCACGCGTGGACAAATTCGCGCGTCTCGTGGCCGCCCGCCGTCTCGGGGTGGAAGAAGGCCATGTTTGCCGGCACGAGGAAGTTCACGCCGCCGGGGATGAGGTCAAAGTTCACGTGTTTGCTCCAGAGGGCCTCGCCGTCGATGTTCACGACGAGCTCGGTCTCGCTGTCGATCTCAAGATGGTCGCCCTCGAGGTGGGTGATGAGATTCGCCAGCTCGCGGTAGCGGCCCTTGGCGTACTTGCCGACGAGCCGGATGAACGTCAGACGCGACACATCGCGCACGACGAGAAACTCCAGCTTGCCGTTGTCGGGCCGGGAGTCGGGGATGGGGTTGAAGCCGCCGCCGTAGAACCGGCCGTTGCACGCGCAGATGAGCGACGTGCCGCCGCTGTAGTCCATGCCGCAGCCGCGCACGGTCAGCGGTTGGGCGATGCCCTTGAAGAGGTTGGCCACGACGGACAGCACATAGCTGTCGTGGTACTGGTGCACCTCGGTGCCGATGCGCGCGTCGATGCCGACCGAGCAGATATTGACCGCGTAGCGTCCGCAGCACTCCATGACGTCGAGCGCGCGCACCTCGCCGTGCACGAGCTCCGCGAGGTCGAAAAAGCGCTCCTTCTCCTCGCCGAACATTTTGATGAAGTCGTTGCCCGTGCCGCAGGGGAAGTGCGTCACAGCGACGTTATCGTGCCCGACGGCGCCGTTGACGCACTCGTTGAGCGTGCCGTCGCCGCCGCAGGCATACACCCGCAGATCCTCGCCGGAAGCGGCCTCGGCCGCGATCTTCGCGCACGCGTCCATGGGCGCGGTGGTGATGTAGACCTCGTAGGCGTCCGCGCTGCCCTCGAGCGCGAGGCGCGCCTGCTCGGCCACGTATTCGTGCCGGTTCTTGCCGCCGGCGACGGGGTTGACGATGAACAGATGTTTCATAGCTCCATTCCTGCACTTTCGACAAAATAATACCATTACTATACCCCGCGCGGCGGGGGCGCGCAAGAGGGAAATTGTGAATGTTTGCGAATTTTTAACTACCAGTGTTAAACATATGCGGCTGCGTGTCGGATATGCGGCCTCACACGTCTTTCGTGTACTGGAACAGATCGCAGCGGAGCGTGCCGTTGTAGAGCTTGCGCTTCTTGTCCGCCGGGCGGCCGAACGCGCGCTCAAACTCCGTGTGCGAGCTCAGGAGGTAGAGCCGCCAGTGCTCGGTCCTGGCATAGGCCGCGCCGAAGGCGGTGTAGAGCGCCTCGGCCTCGCGCTTTTCCATCAGGCGCTCGCCGTAGGGCGGGTTCGTGACGATGACGCCGCGGTCGGTCGTGCGGTCAAATTCCCGCGCGTCCGCCACCGCGAAGGCGATGCAGTCGTCCACGCCGGCGCGGCGGGCATTGTCGCGCGCCATGGCGACGGCGCGGGGGTCCATGTCGGAGGCGAAGATGTGGTAGTCGCCGTGAAACTCGCGTGCGCGCGCTTCCTCGCGCGCCTGCGGCCAGACCTCGGCCGGCAGCCACGCCCACTGCATGGCCGCAAAGTCGCGGCTGATGCCCGGCGCGCGGCCTTTGGCGGCCAGCGCCGCCTCGATGGCAATGGTGCCGCTGCCGCAAAACGGGTCGCAGAAATCGCCCCGGCCGCGGTAGCCCGCGATGTCCACGAGCGCGGCGGCCAGCGTCTCGCGCAGGGGCGCGGCCACGTGCGCCGGACGGTAGCCGCGCTTGTGCAGCGGCGTGCCGGTCGTGTCGAGATAGAGCGTGGCCGTGTCGTGCACGAGCGAGAACTGGATCTGGTACAGGGCGCCGGTCTCGGCAAACCAGTTGACGCGGTAGCGCTGCTTGAGCGACTCGACGACGGCTTTTTTGATGATCTTCTGGCAGTCGGGCACCGAGTGCAGGGCAGACTCCAGACTGTAGCCCTTGACGGGGAAGGCCGCGTCCACGGGCAGGTACTGCGCCCACGGCAGGGCCTTCACCCCCTCGAAGAGCGCGTCAAACGTCGGGGCGGGGAAGCTGCCCAGCTCGAGCAGCACGCGCTCGCCGAAGCGGCAGCGGATGTTCATGCGCGCGATGTCCGCGTCCGTGCCCGTGCAGCGCACGCGGCCGTTTTCGGGCATGACGCTGCGCAGGCCCATGTGGCGCAGCTCGTTGCCGAGCGGGCCCTCGAGCCCGAACAGGCACGGCACGCACAGTTTGTGCTCAGGCATCGGGCGTGTCCTCGGTTTCGTCAGATTTTTTGGGCTGCGCGGCCTCAGCCTCCGGCTCGGCCTCCGGTGCGCTGTCTGCCTCCGGGGCGGCTTCCGGCTCGGCGGGCGTCTCGGGCGTCATGTCCACGAGCTCGAACGTGATGTCCGGCAGCTCCTGCTCGTCATACTTGCCGCAGAGGATGCGGATGAACACGACGATGGCATAGATCAGGCAGGCGACGGCCGCGACCGTCAGCCCCTCGACCCAGCCCTGCGGGATGCCGCCGACGTAGTCCACGCGCACGATGGCGTCGGGCAGGTAGTCGGCCGCGTCGTCGCTGTCGCCGATGGCGCCGATCTGCTGCAGGTAGGCGTTGTTTTCCGTGTACCAGTCGTAGAGCGCGGTCGAGACGGCCTCCGGCATGGTCTTGACCGTGCCGGTGACGCGGATGAAGCTGTCGACCGAGTAGCTCTGGCCCTGCAGGATGCTGTTGGTCGCATCGGCAATGGTCTTGACCGAGGCGTCCCACCGCGCGGGGAAGCGGAAGGCCACGAGCTTGCCGCCGATGGGCACAACGCCGTACTGCGCGCTGCCGCCGGCGGGGTCGTCAAATGTGTTGAGGATGAACACGATGTCGTGCTGCACGAACGTGCCGGGGTCGGCATCGAACGTGCCGGCGATCTTGTGCGCGCCCTTGCCCAGACGGAACACGCCGAAGCCGGACGCTGCCAGCAGCACCACGGCCGCCAGCAGACCGGCCACACCGCGCCGGAACGCGTGACGCGCGCGGACGCTCATGGGCTTTTTCTCCGCCGGAGCGGGGACTTCGGCAGTATCGGCTTCGCCGGCGGCGGGCTCGCCGGCCGTGACTTCTTCCGGCTGCGCGCACGCTTCGGGCGCATCGGTCTCCGGGGCGTCCGGCGCGGCGTTGTCGTTGATGATTTCTTCGGGGGTCTTGTTTTCGTCCATGTGGAACTCCTTTCTCAGATCGTGGCGGCGGTGTCGAGCATGGCGTCGAGCACGCAGCAGGCGAGCGCGGCCTCCATGACCGGGATCGCCCGCGGGGCGAGGCACGGGTCGTGCCGGCCGTTGATGCGCAGCGGCGTCTCTTCCATCGTGGTCAGGTCGACCGACGGCTGCTCGCACGCGATCGACGGCGTGGGCCGCAGGGCCATGCGCACGACGAGCGGCATGCCGTTGGTGATGCCGCCGTTGATGCCGCCGGCATTGTTCGAGGCCATGGTGATGTGCCCGTTTTTCAGGCGGATGGGGTCGTTGGCCTCGCTGCCGCGCATTTCGGCGAGGGCGAAGCCGCGGCCGAACTCCACGCCCTTCACGCCGGGGATGGCATAGAGCATGCCGGCGATGCGGCTCTCCATGCCGCCGAAGAGCAGCCCGCCGACGCCGGCGGGCACGCCCGTGACGACGCACTCAAGCTCGCTGCCGACGGAGTCGCCCGCGCTGCGCGCGTCGAGAATGGCGCGCTTCATGTCAAAGTTGAGTTCCTTGCCCGTCGCCTGGCCGACGCGCACGGCGTTGGCCGTGATCGTGATGCCGCGGCGCTCAAGGATCTGCCGGCAGACCGCCCCGGCGAACACCAGGCACGCCGTGAGCCGGCCGCTGAACGGGCCGCCGCCGCGCAGGTCGGCGTGGCCGCCGAAGCGCACGGTCGCCGCGTAGTCCGCGTGGCTCGGGCGCGGGATCTCCGGGTGGTAGGCCGCGCTGTTCTGGTCCTTGTTGCGGAAGATGGCCGAGATCGGCGCGCCGGTCGTCACGCCGTCGAGAATGCCGCTCATCACGAGCGGGTCGTCCGTCTCCGAGCGGTGGGTCGTCAGGTCGGACGAGCCGGGCGCGCGCCGGCGCATCTGGATGCGCACGGCGTCCATGTCGATGGCCTCGCCGGCCGGGACCCCGTCGAGCACGACGCCGATCGCCGGGCCGTGCGACTCACCGAAGATCGTCACTTTTACGCGTTCGCCATAGGTATTCATGCGTTTGCCTCGCTGTTCGTTCAAAATAAAGGATACAGATAACCATACAACATTTTTCCGGTCTTGTAAATGCCTTTTCCATGCGCGCGGGGGCCGTGGGTGCGCGGATTTTACAGATTGGACATGAAAACGCCGTGCCGGTTGTTTTATAATAAAGACAAATTGTGAAAATGATATCCGGCGCGGCCCGCGCCGGTGAAGGAGGCAACATCGCATGAGCCAGAAAGTGCTCGTCGTGGAGGACGATAGCAACATTGCAGAGCTGCTGCGCCTGTACCTGCAGAAGGACGGGTTCGAGGTCTCGCACGCGGCCGACGGCGGCAAGGCCGTCGAGATGGCCAGGGAGATCCAGCCCGACCTCGTGCTGCTCGATATCATGCTGCCCGTCATGGACGGCTGGCAGGTCTGCCGCGAGCTGCGCAAGACCATGAAAATGCCCATCATCATGCTCACCGCCAAGGGCGAGACCGAGGACAAGGTCTCCGGCCTGGAGATGGGCGCGGATGACTACATCGTCAAGCCATTCGAGGTCAAGGAGCTGCTTGCGCGCGTGCACGCTGTGCTGCGCCGCACCGGCGACGACGGCAAGCCCAAGAGCAAGAAGCTCACGTTCGACAAGCTCGTCATCAACCTCGACTCCTATGAGCTGATCGTCGACGGCAAAAAGATCGACACGCCGCCCAAGGAGATGGAGCTGCTGTACCACCTTGCGGCGACGCCCAACCGCGTCTACACCCGCAACCAGCTGCTCGACGAGGTGTGGGGCTTCGACTACTTCGGCGACAGCCGCACCGTGGACGTGCACATCAAGCGCCTGCGCGAAAAGCTCGAGGGTGTGTCCGACAAGTGGGCGCTCAAGACTGTCTGGGGCGTGGGCTATAAGTTTGAAGCGGAAGAGACGTAAGTGAAAAGCATCTATTTCAAAAACTTCGCCGCGACCGCCGTCATGGTCATGTTCAGCTTCCTCATCCTCGGCACGGCGTTCGTGTTCCTCGGCCGCAGCTATGTCATCAGCGAATACCGCGACAACATGGTCTCCAACGCTGAGGAGGTCAGCCACGCCGCGCAGGCACTCGTACGCGACGGCGAGCTCTCCAACTGGGACCTGCGTATGGTCATCAGCACCCTTGCACAATCTACCGGTAACCACATCTTCATCACGGACACCGACGGGACGATCGTCTCCTGCTCGTGCCGCAACATCGCCTGCGAGCACCTCGGCCGCACGATCGGCACCGCGTCGATGATCCAGCTGCGCAGCGACGGCAAGCTCAACCTCATCACGAACCTCGGCGGGTTTTACGCCTCCGCGCACTACGTCGTCGCGCAGCCGATCACCATCGGCACGGCCGCGCGCGTGGTCGGCTATGTGTTCGTGGCCACGAACAGCGCCACGATCATCGACGGCTGGCGCACGTTCGTGTGGGTGTTTCTCGCCGCGTCCGCAGCCGTGATGATGATCGCGCTGCTGCTCTCGCTCGTGACGAGCAAGCGCATGGCTCAGCCGCTTGACGAGATGGCCGTCGCGGCCAAGAAGTTCGCCCACGGCGACTTCTCCGCCCGCGTCACGGACGACGGACGCACCGACGAGGTCGGCGCGCTCATCTCGGCGTTCAACACCATGGCAGACTCGCTCGAGACGAGCGAGCAGCGCCGAAACGCCTTCATTGCCAACGTCTCGCACGAGCTCAAGACCCCCATGACCACCATCGCCGGCTTTGCCGACGGCATTCTCGACGGCACGATCCCCAAGGATCAGGAGGACAAATACCTCGCCACCATCGCCGACGAGACGCGCCGGCTCTCGCGTCTCGTGCGCAGCATGCTCGACATGTCGCGCCTTGAGAGCACGGGCGAGGATCTGACGCGCCGGCGCGAGTTTGACATCTCGGAGAAGATCGTCAGCACCATGCTCAGCTTTGAGGCGCGCGCCGACGACAAGCAGCTCGACGTGGACCTCCAGCTGCCCGAGGACTCCATGCAGGTGCTCGCCGACCCCGACGCCATCACGCGCGTGCTCTATAACCTGATGGACAACGCCGTCAAGTTCGCCGCGCCCGGCAGCACGCTGTGCGTCTCGCTCTGGAAGTCGGAGGGCAAGGCCTATATCTCCGTGCGCGACCACGGCGAGACCATTCCGCCCGACGACCTGCCGTTCATCTTCGACCGCTTCCACAAGTCCGACCGCAGCCGCAGCCTCGACCGCGACGGCGTGGGTCTCGGATTGTACCTGGTCAAGAGCATCCTCGACGCGCACGGCGAGGACATCGCCGTCACGAGCCGCGACGGGGTGACGGAGTTCTTGTTCACGCTCACGCTCGCAAAGCCCGCGCCCAAGCCCACCGCCAAGCCCGAGAGCACCGGCCGCCGGGGCGGACGCAAGAGTTCATGATTTGTTCGCGGAATTCATAAAATGTTTGTTTTCCATTCATAAGCAGCACAAAATCACGTGCTATCATCAAATCGTTCCTTGGGAGGGACACCACAATGTACGACAATGTCCGCAAACCGGAGTCCGACTGGTATGAGGCCGGCTATACCGCGCCCCGCACCGATACCGCAGGCACCGGCTGCTACGACTCCTACTGGAGCCCGTCGCAGGCCGCCGCGCCGAAGAAAAAGCCCCATCAGGGGCTGAAGATCACGATGATCATCCTCGGCGTGCTCGTACTCATCATCGCGTCCTGCTATGTGTTCGCCGGCCGCGGCCGGGAGGCCATCTCCGGCGACGGTGAGCCGGGCCAGCACGGCAGCGTGACGCTCCCCCGCGAGGACACGGACGATGACACCACCGTCACCGGCAAGAATGAGCTGCCGGCCGCGCCGACCGATCCGAGTGTGACCATGACGCTCCAGCCCGCCGGGGGCAGCGCGCTCTCATTGCAGAGCGTGTATGCCAAGTGCCTGCCGTCCGTCGTCGGCATCCATGCCGACATCAGCCGCAGCGAATACAGCACCGGCACCGGCGTCGTGCTCACGAGCGATGGCTACATCGTCACGAACACGCACGTGCTCGACGGCACCAAGGCCGTCACCGTGACGACCTCGGACGGTACCGAGTACAGCGGCAAGCTCGTCGGCGCGGACGCCGTGAGCGACATCGCCGTGCTCAAGATCGAGGCGCAGGGCCTCACGCCCGCCGAATTCGGCGACTCCAGCTCCCTGCAGGTCGGCGACGACGTTGTGTCCATCGGCAACCCACTCGGCGAACAGCTGCGCTGGACGATGACCAACGGCATCATCTCCGCCATCAACCGCGACATGGTCTATAACGGGCACAGCATGACCCTCCTGCAGACCAATGCCGCCATCAACGAAGGCAACTCCGGCGGCCCGCTCATCAACATGTATGGGCAGGTGATCGGCATCACGAACATGAAGGCCCTGTCCACGGGCGTGGAGGGCATCGGCTTCGCGATCCCGACGGCGTCCATCCGCCCGATCGTCAATGCGCTGCTCGCTGACGGCCGCGTTTCCGGCCGCGTGAGCATCGGCATCACCGTGGGCGCGGTGTCCTCCGCCGCTTCTGAATACTACGATCTGCCCGAGGGGCTGTATATCAGCGCCGTCGCCGAGGGCTCGGACGCCGAAAAGCAGGGCATCCAGTCCGGCGATATGCTGCTAGCCGTCAACGGTCAGGCCGTGACCACCACCTATGATGTCAGCGCCGTCAAGGACGGGCTGAAGGTGGGCGACACCGTCACGCTGACCATCTACCGCGACGGCAAAACGTTCGACGTCGACGTCAAGCTCGTCGATACGAACGACATCTCTTAATTTGCTAGTTTCTCCCTCCTCATATTCTCCTCTCTATTGAACAAACCCCAGGCGGCTTGCCGTCTGGGGTTTGTTCTATATTGGAGTGGAAAATGATGCGGCAGGTCATGTGATCGAGCCGCAGGGGAGCCCGAGGGGGCAAGGCCCGCCTCGGTTCGGATGCTGCGAGCTTGCGCAGCAAGCCGACGAACCCCAGGCGGCTTGCCGTCTGGGGTTTGTTCTATATTGGAGTGGAAAATGATGCGGCAGGTCATGTGATCGAGCAGCAGGGAAGCCCGAGGGGGCAAGGCCCGCCTCGGATGAAATTTTTGCATTGCCTCTGGCAATGCCTTCCCCGCAAGGCGAAGGCTTTCCAAATCCGGACCTTCCGGCGTCTACGGTGATGCACTGCACCCCGTCACGCCAACACAGCCGTGAAGCAGTGCCACTCCTCGAGCGTGTCGTGCGCCGTGACGGTGAAGCCCGCGCGCGTGAGCGCGGCGGCCACCTCGTCCTCGCGCCCGTCGATGATGCCCGAGCACACGAACGTGCCGCCCGGGGTGAGAAACGCCGGAACCAGCGCGGCCAGCGGGATGATGACGTCGGCCACGATGTTCGCCAGCACAATGTCATACCCCGTGCCGAGACGGCGGCGCAGGCCCGCGTCGGCGAGAATGTCGCCTGCGCAGACGGTGAACTTGTCCTCATAAAAGCCGTTGAGCGCGGCGTTGGCCGCCGCGACCTCGGGGGCCTTGGGGTCAATGTCGCAGCCGGTGACGTGCGCGCAGCCGAGCAGCAGCGCGCCGATGCCGAGGATGCCGCTGCCGCAGCCGAGGTCGAGCACCGTCCTGCCCGCGCCGGCGCAGTGCTCGAGCGCGGCGAGGCACATGCGCGTCGTGGCGTGGCTGCCGGTGCCGAAGATGAGGCCGGGGTCGAGCCGCAGCGGCAGGCGGCCGTCCGCCGGCGCGTCGAGCCACTCGGGCACGACGACGAGCCGTTCGCCGACTTCAATGGGCTGATAGTACTGCCGCCAGTTATTCTCCCAGTCGCTGTCGCGCACGGTCGCGGTCGTCAGCGCGCGGCCGATGCCGGCGCGGATGGCTTCCAGCTGCGCGCGGCCGTCGTCATCGTCGGCGAGGTAGAACTTGATGCGCGACACGCCGCGAAACTGCGCCTCGAGCGCGTCGTCCACGTAGTCCCAGTACTGGTGGTTCTGCTCCAAAAACTGCTGAAAATCCGTCTCGTCCTCCACGACCATGCCGCCCGCGCCCAGCTCGGCCAGCTGCGCGCAGACGTCGTCGATCTCGTCGCTGCGGGTGGGGACGGACACTTCGATCCATTGCATAAGGCATTGCCTCCTTTGTGCGTTTTCCTGCGCCGATGATAGCACAGCGGGGCCGGGAATGCAAGAACGCGAAAAAGGTCCCTGCGGCATTGCCGCAGGGACCTTGTGGAGATCGGGATGCTTACTCCGCCTCGTCGGAGATGAGGCCGTAGCCGCCGTTTCTGCGCCGGTAGACCACCGACACGGCGCCGTCGGCCGCGACATCGCGAAAGACGAAGAACGTGTGCTCGAGCAGGTCCATCTGCAGGATCGCTTCCTCGACGCTCATGGGCTTGATGGGGAAGCGCTTGCGGCGCACGACCTCGAACGCGCCGGCCTCGACCGTGTCGTCCGCGGGGACGTACTCCGGCTGCACCTCGCGCTCAAACGCACCCTCGCGCAGCTTCTTGGCCAGACGGGTCTTGTTCTTGCGGATCTGGCGCTCGATCGTCGCCACGGCGGAATCGACGGAGGCGTACATGTCGCTCGTCGTCTCGTGGGCGCGGAAGAACGTGCCGTTGTTCTTGATCGTGATCTCGGCCGTGAAGCGGCCGCGCTCCGTGCTGAAGGTGACGTTTGCCTCGCTTTCGGTGCGGAAGAGCCGGTCAATCTTGCTGACCTTTTTCTCCGCGTACGCACGCAGGGAATCGGACGGGGCCATTTTCTTTTCGATGAACGTGAACTTCATAAAACGCCACTCCTTTCAGGTGTTCCACTCCGGGCCGCCCCGGAGCTGTTGACTACAGTGTAACCGGTTTCGCGGCAAAAAGAAAGGGACATTTTGTGAATATTTCTCAATTGCCGCATCGCCGGTAAATTTTTTGTGCGGGGCAGGGGGGCTCAGCCCTTCTTGGCCTCCGCCTTGGCGAGGAACTTGTCCGCCGTGATGAGAAAGCGCTCGTGCGTGCCCTGGCCGATGGGGCCGGCGTCGTCTTCCGCCGTGACGCGGAACACGAGGCGGCGGCGGTCGACCTCGACGAGCTCGGCCTTCGCTGTGACGTGCATGCCGACGGGCGTCGCCGCGTCGTGCGACACGTCGAGCTTCGTGCCGACGCTGCTCTGGCCTTCCTCCAGACCGTCGGCAATGGCGTTGCAGGCGGCGTTTTCCATCAGGGCGATCATATACGGCGTGGCGAACACCGGCAGTGCGCCGGAGCCGACCGCAGCCGCGGTATTTTCAGGCGTCACGACGGCGGAAGCGGTGCCGACGGCGCCAACGGAAATGGACATCGGAAATCTCTCCTTTACCTTTATGAGTACCCCCGGCTGACGTCTGGGGGTAAGGGTAGTTTAACATGGATTTTGAAAGAACGCAACCCAAATTGCGCGCCCGCGCCCGCCCCGTGTTAACGTTGTGTCATTCCTTGCAGGACGGGGGGCGCGGTGCTATAATATAAAATTGTCCGATCGGGTCGTTTCCGGCCGGACGCGTCCCGCCGAAGCCATCGGCGGAGATCATTTGGCTTCCGCCATCGCCATTGGCGGAGCAGGGAGGAAAAACAATGAAAAACACCGAAAAAACCATGGACAAGATCGTCGCCCTGTGCAAGAACCGCGGCTTTGTGTACCCCGGTTCCGAGATCTACGGCGGCCTCGCCAACTCCTGGGACTACGGCCCGCTCGGCGTGGAGCTGAAAAACAACGTCAAGCGCGCCTGGTGGCAGAAGTTCGTGCAGGAAAACCCCTACAACGTCGGGCTCGACTCCGCCATCCTCATGAACCCGCAGGTCTGGGTGGCTTCCGGCCACGTGACGACGTTCAACGACCCGCTCATCGACTGCAAGTCCTGCAAGATGCGCCACCGCGCCGACAAGCTCATCGAGGGCTGGCTGGCCGAGAATCCCATGCCCGACGTGAACGTCGAGGCCATGACCAACGACGAGATGGTCGCCTTCATCCGCGCGCAGCAGATCCCCTGCCCGGGCTGCGGCAAGAGCGACTTTACCGATATCCGCAAGTTCAACCTCATGTTCAAGACCCATCAGGGCGTGACCGAGGACACGGCTGCCGAGGTGTATCTGCGCCCCGAGACCGCGCAGGGCATTTTCGTCAACTTCAAGAACATCCAGCGCACCACGCGCCGCAAGATCCCGTTCGGTGTCTGCCAGATCGGCAAGAGCTTCCGCAACGAGATCACGCCGGGCAACTTCATCTTCCGCATCCGCGAGTTTGAGCAGATGGAGCTCGAGTTCTTCTGCGAGCCGGACACCGATCTCGAGTGGTTCGACTACTGGCGCAGCTTCTGCCACGAGTGGCTCAAGGGCCTGAACATGCACGATGAGAACCTCCGCCTGCGCGACCATGAGAAGGAGGAGCTGAGCTTCTACTCCAAGGCCACGACCGACTTTGAGTATCTGTTCCCGTTCGGCTGGGGCGAGCTCTGGGGCGTCGCCGACCGCACGAACTACGACCTGACCCAGCACCAGAAGTTCTCCGGCCAGGACATGGACTATTTCGACCAGGAGAAAAACGAGCACTACATCCCCTATGTCATCGAGCCGTCGCTCGGCGCCGACCGCGTGACGCTGGCCTTCCTGTGCGAGGCGTATGACGAGGAGGTCGTGGACGAGGCCAAGAACGACACCCGCGTCGTCATGCACTTCCACCCGGCGCTCGCGCCGTTCAAGTGCGCGGTGCTGCCGCTGTCGAAAAAGCTCTCCGAGCCCGCAACCGAGCTCTACCACAAGCTGCAGAAGCGCTTCATGTGCGACTATGACGAGGCCGGCTCCATCGGCAAGCGCTACCGCCGCCAGGACGAGATCGGCACGCCGTACTGCGTGACGTTCGACTTTGACTCCGCCGCCGACGGCTGCGTGACCGTGCGCGACCGCGACTCCATGCAGCAGGAGCGCATCCCCATGGAGCAGCTGGAGGATTACATCGCCGCGCGCATCCGGTTTTAAGCCATGCCGAAGATCGTCCCGCCGCCGGACCCGACCGCGAAGGAGGAGCCCGGCGCGCAGATCGCCCGCTGGCTCGGGCCCGTGGGCGGCGGCTTCGTGCTGCTGCTGTCGGTGCTGATGGTCGTGTTCTGCCTCACGCGGGGCGCGAACCCCGTGCCGGGCTACACGCCGCCGCACGACAGCGACTATTACGCCCAGCATCTCGACGAGCTTGCGCAGGAGCTAAACGAAAACTTCCTGCCCGTGCTCGACGAGACCGCGCACGCCGAGGCGGGGGACGGTACCGTTACCGTGACAGCATCGGAAAAGGAATACGTGCCCGTGCGCGGCGCGGTGCTGAAGTTTTATGACGCGGCGCTCTTTACATTCGAGAAAGCAAATTAGAATAGAGAAAAGGAAGAATCAACATGAAACACGGATTTATCAAGGTTGCAGCGGCTGCTCCCGAGATCCGGGTAGCAGACCCGATGTTCAATGCGGATGCCGTCATCCGCGCCATGGATGAGCACGCACGCCTCGGCGTGAAGGTGCTCGTGTTCCCGGAGCTGACGCTCACGGGCGCCACCTGCGGCGATCTGTTCTACCAGAACACCCTGCTCGCGGGCGCGGCGGCCGCGCTCGAAAAGGTCGTAAAGGCCTCCGAGGGCAAGGACATGCTTGTGTTCGTCGGCCTGCCGGTCGCACAGGGCGCGAAGGTGTATGACGCGGCGGCCGCCGTGTGCAACGGTGAGCTGCTCGGTGTCGTGCCGGCCAGCTGCCCGGGCGACAAGCACTTCGCCCTGCCCGGCGCGCTGCTCGACGATATTCAGATCGGCTCCCTCGGCCCGGTCGATTTTCACCCGCAGCAGTTGTTCCAGCACAGCGAAGTCAGCGAGCTGAACGTCGCCGTGCTCGTCGGCGCGGACGTGTCCGCCCCGGTGTCCCCGGCCGTGCGCCATGCGCTCGCCGGTGCGACCGTGCTCGTCGAGATGGCGGGCTTCCCGATGGCGACGGACTCCGCCTGCCGCGTGACCACCGCCGTGCGCGCCGAGAGCGCGCGGCTGCACGCCGGCGTCGTGCTGGCGGCCCCCGGCTTCGGCGAGTCGAGCACCGACGCGACGTATTCCGGCCTGTGCCTCATCGCTGAGGACGGTAAGGTGCTCGAGAGCGCCGAGGACGGCTGCTCCGACGTCGTGACCGAGCTTGACGTGCAGCTGCTCATCGCCGCGCGCCGCAAGGACGCGACCTTCACCGGCGACGCTGCGTCCTACGTCGTCACCGAGTGGGGCGAGGGCGTCGAGGAGACCGTGCTCACCCGCCCGTTCGGCAAGTACCCCTACCGCCCGGACGACCCGGCCGATTATCACGCCGCGGCCAAGCGCCTGCTGCACATGCAGGCTGCCAGCCTCGTGCGCCGCATGCAGTATGCCAATCTCAAGCACCCGGTCGTCGGCATCTCCGGCGGCGTGGACTCCACGCTCGCCGTCATCATCTGCGCCGAGGCCGTGAAGATGATGGGCCTGCCGGCCGATTACGTCACCGCCGTGACCATGCCGTGCTTCGGCACGACCGACCGCACGAAGTCCAACGCCATCATCGTGTCCGAGCAGCTCGGCGCGACCGTGCGCGTTATCGACATTGGCGAGAGCGTCATGCAGCACTTTAAGGACATCGGCCACGACCCCGAAAACCGCAACGTCGTGTATGAGAATTCGCAGGCGCGCGAGCGCACCCAGATCCTCATGGACGTGGCCAACGGCTTTGCCGACGGCGGCATCCATGTCGGCACCGAGGACATGAGCGAGTTTGCCGACGGCTGGTGCACCTACAACGGCGACCACATCTCCATGTACGACGTCAACGCCGGCTCCACCAAGACCATGGTGCAGATGGTCGTGCGCTACGTCGCCGAGACGACGGAGGACAAAGTGCTCGCTAAGGCCCTGCTCGACGTGCTCGACACGCCGGTCAGCCCCGAGCTGCTGCCCCCGACGCGCAACGGCGAGATCGCCCAGAAGAGCGAGGACTCCGTCGGCCCGTACAACCTCCAGGACTTCTTCCTGTACTACCTGGTCGATCACGGCTTCGCACCCGAGAAGGTGCTGCGCCTGGCCGACATCGCCTATGGCGACGAGTTTGACCACGCAACGCTCAAGAAGTGGCTGCGCAGCTACTGCCGCCGCCTCTTCAGCCAGCAGTTCAAGCGCTCCTGCCTGCAGGACGGTCCGACGCTCAACGGCTTCAGCTTCTCGCCGCGCACCGGCTTCAGCATGCCGTCCGACGGGTCGGATGCCCTGTATCTGGCGACCGTGGACGCGCTGAAATGATCTTATAAAAAATTGTCATGGGCGGACGTGTAAACTTTGCACGTCCGCTCTTGATTTTTTGCGCCGGATTGGGTAAGATACTCCTGCGCTATATCCCGCCCGGAGCGGGAACAGCAGCTTAGGAGGTATTCAAAATGAACAACAGCAATGGTAAGACCCGGCGTCTGGCTGGGCTTGCACTCTTCACCGCCATCGTCGTCGTGCTGCAGCTGCTCGGCAGCTTCATCAAGGTCGGCCCGTTCGCCGTGTCGCTCGTGCTGATCCCGATCGTGGTCGGCGCAGCCGTTTACGGCGTCAGCGCCGGCGCGTGGCTCGGCTTCGTGTTTGGCGTCGTCGTCACGATCGCCGTCGTCACCGGCGCCGATCAGGGCGGCTACATCATGTTTTCCGCGCGCCCGGTCATGACCGTGCTCGTCTGCCTCATCAAGGGCACGGCGGCCGGCCTCGTTGCCGGTGCGCTCTATCGCGCCATCGGCAAAAAGCACGCGCTCGCGGGCGCTATCGTCGCGGCCGCGGCCGCCCCGGTCGTCAACACCGGGCTGTTCGTGCTCGCCATGGTGCTGTTTTATCAGCCGCAGCTGCAGGCATGGGCCGGCGGCACGGCTGTCGCGGCCTATATCGTCACGACCCTCGTGGGCGTGAATTTCCTGCTCGAGCTGGGCGTGAACCTCGTCCTGAGCCCGACCATCACCCGGCTGATCGCGGCCGGCAAGAAAGGCCCGGTGGACTGATATGCTGCTGGCTCTGGACGTTGGCAATACGAATATTGTGATCGGTTTTCTCGACGAGTCCGGCATCCGCAACATTGCCCGTCTGGAGACCGACCGCGACAAGACCGCGCACGAGTACGCCATCTCGCTGCGGCAGGTGATCGAGTTTTCCGGCATCACGCCGGAGGACATCGACGGCGCCATTTTGTCGTCCGTCGTGCCGCCGATCAACGGCGCGCTCATCGCCGCCGTGCGCATGATCACGGGCATCCGCCCGCTCGTCGTCGGCCCCGGCATGAAAACGGGGCTGAACATCGCGCTCGACAATCCCGCCACCATGGGCAGCGACCTCGTCGTCGGCGCGGCCGCCGCGCTGGCCATTCATAAGCCGCCGCTCATCATCATCGACATGGGCACGGCGACCACCATGACCGTCATCGACCGCGAGGCGCGCGTGCTCGGCGGGGCCATCATCCCCGGCGTGGGCATCTCGCTCGAGGCGCTCGCAAACGGCACGTCGCAGCTGCCGCACATCTCGCTCGACGCGCCGAAAAAGTGCATCAGCTCCGACACGGTCGAGGCCATGCGCTCCGGCAGCGTCTACGGCACGGCCGCCATGCTCGACGGCATGATCGAGCGCATGGAGGCCGAGCTCGGCGAGCCTGCCGCCGTCATTGCGACCGGCGGCCTCGGCGGCTGCATCATCCCGTATTGCCGGCGCGAGATCACGTACGACAAGAACCTGCTGCTCAACGGTCTATGGGCCCTGTATCAGAAAAATAAGCGCAAACGCTAAGTGCGCGCACCGACGCAGCGGCGTCACGGAGACAGCTCCGTGACGCCGCTGTTTTTTTGACGCATTATGCCGGTCACGCGAGCGCGCAAAAAAGCCAGCCACGGCGGGTTGAACCGAACCAGTAAAAACGGACAATAGACAAAACACCCCCTATGTAGGAAAATAAAAGAACTACATAGGGGGTATTGCTATGCCAAGAAAATATG
>ONIG01000035.1 GCA_900317855.1 uncultured Eubacteriales bacterium | reverse complement strand
GGAGCACTTATCATTCATCGCGAAGCTCTTGACGGTGCCGTCGGTGTCGATGCTGATGCCCTTCACGTCCTGGCCGCCGATATCGATGATGGCGCGGACTTCCGGATTCGTGACGTGCACGCCCATGGCGTGGCAGGAGATCTCGGAGATGTTCTCGTCGGCAAACGGGACCTTGTTGCGGCCATAGCCGGTGCCGATCAGGTAAGCGAGCTCCTTGGAGTCCTTCAGGCCGACCTTATCGCAGACTTCCTGCATGGCAGCGATCGCGGACTGCTCCGCATTGATCTTGCTGCGGATCGTGGTGTCGGCGCACATTTTGCCGTTCTCGTCGAGAATAACTGCCTTCGTGTAGGTGGAACCTACGTCGCATCCGCCAAAGTATTTCATAGTATTACTTCCTCCTGAATGTTTTTTATGTCCGATATACGTTCAAATGATCCGAATTACCAGGTGACCTCGTCATCGATGTCAATGAGCGTCGGGTCGACCGGCTCCGCGTGCATGACGTTGACCATGTAGTTGTTCACACGGCCGCGCATGTCCTTACGGGAAACGGTACGCGGATCCATCAGGTCGTGCTCAACCCAGATCAGGTGGATACCGAGCTCACGTGCCTGATCGTCGAACAGGCCCTGCAGGCCGGCCATCGTCTTGCAGCAGACGTGCTGATACATAATGACGACGTTCGCGTTGAAGTTCTCGCACTGTCTCCACAGCTCGCCCAGAACGTGATCGTGGCCGCCGTTGGTGTGGCGACGCATGACCATGCGCTCGTACAGACGGCAGAGGTCGTTGATGGCCTCGTCCTTGTCGGTGGTGTTGAGCATCTTGGTCATGTTCAGCGCTTCCATCTCGGTCAGCGCGTAAATGCCCCAGCAGTTGGCCAGCCAGTTGGAGAAGTTGGCATAGAAGTGAGCCGGGCAGCTCCAGATGAGCGCACGGTACTTCTCATAGCCGCCGACGTAAGCGGGCAGCTTCTTCTCGTAGGTCTCCATCATGGTCTTGCAGATCTTGCGCTGCGTCTTCAGGCCTTCGGGGAACAGGCCGCCGTCCATCTCGTAGTTCCACTTACGGAACAGCTCGAAGGAGGAACCGACCAGCTGCGGATAATGGGTCTTGTTGATCTCCCACTTCTCCATCTCGAGTCTGGTGCACTCGTTCATCTTCTCCATGGTGGCGAAGTAAGTGTCCCAGTTCCAGGTCTCGCCGGTGAGGCTCTCGACCCAGTGGATGCAGTCCTTCATGTCGGCAGCCGCCATCTCGGTGGTGTCCTCGTCGTCGTAACGGACGGGCATGCACAGCGGGTAGCTCGGCATGAACTTGCTGAAGCGGCGATCCTGGAAGGACGTCGCCATGACGGAACCGTCGCACGGCATGGAGGAGGCGATGAAGCCTTGGCCGCACATCGGGTACTCGTCCTTGACCGCGCAGCCGCACTCAGCCGTCGGCAGCGGGCAGGTATCGGACGGGAGGCCGTAGCTCTCGATGGCGTCGATGTACGGGATGAGGGTCAGCTGGTCCATTTCGGAGACCATGAAGACCGGGATCATCTGGTACGGGATGCCGATCAGGTTCGGGAAGCCGGCCATCATCTGCGCCATCGTCATTTCGTCGAACATGATGATGCGCTTGTTGATCTTTTGGTTGCCGCCGATCTTCGCGTCCGCCATGATGAGATTGGCGATCAGATCCTCGGCCCAGTGGGTAATGGCGACCCACATATCAAAGTCAGCCTGCAGCAGCTTGCCGCGGCGGCCGAACACGCTGCGGTCGACCACAGCCGGGGTGGCCAGGTAGGAAGCGAACCAGTGATACTCGAACACGGCCAGCAGAATGGAAATGGGATCCTTCATGACCATGTTGAGCATGCCGCCCCAGATCTTCAGCCAGCCGACAAAGTCGTAGCCGACGCTCTTGAGGCCCTTCCACTCACGGCGGGCAAACGCGATGGCGTCTTTCTTATACAGGTAACCGAGGTGACGGTCGCCGTTCATGAGCCAATCGATCTTGGCGCTGGTGTCCATGGCGGCGAATTCCTTGAACTCGGCCGTGATGCGGTCCTTATCGCGCTGGAGACTCAGCTTGGTCTTCGCAGCGACCTGCTGCCAGTCGATATCCTGGATCATGCCCTTCCAGACCTTCAGGTCGGAGGGAACATTTTTCTTCATCCATGCAATGTTACTTTTCAGCATTTATTTGCCCTCCTTCGCAGCCTTATGAATCTGCTTGATCTCAAGGCTCTCGACAAAGGCCTGCAGTCTCGTGCGGAGCTGACCGGAGGAGCGAGCCATGTACGGGCGGTCGATCGACAGGACCGGCCAGCCATACTCTTCGTTCATGATATGGCTCGCCAGCGTACGCTCAAATGCCCAGAAATCGCAGAACTTCATGGATTCGTAGATAATGCCTTCTGCGCCGTTCTCGGTGGCGAGACGGTCGATCGTGTCGCGGCGCTCCTGGATCTTCTCCTGGCTCATGTAGCGCGGGCACTGCGTCGTCTTCAGATAATGGGCGCAGATCTGCGTGAGGACGTCATCCGTGTCGTTGAGTTCGATGACTTCACGGCCCGGGGTGCTGCCGAAGCAGAAACGGTCGGCAACGATCATCGCGCCGGCGTCTTCGACCATGCGGGTCATGTCGAGGTCGTCGATCTCGGAGCCGATGAGGGCCACACGGCAGCGGTACCACGGCTTGGCGTCGACTTTTCTCTTCTTGATCTCTGCCAGTGTCTCCTTCAGGTACGGAAGGATCTTGCTCTTCGGGCAGCAGTAAGTAACCAGATTGAGGACATGGAATTCATAGCCGGTGATGGGCGGGTTGGGCAGCTTGCGCATATCGCCGATCTCGGTGATGATCTTGCAGACCTCGTTGTGCTCGGCAACGGCCTTGCGCAGCGCCTCGTCGGACGTATCGACGCCGTAGGTCTCGGCCAGAACGTTCAGGAAGCGGTTGCGGATCTGCGTGACGTAGTGCTTGAGGGTGTAGTCCTTGACTTTGTACGGGATGTCGCAGTGGGTAACGAACATCTTCTTGTTGGGCATGTCGGGGGCAGCGACCAGCTCGATGTTCTCCATGCAGCGGTTCATCTCCGCGCAGGCGTCCACACCAGCGATGGCGTCGAGGAAGTTATAGCCGCCCTCGATCGCACGCTCCACGAGTGCTCTGCAGTACTCGCAGGTGTAGTTGGACATGTAGTAGGATGCGATGTCGAATGAACCTGTCTTCGGCGCACGAAGTCTGACCGAGAAACAGTTGTCTACGTTGAGGACCACTTCGGGCATGTGATAGCAAGTGTAAGCGATGGGGTGCATACCCTCATCCTTGGCCTGCTGCACGAGCTCGTTG
The DNA here is from genome assembly GCA_900317855.1 of uncultured Eubacteriales bacterium. Taxonomy (GTDB): domain Bacteria; phylum Bacillota; class Clostridia; order Oscillospirales; family Oscillospiraceae; genus CAG-103. The sequence goes on along the minus strand of ONIG01000035.1, from coordinate 14,638 downwards.
TTGGCGCTGTCAAGAAGGTTCTCAAAGTAGATCAGATGCTTTAAATCCTTCAAATGTTACACCTCTTCTTCCCTTTTTTATGGTTTTCGTTTGATTGGGCTCGCCGGGGGCGTTCCCCCATGGTGGTCACGGACATGGGAAACAGTCGCTGTGTTTCCGGCCGAAACGTGCGGTTCTCTGAAGCGTACCACCCTTATGTAACGCTTCAAAGCATCCCGTCCGGAAACGCAAGGATAGCTTCCGTTATCACGTCAACAGATTAACATATTCGCGCATAATTTACAAGTCTTTTATCACATCCTGGGGCAAAAAATTGTTGATTCTTACAAGAGGATATGATAAACTTTTGATAATCCATTCAGAGCAGGGTGATTTTTCCGCACGGCGGCCCTGCCCCACTTCAGAAAGGAGTGTTTCCCATGCACGAACATGAACATGAACACGATCACGATCATGCACATCACTGCCACCCGCACAGCCACGAGCACACCGGCGACAAGCCGATGAGCCCCGAGGAAGTGCTGGCGCTGCTGAACTATATGCTCGACCACAACCGCCACCACGCCGACGAGCTGCACGACATCTGCCATGTGCTGGAAGATGAGGGAAAGGACGAGGCGGCCGCAGCGCTGGCTGAGGCACTGCATGCATTTGACCACGGCAACGACAAGCTCGAAAAAGCCCTCGAGCTTGCCAAGCAGGCATAACGAGTAAAAAAGGAGCGAACGACCATGTGTCTTTCTGATGCATATGAGATCCGGGACGGCAAACAGAACCTTGTCTGCTCGCGCGTGTGCAACGTGTCCGCCGACGGCGAGAACGTCACGCTGACCGACCTGATGGGGATCCGCAAGATCGTCCCCGGCAAACTCAAGAAAGTAGACCTGATGAGCAACGTCATCCTCATCGAGCCCTGCTGAATCAAGCTGCCAGCCGGCGCCCGGAACATCCGGGCGCCGGTTTTTACGCCCCGGATGCAGGTTTTCCTTGCATTTTCCTGATCTTTCCTTTATAGTATAGGGAATCTGCGGAAAAAGGGACGTGAAGATGTGGGGTTTTGGGAACTGGTCGTGCTGGCAATCGGCCTGTCGATGGACGCGTTTGCCGTGTCCATCTGCAAGGGGCTGGCGCTGCAGCGCGTATCGTGGAAGGAATGCTGCATCGCCGGGCTGTGGTTCGGCGGTTTTCAGGCACTCATGCCGCTGCTGGGCTATCTGCTCGGCACACAGTTTGAGCAGTTTGTCACCTCCGTCGATCACTGGATCGCGTTTGTGCTGCTGGGCATCATCGGCGGCAATATGATCCGCGAGGCCCTGTCCAAGGACGAGGATAAGCTCGACGGCTCGCTCGCGTTCAAGACCATGCTCCTGCTGGCGATTGCGACGAGTATTGACGCGCTCGCCGTCGGCATCACGTTCGCGTTCCTGCCCGGCACGCGCATCGTGCCCGCCGTGGCGCTCATCGGCTCGATCACGTTCGTCTTTTCCGCGGCCGGCATCCGGCTCGGCAACGTGTTCGGCCTGCGCTACAAGCGCAAGGCCGAGTTCGCCGGCGGCGTGATCCTCATCCTGCTCGGCACGAAGATCCTGCTCGAACACCTCGGTGTTTTGTAACAAAAGATCGTTTTTACTCCACGATCCTGTCCGGATCGTGGAGTTTTTTCGCGCTTTGTGCGTTTGGAGACAAGTTTTCACACCCGGGCGAATATGTTGAACCAGCAGCAAGAATTCTCCAATTCAGAGAAGTAGAAAACGGAAAATCTGCACAACAATTCCTTTCACATTTGTTGAAAAAGGCAATTTTTTACGCCGGAAAAAGATTTGACCAGTTTCTCTTGCGATTTTGTGAAATTTAAGATATAGTTTAGGTCAAGCGTTCGGTATTAGACTGAAAAATGCTTAAATGAGTGGAGGAACGACATGAAAAAAGTATTACTCACGATCATCAGCGTCTGCCTGATCGCTGCGAGTATCTTCGGCCTGTTCGCCGGAGTGTCCAGCATCAGCGACATCATGAATGTCAAAGAGTACAAGGAAAAGGACGCCGAAGAGGGTCTGGAGTCCATCGACACGCTCGATGCCGGCCTTGACCAGCTGCAGGAGAACGAGGGCACTTACCTCGCCGGCGTGGACACCTACACCGCCGGCCTGGTCTCTTACTCCGAGGGCAAATCGACGCTCTCCGCGGGCTACGCCGCCTACTACGCCGGCAAGAAGCAGCTCGAGGAAGGCAAAGCCGCCTATGCCGCCGGCAAGAAGCAGATCGAGGACAACACCGCGGCCTACAACGAAGGCAAAGCGACCCTCGCCAAGATCGAGCCGCTCATGCCCTACGTCGACCAGTACGTGGAGTTCCGCAACTCCAACCTCGCCGGCTTCTCGACCGCGCAGGCCTGGTTCATCGCCGTTGTGCGTCCGGTCGCGGCCAATCTCGGCCTGAGCATTCCGGACGATGTCACCGACCTGCCGGCCTACATCCAGCAGATGGTCGCTGACGGCAAAGCCCAGCTCAAGCAGTACGAAGACGGTCTGGCTCAGCTCGCCGAGGCCGAAAAGACCATCGCCGCCGGCGAAGCCCAGCTTGCCGACGCCGAGAAGCAGCTCGCACAGGGCGAAGTGGATCTCGCCAACGGCGGCAATCAGCTGGCCGACGGCAAGCAGCAGCTGAGCGTGTTTGAGGACGGCTGCGCTCAGGTCGCTGCCGGCTGTGAGCTTCTGCTCAGCCAGCCCGCTTACATGAACGACGAAGGCAACGGCGACAAGGTCATGTGCCCGAGCGTTGCCGACATCCTCAAAGAGCGCTACGGCGACAACTTCTCCATCTGGGAGCTCGACGACAACGGCGAGATCCGCGTCGTCAACGGCTGCCAGTATCTCAACCTGGAAAACTGCCGTGCCGTTGGTCAGGCCGGCCGTGACTACATCTCCGTCTACCAGACCGCTGCCGTCACGAAGGAAGTCATGAGCAGACTCGGCGTCGTCGCCACGATGCTCATCGCGTCCGTCCTCGGCCTCATCGCCGGCCTGTTCGGCATCCTGTCCGTGATCCGCATCAGCAAGGGCAAGATCGTGACCGCTTCCGTCTGCGGCATCATCTCCGCCGTCATCGCCGCTGCCGGCAACGTCATCGGTATGCTCACCGGCTACACCGGCTACACGTTCGCCTGCCGCTACGGCGAGGCCGGTGCCTACACCTATGAGTTCACGGGTCACACTCAGTTCGTTGCGATCGTCATTCTGGCCGTCGTCGCGATCCTGTTTGCGATCATCGCGTGTGTCGTCTCCAGCGCCTACAAGCGCTCCCAGAAGGCTGTCACCGCTCAGGCTGCCGCCGCTGCCGCTCCCGTGGCCGCTCCGGTCGCTGAGCCGGTCGCCGCTCCTGCTGCGGACGACAAGACCGCTGAGTAACGCACAACAACCACAAAAAAATCTCCGGAGTTTGACTCCGGAGATTTTTTATCTGCGGCCGCGCCGGTATTCCCGGCGCGGCCACTTTGTTTCTCAGCAGCTGCGCGCTCACTGCCACAGCTCCGCCGTGACGAACTGCCGCCCCTTGCGCGACATGCCGCCCACTTCCGTGACGCTGCCCTTGCCCGCGCCGCGCAGTGACAGCACGTCGCCGGGCGCGACCGGGGCGTCCGGCCACAGGCACTCGGCATAGTTCAGGTGCACCGCGCCCGCGCGGATCTGCGCCGCAGCGCTCGTGCGCGAGAGGCGGAACATCCCGCTCACAACGGCATCCAGCCGCGCCGACTGCACCGTGAACGTCACGGGGCGCACCTTCCGCTCCGGCACCGGCACGGCGGCCAGCTCCACGGCCGCCGCCTTCACGCCCGTGCGGCCCACCTGCTCCAGCTCCAGCAGCGCCGGGGCCACGCTCGGCAAACAGAACACATACGCTCCGTGGTCCTGCACGAGAATGTCGCCGACCCACTCGCGCCGGACGCCGAGGCCGAGGATCGCGCCGAGATAGTCCCGGTGGCCGGGCGCGCCGAACGGCGCCGAAAAGTGCACGGCGCGCAGGTGCTCCGCGGGGTCAAAGTCCTCGGCCGCGAGGTAAAACGGCAGGAAAAACGCCGCCCGCCGCTCGCAGCCTTCCCCGCCGCCGTGCAGCACGAGCGTGCAGTCGCGGCGGCTGGCCCAGTTCGTGAGTGCGTACTGCTCCGCCGGCGTCAGAAACGCCGTGGACGTGACCGTCGCCGTGCGCTCGCAGCGCTCGGCCAGATCGGCCGCACGGCGCAGAAGATCTTCTTCCATTGCCCTCACCTCCCGTTGATGTCGCGGATGGCGTCCTCGAGCTGCTGCGCCACCTGTGCCAGCTCCTGGCGGAACTCGCGCGCGCTCATGCGCAGCACGCCCGCGCGCAGCGCCGTGAGCTGGATGAGCGCGTCGGACGTAACGACGCGCACGGACTCGTTCTTACCGATCTCGTCGGCGAGCTTTTCCATATAGGCGTCCGCCGTCTCGCCCTGGCGCGTAAAGACCACGTGCAGGCCGCTGCGGTCGAATTTCTCTCCCTGTCCGCCGGGCACGCGGTAGCCGTCGAACACGACCACAACCTCGCGGCGCGTGAAGGCGGCGTAGTTACTCAGCGCGTCCATGAGCCGCTCGCGTGCAGCGTCGATGTGGCCGCTGTCGGCCAGGGCGCGCAGCTCGTCCCATGCGAAGATGACGTTGTAGCCGTCCACGATCACGCGCTCGCGCCGGGGGTGGAACAGCTCGGCGCGCTCGGTCTCGTCCGTGCCGGGCGCGGCGTTGCGCACGGGGGCGGCATACTGCGCGCGGCGGATGGGGCCGAACTCGCGCTGCAGGATCTCCTCCAGCTCCCGGTCGTCGAGATCGAAGCGGCGGCGGAACATGCGCGGCGCAGGCGGGGGCGTCTCCGCCTCCGCCTTGCCGAAGCCGGTGTCGATGTGCATATAATCGCGCACGCGGTCCCACGGAATGACCGTGCCCGCGCCGTGCGCGCAGAACACGCTGTCCGGCGTGTTGTCAAGGTCGCGCGTGGGGTCGTAGCCGCTCTCAGCAATGACCTCCTGCGCATTGTGGCAGGTATCATAGCCCGCGACGCTGCACGAAATGCGCCCGCGCCCGCGGGTATAGGCCGCGACCTCGGCGGGGTAATCGCGCATCGTGGCCACCGGCGCGCGGCCGGTGAGCACGGCCATGTCGCCGTGCGTCTCGGGCGAGGAAAACGTGCCGGACATGAGCCGCACGTCGCTGATCGCGCGGCCGATCTGCTCGGCCGGGACCTCGATGCGAAAGGCGTAGTACGGCTCGAGCAGAACGCTTTCCGCCTGCATGAGCCCCTGCCGCACGGCGCGCCACGTCGCCTGGCGGAAGTTGCCTCCCTCCGTGTGCTTGACGTGCGCGCGTCCGGCCAACAGCGTGATCTTCACATCCGTCAGCGGTGCACCGGTGAGCACGCCGCGGTGGCACTTCTCGGCCAGATGCGTGAGGATCAGGCGCTGCCAGTTCCGGTCGAGCACGTCCTCGCTGCAGGCAGTGTCAAACGTCAGGCCCGTGCCGCGCTCGGCGGGCTCGAGCAGGAGGTGCACCTCGGCATAGTGGCGCAGCGGCTCAAAATGGCCCACGCCCTCGACCGGCGCCGCGATCGTCTCCTGATAGAGGATGCGGCCGGAATCGACCTGCACGTCCACGTCGAACCGCTCGCGGATGAGGCTTTTGAGCACCTCGATCTGCACCGTGCCCATGAGCTGGACATGGATCTCGCGCAGCGCCTCGTCCCAGACGATGTGCAGCTGCGGGTCCTCCTCTTCGAGCTGGCGCAGGCGCGGCAGAAACGCGCGCGCGTCCACGTCCGGCGGCAGGCCGATGCGGTAGGTCAGCACCGGCTCGAGCGACGGCGGCATGGACGCCGCCGCGCCGCCAAGTCCCTGCCCGGGATACGTCTGCGTGAGGCCCTGCACGGCGCATACGCCCCCGGCCGGGACGGTCTCCGCCGCGTCGAATTTCTCGCCGGAGTAGAGCCGGATGGCGTTCACCTTCTCCTGCACGGGCGTGTCCGCCCCGCGGGGGAAATACGTCAGCGGCGCGCGCACGCGCAGCTGCCCGCCTGTGACCTTCAGGCACGTGAGGCGATTGCCCTGCGCGTCGCGCATGATCTTGAACACCCGCGCGCCGAACTCTGCCGGGTACTCCGGCGGCGCCGCGTAACGTTCAAGCGCCGCGAGGAAAGCGTCCACGCCCGTGAGCTTCAGCCCCGAGCCGAACAGGCACGGAAAGAGCTTACGGCTGCGGATGAGCGCGCGCACGGTCTCGTCCGGCAGCGCGCCGGTGTCGAGATACTGCTCGAGCACCGCCTCGTCGCACAGGGCGATCTGCTCCGGATCGGGGTCGGTGAAGTCCACGCACGCGCCGCTCAGGTGCGCGCGCAGGTCGGCCATGAGCGCCGCGCGGTCCGCGCCCGGCAGGTCCATCTTCGTCACGAACACGAACACCGGCACCCGGTAGCGCCGCAGCAGCTGCCAGAGCGTTTCCGTGTGCGCCTGCACGCCGTCCGTGCCGCTGATGACGAGCACGGCGTAGTCGAGCACCTGCAGCGTGCGCTCCATCTCGGCGGAAAAGTCCACATGGCCCGGCGTGTCGAGCAGCGTGACCGCCGTGTCGCCCAGCGTCAGGCGCGCCTGCCGCGAGAAGATCGTGATGCCGCGCGCACGCTCGAGCGCGTGCGTGTCCAGGTGCGCGTTTTTGTGGTCCACGCGCCCGAGATCGCGGATGGCGCCCGTGCGGTAGAGCAGCGCCTCGGACAGCGTCGTTTTCCCGGCGTCCACGTGCGCCAGAATTCCCAAAACCAGTTGCTTCATAAGCACCTCGTCAAAATGCAAGAATAAAAACAGTATACCAAAAAACACGCCCGCGGGGAAGTCCCCCGCGGGCGGTTCTCGTTTTGCTCACCAGATGTTGTCCGGGTACTTGCCCGCAGCGCGCAGCGCGCGCAGCGCCGCGACCACGTCCGGCAGGTCGTCGTGATACGTCACGCCGTGCCAGGCGTCGTCCGTATGCAGCATGGTGACGTCCGCCGTGCCGGCGCGCAGCTGCGCGTCCACGACCGACGGCACAAAATACTCGCACTTGAGCGGGTTGCGCGGCAGATTCTCATCCAGAAACGCCGGGAACCGGCGCTCGAGCTCGCGCAGGTACAGCGGCGAGAAGCCCCAGAAGTTCATGGACACCGTCGTATCGCCCGGCAGGTCGATGAAGTGCGCGCCGTCCTCGGTATAGGCAGCGTCCGCGCCGCGCTGCTCGATGTGCGTGCGCTCCGTGATGCTCTCGAGCATCCCGTCGCGCTCCGTGCAGACGCCGCGCGACACGCTGCCGTTGGCCGTGACGGTATTGCACAGGCGGAAGCCCACCATGGCATACGACCGCTCGGGGCGCGGCACGGCGAGAAAATCGTACAGCAGGCGGTAGGCCTCAATGCCGTAATAATCATCGGAATTGATGACGGCGAACGGCCCGTCGATCTCGGGCGCGGCGCACAGCACGGCGTGGGCGGTGCCCCACGGCTTCGTGCGGCCGTCGGGCACGGTGTAGCCCGCCGGGAGCGTGTCGAGCTTCTGATAGGCATAGCGCACGTCGAACGCCGCAGCCACGGCCGGGCCGACGCTCTCGCGAAACTCCTCGGCCGTGTCCTCCTTCACGACGAACACGACCTTGCGGAATCCCGCGCGGTAAGCGTCAAAGAGCGAATAGTGCAGCAGAAAATGGCCGTACTCGTCCACGGGCGTCGTCTGCTTCGGGCCCCCGAAGCGGCTGCCCATGCCGGCGGCCATGATGACCAGACAGGGTTGGTTCATAAGTTGATTCCCTCCATATTTCCAAACGGGTCTGTGCCATTATAGGCCGCGGGTCACAATTTGTCAATTTGCCGCGCGGTCATCTTGGCTTCCCGCGCGGAATATGGTATACTGCTTGCTATCTTGGCAGTTTGGACGGGAGGAGATCATCATGCAGCAGAAGATCGGCACGCTGCGCCTGGCGCTGACGTTTGCCGGGTGCTTTCTCGGCGCGGGGTACGTGTCCGGGCAGGAGCTGTGGCAGTATTTCGGCGCGTTCGGCGCGCGGGGGCTTCTGGGGCTCGCGCTCGCGATTGTGCTGCTCGGCGGCACCGGCGTGCTGCTCCTGCGGCTGAGCGCGCGCACCGGCATCGAGACGATGGACGCACTGATCGTGCGCGCGGACATTCCGTGGCTGCGCACGGCCGTCGGCGTGCTGACGGCGGCGCTGCTGTTCGGCGTCGTGTGCATCATGGCAGCCGGCATCGGCGCGCTCGGCAATCAGATGCTCGGCCTGCCGGTATGGCTGGGCGCGGCGATCGCGTGCGTGCTCATCGCGGCGGCGGCGTATTTCGGTCTCGGCGGGATGGTGTCGGTGTTCACGGTCGCCGTGCCGTGCATGATCGTGGCCGCGCTCGTCATTGCGGGCATCCGCCTGCACCGCGCGGGGCTGACCGCCGCGGCCTTCGCCGCCGGGGACACGAACCCCATGCTCGGCAGCTGGGCCACGAGCGCCGTGAACTACGCGGCCTACAATTTCTTCGCCACCGTGGGCATCCTCGCCCCGCTGACGCGCCACCTGAAGAAGCCCGGCACCGCCGTCTGGGGCACCGTGCTCGGCTGCGTGCTGCTGCTGGCGGTCGCGCTCGGCGTGCTCGCCGCGCTGGCCACGAGCCCGGAGAGCACGCAGGCCCCGCTGCCCATGCTCGACCTCGCCTGCCGGCTGGGCGCGGCCGGCGTCGTGTACGCCGTGCTGCTGTTTCTCGGCATGTTCGGCACGAGCGTGTCCTCGCTCGTGGCCGTGCTGACCTACGCCGGGCAGAAATCCGCGCGGCTGGCCGGGCACCGCACGGCCCTGCTGCTCGTGCTCACGGCCGCGGCCTTCGCCGGAAGCCTGTTCGGCTTCGGCGACCTGATCGGCACCGTCTACCCGGTCTACGGCTATCTGGGCATGGCCGCCATGCTGCTCGTGGCCGAGCACGCCGTGCATGCGCGGCGCGCGGGAAACAACGGCGCCGCAACTGGAGATTGACCCGGAGCGGCAGACCTGATACAATGAAGGCAATGACAAATACCACGTTTTTTGAAATTTTTACAGGAGGAACCGCGATGAAACATCTCAAAAAGGCGTTTTGCCTGCTGCTGGCGGCCGTGATGCTGCTGGCGCTGGGCGTGCCGGCCATGGCAGCGGGCGAGATCCCGGTCGATGCCGAGCACTTCCCGGATCCGGCGCTGCGCACGTACGTGACAGACTACTGCGACACGAACAAGGACAACAAGCTCTCGGCGGCCGAGTGCGAGGCCGTGCAGTGCATCGACCTGTTTGAAATGAAGATCACAAAGGTCGCCGACATGACCGGCATCGAGCACTTCACGAACCTGCACGAACTGATCGCGTGCAACAACCAGATCACAACGCTCGACCTGAGCGGCATGGCCAAGCTCGAAAAGCTCGACGTGTCCGGCTGCATCAAGCTGCTGAGCCTGAAGCTCGCCGGCTGCACCGCGCTCATGACGCTCGACGCCTCGAGCTGCGCGCTCACGACGCTTGACCTCGCGGGCTGCACCGCGCTCAGATCCGTCGCGTGCTCGTACAATGCGCTCACCGCGCTCAACGTGCCCGCCGCCGAAAAGCTGACCACGCTCGAGTGCAGCGCCAACCGCCTGACCGCGCTCGACCTGAGCGGGCACAAGGCGCTCAAGGTGCTCACTTGCAGCCTCAACAGCCTGACGAAGCTCGACCTCACGGGCTGCACCGCGCTCGAGTCGCTCGATTGCAGCGACAATGCGCTCGCCGCGCTCGACCTGAGCGGCTGCACCGCGCTCAACGCCACCGCGCAGGGCGACGGCAAGGCCGAAAACCCGATCCTCAGCCCGCAGTATCTGCCGGAGCAGACCGGCGCGGTCACGGGTGACGGCAAGTGCACCGTGTACCTCGACGCCATCGTCGGCAAGAACAACATCGCTAGCGTTGCGCGTGTGCCGGACGCAAACTACGACAAGCAGACCGGCGCCGCCGTGTACGCCAAGACGCCGGACTATTTCTCCTACAGCTACGACACCGGGCGCAAGGGTCTACCGGCCATGACCGTGTATTTTGAGATGCAGGGCCTGACCAGCGGCGTCGCGCTCAATGAAAAGGCGTTCCCGGACGCGGCCTTCCGCACCCTGCTCGCCAAAACGGCCGACGTCAACGGCGACGGCCAGCTCTCGACGCTTGAGCTGCGCCACGTGAGCGAGCTCAACTGCAGCAACCGCGGCATCGCCGACCTGACCGGCATCGAGTACTTCACGGAGCTCGTGGCGCTCAACTGCGAGAACAACAAGCTCACCGCGCTCGACGTGTCGAAAAACACCCACCTGAGCGAGATCTACTGCGGCGGCAACCAGCTCGCCACGCTCGACCTGACCGGTCTGCCCATCAAGGACGCCGAGACCGACACCGGCCACGTGCAGAAGCTGCCCGGCAGCTACGCGCTCACCGGCACGGAAAACGGCGTGGGCCTGTTTGACCTCAGCCAGATCGTCGGCAAGGACAACATCGGCAGCATCACTGCCGTCAAGGGCGGCACCTATGACAAGAAGACCGGCATCGCGCGCTACAGCGCCGCCGTTGAAAAGCCGAGCTACACCTACGCCACCGGCAGCAATGCCGTGGCGCTCACGGTCGAGTTCACGCTCGATATGAGCAAGCTGCCCAAATCCCCGTTCACGGATGTGACGGCCGGCGCGTGGTTCTATGACGCCGTGCTCTACGCCTACAACAAGGGCCTCATGGTCGGCACGTCCGACACGGCGTTCGGCCCCGACGTGCCGATGACGCGCGCCATGCTCGTCGCGGTGCTCCACCGTCTGGCCGGCAGCCCGAGTGTCAGCGGCAAGATGCCGTTCACGGACGTCGAGGCGGATACGTGGTACACCGAGGCGGTCCTCTGGGCCTACCAGAACGACATCGTCGCCGGCACGTCCGACACGACGTTTGAGCCGCTGAGCAACATCACGCGCGAGCAGATCGTGGCCATCTTCAGCCGCTACACCGCAAAGTTTGCGCCCGACAAGGCCAAAGCCACCGCAGAGCTGACCGCTTTTGCCGACAGCGCGAGCGTGTCCGACTGGGCCGTGAACGACATGAAGTGGGCCGTCGCGCAGAAGATCATCGGCGGCCGCGAAAACGGCGGCCGGCTCTATCTGGCGCCGCAGGGCAACGCCAGCCGCGCCGAAGTGGCGACCATTCTCATGCAGTACTGCGCGCTGTAACGCGCCCCCCGAAATTCAACCGGAGAAGGAGTTTTCACCATGTCCAGAACAAAGTTCATGGGTATTTTTCTCGTCATCCTCGGCGTCATCAGCGTGGTCGTGGGCATCATCCGCGGCGACATGACCAGCAGCGCCGTGATGTTCATCGGCTATCTCGTGCCGGCGCTGCTCGGCGCCGTGATCCTGATCGTCGACCACACCGGCGGCGGCGAGAGCAAGACCGAGACCGGCCCGTCGGACGCGGCGCTCGCCGGGCAGAAAAACAAAAAGAAGAAAAAATAAGAAAAGCCGCTGTCCGGCTGGGCAGCGGCTTTTTTGCGCGCAAAAAAGTCCCGCCGGACATTCCCGTCCGGCGGAACGCATAGGGTTAGGATATGGTGCTCAGCAGACCTTCGGCTCCGGGAACTTGGAGTGGAAGCTGTTGGCCTCGACCCAGTCGATGGCGGCTTTGATGCCGTCCCAAGTGGCGGGCTCGCCGCGGCCGACGGTCGCCATGGTCAGGCAGGCCTGCTCTGCGGGCGTGAGCGTGGTCTTGGCAGCCTTCGCGTTCAGGCGCTTGGCAATGTCCTTGATCTTCACCTTCATGATCAGGCGGTACGGCAGCGGCAGACGCTTCAGGTCAAAGCGGCCCTGCAGCGGGAACACCGCAACGTCGGCGCCGAGGCCGTTCTTCTTGCGGCAGACTTCCTCCGCGTTGGCAGCCGGAGCACCCATGCCGACCGAAACCACGCCGACCACGTTATAGCGCTCCTTGGCCTTGTCCAGGCCAACAACCTTGCCGGCCAGCAGCCAGCCGATGTAGACCACCTTGCGGCCGGTCGGGCAGATGTGCGACTGCTCCGTAAAGAACGGAACATGCAGCGCTGCCGACATGCGGTGGGCGTACTCCTCACAGGAACCGGAGAGCGAAGAATAAACAATCGCGTCAATCATCGTGAAAAATCCCCTTTCAGTTTGTGGCGGAACCAACTGTGTCCCTAGTTTCCTTGCTTTATCATAGTCAAATCTTAAACAAAAGTCAAGATTCACTTTCCGAAATTGGCATAGATATCCGACGTTTGGGTAGAAAAAGGCACATAATTCCGGCATTTTCCCGTCCGGAGAGAAAATGCGGTCATTTTCCCTGCACGCGCCTCTTGCAGATCGACGGCGGATTCAGTATAATGTATACTGGTTTGATAACAAGATTTTCACCCTGATATGGAAGGCGGTGCAGATCGCACATGGAAGAACGATTCCGCAATCTGGACTATCAAAACTGGAAACCCGTGCGCACGCTCGGCAGCGACTCCTACGGGAGCGTGTACGAGATCGCGCGCGACGACGGCTTCGGCATGGTGGATCACGCGGCGCTGAAGGTGCTGTCGATCCCCGCCTCGCCGGAGGATTTTGACGCCCTCGTCGCCGAGGGCCGCACACCGGAGGAAGTGACCGCCCTGCTCCACCGCCAGGTGGAGACGATCGCGCGGCAGCTCATGGCGGTCGATGCCATCAGCGATGAGCCGAACCTGCTTCGGTGCGAGGATCACGTCATCCGCGCGCACGCGGACGGCCGCGGCTGGGACATTTATGTGCGCACGGAGCTGCTGCCGTCCCTGCCGGACTACCTGCGCAACCACCCGCACGGTGAGGCGGACATCATCCGGCTCGGCGCCGGACTGTGCAGCGCGCTGGAGACCTGCCATCGCCGCGGCATCGTGCACGGCGACATCAAGCCGCGCAACGTCTTTGTCGGCGGCGGCAACTTCGACGAGCAGGTCACGTATAAGCTCGGCGACTTCGGAATGGCGCAGTTTTCCGCCGTGGACAACACGAATGATTTCATGGCGCCCGAGGTGCTGTGCGGCGCGGAGGTCTCGCCCGCGAGCGACCTCTATTCCGTGGGCATGGTGCTATACTGGGCGCTCAACGAGCGGCGCATCCCGTTCGTGCCGCTGCCGCCGACGGCGGTGGAGGCGTCTGACCTCGCCATCGCGCGCGAGCAGCGTCTGCGCGGCGACCCGCTGCCCGAGCCGCTGCACGGCAGCCAGGCGCTGAAGAACGTGGTCATGCGCGCCTGCGCCGACGATCCGGCCCAGCGCTACGCCTCCGTGGAGGAGTTCCGCGCGGCGCTGCTCGCCGTGGCGCGCCGCGCCGCTGCGGCCCAGCCGCAGCAGCAACAGCAGGCCGTCCGCCGGGAGGCGCCGGCCCCCAAGGCCGCTGCCGCGGACACGTTCCCCGGCTCGAAGCCGAAGGCACAGCGCAAGGCCGTGCCGGTCGAAACGGAGGACGCGGAAAAACCGCGCAACGCGAAGAAAACCATTGCCATCGTCCTCGGCTCGCTCGTCGTCGTGGCGCTCATTGCGCTCATTCTCGTCATGGCGCTGCAGGGTGGTAAGTCCGGCGTCGGCTCGATCACGCTCGACCACGAAAAGGCCGAGATCGCCCCGCAGGACACCCTCACGCTCAAGGCCACCGTGCTCGATGCCAACGGCCAGGAGCTGACGGACGAAACGCTCACCTGGTCGAGCAGCAACGCCGCCGTCGCCACCGTGAAGGACGGCGTCGTCACCGGCGTGACCGAGGGCAAGGCCAAGATCACCGTCAAGGCCGGCAAGCGCTCGGCCGACTGCACCGTCACCGTCACGAACGACGCCATTGAGGTCAAGAGCCTCAAGCTCGACAAGGACAAGGCCGAGCTGCAGATCGGCGACTCGCTCACGCTCACGGCGACCATGCAGCCCGCGAACGCCCCGGACGATCTCGTCTCCTGGGCCAGCAGCGACCCGAACATCGCCAGCGTGAAAAAGGGCATCGTCGTGGCGACGAGCTCCGGCTCCGTAACGATCACGGCCTCCGCCGGCAGCTGCACCGCCACGTGCCAGATCACCGTCAAGGCCCCGTCGCGCGTCGACAGCGTCACGGCCGAGACCGGCTCCGCCACGCTCGACCTCAACGGCACCAAGACCGGTACCATCACGTTCCACATCCACGGGCAGAATCTCGACAGCCTGCAGGACACCGTGAAGATCTACGCGGCCGACGGCAGCGTCGTCTCGCTCGGCCAGCCGGTGCGCACCGGCAACGGCACGGACGATACCTACTCCGTCACGGCCACGGCCGCCGCAGCCGGCTCCACCAGCGTGATCCTGCAGATCACCGGCGCCGACGGCACGACCCACTCCGCCGCCTGCACCGTCACCGTCAAGGAGAGCAAGACCATCCTCGACCTGATCCCCGGCGTGAACGGATGACAAATCGCAAAATGATCCCCCGGATGCGGCGCTGAAGTGACCCCAAAAAGTTAGACAAAAATATCGAGCATAAATTGTTCAAGCTACCGAAAGGGCTTGCTGTCTGTGAATTGCAGGCGGCAGGCCCTTC
>ONIG01000015.1 GCA_900317855.1 uncultured Eubacteriales bacterium | reverse complement strand
GTATCGTTTGTTCGGTACGCCCTTTGCCATAGAAATGCACCCCATTTCTTAGTACTAAGTATTTTACCATACTCGTCTAACAAATGGGGTGCTGTTCAATGGGAGTGTGGGAGCCTTTTTCCGACATCTATCTCACAGCCACAACTACCCCAACATCTAACTCGGCAACTCAACTTATTGACATCTATCGAGGCAACTCAACTCTCACACTTTTTGAGCCGGATTGCCCTTGGATAAGTTACCGAGAAGCGTTTTGTCTGTCCGATGCCAAATTGCCCGATAGCCCGAAAACCGCAGTATACTTAAGCTTTCGCGGCTATTTTTCTTTGATTCTTGACATCAATACTACCGTCTCAACATGTTCCGTGTGCGGGAACATGTCCACCGGCTGGATGCGCGTGACGCGGTAGCCGTGCCGGGTGAGATAGCCCAGATCGCGCGCGAGCGTCTCCGGATTGCACGACACGTACACCACCCGCTCCGGCCCGACGGCCGTGACGGCGGACAGAAAGCGCTCGTCGCTGCCGGCGCGCGGGGGATCGAGGATGATGACGTCGGCGTGTTCGCCGGCCTTGGCCATGTCCTGCAGGAAGTCGCTCGCGTCGGCGGTGTAGAAGCGGACGTTGTCCGCGCGGTTCGCCTTCGCGTTGCTGATCGCGTCGCGCACGGCGTCGCGGTTGTTTTCCACACCGATCACGCGCGCGGCGTTCCGGCTCGCGAAGATGCCGATCGTGCCGGTGCCGCAGTAGGCGTCCACGACGGTCTCCTTGCCGGTCAGCCCGGCGTAATCGAGCGCCGTGCGGTAGAGCACCTCCGTCTGCACGGGGTTGATCTGATAAAACGCGCGCGGCGAGATGCGGAACGTGAAGTCCCCGAGCTGCTCGCGGATATAGCCCGGCCCGTAGAGCACCTCGCTGTGGGGGCCGAGCACGAGGCTTGTCTGCCCGGCGTTGATGTTTTGCACGATGGTCGTGATGTCCGGGTGCCGCTGCAGCAGCGCACGCACGAAGTTGCGCTTGCCGGGCAGCATACCGTGTGCCGTCACGAGCACGACGAGAATTTCCCCGCTGCGCCGGCCGCGCCGCACGAGCACGTGCCGCAGCGTGCCGCGGCCGGTGTCCTCGTCATAGGGACGGATCTTGAAGCTCTTGAGCAGGCTGCGGATCGTGACGATGATCTGGTCTGCGACCGTGTCCTCGATCATACAGTCGCTGACCGGCACGATCCGGTGCGAGGCCGACTGGTACACGCCCGAGATGATCTGCCCCTGCCGGTTGACGCCGAAGGCGGCCTGCACCTTGTTGCGGTAGTGGTAGGGATCTTCCATACCGATAATCTCCTCCACGTGGCCGAAGCGGCCGAGCAGGCGGATGGCCGTCGCCTGTTTGAGATACAGCTGCTCGTCGTAGGACAGGTTCTGCAGCTGGCAGCCGCCGCACTTTTTCGCGAGCGGGCATGCGCGCGCTTGGGTGTTTGCCATGGTCATGACCTCCGGTCTTGCGAACTCTTTTCTTTATCCTAGCACATCATTCGTCGCTTTTCCACACGGTTTTTGCGCGCGGCAGGTTCCACTCGAAGTGCGCCGCGGCGCAGCGGATGACGATGACGACGACCACGCCGGTCAGGATCGCACCCGGGCCCTGCCAGGCCTGCCGCAGGAGCAGATAGAGGATCCCGCCCGCGATGGACGCGCTGGCGTAGATGTGCTTGCGCAGAATGTAGGGCATATCTCCGGCGAGCACATCGCGCAGTACGCCGCCGCCCGTGCCGGTCAGCAGGCCGACAAACACCAGCAGCAGCGGATCCGTGCACCCGGCGAGGGTGATGGCGGTGTTCATGCCCGTGATCGTGAAGATGCCGAGCCCGGCCGCGTCCATGAGGAGCATGAGCGCGTCGAACACGCGCTTGCTGCGGCCGATGATCCGCCGCACGAACGGGAAAAACAGCACGACCGACACGCCGAGCGCGACGAGCAGATAGATCGGGTCCTGAAACGCGCGCGGCGGGGTCAGCCCCACGACGAGATCGCGCAGGATGCCGCCGCCGACGGCCGTCGTGATGCCCAGCAGCCCCACGCCGAAGATGTCCATATGCTTTTCGATGCCGAGCACCGCGCCGCTGACGGCGAACGCGACCGTCCCGGCCAGCTCAAGCAGAAAGAGAAAGGTTTCCATCGTCATGACCTCCGAAAAAAGAGTACACCCCTGCCGTGGTGCAGGTGTGTACTCTGTCCTTTTACCTGAAAGATTGGCCGGCCGGCCTTGCTTCTTCGGTGCGGAATCGTCTCTCCAGAGCTCCGTCAGCCGCCGGTCCTTTTGCCTGAGAGTGTCACTCCTTCGGCGGCCGCAGCGCTCTCCCGGCAGCATCTTACGGCATACATCTGCCGACAGTATAGCAGATGCGGCGAAATTTGCAATGCCGAATTTTTTCGTGTACACTGTTTTTAAAACATGACGGGAGGTGTGCGCGTGAAACGCATTTTATTGTGTCTGCTGTGCGCAGCGCTGCTGACGGGCTGCGGAAAAGAGGCCGACCCCGCCGTCGCGGCGGCGCAGCGGTATCAGTCCGTTGTGCAGGCGGTCGGCGACGGCACGAGCGCGGGCGTTGATCTCACGGACGCGCAGATCGCGCAGGCGGTGGCGCAGCTCTCAGTCGCCGGGCTTACGGCCGTGCACGTGGACGCGGCCGACCCGGTCGCGCATCCGGAGGCGGTGACCGCCTTTTGGGACGCACGCGCGGCAGGGGAGACGGCTGAGATCGCGCTCTATGAGGTCTGCCGCGACGGTGGGCTGCTGTGCCACACGCTGCGATTCGCGGACGGGGCGGACACCGTCACACGCACGCGTGTCGTCTGGCGCGATGGGGCATTTTCCGTGAGCTATGCCGATACCTACACCGTTACGTCCCTGATGCTCGACGGCGGGCGGCTGACCTATGTCTATGACATGCCCGACAACCCGCCGGGCACGGATCACGACGGGCACATCGACACGCAGGAGACGTTCACGATCGGATAAGGAAAGGCGGCGCGCCCCGTTCGGGGCGCGCCGTCTTTTCCTATCTTATGCATCTTATGCACGGCGGACGCCGGATGCTGCCGCGGTGTGCAGCAGCGCAGCCTGCGCCAGCAGCTCCACGCCGTCGGCCGCCTGCGGGTAGCGCGCGGCGAGGCCGAAGTGCGCGAACGCAGCGCACAGCTGCGCGCTGTCGAGCACGACGCAGTCATTGCCGCGGGCAAGCTCCAGCTCGATGATCGAGCGCAGCACCTGCTCGCTGCACGCTTTCTCCGGCTGCACACAGCCGAGCAGCGCCTGCACGGGCGCGTCGGGATAGCTGCAGTGCAGCCCGTAGCGACGCGCGACGAGGTCGTAGACATTGGCGGCGCGCACGCCGGGCGTACACAGCACGCTCGCGCGCTGCCGGAGCTTGCCGACGAGCTGTGGCAGTGCGGCGCCCGCGGTGCTCAGCACCGGGACGCCGGCCGCTGCTGTAAGCTGCTCGCAGAAAATGCCCGCGCTGTCCGGCACGGCGATGACCGTGCAGCCGGAGGCGGCCAGCACCTCCGCCGCAGCGCGCAGCTGCGGCAGGGGCGGCTGTGTGGACGCTCCGCACAGATACGGCTCGCAGTCCGGCACGGCCGCCGGGCTCAGCGGCAGCAGGACGGCGTGTTCTCCGCCTAGCGCCTGCACGCGGCGCAGGAACTGTGTGATGGCGGCCGGGTCTGCACCGAGCACGCCGATGTGAGGCTGATCCTGTATCTGCATGATGGACATCTCCTGACGAAAAAAGTCTCCGCGAAGCGGGTATGACCCCATCTTAGCGGAGACTGTGATCCGTCCGGCAACACTTTGGCATCGAAACGGCATCATTGTGCGTTGAAATACAAAGTGTTTTCCACGCGCCACGCCGGCAGGGAAAAGGCCGTGCCGGCGTCCGGGTCATAAAACTGCAGGTAGTCGGTGATGCTGCTGTCCATGCCGCCGTTGTAACTGCCCTCGTTTCCGGCGTTGAGCAGCTGCAGGGGAACGGTGCTCCCGCCGCCTGCGCGCAGGCCGATCATTTTCTGCGCCGCTTCCGGCATCGGGATCTGCACCTCGTCATATGGCGAGCCGAGTGCGGCCGCGACCATGGCGCCGACGCGGTTTTCAAACACGCGCAGCAGGTAATCCCACAGGTCGTTCTGCCGGATCTGGAAGGCATAGCTGTCCGAAAACGTATAACTGAGCGCCAGCACGCAGCCGGTCGCGTCATCGATCAGAAGCTCCGCCATGTCGCCGCGCGGATTGCTCAGCGCGATGCCCCAGAGGACGAAGCCGCTGCCGTAGCTCGCGTACTGGACGGCCGCGCCCTCCTCCACGGAAAAGCCGCCGCCGAACAGCGCGCTGTCCTTTTCCAGCGCGCCCAGAAGGTCCTGCGCGTACTGCGTCATCTCGGCCAGCGTGTGCGCCGCGGCGCTCTCGTCGAGCTCGACGCGCTTTTCTGCGCCGTAAAACAGGTTCTGCATGCCGTCGGTCAGTTTCCGGCGCAGAACGGTGGCCGGCCCCTGCTCGTCGCCGGTGCTGAGGGAAAACGCCGTGTCCTGATCCGCGCGGTCAAGCCGCGCGGCCACGAGATTTGGCAGGAAAAATCCGCCCGCCGCGATCGCCAGCACGAGCACGACCGCCAGTGCGGTGCGCATCCACGGCTTCATATGCGGCCTCCTTTCAGCTCCACGGTCACGACCGTGCCGTTGCCGACACGGCTCTCAAACTGCATCGTGCCGCCGTGCAGCTGCACAATCTCATTGCACAGCGACAGACCAAGGCCCGCGCCGCCCTGTGCGCGCGAGCGCGACTTGTCCACGCGGTAAAACGCCTCCGTCAGGTGCGTGAGCGCCTCCGGCGGGATGCCGCGGCCGTTATCGAGCACGCGCACGCGGCAGCCGTCGGGCAGCATCTCCTGCCAGACATAGATGTAGCCGCCGTTGTCGAGCGCCTTGCGGGCGTTGTCCATGAGGTTGACGAGCAGGGTTTTAAATAGGTCCGGCTCCAGAAAGCACATGCCCTCCGCCGTGCGGTACTGCAGGGCGATGCCCTTCTGGGCGTACACGCGCTTGAGGTGCTCCAGAAGCCCTGCCACGAGGTCGGCCGGGCTCGCGGGTACGAGCTGGAGCTTCGACCGGTCGAGCGAGAGCATGTCCAGCAGCTTCAGCCCCAGCGCCTCGAGCCGTTTGCCCTCGGAGAAGATGTAGTTTGCCGCGGCCATCTGTTCGTCGGGCGTGAGCACCTGACTGCGCAGCAGGTCAGCATAGCCGATGATGGAGGTCATCGGTGTTTTCATCTCGTGCGAGAAGTCGGCCATGAACCGCTCCTGCAGCGCCATGCTCTCCTGAATGCGGTTGACGTTCTGCTCGAGCTGCCCGGCCATACGGTTGAAGTCGGATGCCAGCTGCCCCACCTCGTCGCGCGAGCGCACGGGCGCCCGGTAGCTGAGATTGCCCCTCGCCAATTCCCGCGATGCGCGGGAAAGCGTGCCGAGCGGGCGCGTCAGCAGATAGGACGTGAGCCACGCTACGGCTGCGCCGATGGCGATGAGGATCACGAACGTCGTGTGGTACGCGCGCTGCTGCGTCTGGCGCACGGTGTAGGCCTCCGTCACGTCGAACGCGAGCTGGACGGTCGTGCCGTCGGCCGTGGCGCCGAGCATGAGGTAGTGCCGGCCGTTGCCGGTGCGCACGATGCGCGTGAGCCCGTCGCCGCCGTCGGACGGCTCCGGCGCGGCGTCGAGCAGCGCGGTGTCGCCCGTTGTGGTCATCTGTGCGCCGAATCGGATGCGCGCTGCCGTGCTCGACCCGCCGCTGCCGAGCTTGTGCAGCACGAGCGCGACGGTGTTGGCCGCCGTGCCGGGCGAGGCGTTGTCGCCGAGCAGATCCAGCACGTCCACGACCATGCGGTAGGTCTGCACGGCGGCATCGCGCTCGCGGTCGATGGAGGAAGAAAACGACTGCGCGATCATGAGACTGCCGCCGATGCCGTAGGTCAGCGACAGCAGCAGCACCATGGCGATGGTGAGCTTTGCGCGAAACTTCATGTGCTCATACCTCCAGCCGGTAGCCCACCTTGTTCACGGCCAGCAGCCGGTTTTCCCAGCCGACTTTTTTGCGCAGCCGCTGAATGTGCAGGTCCACGGTTTTGCTGCCGTAGCTGTACTCGCCGCCCCAGACGTGCTCGTAGATCGTCTCGCGGTAGAGTGCAGTGCCAGGGTTGCGCGCGAAAAACAGCAGCAGGTCATATTCCTTGTGCGTCAGGCTGATCTCCTCCGCGCCGCGCCAGACCTGCATGGCGCGCGTGTCGATGCGCAGCCCGCCGATCTCGATCACGGCGTCGGTCTTGTTGTAGCGCCGCAGCACGACGTCCACGCGCGCGAGCAGTTCCACGACCTCGAAGGGCTTGACGATATAATCTTCCGCGCCCATGCGCAGGCCGCGCACCCGGTCGTCGACCGAGCCGCGCGCGGTCAGGAAAATGACCGGGATGCCCAGCGGGCGGATATATTCCATGAGCTCGAAGCCGTCGGCGTTCGGCAGCATCACGTCGAGCAAAATGAGGTCAAATACGTTCCGCTCCAGAATGTCCGCCGCGGCCAGCCCGTCGTACACGCACGTGCAGTGATAGCCCGCGCGGGTCAGGCTCATCTGGATCAGGTCGCAGATCGGCTTTTCATCGTCCACGATCAGGATCTGGATCATGCCACCGCCTCCTTCGGGTCAAAATTACATCGTTTCGGCATCAAAACGGCATCCGATGCCCGGTTTGATTATAGGTGCGGCCGGAGCACGTGTCAAATGTTTCGCGGCTCCTGCGAAGTTTTTCCTCCGTTCGGGAAACATACGAAAAAATCGTTATTTTGTCTGAAATGGACTTGCAAACCGGGGAGGGTTGTGGTACGATAAGAACGTTAAATTCTGGTTGAAACCGTGCGGATGGTTTTCGCGCGCGCCCGGCCGGAGTGACAAGCATAATTTTTTTAATGGAGGAAGAAAAGCATGTCCAAGAAAAAAATCCTGACAGTCATGCTGACGCTTCTGGTGGCAGTTTGCCTGCTCGCCACGGCTGCTCTGGCGGTTGCTGTCCCGACCGTCCCGACCGAGCCGACCGTCCCGACCGAGCCCACTCAGCCGACCGAGCCCACTCAGCCGACTCAGCCCACTCAGCCGACCGAGCCCACTCAGCCCACTCAGCCGACCGAGCCCACCGGCCCGAAGTTCGTTGACGTGAACGAGGGCGACTGGTTCTACGATTCCGTGATCTGGGCCGTCAAGAACGGCGTCACTGATGGCACCAACGATGGCACGACCTTCGAGCCCTACAAGGGCTGCACCCGTGCCGAGATGATCGAGTTCCTGTGGAAAGCTGCCGGCAAGCCGGCCGCCACGCTGAAGGCTGTGGACTTCGTTGACGTTCCGGCTTCCGGTTCCGAGGATTTCTGGTATGAAGAGGCTCTGCTGTGGGGCGTTGAGAACGGCATCGTGTTCGGCACCAACGACGGCAGCACGTTCAGCCCCGACAAGGAGTGCACCCGCGCCGAGATGGTCAGCTTCGTCGTTCGCCACGTTGAGAACAACGGCGGCGAGCTGAAGAACGCGCCGTTCACCGATCTTGACGCCAGCGCCTGGTACTATCAGGAAGTTGTTCTGGCTTGGAACTGCGGCCTGACGGTTGGCACCAACGACGGCACCACGTTCAGCCCTGACAAGGTCTGCACGCGTGCTGAGGCGGTTGAGTTCCTGTACAACGCGTTCGCGAAGTAAGCAACTCGCTGCCAAGTAGTCAATTTCATGTTTTTCTATCAGAACTTCGGTTGCTAATAGACAAACTATTCGTGACGAAAGCACAGAGAAGAGATGGGAAAACCTCATCTCTTCTTTTTATACATATTGAACTGACAAATTTAGAGAGAAAAATACAAAGGAGTTGATGTGAGTCGTGAAAGCGACCCGATTCGCGAACAGAGCCTGGGCTTTCATGCTGGCTGTCCTGATGACGCTGACACTCATCGCCCCACAGGCGCTGGCTGCGAACACCGTAGACCCCGTTCAGGCTTCCAACGGGAAAATCGTTGTCGGCCAGACGGATTACACGCTGGTTGACGGTGTGACGGAAACGGACATCTTTCTGAACACCAAGGAAGGCAATGCGCAGATCGCCGGCTTTATGACGACGATCGCACCGGGTGCGAAAGCGACGTTCAAAGCGTCGTACACCGGGTATTATACCGAGGGCAGCACACCGGCCAGCCGCAAGGACGCGGCGGCGAACCTGCCCTGGAACCTGGAAAAGACAACGCTGCAGGCAGCGGCCTACACCAAGGCGACCGGCGGCAACGTCATCATGGCCACGAACGGCGACTTCTACAACATGCAGAATGCGCAGCCGCTCGGCTACCTCATCATGGAGGGCAACGTCATTCAGGAGAACAACGGCGCTACCTCCGAGCCGTATTTCGCTGTTTTGAAGAACGGTACGTATGCCATCCGTGACGCCGGAACGAACTGCTCCGACGTGCTGGAGGCCGTTTCCGGCCCATTCTATCTGATCAAGGACGGGCAGATCCAGTATAACGGTGATGATCTTATGCCGGTCAACAGCATCGGCATCAAGGCCGACGGCACGGTCGTGACCTTTATGGCCGACGGCCGCCAGAGCCCGTATTCCGTCGGTATGACCATTGATGAGATCGCCGAGTTCATGTATGCACAGGGCGCTGTGAATGCGATCTACCTCGACGGCGGCGGCTCCGCCACCATGGCGTCCAAGCGCGAAGGTACGACGGAGCTGAAGATTCGCAACCGCCCGTCCGACGGCGTGGAGCGCACGGTTTCGAGCGCCCTGCTGCTGGTCTCCACGGCGGAAAATGACGGTGTATTCGACCATGCATCTCTCTCTCCGAACAATACGATCTACACACCCAACAGCCAGATCCAGTTCTCGGCCATCGGCGTGGATAAAAACGGCGGCGAGGCCCCGCTCCCGGAGAATGTGACCTGGGCGGTCGCGGACGCCAAGAGCGGCACGATCGACGCCAACGGCCTGTTCACGCCCGCAAAGAACTATAAGGGCGATGTGACGGTGCGCCTGCTTGTGGACGGCACTGTCAAGGGCACGACGACCGCGAAGATCGCGGACATCACCGACTTGTCGTTCAGTGGCGCAGCGGTGTCGCTGGACTTTGGCGCTACGTCGGATCTTGGCCTGGTTGCCAAGTGCGACGGTATGGACATTGTCTATAAGGCCGGCGACTTTGACTGGACAATCCAGTCCAAAACGGATGGTGTCTCGGATGCGGACGTTGGCCACATGGACGGCAACACGTTCGTGGCCGGAAAGGGTACCAGCACGATGAACGCGACGGTCAAGGCCACGTATGCCTATGACAAGTCCAAGACGGCGGAGATCAGCGTGGAGATCGGCAAGCTGCCGGTCACGCTCATGGACTTTGAGCCGGATGAGAACGGCCCGCTGACGGGTGCCCACTACCATTGGGGCAAGAGTACTTTCGTGGATAACGGCACTACGAAGGGTTACGTTGGCAATGTCTCTCCCATCACCGTCATCACCGGTGGTACATACACGGAAAATCCCACCTACGCCACGCTGGAGGCCCCCTATCGCTTTACCGGCAACTGGGATGAAGATGTGCCGGCTTCCGATATTTTCCGTGCCAATGGCTACACCTTCTATCTCTGGCCCAACGGCTCCATCACCACCTACGGTGTCGGCGCTGTGAAAACCACCACGAAGGAGGACGGCGGCTGTGTCCGCTTCGGCGACTACTCTCTGGAGCTGAACTATGACTATTCCTCCTACGACGGTTCTAGCAACAGTAACTTCTATGTGCGCTACTGCGGTGAGCAAACCAAGATTGAAGGGTATCCCACGGAAATCGGCGTCTGGGTCTATGTCCCCGAGGGTTCCTGGGAATACGCCCTGTATGCAGACCTGATGTATTGGAACGGTTCTGATTACAAAACCAAGAATTTCAAGCTGCTGCACGCCAAAAACGGTGACACCAGCGACACCAGCGAAGGGAATCTCACCAACATGACAAACTGGTCCGGCTGGCAGTATTGCTATGCGGATGTCAGTGAATTCTTTGCCACCTATCAGAATCCGGAGCATCCCATCAGCATCATCCCCGGTCAGGGCCTGTTTTGGCTATCCTATCAGCCCGGCGGCGACGCCGAGTTCAAGGGCCGCAAAAACGGCTCTTTGTACTTCGATAATTACCGCGTGGTCTACGGCACGAACCTCGACGACCTGGATAATCCGATCATCGACGAGATGACGATCAACGGCCAGACGCTCACGAGCGACGGCGCCACCATCATCAACGCCAACGCGATCGAAGCAGTCGCAAAGTACCATGATGTGGACGGTCAGAACCGCTCCGGCATCAATGCACAGGCGACGGCGGTCAAGATTGACGGCGAGCCGATCACGTCAGCGGACTGTTCCGACGCAAATGCGACCGTCCGTCTGAATCTCCAGAACGGCAAGCACACCATGACGGTCTCCGTGTCTGACAAGTTCGGCAACACGATCGAAAAGACCACGGCCTTTGTCGTTGCCGGCGATATGCAGGACACGGCCACGGTCAGCGTCAGCGGCTCGAACTTTGTCCCGCTCGGCAGCGACTATACGCTGACGGTCACGGCGGACGGCAAGATCCAGTCTGCGGACATCACGATGCTCAACCTCAACGATGACATCGGTGAGCCGACGGTGAAGTTTGCCAACGGTGTGACCGGCAAACTGACGTACACCAAGACCGGCTTTAAGAAAGCCATGCTGAAGCTGCACCTCGAGGCGGCGACCCCGGTCGAGGGTGAGCTGGCCGCGCTGACCTTCAAGATTGACGCCGGTCTGGACACAACGGTCAACCAGCTTACGTACACGGTGTCCAACATTGCGCTCACCGCAGCGAACAGCAAGACCTACACGGCGGCCCAGGCGGCGGTGCGTCTGCCGCTGTCGGCGTACTACAGCATTCAGCCCGGCCCGCAGGCGGTCGGCATGTCCAGCGTGATCGCGGTCTATGAAAAGGACGGCAGTCCCGCTGCCGGCGTGACCGTGTCGCTCGACGGCGCGGAGATCGGCAAGACCGATGCCAACGGCCTGCTCGAGACCTTCGCTATGAAGGAACTGGCAGCCGGAACGGTCTGCAAGCTCACAGCAACCGGACCGAAGGGCGTTGCCGAGGCGACGAAGGTCACCGTTCTGGCGGACGCTGCCGGTGCGGAGTATACCGGTGTCAATCTCAACGCGTCCGAGAGCAGCAGCACGAGTCAGAATATCAGCTGGCTGTCCGGCCTCGCCACGGGCGGAAAGGCGGTCGTGCAGTACCGCGTCAAGGACACGGATGCCTGGCAGACAGCCGACGGCACCGGCACGCTCACCGGCTTCTCCACCTCCAAGGATGCGGCGTATATCAACACCGCACAGCTCACGGGCCTGACGGCCGGCACGGACTATGAGTTCCAGGTTGGCGACGGCAGCACCTGGTCGGAGACCCACGCCTTCCGCACGAGTGCCGCCGCGCAGGACACCACGTCCTTTGTCGTCATGGGCGACACGCAGATGTCCGGCGACCGCGAGGCCGACACCGAGAGCATCGCGGTGCTCGAAAAGCTCGGCGCACTCATGGACGGCAAGTCCGTCGACTTCGGTCTCCAGACCGGCGACTATGTCGACAACGGCTCCAACTACGCCATGTGGGCCGAGATGCAGGATGAATTCAACAAGGTGTTCCCGAGCGTGGACTTCATCCATACGCTCGGCAACCACGAGTACTATGGCGACTTCAGCGGGAACATCGCCAGCACCATCCTCCAGTTCCCGAACAGAAACTACTACTCCGTCGAGTACGGCGATGTCTATGTCGCCGTCATCAACAACAGTGCGGATCTTGCCGCGGCCTGCGAATGGCTCAAGCAGGACGCCGCGCAGAGCCACTGCATGTGGAAGGTGCTGTCCATCCACCAGCCGCCGTACTATACGAATGCCAACGGCGGCAGTGAGCGGTTCCATGAGCTGGTCCCGCCTGCGGCCGAGGCCGCCGGCATCGATGTGGTCTTCTCCGGCCATGACCACTCCTACTCGCGCATCATGGCCAGGGACGGCGCGGCCGTCACCGAAAACGGCGTGACCTACTTCACCTGCGGCGACCTGGGCGAGAAGTCTCGCGACAAGAACTACGCCATCAGCTCCGACTTTGACTACGCCTACTGCGAGCAGGACTACGAGGGCCTGATCCTCTACGTCACGGCCAATGACAAGACCATGACCATCTCGGCCTACGACAGCGCCGGCGGCCGCCTGGTCGATTCCGCAGTGCTGCAGTCCCGCTGCTCGCGTGGCCATGAGCTGACGACCTATCGCGACGGCAAGTCCGTGTGCGCGGTCTGCGGCAAGCTGATCGACGTCAAGGCAGCGCAGTACACCGGCTGGATGACCGTTGAGGGCACCGACAAGCAGATGTACTTCCTTGCCGGCGAGTACGCTACCGGCTGGCAGCAGCTCGGCGACAAGATGTACCACTTCGGCGACGACGGCATCGCCCACGAGACCGAAACGGTCGACACCCGCACCTGCACCACGAGCGGCTATTATCTCACCACCTGCAAGACCTGCGGCGCGACATACCGCGGCGCGGCGCTCTGGTATGAGGGCCACGACTGGGACGAGAACCACGTCTGCACCAAGTGCGGCACGAAGGGCAAGAACATTGCCGACGCGGAGATCAAGACCGGCTACGCCGTCTATAACGGCAAGAACGCTACCTGCTCCGTCACGGCCACCTATCAGGGCCAGAAGCTGACGGTCAAGACCAGCGACGTGAACGTCGACGGCTATGTCTACTACACGAACAATACGCAGGTCGGCCTCGGTACGGTCACGATCAACGGCATGCGCGATTTCTACGGCACCGTGTCTGCCCAGTTCAAGATCCTGCCTGCCGGCGTCACGGACGTCACAGCGGCCGAGGTCGGACAAAAGCAGGTCCGCCTCGAATGGACGGCGGCTGCCGGTGCGGAGAACTATCGCGTCGAGATGAGTACCGACGGCGGCAGCAACTGGACTGTCCTGCCCATGACGACAAAGCCCACCTGCACGGCTACCGGGCTTGCGCCCGCAACGGAGTACACCTTCCGCCTGTTTGGCTGCACGAAGGTGGACGGCAAGTGGTATTCCTCGCCGTACTACTCCAATGAGGTCAAGGTGACGACGCTGCCCGACGGTGAGTTTGCGCCGTCCGAACTGCTCGGCACGGTCAGCGCCCGGGTGGACGGCCGGACCGTTACCGGCCTGAGCGCGGACGGTTCGCAGTACCTGTTCCTGCCCGCAAGCGCGGACCTGAACAAGCTCGCCCTGTCGGTGGATACGCAAAACTGCACGAATCCGACCGTAGAGCTGCAGGGTAGCAGGGGCACCGAAAAGCTCGGCAAGACCGTGAATGTCACAAAGCTTGCCGATGCAGATGACGGCCTCTATACCCTCACCGTTCTCATCAACGGCAAGGCGGCCGGCACCGTGTGCGTGGCGCAGTCCGAAAATCTCAACGCGCTCTACATCACGAGCGACGATCCGTCCGCGCAGGGCAGAGACTTTGTCGATGCCAGCAAGTCCAATATTGCAACGGCGCAGATGCTGCTTGTCGACAAGGACGGCAAAGCCGTCTATGACGGCGCGCTCACGCAGCTCAAGGCGCGCGGCAACACCACCTTCACCGTCGCCGAGAAGAAGTCCTATCAGATCAAGCTTGACAAGAAGAGCGACCTCGTCGCCTGCGGCGAAAAGGTCAAGACCTGGACGCTGCTGGCCGGCTATAACGACGCAACGCTCCTTCACGACAAGCTCTTTAAGGATCTTGCCGCGTCGCTGGGCATGCCGTACACGGCGGCCTCCGACTGGGTGGATCTGTACTATGACGGCGTCTACCGCGGTACCTATCTCGTCAGTGAGAAGAACGCCGTCAACAAGACCGGCGTGGACATCACCGACATGGAGGACGCCTACGCAGACGTCAATGCGGGCTATGGCAGCAACATGACCACTGCCACGGCCGAGAACCGGTACGGCCAGACCTACCGGTATACGACCGGTCTGACCGAACCCGCCAACATCACCGGCGGCTACCTGCTCGAGCTCAACGGCACGCAGCTCAGCGGCACGCCCGAGCCGAAGTATGACGAGGCCAGCGGCTTCATCACCGGCAAGGGCTCGGCGATGAACGTCAAGAGCCCCGAGTGGTGCGGCAAGGACGCCATGGCCTACATCAGCGAGTACTATCAGGAGTTTGAGGACGCCGTCTATGCGCAGGATGCCGATGGCAACTACACCGGTTACAATGCGCAGACCGGCAAGTACTACTATGAGTACTGCGATCTGCCCTCTCTGGTCCAGGCTTACCTGATGCAGAGCCTCTCCGGCAACTCCGACGCGTTCTATTCCTCGTTCTTCTTCTATAAAGACGTGGACGGCATCATGTACGCCGGCCCCGTCTGGGATATGGAGTCTACCTGCGGCAGCGGCTGGAACGGCTATATCGGCCCGGACAACGACTTTATCAGTGGCCGCTACCTCGTGTCCGCGCTCCTGAAGATCCCCGGCTTCCGCGCGGCCGTCAGCAATTACTATCACGATACGTTCCTCGCGCAGGCGCAGCAGCTTGTGGGGGATGACGGCAAGGTCATGACCGGCGCCGCGCGTCTCTCGGCCAGCGCCGCCATGAACTACCGGCAGTGGCCGCTCATCCGCGTCGGCAATCCGAACCAGAGCAGCCACTTCTGGCCGGCCGGCACGACGTATGCCGATACCGTGGCCGACATGAACGACTGGCTCACCGCGCGCATCGCGCAGATGAGCGCCGTGTATGACCATACGTGGGATGCGGGCGTCGTGACCAAGGAGCCGACCTGTGCGGCCTCCGGCACGCGCGTTTACACCAACGATGTCGGTGAGACGATGACCGAGGCCATCCCGGCCAAGCCCCACACGCCCGAGACGATCCCGGCCGTGGCGGCGACCTGCACGGCCTCCGGCCTGACCGAAGGCAGCAAGTGCGCCGTCTGCGGAGCGACGCTGACGGCACAGAAGGTCATCCCTGCTGCGCATCACTATGTTGACGGTGTCTGCACCGTCTGCGGCGCAGAGGATCCGACGGCCGTCCCGTGCCCCGGCGGCGAGGCCTGCCCGGGCCACAAGTTCACCGATATGCCGTCCACGGCCAACTGGGCGCACAACGGCATTGACTTCGTCGTGGCGCACAAGCTCTTTGCCGGCACGTCCGACACGACCTTCGAGCCCAACACGGAGCTCACCCGTGCCATGATCGTCGAGATCCTCTATTGTCTCGAGGGTGAGCCCGCAGTGGAGGCGGAAAACCCCTTCACCGACGTGAGCAGCGACGCCTGGTATACCAAGGCGGTCCTCTGGGCGGCGAGCAACAACATCGTGGCCGGCATCGGCAACGGCCGGTTCGATCCCAACGGCACGGCGACCCGCGAGCAGGCGGCGACGATCCTCTATGAGTACGCCCGCTTCAAGGGCTGCGACGTGGATGTCTACGGCGACCTGTCGTCGTTTGCGGATGCGGGCAGCGTGTCCGCCTTCGCGCGTGCGCCCATGACCTGGGCGGTGGCCGAGGGCCTGATCTCCGGCGCCGTTATCAACGGCCGGACGCTCCTCGACCCGCAGGGTGTGACCACACGTGCGCAGTTTGCGATGATCATGATGCAGTATGTCCTGAACGTCGTCAAGGCGGCGCCTGAGGCGCCGACGACCGGGGAGACCCCGTCGTCCGGCGAAACTCCGTCGTCCGGGGAGACTCCGGTCCAGCAGGCGCAGCAGCCTGCGGAGACTCCGGAGCTGACGGAGGCCCCGGCGGCTGCGGAGGATTCCGCACTGGCCGAAGCGCCGGCGGCCGAGCAAACGCCCGCGCCGTCCGAGACGCCGGCCGCGGCCGAAGCCTCGTGAGCACACACATACATCATCCGGATCTGTGATCCATGACCGGGCATCCCGGAGCGGCTTTGCCGCTCCGGGATGTTTTTTTGCTGCCTTTCGGCAAAAAGTTCGGAAATTCCTGTCACGCTCTTGACAAAATCGTGTCCACCGTGCTAGCTTTTTCATTAGGGAAATGAATCTTTACAGAAAGGCAATGGCAATGACATTAGATGAATTGAAGATCGGTTCCTCGGCAGTCATCACGGCGGTCGGTGGGGACGGCGAGCTGCGATGCCGGCTGTTGGACATGGGGCTCATCCCCCATACCCGCGTCACCTTGCAGAAGGTGGCGCCGATGGGCGACCCCATCGAGATCCGCGTGCGCGGCTATGAACTGACGCTGCGCGTGGAGGAAGCGAAGAAGATCGAGGTCGAGGGGGTGTCGGCATGATCTTTGCGCTTGTCGGCAACCAGAACTGCGGCAAGACGACGCTGTTCAACGCCCTCACCGGGTCCAACCAGCACGTGGGCAACTTCCCGGGCGTGACCGTCGATCAGAAGATGGGCGAGATGCGCGACGAGAAGGGCTGCTCCGTCGTCGACCTGCCGGGCATTTACTCCCTGCGTCCGTATACGCAGGAGGAGATTGTCTCGCGCGATTTTATCATCCATCAGAAGCCGGACGGCATCATCAACATCGTGGATGCCACGAATATCGAGCGCAACCTGTACCTGACACTGCAGCTGCTCGAGCTGCGCGTACCGATGGTGCTGGCGCTGAACATGATGGACGAGGTGCACGCCAACGGCGGCGCCATCGACGTGCAGAAGATGAGCCAGGCGCTGGGCATCCCCGTCGTGCCGATCTCGGCGGCGAAAGGGGAGGGCGTGTCCGAGCTGGTAGACCAGGCGCTGACCGTTGCGCGCAGCCGGACGCTGCCGAAGGTGACGGACTTCTGCTCGGACGATTCGGCCGTGCACCGCTGCATTCACGCGGTCGTGCACCTGATTGCCGACCACGCCGACCGCATCGGCGTGCCGGCGCGTTTCTGCGCGGCCAAGCTCATCGAAGGCGGGGACGACCTCGCCACGTCGCTCGAACTCGATGAAAACGAGCTGGAGCTGCTCGAGCACTGCATCGTGCAGATGGAAAACGAGACCGGACTTGACCGCAATGCGGCCCTTGCGGATATGCGCTACACGTTCATTGAGGGCGTCGTGGCGTCCTCCGTGGTCAAGTGCCACGAGAGCAAAGAGCACGCGCGCTCCATAAAGATCGACCGCATCCTCACGGGTAAATACACTGCCCTGCCGACGTTCCTCGTCGTGATGTTCCTCACGTTTTATCTCACGTTCAACGTCATCGGCCAGTGGCTGTCCGACCTGCTGCAGCTCGGCATCGACGCGCTGACCGGCGTCGTGGATGCTGCGCTCACGGCCTACGGCATCAACCCTGTGGTACATAGTCTCATCATCGACGGCGTGTTCGCCGGTGTCGGCAGTGTGCTCGTGTTCCTGCCGATCATCGTGACGCTGTTTTTCTTCCTGTCCATTCTGGAGGACACCGGCTATATGGCCCGTGTCGCCTTTGTCATGGACAAGCCCCTGCGTAAGATCGGCCTGTCCGGCCGCAGCATCGTGCCGATGCTCATCGGCTTCGGCTGTTCGGTGCCGGCCATCATGGCCACGCGCACCGTCTCGTCCGACCGTGACCGGAAGATGACCATCCTGCTCACGCCATATATGAGCTGCTCGGCGAAGATCTCGATCTACGCGTTCTTCACCGCGGCGTTTTTCCCGCGCTACCGCGCGCTCGTCATGCTGGGGCTGTATGTTCTCGGCATCCTCATCGGCATCATCGCGGCGCTCATCATGAACAAGACGGCCTTCCGCGGCAAGCCCGTGCCGTTTGTCATGGAGCTGCCGAACTACCGCATGCCCGGGCTCAAGAGCGTGGCGCTGCTGCTCTGGGAGAAGGCAAAGGACTTTCTCCAGCGCGCGTTCACGGTCATTTTCCTCGCGACGATCATCATCTGGTTCCTCCAGAGCTTTGACACGCGCCTGAACGTTGTGGCCGACAGCGCCAACAGCCTGCTCGCGCTCATCGGGCAGTTCATCGCGCCCGTCTTCCGGCCGCTCGGCTTCGGCGACTGGCGCTGCGCCACGGCGCTCATCTCCGGCTTCATCGCCAAGGAATCCGTCGTCAGCACGATGCAGGTGCTGCTCGGCGGCGCGGCCATTTCGTCGCTGCTCACTACGCGCTCGGCCATCAGCTTCCTCGTGTTCACGCTGCTGTATACGCCGTGTGTGGCCGCCATCGCCACCATCCGCCGCGAGTTGGATTCCCGGCTCAAGACGGTCGGCGTTGTGGTCCTGCAGTGCTCGGTCGCGTGGGTCGTGGCGCTCGTTGCGTATGCGATCGCGGGGCTGGTGTGATGCGGCTGATCGACTATCTCCTGCTGGCCATCGTGGCCGTGTGCGCCGTCGTCGCGTTTCGCGTCTGGCGCCGCGCCATGAAAAAGGGCGGCTGCTGCGGAAGCGGCTGCACCGGCAACTGTGCGCAGTGCGGCAGAAACTGTGACTGCAAAAAAGAGAAATAGATAAAAGCAAGGCTTCCCAAATTCGGGAAGCCTTGCTTTTTGCGTGTATGCAGTTGTGTTCACAGCTCTGCAACATGCACCGGATTTCCATGCTCACGGATCAGGGCCGCGAGATCGTCCGCGCGCAGCCACACGGTGGCCGTGTTGTCGTTCGGGTGCACGCCGATGAGCCCCGGCGCGGCGAAAAACGCGGCGTCGAGATAGAGCTGCACCTTGCACTCGGCGTCGTTGAGCAGGCCGAGGGGCGTCACGGCGCCGGGGATGAGCCCCAGCACCTGCATGAGGTCGTTTTCGGACGCGAACGACAGCGCGCGCGTGCCGTATTTGTGCCGGAACTCCTTGAGATCGACGCGCTTGTCGCCCCGGACGGTGATGAGGTAGTAATTGCGCTTTTTATCGTCGCGCACGAACAGGTTCTTGGCGTCGGCCTCCGGGTAGGGGAGCGCCACGTCCGTGAGCTCGGCCATGTTGTAGACCGCCTTGTGCTCCGTGATCTCGTGCCAGATCCCGCGCGTGCGCAAGAGATCGTAAACTTCCGCTTTGTTCATGCTGCATCCTCCTGTGTGAACTGTTTTTCCAAATACAGCAGAGTTTTCGTGCCATGACAAGGTGCCTTGAAAACAAAAAATCCAGCAGCCGCGGCGGGCTGCTGGATTTTCCGGTTGGTGGAGATGGGGGGAGTTGAACCCCCGTCCGAAAGCGCTTTGACAGGAACTTCTCCGGGCGCAGCGGGTTTTTGCGGGACGCTGTGCGTCCCCGTTCCCTTCAGGACAGGCAAACCGGCAAGCCTGTCCGTCCGGTAGCTTCATGATGCATGGCACGCGCAAAGCTTAGCGTGCGCACGTTCACCACTCATCGACGCTCCGCTGCCGGGCCGTGGTCCTCCCGGCGGGAACGCTCGCTAATTAAGCAGCGAGAAGAACAGTTTCGTTGTTGTTCTTTAATTTATAAGATGCCCGTTTTATGGCGGTCAGGCGCCGCCGCCCGCTATTCCTGCCTCCACACCCCCGTCGAAACCGGTACATCCCCATGATGTCGGGTGCGTCGGCCGCCTGCGCCGCTCTCGCGGCGCAGACAGGAACGCATTCTGAAAGATCAGACGAAACTGCCGATGTTTTGTTTCCTCAGCAGGTCTCCGGCTCCGGATACTCGACGCCGAAGGTCTCGACCGTGACCGTCTTCATCTTCTGCTCGTGGGTGGGCTTGTCGTTGAACATGCTGCGCGGGGTGCGCGCGATGGCGTCGACTACGTCCATGCCCTCGGTCACCTTGCCGAACGCAGCGTACTGCTTGTCGAGGTGCGGGGCGTCCATGTGCATGATGAAAAACTGGCTGCCGGCGGAGTTCGGATCCATGGCGCGGGCCATGGACAGCACGCCGCGGGTGTGCTTGAGGTCGTTTTTGAAGCCGTTGCTCGTGAACTCGCCCTCGATGCTGTAGCCCGGGCCGCCCATGCCGGTGCCGGTCGGGTCGCCGCCCTGGATCATAAAGCCGGGAATGACGCGGTGAAAGATCACGCCGTCATAAAAACCCTTCTTGACGAGACTGATAAAGTTGCGGACGGTGTTCGGCGCGATCTCCGGATAGAGCTCGGCGCGGATGATGCCGCCGTCTTCCATTTCAATGGTGACAATCGGATTGCTCATCAGTAATTTTTCTCCTTTATCGTTCTGTCGATCTCGCGTTTGGCGCTGCGCTGCGCGTCGGCGTCGCGCTTGTCATAGAGCTTTTTGCCCTTGCACAGGCCAAGCTCCACCTTCACGCGGCTGTCCTTGAAATACAGCGACAGCGGCACGAGCGTCAGCCCGTCCTGCTTCGTGCGGGCGTAGAGCTTCGTGATCTCCCGCCGGTGCATGAGCAGACGCTTCGGCCGGTCGGGGTCGCGGTTGTAGATGCTGCCGTGCTCGTAGGGGCTGATGTGAATGCCATAGGCAAACAGCTCCCCGTTTTTCACGGTGCAGAACGAATCCTTCAGATTGACCGTGCCCGCGCGGATGGACTTGACCTCGGTGCCGAAGAGCTCCACACCGGCCTCGAACCGCTCGAGCACGAAATAGTCATGCAGGGCCTTGCGGTTGGCCGCGACCTGCTTGACGCCCTTGGCTCTCGGCATGGCGGGGACCTCCTTCGTGCGAAATCGTGGATATAGTTTAGCACATCCGGCGGCAAATGAAAAGAGCGAAATCAGCAGAAATAACGCTGAAGGGTCGCAACGGCATCGCGGCGGGCGACCACGTCGCCGTGTTCGCCGATGTGTGCGTACAGTTCCTCGGTGCACGGCAGCGGCTCGCCGAACTCGAAGAGCGCGTTCGGCAGCGCCTCGTCCTCGGCGCGCACGAACAGCTCCCAGCCGCCGTCTATGTACACCACGTCCGAGTCGAGCCCGGCCGGAAAACAGCCCAGCGCCGCGGTCAGGTCGGCAAACGAGCGGAACCGGAACCGGCGCGGCGGGTCAGAAATGGGTCTGGCGATGAGCAGCACCTCCTTTTCGGCGACGAACAGTTCGATCTTCATACTTGTCCAGGGCGCGAGCCCGTGCGTCTCGAGCGCACTGTCGACGGCGGTGCGGATGTCGGCCTCGCGCAGCGCGGCCCACTCGGCGCGCGGTATGCGCATGGCCACGGCGCCGGCGTCAGCGGTTTCCACAAGCATGGGAATGGCCTCCCTTGGTGTCGGTTTCCGGACAGGCGTCCGGTTAGATTCAGTATAGCGCCCGCACTCGTGTTTCGCTACTCAAAATATATGGCAATCGGCGCAGGAATATGGTATCATGCCAATTGAAAAAAGGAGTGGATGTTTCATGGAACTGATCGAAGAAAAGCTCAGGACCCTCACGAGCTACCACGGCGTGATCGTCAACGTCCGGCTCGACGAGGCGCGTCTGCCTGACGGCAGCACAGCCAAGCGCGAGGTCGTGGAGCATCCGGGCGGCGTGACGGTCCTGCCACTGGAGGCCGACGGCACGGTCTGGTGCGTGCGGCAGTACCGCTATCCGTTTTCGCGCACGCTGCTCGAGGTGCCGGCCGGCAAGCTCGAGCCGGGCGAGGCGCCGGAGCTGGCCGCGGCGCGCGAGCTCTCGGAGGAGACGGGGCTGACGGCCGGCCGACTGCAGTATCTGGGCGCGAACTTCACCTCGCCCGGTTACTCGGAGGAGGTGCTGCACATCTATCTGGCGCGCGACCTGCACCGCGGCGCGGCGCACCTCGACCCCGGCGAATTCCTGAACGTGGAGCGGCATCCGCTGGAAAAATTGGTGCAAATGGCGCTCGATGGCCAACTCTGCGACGGGAAAACGACAGTCGCCCTGCTGAAAACGCAGCTTTTGCTCGCGCGTGAGCGCGGCGAGGCGGCAAGTGGCGGGTTGTGATTGCTTTTCCGCAAAAAGCATGCTATAATTCATCGTTAGGTTCCGCTAAAATCGGGCAAGCTACGCACGGAGCGTATTCGCCCGGCCACAGATGCGGAGCTGCACTCTGCTTTCGCAGCATGAGAGGTGTCAAATAGTTTGAATAGATATGTAATACATGGCGGCAGACCCCTGCACGGGGAGATCGAGATTAGCGGCGCGAAAAACGCGGCCGTGGCGATCATCCCGGCAGCGCTGATGGTCGACGGTGTCTGCCGGATCGAGAATATGCCCCAGATCAGCGACGTGGATATGCTCCTGAAGATCCTGCAGGGGCTGGGCGCACGGGTGGAATACCTCAGCCCCTCCGCCGTCGAGATCGACTGCACCCAGGTGCGCTTCACCGAGCCGCCGTATGACCTGATGCGCAAGATCCGCGCGTCGTACTACTTCATCGGTTCGATGCTCGGCCGCTTCGGCTCGGCCAAGACGACCATGCCCGGCGGCTGCAACTTCGGCGTCCGGCCGATCGACCAGCACATCAAGGGCATGACCGCGATGGGCGCGAACGTCGAGGTGAAAAACGGCTTTGTCTACGCCGACACGCCGGACGGCCGCCTGCACGGGGCAAAGGTATATCTGGATAAGGTTTCGGTCGGCGCGACGATGAACATCATCATTGCGGCGACGCTTGCGCGCGGCCGCACCGTGATCGAGAACGCGGCGCGCGAGCCGCACATCGTCGACCTTGCCAACTTCCTCAACTCCATGGGCGCCGACATTCGCGGCGCCGGCACGGATTCCATCCGGATCCAGGGCGTTGATCGCCTACACGGCGGCACGTACAGTGTCATCCCCGACCAGATCGAGGCGGGCACGTATATGACGGCCTGTGCGGCGGCCGGCGGGGAAGTGCGCCTATCGAACGTGATCCCGCGCCATCTGGAGTGCATCAGCGCCAAGCTGCGCGAGATGGGCGTCACCGTCGTCGAGGGTGGGGACAGCGTGCTCGTGCGCAGCAACGGCCGCCTGCGTCCCACCAGCGTCAAGACCCAGCCGTATCCCGGCTTCCCGACGGATATGCAGCCGCAGATCAGCGTGGCGCTGTGTCTGGCCGACGGCACGAGCTTCGTGACCGAGGGCGTGTATGACAATCGCTACAAGTACATTCAGGAGCTTGGCCGCATGGGCGCGGACGCGCACGTGGACGGCTGCACGGCCATCATCAACGGCGTGGAGGGCCTGCACGGCGCGGAAGTCCGGGCGTGCGACCTGCGCGCCGGCGC
Organism: uncultured Eubacteriales bacterium; assembly: GCA_900317855.1. Classification (GTDB taxonomy): domain Bacteria; phylum Bacillota; class Clostridia; order Oscillospirales; family Oscillospiraceae; genus CAG-103. Next base: position 23,246 of record ONIG01000015.1, on the reverse strand, counting down.
TGCCGTGGTCATTGCCGGCCTGTGCGCCGCGGGGGAGACCGTGGTCACGGATATTCATTTTATCGAGCGCGGCTATGAAAACTTCGTCGGCAAGCTGCGCGGTGTCGGGGCCGACATCGTGCTCGAGCGCGACAGCGCCGAGCAGTGCGCGGCGGCCGCGGCCGAATGAACATCGCGCTGTTTGCCAGCGGGTCGAGCGGCAACTGCGCCCTCGTGTCCGACGGCGAGACACATATTCTGATCGACGCCGGCATCTCCGCGCGGCGCATCCGTGCGGGACTCACCGCGCAGGACGTCGCGGTGGCCGACCTTGCGGGCGTGCTCGTGACGCACGAACACGCCGACCACGTCAAGGGCCTGACCGTCCTGCTGCGCCGCGACCCCGTGGCGGTGTATGCGCTGCCGGCGGTGTGCGCCGCGCTGCGCAGGCTGCTGCCCGAGCGGACGGACTGCCTGCACGAGATCGCGCCGGGCGAGCCGTTTTGCCTCGGCGATGTGCGCGTGACGCCGTTTCCCACGCCGCATGACGCGGCCGGGAGCTGCGGCTACCGGCTCGACGGGTCGGCGCGCTTCGGCTTCTGCACCGACCTCGGCACCGTGACGGATGCTGTGCGCGCGGCGCTGTGCGGCGTGGACTGCGCCGTCATTGAGGCCAACCACGACCCGGAGCTGTTGCGCACCGGGCCTTACCCGATTTATCTCAAGCGCCGGATCGCATCCGATCACGGCCATCTGTCCAATGAAAGCGCCGGGGCGCTGGCGGTGTACCTCGCGGAAAACGGGGCGCAGCAGCTCATCCTCGGCCATCTCAGCCGGGAGAACAACACGCCCCGCGCCGCGCTCGAGGCCGTTTCGCTCGCGCTCGCGGCGGCGGGCTTTCAGCCCGGCACGCAGCCGGAGCTGTACGCAGCCCCGGCGGAGACGACGCTCGCGCTCACGGCGGGAAAGGCGTGCGTATGCTGTCGATAACCCTCGTCTGCGTCGGAAAGATGCGCGAGACCTATTATATCTCCGCGTTCGCGGAATATGCCAAGCGTCTGGGCGCTTATTGCCGGTTTGAACTGGTGGAGCTGCCGGAGCAGCGTCTGCCGGAGCGCCCGTCGCAAAAAGAGATCCACGCCGCGCTGGAAAAAGAGGCGCAGGCCATCCGCGCGCGCATCCCGAAGGGGGCGGCCGTGATCGCTATGTGCGTCGAGGGCAGGCTCCTCTCGAGCGAAGCGCTCGCGCGGCAGCTCGCCGGTTACGCTGCGGGCGGTACGTCGAAGGTGTGCTTTCTCGTCGGCGGGTCGTTCGGCCTCGACGAGGGCCTCAAGCGCGAGGCGTCGCTGCGGCTGAGCATGTCGCCGATGACGTTCCCGCACCATCTGGCGCGCGTCATGCTCGCCGAGCAGATCTACCGCGCGTGCACGATCAACGCGGGCACGCAATATCATAAATGAAACAGGAGAAATAACATGGCGCAAGAGCTGAAAGCAGAGTGGGGCAGGTCGCTTCCCGGCGATTTGCTCAAGTGCTGGCCGCGCGATGCGGACGGCGAATTGGTGCCCCCGGCAATGCTGACCAAGTGCACGGGCGTGGATATGGACGACGTGCTGTTGGTCAATATGCTGGAGGCCTATGGCATCCCCTGCCTGAAAAACTATCCCGGGGACGGTCAGTTTGGCAAGATCATGTTAGGTATGTCCGGTTACGGAGTGGAAATTCTGGTTCCTGAGACGCTGCTTGCCGATGCGCAGGCGCTTCAGGAGGGCTGCGCTGAGGCGCTGACGGAAGGAGACGACAATGCGTAATTATATGGAAGAATACCAGCGCTGGCTTGACAGCCCCGCGCTCTCCAATGCGGAGTGGGAAGAACTCAACGCCATCCGCGACGACAAAAAAGAGATCGAGAGCCGCTTTTTCGCCCCGCTCGAGTTCGGTACGGCCGGCCTGCGCGGTGAGATGGCGCTCGGCTGCCGCCGCATGAACATTCACGTGATCCGCCACGCCACGCAGGCGTTCGCGGAGGTCATCAAGGCCGAGGGCGAGAGCGCATGCGCGCGCGGCATCGCCATCTGCTTTGACTGCCGCGTCAACAGTGAGCGCTTTGCCCACGAGGCGGCGGGCGTCATGGCGGCCAACGGCATCCATGTGCGCATTTTCGACGCCCTGCGCCCGACACCGGAGCTGTCGTTTGCCGTCAAGCACTACGGCACCACGGCCGGCCTGAACATCACGGCCAGCCACAACCCGAAAGAGTATAACGGCTACAAGGTCTACTGGTCCGACGGGGCGCAGCTCCCGCCGCAGCACGCCGCCGCCATCGCCAGGAACATGGAGCGGCTGGACATCTTCAACGACATCCAGCGCATGGACTTTGATGACGCGGTGCGTCAGGGCCTTGTGGAGTTCATGGGCGCGGAGACGGACGAGGCGTTTTTGTCCAACGTCCTGCGCCAGCCGATCGACCCGGACGTCGTCCGCCGCGTGGCCGACCGGTTCAAGATCGTCTACACGCCGTTTCACGGTGCGGGCTGGCATCTCGTGCCCGAGGCGCTGCGCCGCCTGGGCATGACGCAGGTTATCCCCGTCAAGGAGCAGATGGTGCTCGACGGCACGTTCCCGACCGTCAAGAGCCCGAACCCGGAAAATCCGGAGGGCTTCTATCTGGCCGTCGACCTCGCCAAGGAGGTCGGCAGCGACCTCATCCTCGGCACGGATCCGGACTCCGACCGCGTCGGCGTCATGGTCCGCGGTGCGGATGGGGAGTACCACACCATCACCGGCAACCAGATGGGCGTACTGCTGCTCGACTATATCATCACGGCGCGCCGCCGCAAGGGCACGCTGCCGGAAAACGCGGCCGCGATCTCGACGATCGTCACGTCCAAGATGGTGCGCCGCATCTGCGATGTGAACGACATCCACTTTGACGAGACGTTCACGGGCTTCAAATTCATGGCCAAGAAGCTGGCCGAGTACCAGCGCGACGGCTCGTATCAGTACGTGCTCGCCTTCGAGGAGAGCTACGGCTACATGATGGGCGACTATGTCCGCGACAAGGACGCCGTAACTGCCTGTGTGATGATCACGGAGATGGCGGCGTACTACTTCGAGCAGGGCATGACGCTCGCGCAGGCGCTCGACGCGCTGTATGAAAAGTACGGCTTCTACGGTGAGCGCACGCTCAACCTCGTCATGCCGGGTCTCGACGGGCTGGAGAAGATGCGCGCGCTCATGGCGCAGCTGCGCCGCGAGCCGCTGCAGGAGATCGCGGGCACGAAGGTCGTGCGCATGCGCGACTATCAGGACGGCTCGGTGTACGTCATGGGCCTCGGCAAGATGGACAAAACGCCCATCTCCGGCTCGAACGTGCTGTACTTTGAGCTGGACGACGGCTGCTCGTTCATCGTCCGCCCGTCCGGCACGGAGCCGAAGATCAAGGTGTACATCCTTGGCACCGGCGCGACGCGCTCCGAGTGCGACGAGCGCGTGCAGCGCTACGCGCAGTTCGCCGAGACGCTGCGCGGCTGAACCAAAACACGCCCCGGCCCTCTGGCAGCTTTCGCCGGAGGGCCGGATTTTTGAGGGATCGCTATGAAAGAGAAACTGAAGCAGCTCTTTGGCCTCTTCGGCGCGTTCGCCGTCGTCGGCGTGACGACATTCGGCGGCGGCTATGCCATGCTGCCCGCGCTGCAGCGCGAGGTCGTGGAAAAGCGCCGCTGGGCCACGGAGGAAGAGGTCATGGACTGGTACGCCATCGGCCAGTGCACGCCGGGCGTCATCGCGGTCAACACCGCCACGTTCGTCGGGCAGAAGCAGGCGGGTGTCTGGGGCGGCATTTTTGCCACGCTGGGCGTCGTGTTCCCGTCGCTCGTGATCATTATGATCATCGCGGCCTTTATCCAGAACTTCGCGCACCTGCCCGCCGTGCAGAACGCGTTCGCCGGCATCCGCGTGTGCGTGTGCGTGCTCATCCTCAACGCCGTCGTGAAGCTGTGGAAAAAATCCGTCGTGGACTGGAAGACGTTTCTGATCTTCCTGCTCGTGTTCGCGGGCAGCGTGTTTCTGAATGTCTCGCCGGTGCTGTATGTGCTCGCGGCCGCGCTCGCCGGCATCGTCATCAAGGAACTGGAGGCGCGTAAGGCATGATCTATCTGCGCCTGTTCTGGGAGTTTTTCAAGACCGGTCTGTTTTCCGTCGGCGGCGGGCTTGCCACACTCCCGTTTATTTATGACATGTCCGACCGCATGGGCTGGTTCACCTATCAGCAGATCGCGGACATGGTCGCGGTGTCGGAGTCCACGCCCGGCCCCATCGGCGTCAACACGGCGACGTATGTGGGCTACATCACGGGCGGCGTTCCCGGTGCGCTCGTCGCAACGCTCGGTCTCGTCACGCCGGCGGTCATCTGCATCCTCATCATCGCGTCCTGCCTGAAAAAGTTCCGGGAGAACCGATTTGTCGACCATGCGTTTTACGGGCTGCGTCCGGCCTCCGCTGCGCTGATCGCGGCGGCGGGCTTTTCCGTCGTGCGCATCTCGCTGCTGCAGGAGAGCGCCTTTCAGGCCAGCGGCCGGTTCACGGATCTGTTTTTCTGGAAAGGGCTGCTGCTCGCGGCCGTCATCTGGGTGCTGACGAATGTCGTCAAGCCGACGAAAAAGCTGCACCCGATCGTGTACATCGCGGCGTCCGCCGCCATCGGCATCGTGTTCTCGTTCGCCGGCGCGTGAGCTCAAAGCAGGTTCGCCAAAACCCACATACACAGCGCGGAGATCGTTCCGTGCAGCAGGCGCCCGACCGTGTGTCGGGCGCTTTTGATGTCTGTCCCGGCGATGACCGCCGCCGTCTGGCAGTGCACGGACACGCCGCCCCAGCCGATGAGAAAGGCCGCGAGGGCGAGGTTTCCCGGCGTCGGCGTCAGGCCCTGCATCGCGCCGATGCCGGTGCCGAGCTCGAGCACACCCGTGCACAGCGCGCGGGCAAAGTGCAGCTCCAGTCCCAGCCGCGCAGCGCTCGTGCCCACCAGTGCCGGCAGCAGGCCGGAGGCGTCGAGCACCCCGGTCACGACGCTGAACGTGACCACAAAGCCGCTGACCGTCAGCACCGCGCGCACGGCGCTGCGCACGGCCTCCGGCAGCGCCTGCGAGAGCGACACGGCTGCGATCTGCGCGCGCTCCTCCGGCGGAAAGCTGCCGCTGCGCGGGGCAAAGAGCATGCCGACAAGGATGGCGGACAGCACGTGCACACCGTAGAGCAGCAGCCCATAGCCCGCGCTGTGAAACACGCCCACGCCCGCCGCACCGACGAGAAACGCCGGACCGGAATTGTTGCACAGCGCGAGCGCGCGCTCGGCCTGCTCGCGCGTGAGCGCGCCGCTGCGCCGCAGCCGGGCCACGGCGTCCGCGCCGAGCGGGTACCCGCCCGTCACGCCCAGCAGCAGCGCCGACGCGCCCGCACCGCCGATGCCGAAGAGCCGCTGCGTCACGGGGGAGAGCCACCTGCCGAGGATGCCCGGCAGCCCGAGCTGCTGCAGCAGCGACGAGAGGGTAAAAAACGGCAGCAGCGACGGCACGATCATCTGCGCGCAGAGATTCAGCCCCGCGCGCGCGCTCTCGAGCGCCGCCTGCGAGCACAGCAGCAGCGCGCCGAGCGCCGTCAGCGTCGCCGCGAGCGCGATGTAATTGCCCCGTTTGCCTTCCACCGGCATCCCTCCCGGAAATCGTTTCTCGTGCATTTGTATGCCTGTCCCGGCCTAAACTTGCCTGCGGGCGCATAAAATGGCTTGCAGCGAAGGGGGTGAGCCGGTGAAGCGGCTGTCAGATATTCCGCTCGAGATCGCGGAGCGGCTGGACCTGCCGGCGGAATCCGTGGCCGGCGTGCCGAAGCTGACCGTGACCGGCCGGCGCCGCGCGCTGGTGGAAAACCACTGCGGTCTGCTCGAATACAGCCACGAGTGCATCGTGGTCGACGGCGGGCGGGTGCGCGTGTGCATCCGCGGCACGAACCTGCAGCTCGTGGCCATGGACAGCACGGCGCTGCTGATCTCCGGCACGATCGCGTGTGCCGAGTTTGCGTGAGGTGATGGGTTTGACGCGGTGGATCCTGGCCCTTTGCGGCTATGTGCGGCTGGAGGTGAGCGGCGTGCACCCGGAGCGCGTGCTCAATGCATGCGCGGCGGCGGGCATCGCCTGCACGGCGTCCGAGCCGGTGGACGCCTATACGCTGCGCATCACGGTGCGTGCGCGCTGTGCGGATACGGTCACGGAGCTGGCGCGCCGGAGCCAGTGCGAGGTAAAAACGCTCTACCGCCGCGGCCTGCCGCAGCTGCTGCGGCGCGCGGCGCGCTACCGGGGCGCGTGCGCGGGGCTGCTGGCGGTGGTGCTGGTGGTGCTGACATCGTCGCTGTTCATCTGGCGCATCGACGTGACCGGCAACGAGACGCTCACGACCGGGCAGATCCTGCGCTGTCTGGACGAATGCGGCGTGCGCCCGGGCACGTACTGGCCCGCGCTGTCGAACGATCTGGTGCGCAACGACATGGTCCTGCGCCTGCCGGAGCTGCGCTGGCTCACCGTGAACGTGCACGGCAGCCGCGCCGAGGTGATCGTGCGCGAAAAGGAGCCTCTGCCGGACATCACGCCGGACGACACGCCCGTGAGCATTTACGCCTCCGCGACCGGGGTCATCCTGAGCATGGACGTCTATGCGGGAGAGGCGCGCGTCGCGCCCGGCGCGGCGGTGGAGCCGGGCGATGTGCTTGTGTCCGGCGCGGTCACGGACCTCAGCGGCGGGGTGCGTCCGGTGTGTGCGCGCGCCGACATCCGCGCACGCACGCGGCAGGTACTGACGGGGCAGATCGCCCTGACGGAGACGGAAAAACAGCCCGCGCACGGCGCGCGGACGCGCTGGGCGCTGCGCGTGGGGAAAAAGCGGATCAATTTTTATCAAAACAGTGGAATTTCTGACGCGGAATGTGATAAAATCATTCATGAATATCCTTTTGCGATCCGGGGCGTGTTCACGCTGCCGTTTTCGCTGGTGCGCGAGCGCGTGCAGCCATATCGGACGGCGGACGCGCAGGTACCGGAGGACGCGGCGCGCGCATCGCTCGAGCAGGCGCTGCTGCAGCAGCTGCGCGAGACGATCGGCGCGGACGGCGCGATCATTTCCTATGAAACAGCGGCGGAGGCCGCCGGCGGCGTGCTGACCGTGACGCTCACGGCCGAGTGCGAGCAGGAGATCGGCCGCGCGCAGGCGACGCCGGACGCGGAATTTTTACAGCTTCGGCCGCCGGCCGGGGAAGGGACTACAGCAGATGATTGAAAAAACCATGGAAGTTGACAGAATGGAGGACGTCATCAGCGTGTTCGGGTCGTTTGACCAGAACCTGCGGATGATCGAGACCGAATACAACGTGCGCGTGACCGACCGCGACGAGCAGATCCATATCACCGGCGAGGCCGAGAACGTGCTCTATGCCGAAAAGGCCATCGCCGGCCTGCTGTCGCTGGCGGCCAAGGGCGAGGAGATCGGCGAGCAGAACGTGCGCTATATCTTCCGCCTTGTGCGCGAGGGCCGGGAGCAGAAGATCCAGGAGCTTGCGGGCGACGTGGTGTGCATCACGGCCAAGGGCAAGCCCATCAAGGCAAAGACGCTCGGCCAGCGCGCATATCTGGATGCCATCGAGCAAAACACGATCACGCTCGGCGTCGGCCCCGCCGGTACGGGCAAGACATACCTCGCCGTGGCGGAGGCGGTCGCGGCGTTTCGCGCCGAGCGCGTCAACCGCATCATCCTCACGCGTCCGGCGGTCGAGGCGGGCGAGCGGCTGGGCTTTCTGCCCGGCGACCTGCAGAACAAGGTCGACCCCTACCTGCGCCCGCTGTACGACGCGCTCTTCGAGATGCTCGGCGCGGACGCCTACGCGAAGTATCTCGAGCGCGGCAACATTGAGGTCGCGCCGCTGGCGTACATGCGCGGCCGCACGCTCGACGACAGCTTCATCATCCTCGACGAGGCGCAGAACACCTCCCGCGAGCAGATGAAGATGTTCCTGACGCGCATCGGCTTCGGCTCACACGTTGTCATCACCGGCGACGTGACGCAGATCGACCTGCCGTCGGACAAGCCGTCCGGCCTCAAGGAGGCCATCCGCATCCTCGACCGCATTGACGACATCGCCATCTGCCGTCTGACGGGCGCGGACGTCGTGCGCCACGCGCTCGTGCAGAAGATCATCGCCGCCTACGAGCAGGACGATAAGCAGAAAGAAAAACGCGCTGCGGCCGCGGCTAAAAAGCCCGCCGCGCGCAAGACGACAGTGAGGAAAAAAGCATGACACAGGCGAAGATCACCATCACCCGCACGCGCCGCGGTCTGGGATTTCCGGACACGCAGCGCTATGTTAAGCGCGCGGCCGCCGCTGCGCTCAAGGCCGAGGGCGTGACCGTTCCGTGCGAGCTCGACGTGACGCTCACGGACGACGCCGTCATCCACACCATCAACTGCGAGCAGCGCGGCGTGGACCGCGCGACGGACGTGCTGTCGTTTCCCATGAACGAGCTCACGCCCGGCGCGTTCGACCCCGATGCCTGCGAGTGGGACTACGAGACCGACCGCGCCATGCTCGGCGACATGGTCATCTCCATGGAGCGCTGCGCCGAACAGGCCGGGACTTACGGCCACAGCTTCGCGCACGAGGTCAGCTATCTGACCGTGCACTCCGTGCTGCACCTGCTCGGCTACGACCATGTGGACGAGGGCGAGGACAAGCGCCGCATGCGCGCGCGCGAAAAAGAGATCATGCGTCTGCTGGACGTATAAGGAGAAACGAATGATTACCAAAACCGCTATGATCACCATCTGCGGACGGCCGAACGTCGGTAAGTCCACACTCACCAACGCCCTCGTGGGCGAGAAGATCGCCATCGTCTCGAACAAGCCCCAGACGACGCGCAACCGCATCAGCGCCGTCGTTAACCGCGGCGACACGCAGCTGATCCTGATGGACACGCCGGGCTTTCACAAGCCGCGCAACCGCCTGGGCGACTATATGGTGCAGGTCGTGCGCGAGAGCGTGGCGGACGTCGACGGCGTGATGCTCGTCGTCGAGCCCATCGCTTCCATCGGCGAGCAGGAGCACGCGCTCATCGAGCGCATCCGCACATCCAACGCCCCGGCCGTGCTCGTCATCAACAAGATCGACACGGTGGAAAAGCCGGAGCTGCTGGCCGTCATCGCCGCCTATTCCGAGGCGCTGCCGTGGCGCGCGATCGTGCCGGTGTCGGCCCAGAACGGCGACGGGCTCGAGGAACTCTTCGGTGAGCTTGCGCAGCTTGCCGTGCCGGGGCCGCAGCTGTTCCCGGACGATATGATCTCCGACATGCCGGAAAAGCAGATCTGCGCCGAGCTCGTGCGCGAAAAGCTGCTGCTGTGCCTCGATAAGGAGATCCCGCACGGCACGGCCGTCGAGGTCACGAAGTTTTCCGAGCGCGATAACGGCATCATCGACATGGACGTGACCATTTACTGCGAAAAAGAGAGCCACAAGGGCATCATCATCGGCAAGCGCGGCGCCATGCTCAAAAAGATCGGCGAGCTCGCACGGCAGGACATCGAGCGCTTCATGGGCACGAAGGTGTACCTGCAGACGTGGGTCAAGGTCAAGGAAAACTGGCGCGACTCGGCAGCCCAGCTGCGCAATTTTGGCTTTACCGACCAGTGACCCTTTATTACCAGCCATAAATCCACCCCGCTGTGCAGACACTATGCCCAGCGAGGTGGTTCATTGTGCAAGACGATATTTTCTGGCAGCTGTTCGCGGATACCGGTGATCCGCTCGGCTACCTTTACTACCGCGCCGCGCAAAACGCGCTGGCGCAGACGACCGATGAGTCTGCGGCGGATGCGACCGTCCGCCGCCCGGCCTGATGAGGTACATACGATGTTTCTTACGACCCGAGGTCTCGTCCTGCGCGAGGTGCGCTACAAAGAGGCGGACAAGATCCTCACCGTGCTCACGCAGCACGAGGGGAAGGTGACCGTCCGCGCGCGCGGCGCGCTGCGCAAGGGCAGCCGCATCACGGCGGCGACGCAGCTGCTGACGTATTCGGACATGACGATCTTTGAAAACCGCGGCCGCCGCACGCTCAACGAGGCGTCCACGGTCGAGGAGTTTCTCGGCCTGCGCGCCGACCTCGGCGCGTTCGCGCTCGGGAGCTATTTTGCCGAGCTGCTCGAGACCGTCTCCGCCGAGGAATACCCCGATCCGCCGGTGCTGCAGCTCGGGCTTAACAGTCTGTATGCGCTCAGCCGCGCGCTCTGCCCGTCGGAGCAGATCAAGGCCGTGTTCGAGCTGCGGCTCATGTGCCTCGCGGGCTACGAGCCGGACCTGTCCTGCTGCGCGCAGTGCGGCGCAGCGGCGCCGGACGAGCCATGGTTTTCCCCGCGCGGCGGCGCGGTGTACTGCGCGCACTGCCGGGGCGCAAGCTCCTCGGCCGTCACGCCGCTGCTGCCGGAGACGCTGGCCGCCATGCGGCACATTGTAAACGCCGACCCCAAAAAGATCTTTTCCTTCACGCTCGGCGACGCGGGCCGCAGACAGCTTGCGCATGTGTGTGAGGATTATACGGCGACGCAGCTCGAGCGGGGCTTCGCGTCGCTCGATTACTGGAAGAAAGTGAAAGACTGACATGAAGCATATTCTCATGATCGCCACCGGCGGCACCATCGCGTCCAAGGAGACGGCCGACGGGCTCACGCCGCAGCTCACCTCCGAGGAGCTGCTCGCCGAGGTGCCGGAGCTTGAGCAGCTGTGCCGGATCGACACCGTGCAGCTCATGAACCGCGACAGCACGAACATCAACAGCCGCGACTGGCTGCAGATGGCGGCCTGCGTGCGCGGGCACTATGACGCTTACGACGGCTTTGTCCTCACGCACGGCACGGACACGATGGCCTACACGGCGGCGGCCCTGTCGTACCTGATTCAGAATAACGCCAAGCCTGTCGTCATCACCGGCTCGCAGAAGTCGATCTTCAATCAGGACACCGACGCGCGCGAGAACCTGCGCGACGCGTTTCTCTATGCCTGCGACGATGGTGCCTGCGGCGTGCACATCGTCTTTGACCACAAGGTCATCCTCGGCACCCGCGCGCGCAAGATGCGCACGAAGAGCTACAACGCCTTTTCGAGCATCGACTACCCCGAGACGGCCATCCTGCGCGGCCGGCAGGTCGTGTATTACATCCCGGAGCATGTCACAGGCGCGCCGGAGTTTTACGACCGGCTCGACCCCGGCGTGTTTGTGCTCAAGCTCATCCCCGGCATCGATGCCGGCATTTTCGACTACCTCAAGGCCCATTACCGCGCGCTCGTGATCGAGAGCTTCGGCGTCGGCGGTCTGCCGTGCTATGGCGACGAGAGCTTTTACCACGCCGTGCGCGACTGGGTGCAGTCCGGCCGCGTTATCGTTATGACGACGCAGGTGCCGCACGAGGGCAGCGACATGGAAGTGTATCAGGTCGGTCACCGTGCCAAGCGCGAGCTGGGCCTCATCGAGGCCTACAGCATGACGAGCGAGGCCGTGGTCACAAAGCTCATGTGGATCCTCGGCCAGACGGACGACTACGCGGAGATCTGCCGCCTGTTCCGGACGCCGGTGCAGAAGGATCAGATCTACTGAGGAGGAAGCACCATGGATTTTCAGGCAGAATACCGCAGCAAGCTGCGCACCCCCGCCGAGGCGGTGCGCGCGGTGAAAAACGGCGACTGGGTGGACTATACGTCCGCACTCGGCTTCCCGCCGCTGCTCGATGCGGCGCTCGCCGCCCGGCGCGACGAGCTGCATGATGTGAAGGTACGCGGCAACCTCTGTGCCGGCCCGGTGCAGATCGTCGAGTGCGACCCGGAACAGGCGCATTTTCTCTACCACACCTGGCACTGTTCGGCGTATGAGCGCAGGCTCTGCGACCGCGGCCTGTGCTACTACACGCCGATGGTCTTCCGCAACCTCGCGTGGTACTACCGCGAATTTCTGACAGTCAACGTCGCCATGGCGTCCGTCGCGCCGATGGACCGCCACGGGTACTTTAACCTCTCGGCCGCGACCGGCGTGTCCCGCGCCATTCTCGACCGGGCGGACATCGTCATTCTGGAGGTCAACGAGCACCTGCCGCGCCTGCGCGGCGGGTTTGACGAGGTCATTCACATTTCCGATGTGGACATGGTCGTCGAGGGGGCGCACGCGCCGTTTGCCGACCTGCCCGCGCACCCGGCGACGGCGGAGGACACCGCCATCGCGAACCTCCTCCTGCCGCACATCTGCGACGGGGCGACCGTCCAGCTCGGCATCGGCGGCATGCCCACCGTGCTCGGAAAGCTGCTGGCCCAGTCCGGCCTGCACGACCTCGGCATGCACACGGAGCTGTGCTCGGACGCCTACCTCGACCTGTACGAGGCAGGTGTGCTCACGAACCGCCGCTGCACGCTCCACCGCGGGCAGGGCATGCTCGGCATTGCGCTCGGGTCGAAGCGGCTGTATGACTGGCTGGACGACAACCCCGGCGTCATCGCGGCGCCGCTGTCATATGTCAATGCGCCGGAGGTCATCGCGCAGCTCGACAACATGGTGTCCATCAACAGCTGCATCGCGGCCGATCTCTACGGGCAGGTCGCGTCCGAAAGCTCCGGCCTGCGCCAGATCAGCGGCACGGGCGGCCAGCTCGACTTTCTCACGGGTGCGGCCATGGCCCGCGGCGGCAAGGCGTTCATCTGCATGACGTCCACGTTCACGGACAAGCAGGGCACGCGCCGCTCGCGCATCCTGCCGCACTTCGGCGGCGATATCGTCACGTCCCCGCGCTCGCAGGCGTATTACCTTGCGACAGAGTACGGCGTGGTCAACCTCGCCGGGCGCAGCACGTGGGAGCGCGCCGAGGCGCTCGTGTCCATCGCGCACCCGGACTTTCGCGAGCAGCTCATTGCGGCTGCGGAGGCGCAGAAGATCTGGCGCCGGAGCGCGAAACGTTAAGTACGCGCTAAGATGCGGAGCTGTGCGCAGATTTCACTTGTTTTCCCGCGCGCCATCGCATACAATGGAGACCGATAAGGGAGTAATTGGCGCGAATCTTCGCGCGGCCCAGCCAACAACCGATCCGTAGGATCTGGCCCGGTCTGAAATGATGAGACTTATCTGCCGAGAGGCAGATAAGTCTTTTTTTCATTTCCGGGAAAACTGTATCTGACACCTGAAGGAGGACGAAACTGTGGACTATTACCGGCAGCCGCCATCGGACACCCTGCACGCACTCGACAGCACGCCCGACGGTCTCACACCAGAGCAAGCCGCCGCGCGCCTTGCACGCGACGGGCGCAATGTGCTCACCGAACCGCCGAAACCATCGCTCGTGAAGCGCTTTTTCCAGCAGCTGGCCGACCCCATGATCCTCGTGCTGCTTGCGGCGGCGCTGATCTCGGCCATCACGAGCGCGTATGCGCACGAGAGCTTTGCCGATGTCATCATCATTCTCATCGTCGTCATCATCAACGCGGTGCTCGGCGTGTACCAGGAGAGCAAGGCCGAGCAGGCCATCGCCGCCCTGAAGGAACTGAGCGCCGCGCACAGCCGCGTCCTGCGCGGCGGGAAGCTCGTCACCGTCCCCAGCGAGGAGCTGGTCGCGGGTGATGTGCTCGTGCTCGAGGCGGGCGACGCCGTGCCGGCTGATGCGCGCGTGCTCGAGAGCGCGAGCCTGCGCGCCGAGGAGGCCGCCCTGACCGGCGAGAGCGTGCCGGTGGCAAAGTCGCCGGATGCGCTCACAGCCGCCGGTGACATCGGTCTCGGCGACCGCAGCAACATGCTCTATCTCGGCAGCAGCATTGTCTACGGCCGCGGCCGCGCCGTCGTCACAGAGACCGGCATGCAGACGCAGATGGGCCACATCGCCGACGCGCTCACGCAGACAAAGGAGAATAAGACGCCCCTGCAGCTGCGCCTGACACAGCTGAGCCGCATCCTGACGTGGCTCGTGCTGGGCATCTGCGTGGTGGTGTTCGTGGTCGGCGTGCTGCGCGCCGGGACCATCAACGGCCGCGTCGTGCTCGACACATTCCTCATCGCTGTCAGCCTCGCGGTCGCGGCGATCCCAGAGGGGCTGGCCGCAGTCGTGACGATCGTGCTGTCGATCGGCGTGACGAACATGAGCCGCCGCAGCGCGGTCATCCGCCGGCTCACGGCCGTGGAGACGCTCGGCTGCGCGCAGGTCATCTGCTCGGATAAGACCGGCACGCTCACGCAAAACCGCATGACCGTGACGGAGTGCGCTGCCGGTGATGAGCACCTGCTCGCCACGGCCATGGCCCTGGGTGTCGATGCGGTGCACGACCCGGAGACGGACACCGTGACCGGCGAGCCGACCGAGGCCGCGCTCGTGCGCTGGGCGGTCACGCAGGGCCTGTCGCCAAGTGCGCTGCGCGCGCAGTATCCGCGCGTGGCCGAGGCACCGTTTGACAGCGAGCGCAAGATGATGAGCACCCTGCACGCCGACGGCAGCTCCGTCGTGCAGTACACCAAGGGCGCGCCCGACGTGCTGCTGCCGCTGTGCGACCGCATCTGGATCGACGGCCGCGCTGAGCCCATGACGGACGCGCACCGCGCCGAGATCGCGGCGCGCAACCGCGACATGACGGGCCGGGCCCTGCGCGTGCTGGCGGCGGGCATGCGCACGTATGACGCGCTGCCGGGCGACACGTCCCCCGCAGCGCTCGAGCAGCACCTGTGCTTTCTCGGTCTGGCTGGCATGATCGACCCGGTGCGTCCTGAGGTCGTGGACGCCATCCGCGCCTGCCGCAGCGCCGGCATCCGCCCGATCATGATCACCGGCGACCACGTGGACACCGCCGCCGCGATCGCCAAAGAGCTTGGCCTGCTCGGCCCCGGCGACGAGGCCGTCACCGGCACGGAGCTGAGCGCCATGGACGATGACACGTTCCGCCGCCGTCTGCAGCACATCAGCGTCTATGCCCGCGTGCAGCCGGAGCACAAGACCCGCATCGTCAAGGCCTGGCGGGATGCCGGCTTCGTCACCGCCATGACCGGCGACGGCGTCAACGACGCGCCGAGCATCCGCGCGGCGGACATCGGCATCGGCATGGGGATCACCGGTACGGACGTGACGAAAAACGTGGCCGACATGGTGCTTGCCGACGATAACTTCGCCACCATCGTCGGCGCGGTCGAAGAGGGCCGCCGCATTTATGACAACATCCAGCGTGCAATCAAGTTCCTGCTCGGCTCGAACATGAGCGAGGTGCTGAGTATTTTCACCGCGACGATGCTCGGCTTCATGATCCTTGAGCCTGTGCACCTGCTGTGGATCAATCTCCTGACCGACTGCTTTCCGGCGCTCGCGCTCGGCATGGAGCGCGCGGAGCCGGACGTCATGTCCCGCCCGCCGCGCAGCGCGCGCGAGAGCATTTTCGCCCACGGCGTTGGCTTCGACTGCGTGTATCAGGGCGTCATGTGTGCGATCCTGACGCTGGCGGCGTTCTTCATCGGCCATTACATGGAGTACGGCGTCTGGACGCTCACGAATTCGCCCGACGGCACGACCATGGCATTTCTGACCCTGAGCATGGCGGAAATTTTCCACAGCTTCAATATGCGCGCGCACCGGGCAAGTATCTTCACGATCTGCACGCCCAACTGGACGCTCGTCGGCGCGGCCGCGGCGAGTCTTGCGCTCACGACGCTGTGCATTTATGTGCCGTTTCTGGCCGATGCGTTTGATTTCACGGCCATCTCCGCCGCCGAGTACGCCGTGGCCATGGGGCTTGCGGTCTTGGTCATCCCGGTCGTGGAGCTCGTCAAGTGCGTGCAGCGCGCGGTGGAAAAACGCGCGGGGCGCGCATGATTTCTGCCGCGTCGGCGCACACTAACTCCGATTTCAACGAGAGGAGATGGGTGCTGTGCGCCAGGTGCTGCCGGTTCCCCAGCGCGTGATGGCCGTCGTGCTGTCGGTGCTGTTCGTGTTCTGCCCGTTCGCGGCCTATGCTGCCGGGGAGGCCGACGCCGCGGCCGATCCCGTGCTGCTGCCGATCATCATGTATCATGAGGTCAAGCCGGATAAACCCGGCAAGGACGCCATCCAGCCGTGGGAGTTCGAGGCGGACCTGAAATGGCTGGCCGACAATGGCTACACGACGATCGTCATGGCGGACCTCATCGCCTATGTGCGCGACGGCACGCCGCTGCCGGAAAAGCCCATCATCCTCAGCTTTGACGACGGATACTATAATAATTACGTCTATGTCCTGCCGCTGCTGCAGCAGTATTCGGCGCGGATCGTTCTCTCGCTTCTGGGGCGCAACACAGATGATTTCACCGAGTGGCCGAGCAAGAGCATTGACTATGCGCATGTCACGTGGGACCAGCTCAACGAAATGCTCGACACCGGCCTCGTCGAGGTGCAGAACCATTCGTATAATCTGCACGCCTACACATCCGAGCGGCACGGCTGCATGCAGAACCGGGGCGAGTCGGACGCGGCCTACGCGGAGCTGCTGCGCGCAGACCTCCAGCGCCTGCAGGATGAGCTCACGGAGCACACCGGCCGCACGCCGGACACCTTTGCCTATCCCTACGGCAAGTACGGCGACCTGACGGACACCGTCCTGCGCGACATGGGCTTTCAGGCGACGCTGACGTGCGACTGGGGCGTGAACCGCATCACGCGCGATCCAGCCTGCCTCTACCGGCTCGGGCGCATCTGCCGGTCGCACAATCAGTCGCTGCAGTCCGTGCTCCAGCGCGCGATGAAGGCGACGGCGTGAGCAAACGCCCAATCAAAAACCGCCTGCTCATGAGCAGGCGGTTTTTTGTGTTCCGGAATTCATCAGCAGCACGGAGCCGAGCACGCGTGCGATGCCCAGAAGCTTGACGGTGCCGAGCGTCTCGTGCAGCGCCAGCACGCCGATGCCCACGGCGACGACGCACTCGACCGAGGCCTGCACGGGCACCCGGCTGCTGTCGCGGATCTTTTGTATGCCGCGATAGTACAGCAGATAGGCGATGACGGTCGGCAGAAGCGCAAACAGTGCGCTCCAGCCGAGCACCGGCGCGGTGTTCACCCCCTGCGCGCCGGAGGCATACACTGAGGAGAAAGCGATTTGGCGCAAGCAAAGGGGGAGACGCCATGAAAATCGAGCTGCGCCGGGCCGCCATGACCTATCAGGCGCCGGACGGGGAAGTGGCGGCGCTGCAGGATGTGACCTTCGGCGTGGCCGACGGGGAGTTCGTGAGCATCGTCGGGCCGTCCGGCTGCGGAAAGTCCACGCTGCTGGCGCTCATCGCCGGCATCGAGCATCCGTCGGGCGGGGAGGTGCTCGTCGACGGGGAGCCCGTGCGCGCGCCGACGGGCAAGGCGGGGCTCATGCCCCAGCGCGACCAGCTCTTTGACTGGCGCACCATCTGGGGCAACGTGACGCTCGGGCTGGAGGTCCGGCACGAGAACACGCCCGCGCGCCGCGAGGGCGTGCACGATCTGCTCGAGCAGTATCAGCTCTCCGGCTTTGCGCGCAAGCTGCCAAACCAGCTCTCCGGCGGCATGCGCCAGCGCTGTGCGCTCATCCGCACGCTGGCCACGTCGCCGGATGTGCTGCTGCTCGACGAGCCGTTTTCCGCGCTGGATTATCAGACGCGGCTGGCCGTCTCGGGCGATATTTCGCAGATCATCCGCCGCGAGCATAAGACGGCCCTGCTCGTCACGCACGATATTTCCGAGGCCATCAGCCTCTCAGACCGCATCATCGTCCTGTCACACCGGCCCGCGACTGTCAAGGCCATCCACGACCTCGGCGCGCTGCGCACCGTGCCGCCGCTCGAGCGGCGCAGCCGGCCGGAGTTTCAGACGCTGTTCAATCAAATATGGGAGGAGCTGGATGTCAATGTCTGAACGATCGCCCTCCCCGCAGCGCGCGGCCTATCTGCGCGCGCAGCGCCGCCGTAAGCGGCTCGTGCTGGCGCTGCAGATCCTGCTGCTGGCCGCGTTTCTCGGCCTGTGGGAGCTTTCGGCCCGGCTCGGCTGGGTGGACGCCTTCATCGTCAGCAGTCCGTCGCGCGTGGTGCACACGCTCGTGGGCCTGCAAAATTCCGGGGAGCTGTGGCTGCACATCGGCACGTCGTGCCTCGAGGTCGTGGTCGGTTTCGTGCTCGGGACGCTGCTCGGCACGCTCATCGCCATCGGTCTGTGGTGGAGCGAACTGCTCTCGCGCGTGCTCGACCCGTATCTGGTCGTGCTCAACGCGCTGCCGAAAACGGCGCTCGGCCCGGTGTTCATCGTCTGGATCGGCGCGGGCACCGAGTCGATCATCGCCATGACGATCGCGATCTCGATCTTTGTCACGATCCTGAATATGCATGTCGGCTTCCTGTCCACGGACCGGGAGAAGATCCGCCTGATGCAGACGCTCGGCGCGACCCGGCATCAGATCCTGTGGCGGCTGGTCATTCCGGCCAACTACGCCACGCTCTTCAATACGCTGCGCGTGAACGTCGGCCTGTCGTGGGTCGGCGTGATCATGGGCGAATTTCTGGTCTCCAAAGCCGGCCTCGGCTATCTGATCGTCTACGGGTCGCAGGTGTTCAACATGGACCTTGTGATGGCGACCGTCCTCGTGCTCGCGGTGGCGGCCGTCGTGATGTATCAGCTGGTGCTGTGGCTGGAGAAATTTTTCAAAAATCGGTTGGGAGTGACGCAATGAAACGGTTTCTTTGTGGGGTTCTGGCGGCGTTGATGCTGGTGGTCCTGTGCGCCTGCGGTAAGCAGGAGACGGCCACCGTCCGCCTGAGCGAAGTGACGCATTCGGTGTTCTACGCGCCGCAGTACGTGGCGCTGGAGCAGGGGTTTTTCACCGATGAGGGGCTCAATATCGAGCTGACCAACGGCGGCGGCGCCGACAAGGTCATGACGGCGGTGCTCACCGGGCAGGCGGACATCGGTCTCGCCGGGCCGGAGGCGTGCATCTATGTCTACAATCAGGGCAAGGACGATTATCCGGTCGTGTTCGGCCAGCTCACGAAGCGCGACGGGTCGTTCCTCGTCGGGCGTGAGGATGTGCCCTTCAGCTGGGAGCTGCTGCGCGGCAGGACCGTCATCGGCGGCCGCGCGGGCGGCGTGCCGGAGATGACGCTCGAATATGTCATGCGGCAAAACGGCGTCGTGCCCGGCACGGATGCCACCGTGGACACGACCGTGCAGTTCAACATGATGGCCGGCGCCTTCACCGGCGGCAACGGCGACTTTGTCACGCTCTTTGAGCCGACGGCCACCGAGGTCGCGCAGGCGGGCAAGGGGTACATCCTCGCGTCCATCGGCCAGGAGAGCGGCGAGATTCCGTACACGGCCTATTTCGCCTCGCAGGCGTACATAAACGACCACGCGGACATCGTGCAGCGCTTCACCAACGCCATCGCCCGCGCGCAGAAATGGATCGCGGAGCACGACGCGGCGGAGACCGCCGAGATCATCGCCCCGCAGTTCCCGGACACGAGCGTGCCCGTGCTCACGCAGGTCGTGCAGCGCTACAAGGACATCGACGCATGGAACGCCACGCCGGTCATGACGCAGCCGTCCCTTGAGCGGCTTGAGACCGTCATGGAGACGGCCGGCGTGCTCGATCACGCCGACTGGGTGGACTTTGACCGCCTCGTCGACAACAGCTATGCCCATAACGCCTCCTGACAGGCGCAAAAATCCCCCGGCAGCAGCCGGGGGATTCGTGCGTTTTTCAAGAGAGGGGGGATGCTTAGAAGCTTGCGACCACAGCGCCGTTGTAGGTGTCGGCGATGTACTGCTTCACGGCGTCGGTCTTGAGGGCCTTGAGCAGAGCCTGGGTCTTCGGGCTGTTCTCGTCGCCGGCGCGCACGGCGATGATGTTGGCGTAGGTCTGGGCGGCGGTGCCGTTGGCGTCCTCGGTGGCGAGCGCGTCGCTGATCTTCAGGCCGGCGGCCAGGGCGTAGTTGCCGTTGATGACGGCGATGGTGCCGGCAGCGGCGTTCTTGAGCTGGGCCGGGACGGTGTCGGCCTGCACGGTGACGATGTTGTAGCCGCCGTCGTCAACGATGTCGAGCGTGCTCACGCCCTTGGCGGCGTCCGCGTCATCGGGGAGCTTGATCAGGCCCTCCTGCTGGAGCAGGAACAGGGCGCGGGTCTCGTTGCTGTCGTCGGCCGGGATGATGATGGTCGCGCCCTTGGCGAGATCCTTCAGGTCGGTGACGCCGTTGCCGTAGATGCCGAACGGCTCATAGTGGATGGTGCCGACGGAGACGAGGTTGGTGCCGTTTTTGGCGTTGAAGCTGTCGAGGTAGGGCTTGTGCTGGAAGTAGTTTGCGTCGAGCGTGCCGTCGGCCAGAGCCTGGTTCGGCAGGACGTAGTCATCATAGGTGACGATCTTGAGCTCGTAGCCTTCGTCGGCGAGGGCCTGCTTGACCTGCTCGAGGATCTCGGCGTGCGGGGTGGCGCTGGCGCCGACGGTGATGACTTTGTCATCGGCAGAGGGGGTGTTCTTGTCGTCGGTGGTCTTGCTGCCGCAGGCGCTCAGTGCGATGAGCGAGAACGTCAGCACGAGGGCGAGGATGAGGGACGTGATCTTTTTCATGGTCGTTTCTCCTTTATATTTTGATTTTAGAATTTGTGTGGTTACGGATGTTAGGATGTGCGGTTTGGCAGCGGCACATTCGTCCGCGGCGGATGTTCACGCGCAGCAGCGCGGGATAATGTAGATGCATGAGCGGTGCCTCCTGTCAGGTGCGGGCGCGCCGGTCGGTGCGGCGGGCGATGTACATGCCGAATTCCTGCAGGATCTGCACGATGATGATCGTCAGCACCACGCACAGCCAGACGATCTGATCGTCGTACTTCTGGTAGCCGTAGGTGATGGCGATCTGGCCGAGACCGCCGCCGCCGATCGTGCCGGCCATGGCGGAGTAGCCGAGGATGGTCACGGTGGAGATGACGGCACCGGTGATGAGCGCGGGCTTGGCCTCCGGGATGATGACCTTCCAGATGATGCGGAACGTGGACGCGCCCATGGACTGCGCGGCCTCGATGACGCCGGCGTCCACTTCCTTGGCGGCGGACTCGACCATGCGCGCCACATACGGGGCGGCGGCGATGACGAGCGTCACGATCACGGCGCGGTTGCCGAGGCTGGTGCCGACGACGAACTTAGCCACCGGCAGCATGGCGACCATGAGGATGATGAACGGGATGCTGCGCAGGGCGTTGACGATGATGCCGAGCGTGCGGTTGAGCCAGCCGATGGGGTGGATGCCGTCGCGGTCGGTCATGCGCAGGATGAGGCCGACCGGCAGGCCGATGAGATAGGCAAAGAACGTGGAGATGAGCGTCATGTAAATGGTCTCCCAGATACCGAGCTGCAAGATGCCGTTTTGCCAGAGCTTGATGAGCAGATCAGACATGACTTCCATCCTCCTGTAGATAAGAGATGTGGTTATGATCGAGCCAGCGCAGCACATCGTGGAACTGCTGCGGATCGTCGGGCAGGTCGATGACCATGTGGCCGTAGATGCTGCCCTCGACAATGCGGGTGTCGGCGAAGAGAATGTTCACCGGCACGTGACACTCGAGCGTGATGCGCGAGATGACCGGCTCGTTGGAGCAGCTGCCGTCGAAGACGAGGCGCAGACGCTTGCCCGTGCACGGCGGGAGATTTTCGGCCGGGCTCTTCGGAAGGATGAGCGCCTTGGCGATGTCGGACTTCGGGTGTGTGAACACATCGCTGACGTTGCCGATCTCGGCGATGCGGCTCTGGTCGATAACAGCCACGCGCTGGCAGATCTGTTCGATGACGCGCATCTCGTGCGTGATGACGACGATCGTCACGCCGAGCGTCTGGTTGATCTCCTTAAGCAGGCGTAGAATCGACTGCGTGGTGTTCGGGTCGAGGGCGCTGGTGGCCTCATCGCACAGGAGGTATTTCGGCCGCGTGGCGAGGGCGCGGGCGATGGCCACGCGCTGCTTCTGGCCGCCGGAAAGCTGCGAGGGATACGCTTTCGCGCGGTCGGACAATCCGACGAGTTCGAGCAGCTCGGCGGCGCGGGCCTGTGCCTCGTCGCGCTTGACGCCCGCGATCTCGAGCGGGAAGCAGATGTTGCGCAGCACCGTGCGCTGCTCGAGCAGGTTGAAGCTCTGGAAGATCATGCCGATGTCCTGCCGGGCCTTGAGCAGGTCGCGGCGGCTGAGCTGCATCATGTCGCGCCCGTCGATGCGCACCGTTCCGGAGGTCGGCCGCTCGAGGAGGTTGATACAGCGCACGAGCGTGCTCTTGCCGGCGCCGCTCAGGCCGATGATGCCGAAGATCTCGCCGTCCTCGATGCGGAGGTCAACGTCCCGCAGTGCGTGGATGTCGCCGCCCGGGGAGGGGTAGGTCTTGTTGAGATGTTCGATTTCGATCATGGTGGATTCTCCCTCGCAGAATAAATTTTTCGGAACAAAAAAGCAGAGGCCGGAAGACTCGTTGTCTTCCGGCCTCTGCGGATACGGCTTGGAATTTGGATCAGCCGTTATTGGAAGCGAACACAAGACGAGTCATATTTCTGAGCACGACGAGACATGCACATGCAGCCGGGCATGTACATCATCATAGCCATCATCATAAAGCAGTTCTTTTTCATTGCAGCTTTCTCCTTTCCTCCGTAGTCACAGCGTTGCTATCGCTTTAATGTACTAATATTATCACCAGAGAGGGGGGAGTGTCAATGGTATTTTTGCAACAATCGATGCAAATGAGGGAGATAAAACTGGCAAATACGACAAGAGAGCATAAGCCATGTCCCTCGAAGTTTGGCAGTTTGTTCTCTACATTATCCTTGCTTTAATCGTTGGCTTAGTTGGTGGATTCTTTGGCGCTCGGGCCTTAATTAAGTACCAGTTGAAGAAGAACCCTCCAATCAACGAGAAAATGATTCGCGCGATGTTTGCCCAAATGGGTCGGAAGCCATCAGAAGCTCAAGTCCGCGCCGTCATGAACTCGATGACGAAGAACCAATAAGTCGTATCGAAAGGCAAATCAGCCCTGACATAAATCAGGGCTTTTTTCGTGCCCTAGAATCAAGGATAGATTGACTTGTTTTGAACCGACTGATTTTCATAGTATGCAAGAGGCGAAAGTTATAGAAGGGCAAAAGAAGTTGCGCCCTTCATTTGTGTCTATCCCTTAGTGCCTCGTGACGATGCGTTTCCGTGAA
>ONIG01000033.1 GCA_900317855.1 uncultured Eubacteriales bacterium | reverse complement strand
ACTTTATTGACCAGCTTGTTAAATTTGGTCTCGGATCACAGACCATCCACTTCGCGTGGAACGGCAATGCCGACTACAAGCCGCTCAAGCTGGATGACGTCAAGGTCAATATGGATGATCATCGTACCGCCAGCGCGGTCGTGCTCAAATCCGGCGCTTCCATCACCTACAACATGGACGCCAATGTCATGCTGCAGGCGATCTTTGAAAACCTTATCGACTGGGACGCCTCCACGCTGCCCAGCAAGGGCACGCTGAGCGTGGCTGACTTCACGATTGAGTACTATGGTGAAAATGTGCTCGGCGAGGAAGACGGCGGCATGACCAGCGACGTGACCACCAGCGTGTTCGTGCAGCTGCCCGAGCGTATGACAAAGGGTACGATCATCGATCTCATTGACCAGACGCTCAAAGGCCTCCACCAGAAGACGCTCACGGAGATGATGCAGCAGGGCACGACGGTCGGCGAGCTGCGCAAGCTCTTGAGTGACATCGTCGGCAAGGACGACAAGCTGCCGCAGCCTGTGAAGGATTTGCTCAAGAAGGTCGGCATTGACATTGACACGCTCGTCAAGCTCAACGAGACGCTCAACAAGCTGCCGGGTCTGCTGGACAATGTCCGTGTGGCCATCGGCACGCCGGATCAGGCGGGCCTCTATGCGGTCACGGCTGTGACGAACAACAAAAACTATGAGACCGGCGTTGGCACGGGCATGCTGCTCGTGAAGAAGCACTACTCCGGCGTGAAGCTGAAGTGGAACCAGACTATTCCCAACGGCAAGCTGACCGCTGAGGAAGCGAAGAATTTTGACTTCGGCGTGACGCTGATGTATGACGGTAAGCCCGCTGAAAAGCAGACGAATGTGCACTACCTGTACTCCGGCTTCACCAGCAAGTGGAAGCCGTACTCCAGCACCACGACGCCTCCGACTGAGCCCGGCCGCTATGTTGTGACGGTCGTGACTCTGGGCGGCAACTATCAGGCAGCGCCCATCACGCGCGCTTTCCAGATCACCAAGTAATTTTCTCGCGTGTGTCTCCCGGGTTTTTTGCCCGGGAGACTTTTTTGCGCCGGAGGAGACCGGCCGGAGCGGAAAAATGAAAATCGCCGAAAATTTTTTCAAAAATAACTTGACAGCAGTCGAATCGTCTGGTATATTAAACAAGCGCTGAGGCGACGAGGCCGAGTAGTTCAGTCGGTTAGAACGCTAGCCTGTCACGCTAGAGGTCGAGGGTTCAAGTCCCTTCTCGGTCGCCACCCGCGGGGCGAAAGCTCCGCGGGCTTTGTATGCTGCTATAGCTCAGTCGGTAGAGCGCATCCTTGGTAAGGATGAGGTCCCCGGTCCGAATCCGGGTAGCAGCTCCAGAAAATCCTGCAACCGTTGCGGTTGCAGGATTTTTTGTTTATCAAAGACCGCGCAAAAACCACGCCGCCGGACAGGGGAGCCCCGTCCGGCGCCGCATATTCTCATTTTTTCTGTCATGCCCGGCAAAATGGACGCGCACGATCGGCGTTATTCCATGCGCGCAAGATATGCGATCGCCTGGAGGTAGGTGTCGTTCTTTGCGGGCTTTTGACCGCTGAGCCGTCTGGAATCCAGGTTGTGTTTCAGATCCGCGAGCTTGACTTTTCGCGCGATCGGATTCTCGGCCAGCGCCTTCACATAGTCCATATATGCGACGCCATCCGCGTGCGTCAGAAGTTGGAGCGCATCCAAAACCTCCTTGGGAAATCCGGCGCTTTCGAGGTCTGTATATGTGTATTCATCGCCGTGGTCCTCAATCACATCATGCAGCAGCGCTACGCACGTAGACGCCTCATCCTCCATCTGTGTGGCGAGATAAAACGGGTGGAAAACATACGGATACCCGCCCTTGTCCAAATCATTTTTATGAGCCTCAAACATGAGGACACATGCTTTTTTTACAAGCTCCGAATAGTACATACCATCTTCTCCTTTTCACACTGCATGTGCTGTTGCTGCTTCCGGAATGGATTGTAGCATGCGCGCCCCGAAAACGCAACGGTCCTGCGGTATGGCGGACCAATAGAAAATGCCGGACAGACTTGCGCTGCCCGGCATTTTCTATATGCATTGTATCAGCCGCGTGTCGTCATGCAGGTCCGATACCGGCACGCCTGCGGTCTCTGCAAGGATCTCCAGAATTTTCTCTCTCATGATGCTGCCTCCGTAGCTGCCAGGCGCTTGATTTTCTGCGTCGCGGTTTTTTCAAATTCATTTTCCCGGTAAATGAGGTTGCCAATCTGCTTATAAGGCGGCAGGTGCCGGTTGATCTCGCTGACGGAGCGCCAGAGCGCCGCCTCGTCCGGGAACACGGCTGGATCGGCGTAGACCTCGGCCGTGATCTGCTGATTTTTCTCGTACACGATCGCATCGCGCACACCGTCGAGCTGATACAGCCGTGTCTCCAGCTCTTCCGGCGAGACATTTTCGCCGTTTGAAAGTACGATCAGGTTTTTCACACGCCCTTGGAAATACAGGAATCCGCGCTTGTCTATCCGGCCGAGATCGCCGGTGTGGAACCAACCGTCCCGGAAACTCTCGGCCGTGGCGGCCTCGTCGCGGTAATAGCCGGTAGAGGTCGCGGCCGAGCACATACGGCATGGCCGGGTCCTTGCTGAGAAAGAACTGCGTGTCCGGGAAAAGTCTGCCTGCACGCACGACAACGTCCTGCAGACTGTGGTAGGTCACGGTTTCCGGTATATGTATCACCTTTCCTATCGGAATGGAATAATATGCTTTATTGATAAAAATATATCACTCAGAAATTGGAAATACAATACACAATTATGCCTGGAAGTGTCCGGAATCAGTCAGGTCGTTCGGAGAAACTCTGTATAGGAGCGGCACAGAATGCGCAAAATGCGGCAGCCCCCGCCAGATGGCGGGGGCTGTGTGTTCCTTGCCTGCGGGAAGCAGATATGCGAAAGCCTGCCAAAAAAGTCTGTGTCAGACGCTTTTGACAGGCGGAGCGAGCGGGCCTGTAAGCCGGGTTCTGTAATCGACAGCCATCTATCTAGACGCACCGTTGCCGGTACGTTCCAGCCACCTCCATGGGACGGCCGGGCCGGCCGTATGTCCCTCCGCGGTGTTGCTCCGGATAGAGTTTACAGCGCCGCACTGTCTCCAGCCGGCGAGTGAGCTCTTACCTCACTTTTCCACCCTTACCCGATCGCTCGGGCGGTTTGTTTCTGTTGCACTTGTCCGAGGGTCGCCCCTGGCGGGTGTTACCCGTTATCCTTGCCCTGTGGAGCCCGGACTTTCCTCACGCACAGCCTTTCGGCTCATGCCCGCGGCTGTCCGGCCCGCTCGCCCGACTATTTTACACATCCTGCCGCACCGCGTCAAGTCCGGCGGAGATTTATTTTCTTGTAATCGGCACGAATGGGCGGTATAATCACTTCGTATGATTACCTTTTGGAAAAGGAGTGTCTGCATGACCTTTTCGGATTATATGGACTATCTGCGCGGCAAGCGCATCGGTGTCATCGGCTTCGGCGTTAGCAATCAGCCGCTCGTGCGTGTGCTGCTCCGCAGCGGCTGCGACGTGACGGTGTGCGACCGGCGCGACCGCGTCCAGCTTGGCGTGGCCGGAGACGAGGCCGCGGCGCAGGGCGCAAAATTCATCCTCGGCGCGGACTATCTGGAGCACTTGGACTTTGATGTCATCTTCCGCACGCCGGGTGTGCTGCCCATCGTGCCGCAGCTGCGCGCGGCGGCGCAAAACGGCGCGATCCTCACCTCCGAGATGGAGGCGTTCTGCAACCTCTGCCCGTGCCGCATCATCGCCATCACCGGCAGCGACGGCAAGACCACGACCTCGACCATCACGGCCGAGCTCCTGCGCGCGCAGGGGTACACCGTGCATCTCGGCGGCAACATCGGCACGCCGCTCTTTAACCGCATCCCGGACATCCATCCGGAGGATTTTGCCGTGCTCGAGCTCAGCAGCTTCCAGCTGCACAGCATGCACTGCGCACCCGATGTGGCCATCATTACGAACATTTCGCCGAACCATCTGGATGTGCATCCGGATTTCGAGGACTATGTGTCGGCCAAGTGCAGCATTTACCGCGGCCAGCGGCCGGACGGCTGCCTGGTGCTCAACGCGAAGGATGCCCATACCCCGCGTTTCGCGGCCGAGGCGCCGGGGCACGTGCGCTATTTCAGCAGCATCGGCCCGGTGGAAAACGGCGTCTACTGCGCAGACGGCGTCATTTATCGCGCACACGACGGCGCGGCGGAGAAGATCCTCGACGCCGCCGAGATCCGCATCCCCGGCGCGCACAACGTGGAAAACTATATGGCGGCCTTTGCCGCGACCGACGGTCTGGTCGGCAACGCGGCGTGCGTTCAGGTCGCGCATACCTTCTCCGGCGTACCGCACCGCATGGAGCGCATCCGCGAGCTCAACGGCATCACGTTCATCAACGACTCCATCGCCTCGAGTCCCACGCGCACGATCGCGGGTCTGCATGCGCTGCCGAAGCCGCCGGTCATCATTCTCGGCGGGCACGACAAGCACATCCCGTTTGACACGCTCGGCGACGAGGTCTGCCTGCACGCAAAGGCGGCGGTCGTCGTCGGTGAGACGGCGCAGCGCATCGCGTCCGCCATCCGCGCATCGAAATTCTATGACCCGGGAAAGCTGCCGCTCGTCGAGGTGCCGGACTTCCGCGCGGCGGTCGAGACGGCCTACGATCTCGCGCAGCCGGGCGATATCGTGACGCTGTCACCGGCCTGCTCGTCGTTTGATTTCTTCAAAAACTTTGAAGAACGCGGCAATACCTTCCGCGCCATTGTGGAATCTCTGCACTAAGCGCATGAATCGCCCCGCCGCTGCATAGCATGGCAGGGGGGATCTGCTATGATTTGTGCGTCTCGCCGCTGGAGACCGGCCGCCCGCCGGCGCCCGCTGCGGCCGAAACGGAAGGCGGCGGCGCTGCTGCTGGTGCTCGTGCTGCTGGGCGGCATGGCGTATTTCACCGTGTCGGTGCTGCACCTGATCACGCAGCTGGCCGTCAACTCCGCCTGCGATCTTATGCAGCTGAAGATCAACGCCGCCGTCACGGCGGCAACGGCACAGGTGCAGGGGGACTATTACACCTACCGCACGGACGCGGACGGGACCATCACGGCCGTGAGCATCGATACCGAGCACGTGGGGCAGGTGTCCTCGCTCGTGCTCGAGCACATGATGGACGGGGACGACGGGCAGGTCGAGCTGGATATTCCGCTCGAGACGCTCTTTGGCGTGAATTTTCTGCCCGGGCTCAAGCTGCCGCTGCCGGTGCGCATCCTCGTGCTGACGACGTCGGACGTGAGCTATCACAACGAACTCATGTCGGCCGCGATCAACCAGAGCAAATATCAACTATATCTGAACGTGAAGATGGACCTCGACATTCTGGTGCCCTGGGAGCACCAGACCGAGACCGTGGGCACGAACGTCCTGCTGGCCGAGACGGTCATCGTCGGCAAGGTGCCCCAGACGTATGTGGAAGTGGAGTAAACAACATGGATGTACGTGAAGAGATCCTGACGCTGCGCCGTCAGCTGGAACATGCAAATTTTCTCTATTATGTGAAGGACGCGCCCGAGATCAGCGACTTTGCATATGACGCGCTCATGCGCAGGCTCGAGGAGCTTGAGGCGGCGCATCCGGAGTATGCCTCGCCCGATTCGCCGACACAGCACGTCGGCGGCTACGCGCTCAACACCTTTGCGCAGGTGCGCCATCAGGTGCCGCTCGAGAGCCTGCAGGACGTGTTTTCGTTCGACGAGCTGCGCGCGTTCGGCGCGCGCATGGACGGTGCGCTCACGCAGACGCATGATTATTCGGTCGAGCCGAAGATCGACGGCCTGTCCATGTCGCTCGAGTATGAAAACGGGGTGTTCGTCCGCGGCGCCACGCGCGGCGACGGTGTCACCGGCGAGGACGTGACGGAAAACCTCCGCACGCTGCGCAATCTGCCGCTCAAGCTCGACAACGCGCCCGCAAAGCTCATCGTGCGCGGCGAGGTCTACATGTCGCACGAAGTATTCGCAGCGCTTAATGCCGAGCGTGAGCTGCTCGAGCAGCCGCTGCTGGCCAATCCCCGCAACGCGGCGGCTGGCTCCGTGCGCCAGCAGGACCCGAAGGTCGCGGCGGCGCGCAAGCTGGACATCATCATCTTCAACCTCCAGTTTGACAGCGACCGCACGTTCACCGCGCACACGGAAACGCTGGACTATCTGGCATCGCTGGGCTTCCCGGTCGTGCCGTACCGGCGCTGTGAAACGCTCGATGCCTGCTGTGCGCGCATTGACTGGATCGGCGACAACCGCGAGACGTTCCCGTTCGACATTGACGGTGCGGTCATCAAGATCAACGACCTTGCACAGCGGCAGTATCTCGGCAGCACGGCAAAGTTCCCGCGCTGGGCGGTGGCATATAAGTATCCGCCGGAGAAGAAGGAGAGCCGCGTGCGCGACATTGTCGTGCAGGTCGGCCGCACGGGTGTGCTCACGCCGAAGGCGGTCATTGAGCCGGTGCGTCTGGCCGGCACGACCGTCACGAACGCCACGCTGCACAATCAGGACTTCATTGACAACCTCGACCTGCGCATCGGCGACACGGTGCTCGTGCAGAAAGCAGGGGAGATCATCCCTGAGATCCTCTCCGTCGTGCGCGACAAGCGGCCGGAGGGCACGGTGCCGTTTCATATGCCGGATACCTGCCCGGAGTGCGGCGCGCCCGTCGTGCGAGACCCGGACGGTGCGGCCCTGCGCTGCACGGGTGCGGAGTGCCCGGCGCAGCGGCTGCGCAACATTGCGCACTTTGCCTCCCGCGAGGCGATGGACATTGACGGTCTCGGCATCTCGCTGTGCCAGTCGCTGATCGAGGCGGGGCTCGTGCACTCCCCGGCGGAGCTGTATGCGCTCGAGCCGCAGTCGGTCGCGGCGCTGGACCATATGGGGAAAAAGTCGGCCGAGAACCTCATGGCCGCCATCGAAAAGAGCAAGGACGCCGGCATGGCGCGCCTGCTGTGCGCGTTCGGCATCCGGCAGGTGGGGCAGAAGGCGGCGAAGGTGCTGGCCATGCACTTCGGCACGCTGGACAAGCTCATGGCGGCGACGGAGGAAGAGCTCATGGCCATCCCGGACGTCGGCCCGACGACGGCGGCGTACCTGCGCGCGTGGTTCGATAATCCGCAGTCGCAGCACCAGATCCGGCTGCTGCGCGACGCGGGTGTCAGCTTCGATTCCAAGGAGCAGGTCGTGGACCGCCGCTTTGCCGGCAAGACGTTTGTGCTCACCGGCGCGCTCGAGCACTTCAGCCGCGACGAGGCCAGCGCCATCATCGAGCGCTTCGGCGGCAAGACGAGTTCCTCCGTGTCGAAAAAAACGTCCTATCTGCTCGCCGGGGAAAACACCGGCTCAAAGTACCAGAAGGCGCTCACACTCGGCACGCCCATTATTACGGAAGCAGAATTTCTGGACATGACCCAGGAGTAACGAAAGAAACGGAGTGGAAATCATGCGAGATTATGCAAAAGAATTTGAAAACCGCGTCGCCTTTATCCGCGGCCTGCTCAAAAGCAGCGGCACCAAGGGCGTCATCTACGGCAACAGCGGCGGCAAGGACAGTGCGCTTGTCGGCATCCTCTGCAAGGCTGCGTGCGACAACACGGTCGGCATCATGATGCCGTGCGCGTCCAAGCGCAACTTCGGCGAGGACATGACCGACGGCCTGGCCGTGGCCGAGCAGTTCAATATCGAGACGCGCACGGTCGACCTTACGGCGGAAAAGGAGCTCGTCATGCAGACGGTCTCCGCCGTCACGACGCTCAACCAGATGGCGACGTCGAACATCGCCCCGCGTCTGCGCATGCTAACGCTCTACACCATCGGTGCGGCCGAGGGCCGTCTTGTCGCCGGCACCGGCAACCGCAGCGAGGCATATATGGGCTATTTCACGAAGTGGGGCGACGGCGCGTATGACTTCAACCCCATCGCCGACCTGACCGTGACGGAGATCTACGAGTTTCTGACCTGGCTGCACGCGCCGGAGAACATCATCCGCAAGGCGCCGTCAGCCGGTCTCTTCGAGGGGCAGACGGACGAGCAGGAGATGGGCGTGACCTACGCCGCCATCGACAAGTACATCCTCACCGGCGAGGCCAATGAGCACGACAAGGCCATTATCGACCGCTATCATAGCCGCAGCGAGCACAAGCGCCGCCCGGCCGCGACCTATCACGCCGAATGACGCAGTATTTCGATACCCACGCGCACTACGACAGCGGAAAGTTCAACGCCGACCGCAGCGATGTGCTGCGCGCCGTGCATGAGAGCGGCGTTGCGCTCATCGTGGACCCTGGCGACTGCGCCGCGACGTCCGAGCGCGCCGTCGCCATTGCGCAGGCGTATGATTTCGTCTATGCCGCCGTCGGCTGGCATCCGGAGGAGGCCGCCGGCTGGACGGACGACAGTCTGGCTCAGATCCGTGCGCTGGCATCGCAGCCAAAAGTCTGCGCCATCGGCGAGATCGGTCTGGATTATTACTGGGACACCTCCACGAAGGCAACGCAGGAGACCATGCTGCGCACACAGCTGGAGCTTGCGCTGGAGCTGGATCTTCCGGTCATTATCCACGACCGGGAGGCGCACGGCGACAGTCTGCGCATCGTGTGCGATTATCCGGGCCTGCGCGGCGTGTTCCACTGTTTTTCCGGCAGCGTGGAGATGGCGCGCGAGCTGCTGCGCCGCGGCTGGTATCTCGGCTTTGACGGGCCGATCACGTATAAGAATGCCGTCAAGGCACTGGATGTGATCGCCGCCTGCCCGGCGGACCGAATGCTGCTCGAAACGGATTCGCCCTATCTGGCCCCAGTGCCGAATCGCGGCAAGCGCAACGACTCGCGCAATCTGCCGTATATTGCAGCGCGCATTGCGGAAATCAAGGGCATGACTACAGACCAAGTCGCGGAGGTGACGCTGAAAAATGGAAAACAACTCTTTGGCATTTGAGCGCTGGCTGCTGCGCGGCGCGCCGAACGCGCGCGACCTCGGCGGCCTGCCTACCATGGACGGCCGCATGATCCGGCCGGGACTGCTGCTGCGCAGCGGCGAGCTTGCCGGCATCACAGAGCCGGATGCGCAGACGCTCAGCCTGTATCCGCTGCGCACGGTTGTTGACTTCCGCACGGATCTGGAGCGGGAGCAGAAGCCGGACCGTGTCCTCCCGGGCGTGCAGTATGTCCACTGCCCGATCGTGCAGCAGGCGGCGGCCGGCCTGACGCGGGAAGAGCACGCCGACCCCTATGCGGCCGTCGTCGCGCACGCGAAAGCAATGGCCGGCCGGGAGCGCGCATTCATGTGCGAGCTGTACCGCAGTCTCGTCACGCAGGAATTCTCCATTGCGCATTACCGGCAGTTTTTTGCGCTCCTGCTTGCGCAGACAGACGGTGCGCTGCTCTATCACTGCACGGCGGGGAAGGACCGCGTCGGCGTCGGCACGATGCTGCTGCTGACGGCGCTGGGCGTGGACTGGCCGGTCATCGTGGAAAACTATCTGATCACGAATGAGCGCATGGCTGCCTCGGCCGACTGCCTGTTGACGGCGGTCGCGGACTATGACCTGAGCGAGTCGGAGCGGGAGGTCATCCGCACGTTTGACCGCGCGGACGCGGCGTTCCTGACGGCGGCGCGCGATGCGATCGCAGAGCGATACGGCAGCGTGGACGCTTTCCTGACGCGGGCGCTCGGCGTCGGCGCGCCCGAGCGG
This sequence comes from uncultured Eubacteriales bacterium, assembly GCA_900317855.1. GTDB lineage: Bacteria > Bacillota > Clostridia > Oscillospirales > Oscillospiraceae > CAG-103. The sequence continues at coordinate 8,306 of ONIG01000033.1, read as the reverse complement.
GAGACGCTGCGCGCGCGTTACCTGACGACCGAGTAAAAAGACGGCGTGCCGCCCGAGTGGGCGGCACGCCATTTGATATTTACATTGTTTACAGCGCCTGTTCCGGCATCCGGTCGGACAGGTAAATCAAAATGGGATCTTCCTGCGCGTGGGCATACGGTACTTTCGGTGCGTGGAAGAGATTCGTCTCCGGAAGCACCGTGCTGAGCACGACGTGGAACGTGGTTCCGCCCCATTCATTGCTCTCCAGAAGAATGGTGCCGTTGTGCTTTTCCGCAATGCCGAGCGCGACCGTCAGGCCGAAGCTGTTGCTGCTCAGGTCGGAGAAGTCCACGCCGGTCACGCGCAGCGGGATGAAGATCGTCCCGAGCTTTGCCGGCGGGATGCGCACACCGTCGTCGCGGATGGTGATGTCGGCGTGGTCGCTCTCCTGCGTGAGCGTGAAGCGGATGCGATCACCGTGTTTGCAGCGCTCCGTGCAGTTGGCAATGATGTTGAGCAGCATCCGCTGAATGAGTGCCGTGTCGAGCGCACAGTTGATCGGTTCGTCCGGGATACTGACCTCGAGCACGATGCCGTTGGAGTCGGTGATCGGCTGGATGCTGTCAAGCAGCGTCCGGCATTCTTTGCCCAGGTCGCACAGCTGCGGCATGAACGCAAGCGTGCCGTCGTACAGGGCGGAGGCTGTGGAGGCATTGAGCGTGAAGCGCAGCAGCCGGTAGTAAAACTGCGTCAGCTCGGCGGCGTTGTGCCGGAAGCGCACGTCACTGAGCTGCATGGCGTATTCCGAGAAATACGTCGTGAGCGCGCGAAAGGCATTGAGCGACGCCAGAAACGGCGCAAACTGCGCCCCGGCCCGCAGGGCGTTTTCATCCTGCGGCACGAGCGAAAACAGCCGGAACGCACCAAACGACGTTACGGAGATGATGACGTGGCGCTTTTCAATCGTTGCGGATGTGACGAATTCCGTGGCCGTGGCCTCCGTGATGTGCGCCGGCAGCAGCTCAGAGAGCTTGTGATTCGTGCGGTCGCCGCGAAAAAGTTCCTGTGCTGCCGGGTTCATAAACGCGACGAATTGCGCCTGCGCGCCGAGCACGGCGGTGTTGCTCATCGAGAACAGCGTGTTGAGCGAGTCGATGATCAAAGTATTGCTCATTTTCCAATCCCCCTAAGATGTATTAAAAAATAGTATAGCAGAAATCGTCAATAGATACAAGTTTTAATGCGCACAAAAGCAAAAATTTGTTGCAAATGGACAGCGGTGTTTGCCGCACCGGCAAGAATGTGGTTGCGCTTTCGGCGGAATTGTTATAGAATATAGCCGTAAGAAATTGCGCTGCGTGCTGTGCGCAGCAGATATAACAGGAGGAATAGAGCATGATTAAAATTGGCATCAATGGCTTCGGCCGCATCGGCCGTCTGGTGTTCCGCGCTGCGATCTGCGCCGACGATATTGAGGTCGTCGCCGTCAACGCGCCGGATAAAACGCCGGAGCAGCTGGCGTATACCGTGAAGTACGACTCCGTGCACGGCCGCTTTAACGGCACCGTCGATTACGAGGGCGGCGAAAACCCGGCCCTGATCGTCAACGGCAAGCGGGTTGCGCTGCTCAACAACCGTGACGCGAAGCTCCTGCCCTGGGGCGAGCTGGGTGTCGAGTATGTGCTCGAGTGCACCGGTGCGTTCCTGACCAAGGAAAAGGCGCAGGATCATCTGGATGCCGGCGCGCAGGTCGTCGTGCTCTCCGGCCCGTCCAAGGACGATACGCCAATGTTCGTCTGCGGCGTCAACCTCGACGCTTATACCCCGGACATCAAGATCGTGTCCAACGCTTCCTGCACCACGAACTGCCTGGCTCCTCTGGCCAAGATCATCAACGATAACTTCGGCATCGTCGAGGGCCTCATGACCACCGTCCATGCCGACACGGCCACCCAGCAGGTCGTCGACGGCTTCTCCAAGAAGAACTGGCGCCTGTCCCGCGGCGTGCACGGCAACATCATCCCGACCAGCACCGGCGCTGCCAAGGCGGTCGGCAAGGTCATCCCGGCCCTGCAAGGCAAGCTGACCGGCACCTCCATGCGTATCCCGAGCGCGGATGTGTCCATTGTCGACCTGACCTGCCGCCTCGAGAAGGCTGCGACGTATGATGAGATCTGCGCAGCTGTCAAGGCTGCTGCGGAAGGCCCGATGGCCGGCGTTGTCGAGTATGTCGACGATGAGGTCGTCTCCTCCGACTTCATCACCGACCCGCACACCAGCATCTTTGATGCCAAGGCCGGCCTCGCGCTCAACGATCACTTCGTCAAGCTCATGGCGTGGTACGACAACGAGTGGGGCTTCTCGAACAAGATGCTCGACCTGACGCGCCACATCGACTCCGTGCGCAAGGCGTAAGAAGTCGTTGATTTTCAAGGGCTTTCAAGTCGCGTGAAGTTTGACGCATAGCCGTTCCACACGGTTCGGCTGTTATGAAAGACTTCATCTGTTACGACAACGATGGAAGCCCGAAAAAACTAACAGCGTAAAAGATAACCTCTTTCTGTTTCGTCTCTTGGAACAGAAAGAGGTTATTTTGCTATGTTCACGAAAGGGCTTGTTCAGGAATTTATTTTCGACTGTCAGGTGCGGAACCTCGCCCCTCGCACCATCCGCAATTATGAAAAACAATTGGGCTTCTTTATCACCTATCTTTCCGACGCCTTGGGAGTGGAGGAATTGGAACAGTTGAAACCCATCCACATCAAAAGGTTCGTCGTGATGAACCAAGAGCGGGGATGTAAGCCCGCCTATGTGAATGACCTGCTGAAAGCGGTCAAGTGCCTCTGTGCCTACGCCTATCAGGAGGGCTACACAGACGAACTCATCACCAAGCGGGTGAAGAATGTGAAACAGCCGAAGGTGCTGATACACACTTTCTCCAATGATGAGATAGCGAGGATGATAAACCATTTTGACGGTCAGGATTATTTGAGCGTCAGGAACCGTTTGATGTTGATGCTGATGTTTGACACAGGCTTACGCATCAGCGAACTGATAAATATGAAGCCCGAACAAATCAGAAACGGCTATTTCATCATTTACGGCAAGGGCAGGAAAGAGCGGGTCGTGCCTCAAAGCCCTATCATCAGCAAATGGATATTGAAATACGAGCGGGTGAAGCAAGCCTATTTCACCTTCCGCGATACACAGGAAGATTATTATTTTTTGAGCAAGAACGGCAAGCATCTGACGCCCGAAGCCGTCAATCATATGATGAAAAAGGCAGGGGCGAAGGAAGGTATCAATCCGCTTGTGCGGGTCTCGCCTCATACCTGTCGCCATACATTCGCCCATCAGGAATTGAAGAACGGGCTTGACCTGTATAGTCTATCCCGCCTCTTGGGCCACGAGAGCGTCAGCATTACACAGCGATACTTGGAGGCCATCAGGGATGAACAGGTATTGACTTCCGCAAAGAAAACAGGCGTATTGGCACATCTTTGAACATCTATGGAACATCGTTGAATGTATGCGAACATCTTTTGAACATCTACGAACAAAAACAGACAAAAATGGAGAGACTTTGTAGGTCTCTCCATTATGTTCTATTTTGAAGCATTATTCGGTAAAATCACTCTTGCCAAGATTACATTTTGAGCATAGCGTTCTTAGGTTATCAAATGTCGTTTCTCCGCCTTTCGACCAAGGAATAATGTGGTCGATATGGAGTTCAACAGATGGGTCTTTTGCTGGCGACCTCCCACAGATACAGCATTTGAAATTGTCTCGCTTCATCACTAAAAATCTTAGCCTTAAACTAATTTCACGGCTGGTCTTATGTTTTATTGCCTCATGTTTTTCCTCATGCGGTTTATTGAGTTTGCGAGGAACTGACTTAGGCTTTGTGCTTTTTTCAGGGATAATATGGTCGCTTTTTTCACTGTTAATCCATTCTACAAATGATTTTAATGCTCCTCGCCATCCTCCAAAATGACGAGTAAATGTGTTTAGTGAGTATTCTGATAGTCCGTTCACAATATCGGTTGTCGTCGGCTGTCTGCCGAGTGCTATCCACATTCGCTCTATTTCTATCAATAAATCTTCGTCGTTCAACCGTTTTCCTGCGACCTTCTCATACGGTGTCAAACCCGATGCTACCAATGCTTCGTTCCAAGTGGAAAATCTACGGAGACAGGTATCTTTTGAATAAGACCCATATTTCATATAATCTCCACTACTAATTGTCTGTGCCCCTAATTCTTCGGCTACTCTTTGTATATCAGCAATTAGTTCTTCTGTATTAACTGATTGGTGGTTATGACTGCTTTTGGACGCAGAAACTTGATAGATAGATGGTTCAAGACCACAAAGTTCAAGTGTTTTGTTCCATCCTCCAAAATGACGATTAAATGTGTTAATTCCGTATTTTCCAAATTTTTTATAATCAGTAGAGCTTAATTTTTGGGTTCCAAGTTTTTCTGCTACACGCTTTACATCTTCAATTAGGTCATCATCAGAAATGTTTCTATGATAATCATTTAATACAAATTCCATGATTAACACCTCAAATAGATACTATCATAAATCAGCACCGCAATCAACGCCTGATTGCGGTGCTTCCTTCCAATAGCCCAATGTATTTGTATGTGGTCGTTCGGCTTAAATAATATATTCGTGGGGTCTGGTTTCGCTTACAATCGGCGTAGTAAAATAGGGAAAAAGGTGGCTGACGCAGAGCGTTCAAACAACTATCAAAGCCATCACCGTTCAACGCTGTGAAACAGAAAGAGTAATAAAAACGCAAAAAGCGTTGTGTTATCAATCAAGTCGCTTGGTACGGTGCGAGCGAAGCGAGCGGAGGGGATACGAAGTATCTCCCTCAACGAGTGGGGCTTCTCGAACAAGATGCTCGACCTGACGCGCCACATCGACTCCGTCCGCAAGGCTTAACCTGAAAAACGAACCGCAAATCAAGGGAATGCGCTCCATTCCCTTGATTTTTTCTGTCCGGTAGTGTAAAGTATACCGGCACGTGAAATTTTTGCGGGGAGGGAGTGCGCTTTGCAGGAAAGCAGCAAGCAGAACTATCTCCACGGTGCGGCCATCATAGCGGCCGGCGTCGTGGTCATCAAAATCCTCGGCGCGATCTATAAGATCCCGCTCGGCAGCATTCTCGGCGACGAGGGGTATGGATATTTTTCCGTTGCCTACAATATTTATAATGTCTTTCTCACCATGGCCACGGCGGGCATGCCGGTCGCGCTCTCGCGCATGATCAGCGAGGCGGACACGCTCGGCCGGCCCATGCAGGCGCGCAAGATCTTCCGTGTCGCGTGGCTGACGTTTGCCATCATCGGCCTGATCCTCGGGCTGGTCATGTTCCTGTTCCCGACGGAGCTGGCCGGCATGCTCAACAATGTCCGCGCAGCGCAGAGCATCTGGGCGCTGTCCCCGGCGCTTGTGCTCGTGTATCTGACGAGCACGTACCGCGGCTATGCGCAGGGCATGAGCAACATGAAGCCGACCACCATTTCGCAGATCCTGGAGGTCGTGGGGAAAGTCGCCGTCGGCCTTGTGCTTGCGTGGAGCTTTACGCGCGCGGGCAAGAGTCTGCCGGTCGCATCGGCGGGCGCCATCTTCGGCGTTACGGCGGGCGGCGCGTTCGCGCTCATCTATATCGCGATCTATAAGCACCGGCATTACCCGGACAAACCGGTCGCGGACCCGGATGTGCCGGAGTCTGCCGGGCGCATCCTCGGCACGCTGCTGCGCATCAGCATTCCGATTGCGCTCGGCTCCAGCGTCCTGAGCATTATTAACCTCATCGACACAAAGCTCATCATGTACCGCCTGCAGACGGCGCTCGGCTATTCCGAGACGTATGCAAACGTCCTCTACGGCGTCTACGGCAAGGTGCAGACGCTGTATAATCTTCCGGCCGCCTTCGTGACACCGATGACGATCAGCATTGTCCCGGCCATTGCGGCCATGGTCGTGCAGAAAAAGTATGATCAGGGGCACGCCGTTGCGGAGTCTGCACTGCGCATTTCGGCGGCGGTCGCCATGCCGATGGGCATCGGCCTCGCCGTGCTGTCGGACCCGATCGTGAATGTGCTCTATCCGCGCAGCAACGCGGCCGGCCCCACGCTGCTGTTTTTGCTTGGCATCGCGTCCGTGTTCGTGTGCATTTCACTCATCACAACGGCGGTCCTGCAGGCGACCGGGCATGAACTTTGCCCCGTCTGGTCGATGCTGGCCGGCGGCGCGGCAAAGGTCGCGGTCAACTGGTTTTTGATTGCGGCGCCGGAGGTGAACATCACCGGCGCGCCGATCGGTACGCTCGCATGCTACGTGGTCATCTGCATCGTGAACTACATCTTCCTGTGCCGGACGCTGCACGAGCGGCTGCATATCGGCCGCTGCCTTGCGCGTCCGCTGCTGAGCACACTGGCCATGGCAGTCGTCGCATGGGGCGTGTACACGGGCCTGGCTGCTGTCATGGGCGGCGACCTGAGCTGGAAGCGCACGGCGCTGGCCATGCTCGTGTCGATGGTCTGCGCGGTCGTGACGTATCTGATTGCGGCCGTAAAAACGCGCGCCATCACGCTTGCTGACCTGCAGCTCATCCCGAAGGGTGAAAAGCTCGCAAAAGTTCTGCACATCAGATGACATAACACCGAAAAATCCTGAATTTTCAATGGTTTTTTGAAAAAAGGGTTGCAGAAGGAGCAAAATTGTGTTAGATTTTCTCTGCAAAGAAAGCTATGACCTGCGCGACTTTGTGGCGCTCATCACGTTCCTGCGCTCGCCGGACGGCTGCCCGTGGGATCAGGTGCAGACGCACGAGAGCATCCGCCGCAACTTCCTGGAGGAGACGTACGAGGCCTGCGAGGCCATCGACGCCGGTGACACGGCGCACCTGAAGGAAGAACTGGGCGACGTGCTCATGCAGGTGCTGTTCCACACGGATATTGAGCGCGCGGCCGGGCATTTCGATATTGATGACGTTGCGGACGCTGCCTGCAAGAAGCTCGTCTACCGGCACCCGCACGTGTTCCAGCGCGACGAGCCGGATGTGCCGGACTGGGACACAATCAAGCAGCGCGAGCGCGCGCAGACGACCACCGCCGAGGCGATGGACAGCGTGGCCCGCAGCCTGCCGGCGCTCTGGCGCTGTGAGAAGATCCAGGCCAAGGCGGCCAAAACCGGCTTTGAGTGGCCGGATACGGATACAGCGCTCGACAAGGTCGAAGAAGAGACGCAGGAGCTGCGCGAGGCTGTGGCCTCCGGCGACGCGGACGCCGTGACCGAGGAACTGGGCGACCTGCTGTTCGCCGCCGTGAAGGTGGCGCGCTTTGCGGGTGTCGATCCCGAGCAGGCGGCCCATGCCGCGTGCGAAAAATTCATCCGACGCTTTGCCGCCATGGAGGCCGCAGCGGCGGACAGCGGTGTGCCGCTCGACCAGCGCACGCTCGCGCAGATGCAGCCGCTCTGGCAGCAGGCCAAGCAGACTGTCGGCGCGGACAACAAAGGAAAGAAATCTGCACAGCAGTGAGAGACCTGTGCGGAATTCTATATCGTGGCATATGCCAACACAAACATGAAGTAGGAGGATTACCATCATGAATAAGGCAGAACTGATCGCAACAGTTGCCGAAAAGACCGGCCTGTCCAAGAAGGACAGCGAGAAGGCCGTCAACGCGACGTTTGACACCATCACCGCCAACCTCGAGGTCGGCGAAAAGGTGCAGCTCGTCGGCTTCGGCGTGTTTGACATCAAGGAGCGCGGCTCCCGTATCGGCCGCAACCCCAAGACCAAGGAAGAGATCGAGATCCCGGCGACGCGCGTGCCCGTCTTCAAGGCCGGCAAAGTGCTCAAGGACGCTGTTTCCAAATAAGAACGCACAAACGCTCCGGGCCTGACCCGGAGCGTTTTTCACAGGAGGATGCCTATGCGCCTGGACAAATATCTGAAAGTTTCGCGGCTCATCAAGCGCCGCACCGTAGCAAATGATGCCTGCGACGGTCAGCGCATCACGGTCAACGGCCGCACGGCCAAGGCGTCGTATGACGTCAAGGTCGGCGACGTGATCGAGATCGCCTTCGGCCAGCGCACCGTGAAGGTGGAGGTGCTCGCCGTGACGGAAAATGCAAAAAAAGACGACGCTGCGGCCATGTACCGCGAGCTTGCCGAATAAAGCGCACAAAAAACCGCCGCTCCGGATGTTGAACCGAACCAGTAAAAACGGACAATAGACAAAACACCCCCTATGTAGGAAAATAAAAGAACTACATAGGGGGTATTGCTATGCCAAGAAAATATG
>ONIG01000032.1 GCA_900317855.1 uncultured Eubacteriales bacterium | reverse complement strand
TTTCAGCAGGCCTCGGAATCTTGTTTTGGTGCATATTCTAGCATGGCGATTGATTTTATTTCCAACTTCAATAGCAATTCCTGCTGAACCGCGCTTATTCCATTGCGTATAATTTCGAGCGACATTATCCCGTCTGAAAATGACGGATTCGTGCTTGTCCTTCTTGATTTTGCCTTCCTTGATGATCCGTTGTTTCTCCGCCCGAATACGCTTCAGCAGAGCCTCTGCGGGCTCGTCAGACGGGTCTTGCGGTACCAGCTTGCCCTGGACTGCCTCTTGCAGAATCGACTTCTTGAGGGCTTCGGGGAAGGCTGAATTTAAGGTTTCAGTTTTTTGGTACGCCACATCGTATGCAGAAACAGCAGCGGCAACCTCATCAATCTTCTCAACGATACGCCGTTGCTCATCTAGGGGAGGCATTGGTACGAATAAAGAGGTCATTGTTTCTGTGCCAACTCTGGGCATTTTTACGCCGTAAGTAATGCTGTTGATGAGATTATCGACATAAGGGGATTTTAGATAATTGACGATGTAGTTTGGGTCGATTCCGCCGTATACACGAAATGGTACGGTTTCTGGCGTACAAATGCTGTCATCGGGGGCGACAAGAATTTTCAATAGATATGGGCGTAACTTGCTGTAGAGAATGTCCCCCTTTGCAAATACGGTCTTATCACCAACTGCTCTGCGTTCACCGACTGTTTTATGCTCTAAAAGCCTGCCGCCTTTCTCGATGTCCTTCAAATCCAGTCCCCAAATCGAAGGATCGGCGCTTGTTGCATTTACTTTCTACTTTGTTTCTGCATAGGACGAAATGGTGCCCAGCCGAACCCACTCCCACGAATCGGGGATGTCAAACGGTACCTCATCCGCCAGCGACCGTACTTCATCGCCGATTTTCTCATAAGGAGTATTATCAGAACTCGGCTGTTTAACGAATACTCCAGTAATTCAACGATTACTCGGCTGTTTAACGATTACAACGGCACAGAAAGCTACAATCCTCCTAAAACGCGCAAAACCCCGCCGCAGAATTGCTCTGCAGCGGGGCTTGCTATATACGACAACAGTCGAAAAGCCTTATTTCAAGCGGTTTTCGGGCGTAGAAAAAGTCCACCGTAATTCTATCAAAATTACGGTGGACTTATGGCGGAGAGTAAGGGATTCGAACCCCTGTGGCGTTGCCGCCTAACGGTTTTCAAGACCGCCCCGTTATGACCGCTTCGGTAACTCTCCACATATGCAGATAGAGAAACAAGACGCCGATGATCGGCGTCTTGTTTTTGGCGGAGAAGGAGGGATTTGAACCCTCGCGCCGCTTATCACAGCCTACTCCCTTAGCAGGGGAGCCCCTTCGGCCACTTGGGTACTTCTCCAAGCCGAATTCCACTTTCCATATGGACGCGCGGCCAGCGCGCTGCATTATAGTAGCATATTCGGCAGCGGATGTCAACTTGTTTTTTGGTTGACACCGTGCGCAAAATGCGTTATAAGTGTGCCAGAACAAAGGAGAGACATTTATGCGCTACACATCCGTACTTTTTGACCTCGACGGCACGCTGCTCGACACGCTCGGCGACCTGACCGCCGCCATGAACCGCACACTTACCCGCCACGGCCTGCCGGAACGCACGCGGCAGCAGATGCGCGCCGCGCTCGGCAACGGGGCCCGGCGGCTGATGGAGCTGTCCGTGCCCGCCGGAACGGACAGCGCGCTGTTCGAGACGCTGCTGGCGGAATACAACGCCGACTACGCCGCCCACTGCCGCATCGAGACTGCCCCCTACCCCGGTGTCGCCGCGCTGCTGCGCACGCTGCACGCACAGGGGCGCAAGCTCGCCATCGTGTCCAACAAGCCGGACGAGGCCGTGCGCGCGCTGCGGGCGGAGTTTTTCGCGGACACCGTGCCGATCGCCGTCGGCGAGAAGCAGGGCATCCGCCGCAAGCCCGCACCGGACACGCTGCTGGCCGCCATGGAACAGCTCGGCGCCGACCCCGCCGGGACGGTCTTTGTCGGCGATTCCGAGGTGGACATCGCCACGGCGCGCGCGGCAAATCTGCCGTGCATTAGCGTGCTGTGGGGCTTTCGCGACCGGGGCGTGCTCGAGCGCGCCGGTGCGCAGCAGTTCGCCGCCGACATTGCGCAGCTGCAAGCACTTCTGGGCTGAAAAAATCCGCCGGATGATTCCGGCGGATTTTTTTCATGCCGTCCTGCGGCGCAGGAACTTCAGCTTCGTCTCCGAGATGATGATGGCGATGAGGATCAGCGCGAAGCCGACGAGCACGCGCGGCTCCAGCCGCTCGTGATAGAACGCGACGGAAAACAGCGTGCCGAACACGCTCTCAAGCGTGAGCAGCAGCGCCGCCGTGGTGGGCAGGGTGTACTTCTGCCCGAACGTCTGGAGCAGAAAGCACAGGCCAGTGCACATGACGCACAAGTAGCCAAGGCGCAGCCACACATCCGCTGGGATCTCCGCCGGTGCGGGTGCGGAAAACGGCGCCGTGATCCAGCTGAGCACTGCCGCCACGGCAAACTGCACGAACGAGAGCAGCACCGGGCTGCGTCCCCTGGCTGCACTGGCGGTGGCGATGATGTGCAGCGCGTAGAACACGCCGCTGAGGATCGTCAGCCCCTCGCCGCGGCCGATGCGCAGGCCGCTCTGCAGGGACACGAGCCCCATGCCGCACAGGCACAAGAGCGCCGCCGCGAGGTTGTACCGGTCCGGCCGCCGCTTATGGATCAGCCACCAGAAAAACGGCACAAATACGCAATACGTCGCTGCGAGAAAGGCGTTCTTCCCCGGCGTGGTGTGCACAAGGCCATACGTCTGAATGGTGTAGGCCAGGTACAGGCACACACCCATACACGCCCCGCCGCCGAGATAGCCGCGGTCGAGCCGCGGCAGGCTCCGGATGCCGACGAACACCATGAGCATGGCCGCGCCGGAAAAGCGGATGGCCAGCAGCCACAGCGTGGGGACGGTTGCGAGCGCGTCCTTCATGATCGTGAACGAGCTGCCCCAGAGGAGCGTCGTCGCAATCAGGGCGAAGCGGCCGAGACGGGTATGGGCATGGCTTGCGCCGGGGTCAGGCATAGAGATCAGGGTTCCTTTTTCATGAATTGTCCGGCCGCGCGCATCATGAGGCGCTTGGTGCCGGCGGACTCGAATTCCACCTCGAGCAGCGCATCGCCGCCCATAGGCTGGATCTTCGAGACGACACCGGAGCCAAACGCGCGGTGCGTGACCCGGTCGCCGACGGCGAAGGCAGGGGCAGCTTTGCCCGCCGGTTTTGCCGCGGGCGGTGCCGGCCGCACAGGCGGCCTGCGCCGCGGCTCCGGCGCGGAGACCGTATAGGCGCGCGGCGCGCTCTGGCGCGGTGGGTACTGCTGCTGGTCGCGGCCAGGCTCGGAATAACCGTAGCCGCGCGGGACATTCAGCTTCTGGATATCTTCCTCCGGGATCTCCTCGACAAAGCGGGAGACGCGGTTGGCCGTCGTGCGGCCGAAGAGCATGCGCTGGCGGGCACACGTGAGAATGAGGTGCTCGCGCGCGCGGGTGAGCGCGACGTAGCACAGGCGGCGCTCCTCCTCCATCTCGTCCGGCTCGCCGATGCAGCGCAGGCCGGGGAAAATGCCCTCCTCGCAGCCGACGATGAACACCGTCGGAAACTCCAGGCCCTTGGCCGCGTGCATGGTCATGAGCGTGACGCAGTCCATGGACTGGTCGTAGTTATCGAGGTCGGTATAGAGCGCGACCTCGTCGAGGAAGCCCGCGAGCGTTGGGTTATCGGCCTCCTTGGCGAAGGCAATGATGTTCGACTTGAGCTCCTGCACGTTCTCGATGCGGGCAGCGTCCTCGGCCGTGTTCTTTTCCTCGAGTGCGCGGACATAGCCGCTGCGCTCCACAACCAGATCATAGAGCTCGTCCGGCGGCATGGTTTTGGCCTGTTCCTGCAGCTCCTCGATCAGGATGGCAAACTGGCGCAGGCGCATCTGGCTGCGCTGCAGCTCGGGATAGGCGTCCGCGTGGCGGATGACGTCAAAGAGGCTCGCCTGCTGTTCATGCGCGAGCTGCGCGGCCGTCTCGACCGTGCGCGCGCCGATGCCGCGGGCAGGCGTGTTGATGATGCGCGTCAGGCGCAGATCATCGCCCGGCGTCTGGATGACGCACAGGTAGGCCAGCATGTCCTTGACCTCCGCGCGGTCAAAAAAGCGCGTGCCGCCGATGATGCGGTACGGGATGCCGTTGCGCTTGAAGGCGTATTCGAGCTGGTTGCTCTGCGCGTTCATGCGGTAGAGCACGGCGTGATCGCGGAAGTTCATGCCGTGGCCAAAGTCGTCCATGATCTTCGTGGCGACATAGCGTGCCTCGTCGTTCTCGTTCGTGGCGCAGTAGAGCGTGAGCGGGTCACCGGCTTCGGCCTTCGTCCAGAGCGTTTTGCCCTTGCGGCCGGTGTTGTTGGCGATGACGTGGTTGGCCGCGTCCAGAATGCGGCCGGTGCTGCGGTAGTTCTGCTCGAGACGAATGGTGCGGGCGTTCTGATACTGCTTTTCAAAGTTGAGGATGTTCTCAATCGTCGCGCCGCGGAACTTGTAGATGCTCTGGTCATCGTCGCCGACAACGCAGATGTTGCCCCACCCGTCCGCCAGCAGGGCCGCGAGCTGGTACTGGAGGTTGTTCGTGTCCTGATACTCGTCGATGAGCACGTAACGGAAGCGGCGCTGCCAGTGCTCGCGCACGTCCTCATGCTCATCGAGCAGGCGGACGGTGTTGTAGATCAGGTCGTCAAAATCCATCGCCCCGGCGGAAAACAGGCGCTGCCAGTAGGTCTGGTACACCTCACCGATGCGGATGCTGCGCGGGTTGTGCGTCGCCTGCGCGCGCGCCAGATACTGCTCCGGCGTGATGCCGGCGTCCTTGGCGCGGCTGATCTCCGTGAGCACGGCGCGGTACGGGAACGCCTTCTCGTCGAGATTCATCTCCTTGAGAATGCGCTTGACGACCGACTGACTGTCCGATGTGTCGTAGATCGTGAAGCTGTTTGGGTAGCCGAGCTTGTCGGCATCGCGCCGCAGGATGCGCACGCACGCGGAGTGGAACGTCGAGGCCCAGATATCCGCCGCAGCCTCGGGCCCGAGCATGCGCTCGATGCGGTCCTTGAGCTCGTCTGCCGCTTTGTTCGTGAACGTGATGGCGATGATCCGCCACGGCTCGACCGGCTCGACCGCCGCCGCCCGCTGCGCGCGCCGGCGCTCTTCCGGTGTCAGATCCGTGCGCTCGAGCAGCGCAAGGTCCACCTCCGTCGCCGTTTCCGGCACCTCGTCGGTGTCGGACCCGCGGCCGTACTGGATGAGATTTGCGATCCGGTGGATGAGCACCGTAGTTTTACCGCTGCCGGCACCGGCCAGCAGCAGCAGTGGGCCCTCCGTAGCCAGGACCGCTTTTCTCTGCATATCGTTCAGGTTCGCGAAGTCCGCCGCAATGAAGCGTCTGCGCGCCTGCACATAGCGTTGTTCAAAAGTCAAAGTTGTATTCATAGCGTCTGATTTTAACACATTTTTCCCCGGGAAACAAGGCCCGCATCTTCCAACGCGGAGATTGACAATCGCAGGATGTGGAAGTAAAATGAAGAAAAATTTGATGATCGAGGTGCATCTTATGGACATCATCTGGCATGGCCATTCCTGCTTTGAGCTGGTCTCCGGCGGCTACAGTGCCGTCATCGACCCGTTTCAGGACACCAGCGTCGGCACGGCCTATCCCCACGTGCGGCTGACGGCGGACGCCGTCTATATCAGCCACGAGGACCGCGACCACAATTTCCGCGAGGGCGTCACGCTGCGCAACACCGGCAAGGCGAACCCGTTTGCCGTCACGGAGCTGGAGACGTACCACGATATCATGCGCGGCCGTCTGCGCGGCATGAACACCGTGCGCATCTTCGCCGCCGAGGGCATGCGCGTGGCGCATCTGGGCGACCTGGGCGCGAAGCCCACACCCGAGCAGATGCAGCAGCTGCAGGGACTCGACGCGATGATGATCCCCGTCGGCGGCATCTACACGATCGAGCCGGACACCGCCTACTACCTCTGCGAACAGCTGCAGCCGCGCGTCATCATCCCGATGCACTTTCAGGCGCCCGGCCACAGCAACCACCGCCTGCGCGCGCCGGAGGATTTCACCGGCATTTTTGAGGGCAACGGCGCGAATGTCCAACGCTATAACGCCAACCGCATGACACTCACGCCGGACACACCGGCACAGGTCGTCATCTTCCGCCGCCCGGAATAAAACACGATACGACAAAGCCGCCGCTCCCCGATGGGGAGCGGCGGCTGTTTTCTCTGCAATTATTTCAGGATGTCCTTCAGCTCGTGCATACCATGGTTGGTGGTGACGACGACCACGCGGTCGCCGAGTTCGATGGCATCGTTGCCGGACGGGACGCGGCACTTGCCGCGGCGGATGATCGAGGCAACGAGCACGGAGTCCTTGAGCTTGAGCGCCTTGAGCGGCACATCGAGAAACTGGCTCTCGGCACGCACGATGAATTCCAGCGCCTCGGCCTGCCCGTCGGCCACCATGCGCAGCGTCTCCACGCCGCTGCTGTGCGCGGAGTTCTGCATCCAGCGAACATACTCCACGATGCGTCCGGCCGTCACATCCGCCGGCTGGATGATCGTCGTCAGGCCATACGATTCCGCGAGCTGGATGAAATTGTCCTCATCCACCTTGGTGACGATCTTCGGTACTTTCTCGTGATGCGCGAACGAGGAGATGATGAGGTTCGTCTCGTCCGACTCCGTGAGCGTGACGAGCGCGTCCGCCTCCGGTAGGCCTTCTTCGCGCAGGACGTCCGGCTTCGTGCCGTCGGCGCAGATGATGGTCGCCTCCGGCAGGAGCGTTTTCATGACGCGGCAGCGGGCCGGGTCGCGCTCGATGATCGTTGAATGAATGTGCATACGCGCCAGCTCCAGCGCCAGCCGCTCGGCAATGCGGCCGCCGCCAACGATGATGACGCTCTCGGCCTCGTGGCGGAACTCGCCGATCTTGCGAAACAGCTCGTGCAGCTCGTGCGGCGCGCCGACCACGGTGACATAGTCCCCGGCGGCGAGCACAAAGTCGCCGTTCGGGATCGTGACGCTGCCCTCGCGCTCCACGGCGCAGATGAGGATGCCGTCGCTGTAGCGGCCGCGGAAATCGTTCAGGCGCAGGCCGTCGAGCTTGCTGCCCTCGCGCAGCTTGAACTCCACGAGCTCCACGAGGCCGTTGGCAAACGGCTCGACCTTCGTGGCGGCCGGGAAGCGCAGCGTGCGCGAGATCTCCTTGGCGGAGGTGCGCTCGGGGTTGATGGACAGGCTCAGCCCCAGCTCATCCTGCAGCAGCACCACGTCCTGATAGTACTCCTCGTCGCGCACGCGCGCGATCGTATGCGTGGCGCCGAGCTTGCGCCCGACCATGCAGCTGATAAGGTTCGTCTCGTCCGAGGTCGTCGCGGCGATAAGCAGGTCGGCGTCTGCAACGTTGGCAATGCGCAGCTGGTCCACATTTGCGCGGCCCTCAACCACGATCACATCCAGCGTGGAAGAAATATAGGCAGCGCGCTCCGGGTCGCTCTCAACGACAGTGATGTCATGCCCTTCTGTCAGGAGCTGCTCCGCGATGGCATAGCCCACGCGGCCAGCGCCCACGATCACAATTTTCATATTCCAAGCTCTCCATTTATCATGTTCAGGCCCCTAGTCCGGGTGACTAAATATTATAGCAGACATTCTCCCATGTTTCAACAGCAGACGCAGGGAAATTATATCGTGTTTGTTTGTGAATAAACAGTAAAAATTCTGCAAAACCGACGCACTGCCGCTTGACGGATGCCGGTGCGGCGCTTATCATTATGTCCTAATATTTTTTAAATTAGTATCTAAGGCTGCGCCATCGCGCGGCATCCATATAAAGGAGCATCCCATCCATGCTGGAACTGAAAAACATCACCAAGGTCTATGAGGCCGGCACGACGCAGGTCGAGGCGCTCAAGGGCATCAACATTGCCTTTCGTGAGAGCGAGTTCGTCGCGATTTTGGGCCAGTCCGGCTGCGGCAAGACCACGCTGCTGAACATCATCGGCGGTCTGGACCGCTACACCTCCGGCGACCTTATCATCAACGGCCGCTCCACGAAGGAGTACGACGACCGCGACTGGGACACATACCGCAACCACTCCATCGGCTTTGTCTTTCAGAGCTACAACCTCATCCCGCACCAGAGCGTGCTGGCAAACGTCGAGCTCGCGCTGACGCTCTCGGGCGTCTCGGGTGAGGAGCGGCGCGCGCGCGCTGTTGAGGCGCTGGAAAAGGTCGGTCTGGGCGACCAGCTCGACAAGGCGCCGAACCAGATGTCCGGCGGCCAGATGCAGCGCGTGGCCATCGCGCGCGCCATCGTCAACAACCCCGACATTCTGCTCGCCGACGAGCCGACCGGTGCGCTCGACAGTGAGACGAGCGTACAGATCATGAATCTGCTGCAGGAGATCGCAAAAGATAAGCTCATCATCATGGTCACGCACAACCCGGAGCTGGCATCGAAATACGCCACGCGCACCGTGCGCCTGCTCGACGGGAAGATCGTCGGTGACGACAATCCGTGCACGGAGTCCGAAACGTCCGCGCCCGTGACGGTCAAGGTCAAGGAGCATACATCCATGAGCTTTGCGACGGCCATGAGCCTGTCGCTGCACAACCTCATGACGAAAAAGGCCCGCACGCTGCTCACCGCGTTCGCAGGATCCATCGGCATCATCGGTATCGCGCTCATTTTGTCGCTTTCGCACGGCTTCCAGTCGTACATTGACACCGTACAGGAGCAGACGCTCTCGTCCTACCCGCTGACGATCGAGGCAAACCCTGTGGACATGTCCGGAATGCTCTCGGCCATGTCGGGCACAAAGGATGACAGTAAGGACGCGCACGACCTCGACAAGGTCTATGCCAACACGGTCATGTACAGCATGCTCAACTCCATGGTCAGCAGCGCGACCGGCCAGTCGAACAACCTGCCGGAGTTCAAGAAATATCTCGAAAACCCTGACAACAAGATCCATGACTACATCAGCGGCATCCAGTACACGTATGACATGGGCTTCGCCGTCTACACGGAGGATCCCAACGGCGCCGTCATCAAGGCCGACACGACCGAGCTGCTGCAAAACGTCATGAAGTCCATGTACGGCGGCGACTACACGGCCTACTTCGACTCCATGGGCGGCTTCTACTCCGGGTTCAACGTCTGGCAGGAGCTGCTGTCCGGCGAGGACGGCGAGCTTGTGAGCGCTTCGACGCAGAATCAGTACGACGTGATCTACGGCTCCTGGCCGCAGAATTACAACGAGGTCGTACTCGTGGTGGACAAAAACAACGAGATCTCCGACCTGACGCTCTACGCCCTCGGCCTCGAGAGCATGGATGACATCAGCAGCGCCATGATGCAGTCCATGAGCAAGCAGCAGATCGACACGACGCAAAACAGCTGGAGCTATGAAGATCTTTGCGGCCGCAGCTTCAAGCTCATCCTCCCGTCGGAGGGCTATGTGACCAGCGGCTCCGGCTACACGGACATCAGCCAGACGGCCGACGGCCTGCGCCAGCTCTACAACAACGATTCCGTCGGCGTGCAGCTCAAGATCGTCGGCATCGTGCGCCCGGCCAAGGGCAGCGTGACCGGCAACACCTACGGCTCCATCGGCTACACCTCCGCCCTGACGGACTACGCGATTGAGCAGGCTGACAGCACCGAGATCATCCAGAAGCAGCTTGCAAATCCGGATGTGGATGTGTTCACCGGCTCCGCGTTCCCGAACGCCGCGACCGCCACGACCGACCAGAAAGTTGCCGCCGCGCAGGCCTATCTGAATCAGCTGAGCGTGGACGACCGTGCGACCGTCTACCGCAAGTGCATGACCACGCCGGATGACGCTACGCTCAACGCCGCGCTCACGCAGACCATGGCCACCTTCACCCGCGACGACGCCAAAGAGATGGCCGACAACGGCATCTTCGAGGCCAGCGGCAAGTCCGCACAGCAGATGAAGGAAATGATCGATGCCATGGACGACGAGACGTTCATCCGCTTCTTCCGGCCGTACATGCGCGCGATCCTCTCCATGCAGATGCAGCAGGAGACCGTCAAGGCCTACAGCGGCATGACCTCGCAGGAGATCATCTCGGCCATCAACGCAAAGGGCATCAGCCGCAGCCAGTATGCGGACGTGTACGACAACTATGTCGCCTCGGCGGCAAGCGGCTCAACCTACAACAGCAACCTGAAAAAGCTCGGCTACGTCGATAAGGACTCCCCCAGCACCATCAACATCTACGCCTCGAGCTTTGAAAACAAGGACCAGATCTCCGCGTGCATCGACGACTACAATGCCGGCGCCGCCGAGGACGACCAGATCAGCTACACCGACTATATCGGTCTGCTCATGAGCAGCATCACGACGATCATCAACGCCATCAGCTATGTGCTCATCGGCTTCGTGGCCATCTCGCTCGTCGTGTCGTCGATCATGATTGGCATCATCACCTATATCTCCGTGCTCGAGCGCACGAAGGAGATCGGCATCCTGCGCTCCATCGGCGCGAGCAAGCAGGACATCTCGCGCGTGTTCAACGCCGAGACGCTCATCGAGGGCTTCACAGCCGGCGTAATGGGCATCCTATGTACGCTGATCTTGCTGATCCCCATCAACCTCATCGTGCACCATCTGACCGGCCTGCCGACCCTGAGCGCCATCCTGCCGGTGCTCGGCGCGATCTTGCTGATCCTCATCAGCATGGCGCTGACGTTCATCGCGGGTCTCATCCCGTCGGGCATGGCTGCGAAAAAAGACCCGGTCGTCGCCCTGCGGACCGAGTAAGGCCAAAACGCATATTTCCACCACCTCCGTGCAAACTAGGAGCAGCCTACATTTGCACGGAGGTTTTGCAATATGAAGCAGAAAATTCTTGCGGCTCTTTGCGCGCTGGCGCTGTGCGCGGCGCTCGTCCCGGCCGGCTTTGCCGAGCAGGACACCGCCGCCACCGCACCCGTGGCCGAAAATCTGGAGCTGACCACATTCCGCGGCACATCCATCGGCGGCACGCTCAGCGCAAATGCACCTGACGGCAGCCCGCTCACCTTCCGCATTACGACCGAACCCATCAAGGGCACCGTGACGCTCACCGACAGCGGCACGTTCGTCTACACCCCCGCCGACGGCAAGCGCGGGCGCGACTACTTCGGCTTCCGCGCCGCCGACAGCAGCGGCAACGAATCGCAGGAGGCGACCGTCATCATCTCCATCAAGAAGCAGAAGCCGGACGTCACCTACAGCGACATGGCCGGCCGGCCGGAGGAATACGCCGCCGTCATGCTCGCCGAGCAGGGGCTGTGCGTCGGCCGGCAGGTCGGCGGGCAGTATCTCTTCGACCCCGACAGCCCGATGCCGCGCGATGAATTTCTCGCCATGTGCACGCGTCTGACCGGCACTTCGATGCTGCAGGGCGTGCTCTCGACCGGCTTCGGCGACGACGAGCAGATCCCGGCCTGGGCCAAGACCTATGTTGCGACCGCGGTCATGAACGGCGACATCGCCGGCTGCTCCAACGGCACGGCGATCGTGTTCGACGCGCAGCGCGGCATCACGGCGGCCGAGGCGGCTGTGATGCTCAGCAACTTCCTCGGCCCCTCCCCCACCGCCGCGCTCGAGAGCGAGAACATTCCCGACTGGGCGTGCGCCGCCGTGTCGAGCCTGACGTCCTGCGGCGTGTATCCGGACGGCAGCGACTGCGCGGCATCCATCACGCGCGCCGAGGCGGCGCAGATGCTGCTGGGCGCGTATGAGCTGCTGCAAAAGCGATAAAAAAAAGTACGGACCGTTTCCGACTTGGAAACGGTCCGCTTCTTTATGCGTGGTCCAAAATAGATTCCAGCTCCGCCGGGCTGAGCTCCGGGAACGGGCGCACGGGCGCAGGGCTTTCTTCGTGCGCGCCGATGCATTTTTCCATCCAGACCATGGAGTACCACGTGCCGAATTTATACCCGCAGCGCGAAAACTCCCCGACGAGCCGGTAGCCGAGGTGCGCGTGAAACTGCGCGCTGTTTTTCGTCAGGTGCGCATCGTCCGCCCCGTCCGGGTAGCCGATGCAGGCGTAGAGATTCTGAACATTCTGCGCGCGCAGCACCGCCTCGAGCGCGGCGTACAGCCGCTTGCCGGTACCCTGATGCCGCTGATCCTCGCGCAGGTAGATGCTCATCTCCACCGCCCAGTCATAGGCGGCGCGCTCGCCAAACGGCCCGGCGTAGGCATAGCCGACGAGCTCGCCGCCGCGCTCCGCGACCAGATACGGATACCGGCGGAGCGTGGCGCGCATGCGCGCGGCAAATTCCTCGACATCCGGCACGGTGCACTCGAATGTGATGGCCGTCTTTTCCACATATGGCGCGTAGATCGCGCGCAGCGCGGGCGCGTCGCTCAGGTGCGCGGTGCGGATGCGCAGTGCAGTGTCGTCCATGTTCTCCTCACTTTCCGCTGTCGCCGTAGTTTGCGAGCACACGCGCGGACGGATCGTCCACGTCGCAGCCGGCCCACGACTTGTTCGGCATCCAGAAATCGACGATCATGTGCGCCTGACCGGGGTAATACTGCTCGAACAGCTCGCGGTAGAGCAGCGATTCCTTGGTGAACGGCTGCGCAAAGTCGTACTTCCGGCGCAGGGTCTCGAATTCCTCGTCCGTGTACTTCTGCTCGGCATAGGCCTTGAGATCATCGACCATGGAGTGGCCGACCGCGTCGCTGAAGGCCGCCTTCTCGCGCATGAGAATGTCGTGCGGCAGCCAGTCGCCCTCAAAGGCGTGGCGCAGCAGGTACTTGCCCTTGCCATAGACATTGCACTTCTTGGCCGGGTCGATGGACATGACATACTGCACAAAGTCCAGATCGCCGAACGGCACGCGGGCCTCAAGGCTGTTGACGGAGATACAGCGGTCGGCGCGCAGGACATCGTACATATGCAGCTCGCGGATACGCTTGGCGGATTCCTCCTGGAACGCCTCCGGGCTGGGCGCGAAGTCAGTGTATTTGTAGCCGAAGAGCTCATCGGAGATCTCGCCCGTGAGCAGCACGCGCAGGTCGGTCTGCTCGTGGATGGCCTTGCAGACAAGGTACATGCCGATGCTCGCGCGGATGGTCGTGATGTCATAGGTGCCGAGCAGCGCCACGACTTCCGGGAGCGCCTGAATCACGTCCTCGGGCGTGATGATGACCTCGGTGTGGTCGGCGTGCAGATACTCCGCCACCTCGCGGGCGTACTTGAGGTCGATGGCATCGGCACGCATGCCGATAGCGAACGTGCGGATGGGCTTTTTTAGCAGCTTTGCCGAGATGGCGCACACGAGGCTGCTGTCCAGCCCACCGGAGAGCAGGAAGCCGAGCGGCGCGTCGGCATCGAGGCGCTTTTCCACGCCGGCGATGAGCTTCTCGCGGATGTGGGTGCAGACGGTCTCCAGATCGTCCTCGCAGACGGCGTCGACCTGCGTCATGTCGCGGTAGCAGGTGAACTTGCCGTCGGCATAATAGTGTCCGGGAGGAAACGGCATCACGTCGTGCACAAGGCCGACGAGGTTTTTCGCCTCGCTGGCAAAGATGATCGCGCCCTCGGCGTCATAGCCGTAGTACAGCGGGCGGATGCCGATGGGGTCGCGCGCCGCGACGAGGCCGCCGCGCTTGGCGTCATAGATGACCATGGCGAACTCCGCATCGAGCCCGCGGAACATGTCCAGCCCCTCGCGCTCGTAGAGCGGGAGCAGGATCTCACAGTCGGACTCGCTCTCGAACGTCTCGCCCTCGGCGATGAGCCGCTCGCGGATGGGCCGGAAGCCGTAGATCTCACCGTTGCACACGAGCGCGCTGCCGCTGCGCGTGAACGGCTGCATGCCCTCCGGGTGCAGGCCCATGATGGCCAGGCGGTGGAAGCCGAGCGTCGCCGCGCCGATGTGGAGCATCCGCGTATCGTCCGGGCCGCGGGAAATGGTCTTGTCAAAGCCGGCGCGCAGAGCCTGCGCAGAGATGGACGAGCCGAGATAACCGATGATGGAACACATGATTTTTTTCCTCCTGAATACATCAAAAAATACGCAGCTACCATCCAACAATAGGACGAGTAGCTGCGTATCGTGGTGCCACCTATTTTACTTCTCACGGGTTCTAACAAACCGCACCGGGATAACGTCCGGCTTTGACGGCGCACCTACTGAGGCTCTCGCCTGTTCAGATTGCAGCTCGGGAGTGTTCTTCACACAGGCTCTGTTATGCGGCTCGCACCGTCCCGCACTCGCTGGGAATGATCGCCCGTGCTACTTTTCTCCGTCAATGCTTTTGACAGAAGTATGAAAATGAAAGAAGAGAGAAAAAAGAAAGAGAAAGCGTTTTTTACCGCACGCTGAACAGCAGATCGCCGTAGGACGGGACCGGCCACTTATCGGACGGCGTCATGGTCTCGAGCTGGTCGATCGTGATGCGCAGCTCCGCCATGGCGGAAAAGACCTTGTCGCGGTAGTAGTTGGCCAGCGCCTGGCTGCCCTCGACGGTCTTGGCGCCCATGAGCGCCTCATCCAGACTGCGGACCTTGCGGCAGGCATCGCCCAGCAGCGCGGACATTTCGGGGATGATGCTCTCCTCATACGAGCAGTCGGCCGTGACGGACACGGCATGGATCGCCGTGGCGGTCTCGGACAGCTCGCGCAGATAGCTGCTGACGGCGGGCATGATGTCGCGCCGCGCCATCTCGAGCATCGTCAGCGCCTCGATGTTGAGGATCTTGCTGTAGTTTTCGAGGTGGATCTCGTAGCGGGCCTCCATCTCGGTGCGGGTGTAGACACGGTGCTTGGTGAACAGCGCCACGTTCTTGTCGGCGAGGTAATACGGCAGTGCCTCCGGCGTCGTGCGCAGGTTCAGCAGGCCACGGCGCTCCGCCTCCGCCAGCCAGGCATCGTCATAGCCGTTGCCGTTGAAGAGGATACGCTTGTGCTTGATGAGCACGCTGCGGATGAGCGCCTGCAGGTCGGCCTCAAAGTCCTTACTGCCCTCGAGGGCATCGGCGAACTGCGCAAGGCTCTCGGCGACCGCCGTGTTGAGCACGACGTTGATGCCGGAAATGGAGGCCGAGGAACCGGGCATGCGGAACTCGAACTTGTTGCCGGTGAACGCAAACGGAGAGGTGCGGTTGCGGTCGGTCGTATCCTTGGGGAAACGCGGCAGCGCATGCACGCCGATCTTCAGCAGCTCCTTTTCCTGGCCGGCATAGGCCTTCTCGTTGACGATGGCGTCGAGAATGTTCTCGATCTCATCGCCGACGTACATCGACACGACGGCCGGGGGCGCCTCGTTCGCGCCGAGACGGTGGTCGTTCGCGGCCGACGCCACGCTGATGCGCAGCATATCCTGATAATCATCCACCGCCTGGATCACCGCGCACAGGAAGAGCAGAAACTGTGCGTTCTCGGCCGGCGTCTCGCCGGGCTCGAGCAGGTTCATGCCGGTGTTGGTGGTCAGGGACCAGTTGTTGTGCTTGCCGGAACCGTTAACGCCGGCAAACGGCTTTTCATGCAGCAGGCAGACCATGCCGTGGCGCGCGGCCACCTTCTGCATGATCTCCATCGTCAGCTGGTTCTGGTCAGCGGCGATGTTGCCGGTCGTGAACACCGGCGCAAGCTCGTGCTGCGCGGGCGCCACTTCGTTGTGCTCGGTCTTGGCGTAAACGCCGAGCTTCCAGAGCTCCTCGTCCAGATCCTTCATGAACGCCGCAACGCGCGGCTTGATGCTGCCGAAATAGTGATCGTCCAGCTCCTGGCCTTTCGGCGGCTTGGCACCAAAGAGCGTGCGGCCGGTATAGATCAGGTCCTTGCGCTTGTCATACACGGACTTGTCGATCAGGAAGTACTCCTGCTCGGGGCCGACGGTCGTGCGCACGGCGGTCACGTCCTCGTTGCCGAACAGGTGGATCACACGCAGGGCCTGCCGGTTGAGCGCCTCGGCGCTGCGCAGCAGCGGCGTCTTTTTATCGAGCGCCTCGCCGCCGTAAGAGCAGAACGCCGTCGGGATGCACAGCACATTATCTTTAATGAATGCATAGGACGTCGGGTCCCATGCGGTGTAGCCGCGCGCCTCAAACGTTGCGCGCAGGCCGCCGGACGGGAAGCTGGACGCATCCGGCTCGCCGCGGACGAGCTCCTTGCCGGAGAACTCCATAATGACCTGACCGCCGCCGCAGGGAGAGATGAAGCTGTCGTGTTTCTCGGCGGTGATGCCGGTCATCGGCTGGAACCAGTGCGTGAAGTGCGTGGCGCCCTTTTCGATCGCCCAGTCTTTCATGGCATTGGCCACGATGCGCGCGGCATCGTCATCGAGACGCTTGCCCTTTTCCATCGTCGCCTGCACCTGCCGGTACGTTTCCTTCGGCAGACGCTCGCGCATGACTGCATCGTTAAATACCATGGATCCAAAAATGTCAGAGATCTTATCCATCTCGCATGGTCCCCTTTCTGTATTTCAAAAATCGGTGTCAACAACAAAAAAACGGCACTGGTGCCCGGAGATCTTGAGCTCTCCACGACGCCATTGCCGTTTCAATGTAGCAAAATATACGCCTCTTGCGGAAAAATGTCAAGCGGGTCGGGCGCAATTTCTTTCGGCGGATTTCACAGAATTTTCGGCGAATTTGCCCGCTTTTTTATCCTTGACACGTGCAAATGCCGTGGTGTATTATATACATGGATTTTGATTGGCAAAATTCTGCGTGCTGTTTTTGCGGCCGCAAGCATAAGTTCATATGGTAACTTTTCGAGAACGCTGACGTTTCACGATGACCTGGGGGAAAGTGCCCCTTATCGGCATCGGAAGCGTCTTTTTTGTTTTTCCGCTCAGATTCCCGATCCGAGGTGACTGCCATGAACACATCGCTGCACACCGTGCACGCCCTGCTGGTCTCCGGCTCCGAGGCGCAGACCCATCGCATCAGCGCCCTGCTCACGCGGGCGCGCATCGTCCCGTTCGATCACGCCGACAGCGCACGCCAGGCGCTCGAACAGTTTGACGCAGGCGGCATCGACGGTGTGCTCATCGCCGAGCCCATCGCCGGCAGCTCCGGTCAGGAGCTGGCGCTGCAGCTCAAAAAGCGGCACTGCATGGCCGTGCTGCTGCTGGCCGCGCCGGAACATGCGGACGCGGCGGCCGCCCTGCTCGAGCAGTCCGGCGTGCTGGTGCTGCCGAATGACGCGCCGGAGTCGCTCATCGTGCAGACCATCCGGCTGCTGACCGCCGTGCGCATCCAGCTCGAGCAGATGCAGCACAAGACGGAAAAGCTCGAGGCAAAGGTCGCCGACATCCGCATCATCAACCGCGCGAAGCTCCTGCTCGTGCAGCATTTGCAGATGACCGAAACGGAGGCGCACAAATACATTGAGAAACAGGCAATGGACACCAGTATGCACCGGCGGACCATTGCGGAAAATATCATTCGTACCTATGAAGATTGAGGAGTGTGGATCATGACCAAGTACATTTTTGTGACCGGCGGCGTCGTCTCCGGCCTCGGCAAGGGCATCACGGCAGCTTCGCTCGGCCGTCTGCTCAAGGCACGCGGCCTGAAGGTCGCCGCGCAGAAGCTCGACCCCTATATCAATGTCGATCCCGGCACCATGAGCCCGTATCAGCACGGCGAGGTGTACGTCACAGAGGACGGCGCAGAGACCGATCTCGACCTCGGCCACTACGAGCGCTTCATCGACGAGGACCTGAACAAATACTCCAATCTCACGACCGGCAAGGTGTACTGGAACGTGCTCAACAAAGAGCGCCGCGGCGAGTACCTCGGCGAGACGGTGCAGGTCATCCCGCACATCACGAATGAGATCAAGGACTTTATTTATAGTGTCGGCAGCAAGACGAATGCCGACGTCGTCATCACGGAGGTCGGCGGCACGACCGGCGATATCGAGAGCCAGCCGTTTCTCGAGGCCATCCGTCAGGTCGGCCTGGAGGTCGGGCGCGAGAACGCGCTCTACATCCACGTGACGCTCGTGCCGTATCTGCACGGCAGCGAGGAGCACAAGACCAAGCCCACGCAGCACTCGGTCAAGGAGCTGCAGGGCATGGGCATCTCCCCGGACATCATCGTACTGCGCTGCGATGAGCCGCTCGAGGAGTCCATCTTCCGCAAGATCTCCCTGTTCTGCAACGTCAAGCCCGACTGCGTGATCGAAAACATGACCATCCCCGTGCTGTACGAGGCGCCGATCATGCTCGAAAAGAACCGCTTTTCCGAGATCGTCTGCCGCGAGCTGCACATCGATGCGCCCGCGCCGGACATGACCGAGTGGGACGCCATGCTTGAGAGCATCCGCAACCGCTCGCACCGCGTGACGATCGGCCTCGTGGGCAAATATGTGCAGCTGCACGACGCGTACCTGTCCGTCGCCGAGGCGCTGCGCCACGCAGGCTATGTCTACGGCACGCGCGTCGACATTCAATGGATTGACAGCGAGACGATCACGCGCGATAATGTAGAGGAAGTGCTCGGCAGCTGCGACGGCATTCTCGTGCCCGGCGGCTTCGGCAACCGCGGCATCGAGGGCAAGATCGCGGCCGCGCACTACGCCCGCACGCACAACATCCCCTATCTCGGTATCTGCCTGGGTATGCAGATCGCGGTCATCGAGTTCGCGCGCTCCGTCTGCGGCCTCGCCGACGCCAACTCCGGCGAGTTTGACGAGGGCAGCACGCACAAGGTCATCGACTTCATGCCCGACCAGAGCGACGAGATCAACAAGGGCGGCACGCTGCGCCTCGGCGCGTATCCGTGCCATATCGTGCCCGGCACAAAGATGGAAGCCTGCTACGGCACGCTGGACATCTCCGAGCGCCACCGCCACCGGTACGAGTTCAACAACGACTACCGCACGCTCATGCAGGAAAAGGGTCTCGTGCTCTCCGGCCTGTCGCCGGACGGCCACATCGTGGAGACCGTTGAGATCCCCGAAAATGACTTTTATATCGGCGTTCAGTACCACCCCGAGTTCAAGAGCCGCCCGAATAAGGCGCACCCCCTGTTCAAGGGTCTGATCTCGGCGGCGCTGCGCCACGCAGAGAGAGGATAAGTATGCACGACCGCTACGTCAATCCCCTGTGCACCCGCTACGCCGGGCGCACGATGCAGCACATTTACTCCGACGACAACAAGTTTTCCACCTGGCGCAGACTCTGGGTCGCGCTGGCGGAGAGCGAACAGGAGCTCGGTCTGCCGATCACGGATGAGCAGATTCAGGAGCTGCGCGCGCACATCACCGACATCGACTATGACTACGCCGCAGCGCGCGAGCACGAGGTGCGGCACGACGTCATGGCCCACGTACTGACCTACGGCGCGTGCTGCCCGGAGGCAAAGCCCATTCTGCACCTCGGCGCCACGTCCTGCTATGTCGGCGATAACACAGACATCATCCTCATGCGCGAGGCGCTTGAGCAGATCCGCAGCCTGCTGGTGAACGTCATCCAGGCGCTTGCGGACTTTGCCGAAGCGCACAAGGCGGAGCCGACGCTCGCCTACACGCACTTTCAGGCCGCACAGCCGACGACCGTCGGCAAGCGCGCCACGCTCTGGACGCAGGATCTGCTGATGGATCTTGAGCAGCTGGAGTTTCAGCTCGGCAACCTCAAACTCCTCGGCTGCAAGGGCACGACCGGCACGGGCGCGAGCTTCCTCGCCCTGTTTGACGGCGACGAACAGAAGGTCGTCGCGCTCGAACAGAAGATCTGCGAGAAGATGGGCTTTCCCGGCGCGTACCCCGTCAGCGGCCAGACCTATTCCCGCAAGGTGGACTTTCAGGTGCTGCAGGTGCTGTCCGGCATCGCGCAGAGCGCGTCGAAGTTCTCCAGCGATATCCGCCTGCTGTCCCACCTCAAGGAGGTGGACGAGCCGTTTGAGAGCGGCCAGATCGGCTCCTCAGCCATGCCCTATAAGCGCAACCCCATGCGCAGCGAGCGCATCGCTTCCCTGTCGCGCTACGTCATCTGCGGCCTGCAAAACGCCGCCGTCACAGCCAGCGCCCAGTGGTTTGAGCGCACGCTCGACGACTCGGCCAACCGCCGCATCAGCATCCCGGAGGCGTTTCTCGCCACCGACGGCATCCTGACGCTGTACCTCAACGTCATCCGCGGGCTGACCGTGTACCCGAAAATGGCCGAAAAGCATCTGGCGGACGAGCTGCCGTTTCTCGCGACGGAGAACATCCTCATGTACTGCGTCAAGGAAAAGGGCGGCGACCGGCAGGCCCTGCACGAGGCCATCCGGCAGCACAGCGTGGCCGCCGGCAAAGCCGTCAAACTGGGCGGCGGCAGCAACGACCTGCTCGAGCGCATCCTCAATGACCCGATCTTCGGGCTCACGCTCGCCGAGCTTCAAAAGCTAGTTGACCCCCATGCCTTCACCGGCATGGCCGTACACCAGACCGAAACGTTCCTGCGCGAGCAGGTCACGCCGGTCCTGAACAAATATACAACATTGCTCGGGTGCGACGCATCCATAAACGTGTAAAAGAAACAGGAGGTTTCTCAACAATGCTGACATCCATCGTAGGCATCAACTGGGGCGACGAGGGCAAAGGCCGCATGGTCGACCTGCTCAGCCAGAAGTACGACGTCGTTGTGCGCTATCAGGGCGGCAACAACGCCGGCCACACCGTCATCAACGATAAGGGCAAGTTCGTGCTCAACCTCATGCCGAGCGGCATCCTGCGCGACGAGACCGTGAACGTGCTCGGCCCCGGCATGGTCATTGATACCGAGCACATGTTCCACGAGGTCGAGCGCCTGCGCGCCGGCGGCATCACCATCACGCCGGAGCACCTGAAGATCAGCGACAAGGCCGTCATCTGCATGCCGTACCACAAGCTGCTCGACTGCCTGGAAGAGGATCGTCTGGCGGACAAGAAGTTCGGCTCCACCCGCCGCGGCATCTCCCCCGCCTACTCGGACAAATACATGAAAAAGGCGCTGCGCATGGGCGAGCTGGCTGACCGTGACGCGCTCAAGGCACGCCTGACCGACATTCTCGAGTGGAAGAATCTCTTCATCGTCAACGGCTATCACCACGATCCCATCGACCTCGACGAGATGATGGACTGGATCGACACCTACGCCATGCCGTTCAAGGACTATGTCTGTGACACGACCGACTACCTCTCCGAGGCCATCGAGGACAACAAGTCCCTGCTCTTTGAGGCCCAGCTCGGTGCGCTGCGCGACATTGACTACGGCATCTATCCGTACACCTCCGGCTCTTCGACCATCGCGGCCTACGCGCCCATCGGCGCGGGCATCCCGGAGGCGCGGCTCGACACGATCATCGGCATCATGAAGGCCTACTCCACCTGCGTGGGCGAAGGCCCGTTCACCTGCGAGATGTTCGGCGACGAGGCCACCGCGCTGCGTGACGCCGGCGGCGAATACGGCGCCGCGACCGGCCGCCCGCGCCGCGTGGGCGGGTTCGACGTGGTCGCCTCCCGCTACGGCGTGAAGATGCAGGGCTGCACGAGCATCGCGCTCACAAAGCTCGACGTGCTGGCCTATATGGACAAGATCCCCGTGTGCGTCGCCTACGACATCGACGGCGAGCGCGTGGACCGCTTCCCCATCGGCGTGAAGCTGGCCAAGGCCAAGCCCGTTTACGAGTATCTGCCCGGCTTCCACTGCGACATCTCCGGCTGCCGCACGGTGAGCGACCTGCCGAAGGAGGCACTCGACTACGTGCACTATCTGGAAGCCGCCGTCGGCTGCCGCATCAAGTACGTCTCCGTCGGCCCCGACCGCGATGCGTACATCAAAATGTTCTAAAAATCACATTGAACACGGCGCTCTGCTGCGGCAGAGCGCCGTGTTTCTTTCCTGCATCTGCGGTTGCCTTTTCCGGCGTTTGGTCTTACAATGGAAGGCAAACCACAAACGTCCATCAGATCGGAGGAATATTATGCGAAAACGACTGCTTTCCATCTTACTTCTATGCGCCCTGCTGACCGACAGCGCCGCCGCCGTGCAGCTCCCCGCGGAGGACGCGGCGTCCCCCGCTGTGCTCTCCGCCGGCGAACGGATCACAGGCGCCGGTATCGATGTCAGCCAGTATCAGGGTGTGATCGACTGGGACACCACGGCGCAGTATATTGACTTCGCCATCATCCGCTGCGGCCGCGGCAGCGACCTGACCGCGCAGGACGACACGAAGTGGGCCGTCAACACCGCCGCATGCGAGCGGCTCGGCATCCCGTACGGCGTGTATCTGTACTCCCTCGCACGGACCGACGCGGACGCACGCAGCGAGGCCGCGCACGCTCTGCGTCTGCTCGACGGCAAACACCCGCAGCTGCCGGTGTACATTGACCTGGAGGACAGCGGCATCCGCGACAACTGCACGAAGGCCGAGGTCCTGCGCCATGTGACCATCTTCTGCGAGACGCTGCAGGCCGCGGGCTATTCGGTCGGCGTTTACGCCAACCGCTACTGGTGGACGACCACGCTGGATGACCCCACCTATGACCGGTGGGACCGCTGGCTCGCCGTCTGGGCAGCCGAGACCGGCTACGGCGGCAGCTACAGCACATGGCAGACCTGCAACACCGGCCGCATCCCCGGCATCCAGGCGAACGTAGACATTGACCTACGGTATGGCGCGTCGCTGCGCGCGGACCACACGCATGATTATCAGATCACGGAGCACATCGCGCTGACGTGCACGGACTTTGGCCGGAACGTCTACACATGCAGCGGCTGCGGCGCATCCGTGACCCAGCCCCTGCGCCCGCTCGGCGGTGAGCACACCTGGGACGGCGGAACGGTGGTCAAACAGGCAAGCTGTGCGGGCGACGGTGTTCTGCGCTATACGTGCACGCGCTGCGGCACAGCCCGAACGGAGACCATCCCCGCACCGCCCTGCTCCAGCAAAGGCCTGACGGACGTCCCGGCGCCCGACAACTGGGCGCATCCGGGCATTGACTTCTGCGTGCGCGGCGGGCTGATGTCCGGCGTCGGTGGCGGCCGCTTTGCCCCGAAGGCCACGACCACACGCGCGCAGGTCGTGCAGATCCTCTATAATCTTGCGGGCGAGCCGAAGGCCACCGGCACCATGCCGTTTACGGATCTGACACAGGACTGGTACAAGGACGCAGTTCTCTGGGCCTATCAGACCGGCGTCGTGGCTGGGACGAGCGAGACGACCTTCGCGCCCGACGCGCCGGTAACGCGTGAACAGCTCGCCGTTCTGCTCATGGAATATGCAAGCCGGGTCCTGAAGCTGGCGCGCACGTGGACGCCTGCGGACCTGAGCCGCTTCCCGGACAGCGGCAGCGTATCCGACTGGGCGCGGGATGCGCTGGCGGATGCGGTCGCGCTCGGGCTGATCTCCGGTACGGACGACGGCAGCGGCACTGCCCGGCTGAGTCCGCAGGGCAGCGCCACGCGCGAGCAGACCGCCGCCATCCTGACGGCATTTTGTGAAAACGTAAAATAAACAGCAAAAAACGGCCCTTCGCACATTGAACCGCCCCAGATTGTGCGGACAGCACAAAAAACACCCCCTAAGCAGGGATATGAAATTTTAAGCAACATACTGGCACCGAAATTCCATCGGT
>ONIG01000010.1 GCA_900317855.1 uncultured Eubacteriales bacterium | reverse complement strand
TGAAGGGCCTGCCGCCTGCAATTCACAGACAGCAAGCCCTTTCGGTAGCTTGAACAATTTATGCTCGATATTTTTGTCTAACTTTTTGGGGTCACTTCAAAACCTGCGGCGGGGCATTTTTCTATATCCGGAGAATCTTACTCGAGCGGTTTGAAATCGGACTTCGGGTGGTGGCACAGCGGGCAGACGAAGTCGTCCGGCATATCCGCGCCCTCATACACGTAGCCGCAAACGGTGCAGACGAAGCCGACGCGCTTTTCCGCGGGCTTGGCGGCGTGCTTGACGAAGTCGGACGCCGGGTGCTTGCACAGCGGGCAGATGAAATCGGCCGGGAGCGTCTCGCCCTCGTACACGTAGCCGCACACAGAGCAGACCCAGGTCGCCTTCTCGGCGGGGGCCAGTTTCGGCGGCGCGGGCTTGATGTGGCTGCGGTAGTAGTCATAGGTCACGGTCTCGTCGTTGCTGAAGAGCTTGGACTCCGTGATCTCAGCGATGAAGAGCCGGTGGCTGCCCTGGTCGTAGCTCTCGACGACGCGGCAGGAGAACATGGCGTTCGTATAGCGGTTGATGTAATACAGACCGTTGTCGCTGCGGGCGCAGTCCGTCCAATCCGCAAACTTGTCCACATCCGCGCCGGACTGGAAGCCGAAGTGCTGGAAGAAGGCAAACGGCACTTCCTTCGTCAGCAGCGAGAGGTTGAACACGCCGGTGCGCTCGATCATGCCGCAGGTGTAGTTGGCCTTGATGACCGAGATGGAGATGCGCTCGGGCTTGTTGGCCATCTGGATGGCGGTGTTGATGACGCAGGCATTGTCCTTGTCCCCTTCGCGGGCGGAGAGCGCGAACAGGCCGTACTGGAACTTGAAGAGCGCGGCGGGGTTCTGCTTGCCCTCGTTCACGATCGGGCGCGGCTTCGGCATGGAGGCCACAAGCGCGTCCGCGATCTCGGCGAGCGCGCCGAGCTGTTCGTCCTTGAGCGAGGATTTGATGGTGAGCGTCTCGTTGAGGATGGTGACATCCTTGAGCTTGGAGAGAATGCCGCGCATGAGATTGCCGGCCGTCGGCGCCCAGGAGCCGTTTTCGATCAGGGCGATGGTGCGGTTCTGGAGGTTATGCGCCGCGATGTCGAGCAGCGCCGTCTCCATGTTGCAGAAGATGCCGGCGTTGTACGTCGTGGACGCGAACACGAGGTGGCTGCAGCGGAAGGCCTCGGCCACGACATAACTCGGGTGCGTGACGGAGACGTCGTACATGGCGATGTTGCGCACGCCGCGCGCGGCGAGCATGGTGGCGAGCACCTGCGCCGCGTTTTCCGTGTGGCCGTAGACGGAGGAGTAGGCGATGAGCACGCTGCCGACCTGCTCGGGCGTGTAGGAGCTCCACTTGCTGTACTTATCGACGAACCAGCCGATGTTCTTGCGCCAGACCGGGCCGTGCAGCGGGCAGATCATGCGGATGTCGAGCGTGGCGGCCTTCTTGAGCAGGGCCTGCACCTGCGTGCCGTACTTGCCGACAATGTTCGTATAGTAGCGGCGGGCATCAGGCAGCCAGTCGTGCTCAAAGTCGTACTCATCGGCATAGAGATTGCCGCTCAGCGCGCCGAACGTGCCGAAGGCATCGGCGGAAAAGAGCGTGCCGGTCGTGGTATCAAAGCTGACCATGACCTCCGGCCAGTGGACCATCGGCGCCATGACATAGGCAAACGTGTGCTTGCCGAAGCAGTATGTATCGCCCTCGGCCATGAGGATGGCGCGGGCGTCAATGTCGAAGGTAAAATAGTTGCGGATCATGTCGCGGATCTTCGCGTTGCAGATGATCTTCGCCTCGGGGTAGCGGCGCACGGTCTCCTCGAGCGTCTTGGCGTGGTCGGGCTCCATGTGGTGCACGACGATGTAGTCCAGCGGGCGGCCGCCGAGGACATGGGCGAGGTTTTCAAAAAACTGACCGGCGACGGACTGATCCACCGTGTCGAGCAGGACGGTCTTTTCGTCGAGCAGGACATAGGCATTGTACGACACGCCGCGCGGGATGGGGTACACGCTCTCAAACAGGGCCAGACGGCGGTCGGACGCGCCGACCCAATACAGATCCTCGGTCATTTTCACAGTGCAGTGCATACTTGTCTCCTCCTTCTAATCCACAATTCCCCGGCTCAGCCGAGGAGTTTGAGCAGTTCTTCCTTCGGCGTCACGCCGACCTTCACGGCCGCAGCCTGGCCGCCGCGGAACACCATCAGCGTCGGAATGCTCATGATGCGGTACTCGCCTGCGAGCTCCGGCTGCTCGTCCACGTTGACCTTGCCGAACTTGTATTCCGGGTGCTCGGCGTCGAGCTCCTCGATCACGGGGGCCATCATGCGGCAGGGGCCGCACCACGTCGCCCAGAAATCCACGAGCACGGGCTTATCGGACTGCAGGACCTCCTGCGCAAAGTTTTCTTTCGTCAGTGTAATCATGGTAATCTTCCTTTCCGGAGTTGTCGTCTGTGTTAGTATGTGCTGATTTTAACAGATTTTACACCCGCGTTCTGTGGCAAAGTCACATTCCGGCGAGTTTGCGCAATTTTTCAGCGTCCGTGACCGTGACCGTGCCACGGCCAAGCGAGACGATGCCGTCGTCGGCGAAGTGGCGCAGCATGCGCGTGACGGTCTCGCGCACGGCGCCGGTGTCGCGCGCGATCTGCTCGTGCGTGGCGCGCACGGGCGCGCGGGCGTGGTCGGACTCGTCCCAGAGATACTGCGCGAGGCGCTTGTCAAAGCTCGTGAACAGTAGCTGCTGCATCGCCCACATGACGTCGGAAAAGCGCTCGGTCGCTAGGCGGTACATGCAGCACTCGACGTGGATATTCTCGGCCGTGAGCTGCTGGAACACGTGCGCGCCGAGGATGAGCAGCTCCGTCGGCGCATCGGCCACGAGCTGCACCTCGAACGTGATCTGCCGGATGACGCACGCCGCCGCCAGCACGCAGGCATCCCCGTCCGTGAGGCGGTAGAGCGTGATCTCGCGCCCGTCGTCCGAGAGCATGCACGCGCGCAGGCGGCCGGTCTGCACCCGGATCATGCCGAGGCACTGCCCGTCGCATCCGTGCACGAGCGCCCCGCGGTCATACTGCGCCAGGCGCGCGCCGCGCCGCGCAAGCTCGCGCTGCGGCTCGGTCAGGTTCGGCCAGAACGGCAGCTGCTCGAGCGCCGCATCCAATCGTTCGTTCATATCCGTTCCCCCATCGCCGCCGGACACACGGCGGCGCTCTTTTTGACCAGTATAGCACAAAACCGCCGCCGATGGAATCCCTACGGCGGCGGTTTGGGTGAGATTTTTCTGCACTCCGGCCGACAGCACGTTGACAAACCGGCCGCCGAACGGTACGATAGCAGCAGAAACTATCCGCATGGGAGGGATGCGCGATGCGGGCGCTGTGTTACGCGCAGACGAACATCGGCTCCGGCCGGGACAACAACGAGGATAACTACTACTGCAACGGCACGTTCAAGCGCGACCCCGCCATCCCCGTGGCCGAGGCAGCCGCCGAGCAGGAGAGCAAGCGGCTGATCTACGGCGTGTTCGACGGCATGGGCGGCGAGGCCAACGGCGAGCAGGCGGCCCTTTTGTGCGCGCAGACGCTGCACGCGTGCAGCAGCGACGAGCCGTTTGATGCGCTCGATTTCTTCCGCCGGGCAAACGTTGCCGTGTGCGATATGATCGCGGCCAGCGGCCAGATCAGCGGCTCGACCGCCGCGACCGTGCACCTGACCGGCAACCACGCCTACTGCTGCAACGTCGGTGACAGCCGCATCTATCTGCAGCGCGGCGGCGCGCTGCAGCGCATCTCGCGCGACCACACCAAGTATCAGGAGCAGCTCGATGCCGGGGCGGCCGCCGCCGGCGCGGAGGACAACCCGGACAAGCACGTGCTCACGCAGTATCTGGGCATGCTCGGCGCGCGCCAGCGGCTCATGCCGTATTTTGCGGCCAGCGTGCCGCTCGCAGTCGGCGACCGGCTGCTGCTGTGCACCGACGGACTGACCGGTAAGCTCAGCGACACGCAGCTGCAAGCGGCACTGAGCGCCGACCTGCCGCTGCCGGAGCTGGGGCAGTCGCTCATGGCGCAGGCGCTCGCCGCCGGGCCGGGCGACAACATCACGCTCGTGCTCATCGAGATCACGGCGCTCGACGCCGAGACCACCGTCCCCCTGCCGCAGCCGTCGGGCGAGGAGCTGTCGCAGACGCGGCGGTTCGAGGTGCCGGCCGCGCGGATCGCCGAGCAGGAATCCCAGCGCAGGAAGCACGCGCAC
The DNA here is from genome assembly GCA_900317855.1 of uncultured Eubacteriales bacterium. GTDB lineage: Bacteria > Bacillota > Clostridia > Oscillospirales > Oscillospiraceae > CAG-103. The sequence goes on along the minus strand of ONIG01000010.1, from coordinate 51,865 downwards.
GCGCGCCGGCGCGAGATCATCCTAACCGTGGCCGTCGTGCTGGCCGTGCTCGCCGCCGTCATCGCGGCGCTGTGGCTCGCAGTCGGCAGCATCCCGCGCAAGCGCCCCGCCCCGGCGCCCACGCCGGTGCAGACGGTGGCCCCTACGCCAACGCCCACACCGAACACCCCGCCGCAGATCATCCTGCCCCCGCCGCCGGCGCCGGAGCCGAAACCGTCTCCGGAGGTCACGCCGGAGCCGTTGCCCGACGCGACGCACGTGCCCGAGACCGCCGCACCGGAAAACTTACCCGGTTGACGCGCGGCGCCTGGGTACGTATAATAGTATTGTGAAAGATTCGACACCTTCCGAGGTGCATGAGGAGGAACATCGGATGCGCACACACCACGCTCTGCAGCCCCGCACGCCGGAGCAGGCATCCTACAGCATTGGCCGCCGCGACGGCAAGCAGTTTCTGAAGCTCTACCGCAGCTACCTGCACGGCACGCTCGCCGGAGCGCGGGAGCCGGTCTACGAGGGCACGGTGGTGGAGGACGCGGACGACTGGCGGCTGACCGCCGTGCTCGCGCTCGCGCCGATGACGCTCGCATTCGCGTACCTGATCGTGATGCTGTTTTTCGTGTTCCTGTGATATTTCATATTACAACAGCCCCGCCACTGGGAAACCGGTGGTGGGGCTGTTTTTCATTCACTTTTCCACGTGCGCGCCCATCAGGTACTGCGCGCCAAGCGGGCCGGACAGCAAGCCCTGCACGTGCGTGTTGCACAGGTAGGTGTCCGTGTACCAGTAGAGCGGGCAGACGGCGCCCGTCTGCATGAGCAGCGTCTCGGCCTGGTGCATGAGCGAATAGCGCTCGGCCGTGTCGCCGCTGCTCTGGATGCGGTAGAGCAGCGCGTCATACGACTCCGCCCAGGTGCAGTTGTCTTTCGTGCGGCCGTCGAGCGTGACGGTGTAGCCCGCGTAGTCCGCATGCGCGCCGCGGCCGAGGGCGACGCAGTTGCTGCCCGCGCCGCTCGCCCAGAGGGAGAGAAACGGCATGGGGTCGTCAATATCGGCGCTGAAGCTGCAGCGCGTAATCGAGTAGCCCCCGGCGGCGCGGCTGGCGAGGAAGGTGTCCATGTCCTGTGCCGTGACCGTGAGCGCAATGCCATAGCGGCCGTAGAGCGACTGCAGATCGTCCGCGATGGCGACGTGGCCCGCCGCGTCGGACGTCAGGTACGTCAGCTCCGGGAACCCGGCGCACACGCCCTGCGCGTTGACCGTGAACCGGCCGGACGACTCCGCCGCCTGCCGCAGGAGCGCAATGGCCTGCTTGCAGTTGGCCTCGTAATCGCTGCCGTAATAGCCGCCGCCCTTGCCGTCCAAGCCGTTGTGCGCAGTAAAGGCGCTGCCGTCGGCGTCCGAGATGCCGGGCGGGATGGGCGCGTTCGCGCTCTGCTGCGCGCCGGGGGTGATGTTGGCGCAGAGCGCATCCCGGTCGATGAGCAGTGCGAGCGCCGTGCGGATCTGCGCGCGCTCCGTCTGGGAGAAAACGCTCAGCGCCGGGTCGCTCATGGAAAAGCAGAGGCTGTATGTGCCGAGCTGGCTGACGGTGCGCAGCTCGGGCGCGTGATTTGTGCGCAGGTCGTCGAGCGCCGCGTCCGGCACCGGCCAGACGAGCGCATACTCCCGCACGAGGAAGGCAGACTCCGCGACATTGGGATCGCTCTGAAAGACGAAGCGCACCGTCTCGGCCACGACATTATCCGCATCCCAATAGGCAGGATTTTTCGTATACGTGAGGCCCTCGGTCGTCCACTCGGCGACCGTGTACGGCCCGCTGGCAGCAAAGGCCGCGTCGTCGGCCGTCCAGCTCGTGGCGTCCGTCGCGCCGGAGGGCACCGGCGCATACGCCGGTTGGGCGCACAGCTGCAAAAATGTCGGCATGGCCTCCGCGAGCACGACGGTGAGCGTGCGTCCGTCGGGCGATGCCGTGACGTTCAGCCGGCCGGTGCCGTAGCCGTCGATGCAGGCAAAGAGATACGGCGCCGCCGCGTCACCCAGCGTGCTCGCCCGGTTCCACGCATAGACGAAGTCCGCCGCCGTGAGCGGCGCACCGTCCGACCACGTGAGGCCGTCACGCAGCGTGAACACATACCGCACGCGCCCGTCCGGCAGGGCCTCCGGCTCCGGCAGGGCCGCGCACAGCTCGGGCGTGAGCTCGGCCGCCCCGTCGCCGCCGGTGCGGTAGCCGGTCAGGCCGGCGAAGAGATTGACCACATACGTCGCGCCGATGCCGTTTTCCGTGCGCGCGGGGTCGAGCGTCGCGGGGCCGGCGCCAAGGCACAGCGTCAGCGGTGCTCCGGCATCCGGCGCGCGCACGGTGCTCTCCGATGCGCGCGAGCAGGCGCTCAGCAGCAGCGCTGCCGCGATCAGAGTGCACAAAAGGGCTCGCTTCATGCCGGTCACCTCCTGTCGGGCGCAAGTAAGCAGTAAGATTTTCCGTGCAGGCGTATCTTACCATACGCGCCGCGAAAATGCAACGTTTTTGCGCGCGAATTCCCCACTTTTGTGGAAAAATAGTGCGCTCCGGAAACGGAGCGCACCACAATTCGCGGTATTTCGACGAAAAAGTGGGATTTCGGTCAAAAAGCCCACGTCCCGTCCCGGAACACGGGAACGGTGCGGCCGTCGCGGCAGTGCGCCGTGATGGCCAGATCCGGCGTGCCGATCATGAAATCCTCATGGATCATGGAGTCGTTCACGCCGAGCGCGCGCATCTCCTCGAGCGTGCGGTTCGGGTAGTCGCGGATGGTGTCGATGAAGCCCATGCCGAGCGCGAGGTGGCAGCAGGCGTTTTCATCAAACAGGGTGTTGTAAAACAGGATGCCTGTCTGGTTGATGGGGCTGTCATACGGCACGAGCGCGCACTCGCCGAGGTAGGCGGAGCCTTCGTCCATGGCGATGAGCTTTTGCAGCAGAGCCTCGTTCGTGCGCGCGTGCGCCTCGACGGCGCGGCCGTGCTCGAAGCGGATGGAGAAATCCTCGATGAGCTGCCCCTGATACGACAGCGGCTTCGACGAATAGACGATGCCCTCGGCCTCGCCGCGCTTGGGCGAGATGAAGCACTCCTCCGTGGGCAGGTTGGGGTTAAAATAGCTGCCGCCGATCGTGTACTCCCCGCCGCCGCAAAACTGCGCCTCGGGGATCATGCCGACAGTGAGGTTCGTGCCGTTGGACGCGTGGTACTCCAGCGACGCGATGCCGAGGCTGTTGAGGTGGTCGCAGCGCGATTGCAGGTCGGCATTGTGCGCGTTCCACGCGGCGATGGGGTCGTCGTCCACGCGGCAGGTGTGCAGGATGGCCTCCCAGAGCTTTTCGACGGCGCGGGCCTTTGTCTCGTGCGGGAACACCTTCTTCGCCCACGCCGCGCCGGGCACGGCCGCGATGCACCACTGGTAGCGGCCCTCCATCTGGTCGCGGTAGGGCTTGATGACGCTGTAGCGCCCCTGCCGGGCGCGGGCCATCTTCGCGGGGCTGACGCCGCGCAGGCCGTCCGGATCCTCACTGAGCAGATAGATGCGGCACGGGAGCGTGTCGACATAGTGCTGGAGCTTTGCGCGCTCCCAGTCCTCGACGGTCTGGAGCGTTTTGACGCTCTCGCGCCGGATGGCGAGCTTCTCGAGCGCCTGGTGCTTCCACGTGACCGTGACCTTGCGCGCCCCGGCGTGATAGCACGCATCGGCGACCATGGTCACAAACTCCGGCTGGTCGAGCTCGGCCTCGATGACGACGTCCTGTCCCTTGCGCACACGCGCGCCGACCTCCGCGATCAGGCGGGCATAGGCGCGCAAAACGGTTTTTTTCATATCAGCTTTCCTCTTTTCCGTGGTGTTCGGGCAGCGTGACCGTGAACGTCGCGCCCCGGCCGGGCGTACTCGTGACGGCGACCGTGCCGCCGTGGAGCGTGACGATCTGCTGCACCATCGACAGGCCCAGGCCCAGACCGGCGTTTTCCTGCCGGCTGGGGTCGGCCTGATAGAACCTCTGCCATATTCTATCCAGATTTTCCTGCGAGATACCGATGCCGTTGTCCTGCACGCTCAGCTCGGCGCCCGCGGCCGCGCGCCGGAGCGTGACATGGATCCAGCCACCGTCCACGCCGAACTTGAAGGCGTTGTCGAGCAGATTCTGCACGACGCGCGAGATGAGAAAGACGTCCATGTCGATGAAGATGCCCGGCTCGGCCGCGCAGCTGATGCGGATGCCGCGGCGTGCGACCATGGCCTGCTCGTCGCAGATGACGGTGACGAGATCGGAGAGGTCGGCATACTCCCAGTTCACCTTCTGCGTGCCCTGGTCGAGGCGCGTGATCTCGAGCATGCTGCGGATGAGCGCCGACATCTTGTGCGCCTGCCGGTCGATGACATCGAGCGCCGCCTGATAGTCCGCGGGCGTCTGCGCGTTCTTGCGCGCGTCCTCGCAGGCGGCGAGGATGACGGTCGTCGGCGTGCGCAGCTCGTGCGAGGCATCGGACGTGAAGCGCTGCTCGGCCTCGAACGAGCGCTCAAGCCGGTCGAACATGTTGTCAAAGGAGGCCGAGAGCTGATAGATCTCGTCGCTGCCTCTCGTGTGCGGCAGGCCGATGCGCGCCTTGAGATCCTGCCCGTCGGAAATGGCATTGGCCGCGGCCGTGAGCTGGCGCACGGGGCGCAGGGCGCGGCCGGCAATGAAATAGCCGCCGAGGACCGACAGCACGAGCAGCACCGGCAGCAGCGACCACGCCAGCGGCAGGATGACGCGCATGACGCCGCCGTTGGCGTCCGCGTTGATGACACCGCGCAGCCAGACACTGCCGACCATCATGTCCACGCGCACATCGTAGACGTAATATTCGTTGTCCCCGCAGTCGACGAGGCGCACGGTCTCGCTGCCGAGCGGCAGGGGCTCTGCGGGCGTGAACTCCGCCGGGAACGTGCCCTGCAGGGCATTGCCGTCCGCGTCATAGAGCACGGTGTAGACGCCGCTGCGGTTATAATGGATGCGGCCATAGCGGAACTGGCGGTGGTTATACTTGACGCGGTCGGCATTGTGCTCGACCATGCGCACGAGGCGCGCCTCCGGGTCGTTCGTGGCAACTGTGCCGTTGACCGCGAGCAGGAACGCGAGCACCAGCGCCTCGATGACGAACATCATAAGCGCGAACCAGGCCGTGATACGCAATTTCAGTGACGGACGCTTCATACTTCCTCCCGCAGTACCCAGCCGACGCCCCAGACGGTGTGGATGAGCTTGGTGGGATAGTCCGCGTCGATCTTCCGGCGCAGGTAGCTCACATACACGTCCACGACGTTCGAGCCGCCGCTGTAGTCATAGTTCCAGAGATGGTTTTCAATCCGCTCGCGCGAGAGCACGACGCCGCGGTTGCGGATCATGTATTCGAGCAGGGCAAACTCCTTGGCCGAGAGCGCGATCGTGCGGCCGCCGCGCGTGACATGGTGCGAGGCGGTATCGACCGTGAGGTCGGCGACGGTGAAAACATTCGTGGCGCTGCCGCCGCGCTTGCGCGTGACGACGCGCAGCCGCGCCAGCAGCTCGTCGAACGAAAACGGCTTGACGAGATAGTCATCCGCCCCGGCGTCGAGCCCGTGCACACGGTCGGGCACGCTGTCTTTCGCCGTGAGGAAGATGACCGGCGTCTCGCTGCCGCTCTCGCGCATCTGCGCCAGAAGCGAAAAGCCGTCCATGCGCGGCATCATCACGTCGAGCACGACGGCGTCATACTCCGCGCCCTCCAGGTAGTCCAGCGCCTCCATGCCGTCAAAGCAGGCATCGACGCTGTAGCCCTCGGCAGTGAGTGTTTTGGCGAGAATGCGGTTGAGGTCCTGTTCATCTTCCACGACCAGAATGCGCATACACGTCCCTCCTTGTTGTCTGTCTGAAGAGTTATTATACCACAGACAGTACCCGCGTGTAAAACACGAAAACGCACCGGCTGCAAATGCAGTCGGTGCGTTGTGGGTTGTGTTCGGAAGCTCCTTACACGAGCTCGATGACAGCCATCTCGGCCGCATCGCCGCGGCGGGTGCCGATGCGGGTGATGCGGGTGTAGCCGCCGTTGCGGTCGGCATACTTCGGGGCAACTTCATCGAACACCTTCTTGGCAACATCCTCGCGGGTGATGAAGGCCAGCGCCTGACGGTAGGCAGCCATGTCCTTCTTCTTGCCAAGGGTGATCATTTTCTCGGCGAGCGGCGCGATCTCTTTTGCGCGGAAGACGGTCGTCTCCATGCGGCCCATGTCGAGCAGGTCCGTGACCTGCTGACGGAGCATCGCCTTGCGCTGATCGGTGGTCTTACCGAGTTTCCTTGTTCCGGGCATATCGGTTTTCCTCCTTGATAAGAGTAACTGGTTATTACTGGTTGTCGTCGCTCGCCAGGCTCAGGCCCATCATAGCGAGCTTGTGCTCGACCTCTTCCAGGGATTTGCGGCCAAGGTTGCGCACCTTGATCATCTCTTCCTCAGTCTTGTTCGTGAGGTCTTCGACGGTGTTGATATTCGCGCGCTTCAGGCAGTTGAAGCTGCGCACGGAGAGGTCCAGCTCCTCGATCGTCATCTTCATGACGGTATCGGGGCGCTCCGGCTCCTTCTCCACCACCGTGCAGCTGTTGCCGATCGTGTCAGACAGATCGGTGAAGAGCGTGAAGTGATCGCACAGGATCTTGGCGCCGAGACTCAGCGCGTCGCGCGCCGAGATGGTCTTGTCGGTCCAGACCTCGATGGTCAGCTTGTCGAAGTCCGTCTGGTTGCCCACACGGGTGTTCTCGACAGCGTAGTTGACCTTCAGGACCGGCGCGTAGATGCTGTCCACCGGGATGGTCCCGATGACCTGCTGCGCGCTCTTGTTCTTGTCCGCCGGGACGTAGCCTCTGCCGTGAGCGAGCGTGATCTCCATGGAGAGCGCGCCGTCCGGGCCGAGGCTGGCAATGTGCAGCTCGGGGTTGAGGATCTCGACCTCGGCGTCTGCCTTGATGTCACCGGCGGTGACTTCACACTCGCCTGCCGCTTCGATATAGACGGTCTTCGGGCCGTCGCAGTGCAGGCGCGCGATGATGCCCTTCACATTCAGCACGATCTCCGTGACGTCTTCCTTGACGCCGGGGATCGTCGAAAACTCGTGCTGCACACCGGTGATCCGGATGGACGTCGGGGCAGTGCCGGGCAGTGAAGAGAGCAGCACTCTGCGCAGAGAGTTACCCAGGGTCGTGCCGTAGCCACGCTCCAGAGGCTCAACGACGAACTTGCCATACGAGATATCGTCCGGGGATTCCTGGCATTCGATGCGCGGCTTTTCAATTTCAATCATTTAGACTTAACCCTCCTTACTGTGTTGTTGCGCCACAGGGGCGCTGCGGATGTCAGCTTACCAATTTGAGGGTCTCTTTATTACTTGGAATACAGCTCGACGATGAGGTGTTCCTCGACAGGCAGATCAATGTCGTCACGCGCGGGCATGGCCACGACCTTGCCAACCATGTTGTTGGCGTCGTAGTCCAGCCATTTCGGCGCCGGACGGGAAGCGTTCGCTTCGACGTTGGCCTTGATCTTGTCGAGACTCTTGCTGGAGTCCTTGAGCGTAATAACCATGCCCGGCTTGACCAGGAAGCTGGGGATGTTGACTTTGCGGCCATCCACAGTGAAGTGGCCGTGGGTCACGAGCTGGCGCGCCTCCGCACGGCTCATGGCGAAGCCAAGACGGTAGACGACGTTGTCCAGACGGGTTTCCAGGATGGCGAGCAGGTTCTCGCCCGTGATGCCCTGGCGCTTCTCGGCCATGGCGAAGTAGCTGCGGAACTGCTTTTCGAGCACGCCGTAGTAGCGGCGGACCTTCTGCTTCTCGCGCAGCTGGGAGCCGTACTCAGAGGTCTTGCTGCGGCCCTGGCCGTGCTGGCCGGGGGCATAGCCTCTGCAGTCGATCGCGCACTTCTGGGTGTAGCATCTGTCGCCCTTGAGGAAGAGCTTCTGGCCCTCTCTGCGGCACTGGCGGCAGACAGCTTCGGTATATCTAGCCATAATTCATTTCCCTCCTTCAATCAGACGCGGCGGCGTTTCGGAGGACGGCAGCCATTGTGCGGAATGGGGGTGACGTCCTTGATCATGGTGACCTCGAGTCCTGCCGTCTGCAGGGCGCGGATCGCAGCCTCACGTCCGGAGCCGGGGCCCTTGACGAAGACTTCGACGGTCTTCAGGCCATGCTCCATAGCCGCCTTGGCAGCCGTCTCAGCGGCAGTCTGTGCGGCGAAGGGGGTGGATTTCTTGCTTCCGCGGAAGCCCATGCCGCCTGCGGAGGCCCAAGAGAGCGCATTGCCCTGGGTGTCCGTGATGGTGACCATGGTGTTGTTGAACGAAGAGCTGATATGCACGGCTCCCTTTTCAATGTTCTTACGCTCTTTGCGGCGCGTGCGAACTTTCTTGCCTTTTGCTGCGTTTGCCATTACATATCCCTCCCTTACTTCTTCTTATTGGCGATCGTGCGTTTCGGGCCCTTGCGGGTACGCGCGTTGGTCTTGCTGCGCTGGCCGCGCACGGGCAGGCCGCGTCTGTGACGCTGGCCGCGATAGCAGCCGATCTCGGTCAGGCGCTTGATGTCGAGCGCCACGCTGCGGCGCAGGTCGCCTTCCACGATGAAGTGGTGGTCGATGCACTCACGGATCTTTGCTTCTTCCTCGTCGGTGAGGTCTTTCACGCGGGTGTCCGGATTGATGCCGGTCATGTCAAGAATCTTTTTTGCGCTGGTTCTGCCGATACCATAAACGTAGGTCAGGCCAATTTCAATTCGCTTGTCCTTGGGCAGGTCAACGCCGGCGATACGTGCCATCTTATTCGATCATTCCTTTCGAAATTTTTGTTCCGCGCGCAAAAAGGGAGGCGACTTACTCCCGCCGGAGGGAGCCGACCTTCTGGCGCGGATGTGTTAGGACTTACAGGGTCAGATCAGCCCTGTCTCTGTTTGTGCTTCGGGTTTTCGCAGATAACCATGACTTTGCCCTTGCGCTTGATGACCTTGCACTTTTCGCACATGGGCTTGACACTCGGTCTGACTTTCATTGTAGTTAACCTCCTACTTGCTTCTCCAGGTGATGCGGCCGCGCGTCAGATCATACGGAGACATCTGAACCGTGACCTTGTCACCGGGGAGGATTCTGATAAAGTTCATCCGGAGCTTTCCGGAGATGTGCGCCAGGATGATGTGGCCGTTGCCGATATCAACCCGGAACGTCGTGTTGGGCAGGGATTCGACGACCGTGCCCTCCAGCTCGATTACATCGTCTTTTGCCAAGGTGTTTGAACCTCCTAAGGTTTTTCGGGACGCGCCCGTCAAATGTCGTCTGCGAACGTCAGGATCTCCGGCTCGCCGTCGGTGACGAGCAGAGAGTTTTCGTAGTGCGCCGACAGGCTGCCGTCCGCCGTGACCACGGTCCAGCCGTTGTCCAGAACGCGGACCTCATACCCGCCGACGTTGACCATCGGCTCCACGGCGATCGTCATGTTCTTCTGCAGACGCGGGCCGTGGCCGGGCTTGCCGTAGTTCGGGATCTCGGGCGCCTCGTGCAGGCTGGCACCGACACCATGGCCGACATACTCGCGCACGAGCGAGTAGCCATAGCTCTCGGCGTACTCCTGAATGGCGTGGCCGATGTCGGAGATGCGGTAGCCGACGCGGGCAAACTGGATGCCCTCGAAAAAGCTCTGGCGCGTGATGCGGATCAGGCGCAGGGCCTCATCCGAGCACTTGCCGCACGGGAACGTGCCCGCGCAGTCGCCGTTGAAGCCGCGGTAGCGGGCGCCGACGTCGACGCTGACGATATCGCCCTCATGCAGGACGCGGTCGCCGGGGATGCCGTGGATGATCTCGTCATTGACGGAGATGCATGCCGCCGTCGGGAAGCCGCCGTCGGTCATGAAGCACGGCGACGCGCCGGACTTCGTGATGAACTTGTGCACTTCGCGATTGATCTGGCGGGTGGTCACGCCCGGCTCCACCATCTGACGCGCGACGGTGCGCGCGCCAGCGGTGATGCGGCCGGCCTGCCGCATGAGATCGACTTCCGGATCGGATTTGATGATGATCATTCCAGACCCAGAGCTTTCTCGATCGCAGCGGTCGTGGCCTCGATGGTCGGCTGGTTATCGACCTTGACGAGCTTGCCGCGCTGGGCATAGAAGTCCTTGAGCGGCTCGGTCTCGGCATGGTAGACATCCAGGCGCGCCTTCACGGTCTCGGGAGCGTCGTCCTTGCGGATGGTCAGCTCGCCGCCGCAGAAGTCGCACTTGCCTTCCACCTTGGGAGGATTGGAGACGATGTGGAACGTGGCGCTGCAGTCCTTGCAGGTCCGACGGCCGGACATGCGCTCGATGATGGTCTCGTCCGCGATCTCGATCGAGAGGGCGGTGTCGACGTCGATGCCGTGCTGCTCCAGAGCTTCCGCCTGGGGGATGGTGCGCGGCATACCGTCGAGGATATAACCATTGGCGCAGTCGGGCTCAGCCAGACGCTCGCAGACGATGCCGATGATGACGTCGTCCGGAACGAGCTTGCCGCTTTCCACGTAGGATTTTGCTTTCAGGCCCACGGGCGTGCCGTTTTTCATGGCCGCGCGCAGGATGTTGCCGGTAGAAATGGTGGGGATATTCAGCTTGCGGCTAAGGATCTCAGCCTGCGTGCCCTTGCCCGCACCGGGGGCACCTAACAAAACAAGTTTCATTGTGTGCATCCTCCTATCAGCTCAGGAAGCCCTTGTAGTTGCGCATGAGCATCTGCGCCTCGAGTGCGCGGACGGTCTCAAGTGCAACACCGACAACGATGATGATGGACGTGCCGCCCAGGGAGATGCCGGTGAGCTCTTCCGCCTTCGAGCACGCGCTGATGATCAGCGGCGTGATCGCGATGACGCTCAGGTAGATCGCGCCGAAGAGCGTGATCTTGTTGAGCACCTTCTGGATGAATTCGCTCGTCGGCTTGCCTGCACGGAAGCCCGGGATGAACCCGCCGTTCTTCTTCAGGTTGTTCGCGACCTCGATCGGGTTGAACTGGATCGTGGAGTAGAAGTAGCTGAAGAAGATGATGAGCAGGAAGTAGATGACGATATACGGCCAGGTGGTCGTATCAAACACATGCGTCATGACCCAGCTGTTCTGCCACTTCGGAACGAAGGCGCAGATAGTGGCCGGCAGCGACGCGATCGACTGGGCGAAGATGATCGGCAGGACGCCGCTCATGTTCACCTTCATCGGCAGGTGCGTGCTCTGGCCGCCGTACATCTTGCGGCCAACCACGCGCTTGGAATACTGCACCGGCAGGCGGCGCTCCGCGTCGTTGACGAGCACGATGAGCACGATGAGCAGCAGGGCGCCGAGGTACATCAGCACCAGGACCCACCAGGCGAGGTCGCCATTGGCCACGTTGTTGATCTGGCGGATGATGGAGTTCGGGAAGCGGGCGACGATGCTCACGAACAGGATGATCGAGATACCGTTGCCGATGCCGAACTCGGTGATCTGCTCACCAAGCCACATGATGAGGGCGGAACCGGACGTAAAGGTCAGGATGATGACGATGGCTGCCCAGACATTGCTGGCAAAGTCCGCATTGATGAGGCTGTAGTTGCGCATCATCATATAATACGCAAAGCCCTGCAGCAGACCGATGGCAACCGTGCTGTAGCGGGTGATGCTGGCGATTTTCTTCTTGCCTTCCTCGCCGCCTTCCTTCTGCAGACGCTCCAGCGAGGGGATCGCGATGCACAGGAGCTGAATGATGATGGAAGCGTTGATGTACGGCTGGATGGACAGCGCGAAGATCGTCGCCTGGGAGAACGCGCCGCCGGACATGACGTTGAACAGGCCCAGGATCGTGTTCTGCAGGCCGCTTGCCTGGAAGTAGTCGGCCAGTGCTTTGGTGTCGACGAAAGGTACGGGTACGGCATTGCCGAGACGGTAAAGCAGGACAATCAGAAGCGTAAAGAGAATTTTCTTGCGCAGTTCCTCAATGCGCCATGCGTTACGAAATGTCTGGAGCACCTTACACCACCTCAGCCTTTCCTCCTGCTGCCTCGATCTTCGCTTTCGCGGATTCGGAGAACGCAGAAGCCTTCACAGTCAGCTTCTTGGTGATTTCGCCGCTGCCAAGGATCTTCACACCGTAGGTGCACTTGCTGAGGATGCCGGCATCGAGCAGGGCCTTCGCATCGACGACAGCGCCGTCTTCAAACTTCTCCAGAGCGGAGACGTTCACGCTCTCGAGCGGTTTTGCAAAGATGTTGTGGAAGCCGCGCTTCGGGATGCGGCGGGCCAGAGGCATCTGGCCGCCTTCGAAGCCGATGCGGACGCCGCCGCCGCTGCGGGCCTTCTGGCCCTTATGACCGCGGCCTGCGGTCTTGCCGTTGCCGGTCGCGTGGCCGCGGCCCTTGCGCTTGCCGACATGGGTGGAGCCCACAACGGGAGAAAGTTCGTGGATATTCATTTCTGGGGCCCTCCTTATTCTTCTTCAGTGACGGCGACGAGATAGCCGATCTTGGCGATCTTGCCGCGGGTCTGCGGGTTATCGGGCTGCACGGTCTCGTTGCCGATCTTGTGCAGGCCGAGGGAGTTGGCGGTGGCAATGTGCTTGGCATTGCGGCCGCTGAGGCTCTTGACGAGCTTGATCTTCAGATTTGCCATGTCTCAGCCCCTCCTTAACCCAGAATCTCTTCGGCGGTCTTGCCTCTGTAAGCAGCGACCTGCTGGGCGTTGCGCAGAGACTTCAGACCTTCCATCGTCGCGGCGACAACGTTCGCCGGGTTGTTCGAGCGCAGGCACTTGGTACGGATGTCCTTGATGCCGGCAGCCTCGACCACGGCACGCACGGCGCCGCCGGCGATCACGCCGGTGCCGGGTGCGGCGGGCTTGAGCAGCACGCGGCCGGCGCCGAACTCGCCGATGACCTCGTGCGGGATCGTCGTGCCCTGCAGGGTCACGGTGGTCAGGTTCTTCTTCGCGTCCTCCAGGCCCTTGCGGATCGCTTCGGAAACTTCGGCTGCTTTGCCGAGGCCGAAGCCCACGCGGCCCTTGCCGTCGCCAACGACGACCAGTGCGGAGAACTTTGCGACGCGGCCGCCCTTAACGGTCTTGGAAACGCGGTTGAGGGCAACGACTTTTTCGCTGAATTCCTGGGGCTCATCGCTGCGGTTGCGGCGGTTGTCCCGTCTGTCATTGTTATATGCCATTTCGTTTCCTCCTCCCGTTAGAACTTCAGGCCGCCCTCGCGGGCGCCTTCTGCCAGAGCCTTGACGCGGCCATGGTACACATTGCCGCCGCGGTCGAACACGACCTCGGTGATGCCGGCTGCCACGGCGCGCTCACCGATGAGCTTGCCGATCTTGGCTGCCGCTTCGCAGTTGCCGCCATTGCCTTCAAAGCCCTTTTCCACGGTGGAGGCGCTGCAAAGCGTCTTACCGGCGACATCGTCGATGATCTGGGCATAAATGTTGTTTTCACTGCGGAACACGCTCAGACGCGGTCTCTCGGCCGTGCCGGAGATCTTGCCGCGCACTCTCTGGTGACGGCGAACGCGCTGCGCTTTCGTATTCGGTCTCTTAATCATTCAGGCACACCTCCAATTACTTCGCGCCGGTCTTGCCTTCTTTGCGGCGGATATGCTCGTAATCGTACTTGATGCCCTTGCCCTTGTACGGCTCGGGCGGACGCTTCGCGCGCACTTCTGCTGCAAACTGGCCGACCTTTTCCTTGTCGATACCCTTGATAATGACCTGGTTCGGGTTCGGGACATCGATCTGGATGTCCGCGTTCTCGGACACGGTGACCGTGTGCGAGAAGCCCAGGTGCATGACCAGGTTCTGACCTTCCTTCACGGCTCTGTAGCCGACGCCGTTGATCTCGAGCGTCTTGCTGAAGCCCTCGGTCACGCCGATGACCATGTTGTGGATCAGCGTGCGGGTCAGGCCGTGCAGGGAGCGGTGCATTTTGTCATCGCTCGGGCGGGTGACGTGGATGGTGTTGCCTTCGACCGTGACGGTCATGTCCGGGTGCACGTTGTGCGACAGGGTGCCCTTCGGGCCCTTGACGGTGACAACGTTGCCATTGCAGGTGACTTCAACGCCTGCGGGGATCTCAATGGGAGCTCTACCAATTCTAGACATTGTTCTGTACCTCCCTTACCACACGAACGCGAGGACTTCGCCGCCGACGTGCTGCGCACGCGCCTTCTTGTCGGTCATGATGCCCTTCGAGGTGGAGATGATCGCGATGCCGAGGCCGCGCAGGACCTGCGGCAGCTCGTCAGCGCCGGCGTAGACACGCAGGCCGGGCTTGGAGACTCTGCGGAGGCCCTGGATGGCCTTCTCTTTGCCGGGGAGATACTTCAGGGTGACGCGGATGATGCCCTGGGTGCCGTCATCAATGAGCTGGAAGCTCTTGATGTAGCCTTCCTCGAGAAGAATTTCGGCGATGGCCTTCTTCATCTTGGAATTCGGGATGTCCACGGTTTCGTGCCGAGCGCTGCCAGCGTTGCGGATACGGGTCAGCATGTCGGCGATGGGATCGGTGATCTGCATTTGTGTTTCCTCCTTAGTTAGAAGTTACCGATGATACGGTTTGGGCGGCGAGGTTCCGCATGAATGCTTGATTCCCTGCGGCCTTTCGTCATCCCTGCCCTTTCTGCGAAGGGGCAAAAGCTTGCTTTCATGACGCGCGGTCCATTTTCATGTCGCCGCCGGGGCGGCGGCACGGCCGCGGTGCCGGGCGGCACAAAAGCGGGGGGTACCATGCATGGGCGCCGGGTCAAACGCGCAGGCATGGGCGGGGCGCGGCACCGGAACTCAGATCATAAGGACCGGCACCGTATTTCAGTGCGCACCGACAGCCGCAGATCCAGCTGCGGCTGCGCGGGGCGAACTTACGGAAGTTGGGGCTGAACGCGATGTTCAGCACTGGGCGGAAATTTTTCGTCAGGCGATGTGCGCCGCGCAGCCGTTATCCCGCCCGGGCGGAATTCTGTTGGTTGGCGAAGTGCGCTGTGCGCAGCTGTATCTGGTATACAGCAAGCACAGCTCACGATGCCAAACGGCAGAATTTTACCAGCTGGCTTTGCGGACGCCGGGGATCTGGCCCTTGTACGCCAGCTCACGGAAGCAGATACGGCAGATGCCGTAGTTGCGCAGGTAGGCGTGGGGACGGCCGCAGATCTTGCAGCGGTTATACTGGCGGGTGGAGTACTTCGCAGGCGCCTGCTGCTTGAGGATCATAGATTTCTTAGCCATTGTGTCGCTCCTCCCTTATGCTTTGGTGACGAACGGAGCGCCCATGAGCTTGAGCAGCTCGCGCGCTTCCTCGTCGGTCTTGGCGGTGGTGATGATGGCGATGTTCATGCCGCGGAGCTTCTCGATCTTATCGTACTCAATCTCGGGGAAGATGATCTGCTCCTTGAGGCCGAGGCTGTAGTTGCCGCGGCCGTCGAACGCGTCGGCCGAGATGCCGCGGAAGTCGCGGACACGGGGCAGCGCGATGTTGAACAGGCGGTCCAGGAACTCCCACATGCGGTCCTGACGCAGCGTGACCTTCACGCCGACGTGCATACCCTCACGCAGCTTGAAGTTCGCGACGCTCTTCTTGGCGACGGTCGCGACAGCCTTCTGGCCGGTGATCGCAGTGATGTCCTTGATGACGGCGTCGAGCGCCTTGGCGTTATCCTTGCAGTCGCCGCAGCCGACGCTGACGACGATCTTCTCGATCTTCGGGATCTGCATAACGCTCGCGTACTGGAACTTCGTCATCAGAGCGGGAGCGACTTCCTCCACATACTTCTTCTTCATAGAAGGCATATTTGCCATAGTTCGTTGCTCCCTCCTTTACAGTTCGGCGCCGCACTTTTTGCAGATGCGGGCCTTTTTGCCGTCCGTGATCTTGTGCGCGATGCGGGTCGGCTTGCCGCACTTCGGGCAGACGACCATGACCTTGCAGGCATAGATCGGGGTCTCGGTCTTGATGATGCCGCCCTGATCCTGCTGGTTTTTCGGCTTCTGGTGCTTCGTGGCGACGTTCACGCCCTCCACGATCAGCTTGCCGCCCTTCGGGTCAGCAGACAGGACTTTGCCTTCCTTGCCCTTGTCCTTGCCGGACAGGACAACGACTTTATCGTCTTTTTTGATGTTCATGTTCTGCGCCCTCCTCAAATAACTTCGGGAGCCAGAGACAGGATCTTCGTGAAGTCACTGTCGCGGAGCTCACGGGCGACGGGCCCAAAGATACGGGTGCCGCGGGGGTTCTTATCCTCACCGTTGATCAGGACGGCGGCGTTCTCATCGAAACGCACATAGGTGCCGTCCGCGCGGCGGACCGGCTTCGCGGTGCGGACAACAACAGCCTTGACGACGTCGCCCTTCTTGACGGAGCCGCCGGGGGCCGCCTTGCGCACGGAAGCGACGATCACGTCGCCGATGCTGGCGTATTTACGCTTGGATCCGCCGAGAACGCGGATGCACTTGATTTCCTTGGCGCCGGTATTGTCGGCAACCTTCAGATAACTTTCCTGCTGAATCATGTTGTTGCCTCCTTACTTCGCCTTTTCCACGATCTCGACCACGCGCCATCTCTTGTCCTTGGACAGGGGGCGGGTCTCCATCACGCGGACGATATCGCCGACGTGGCACTCGTTGTTCTCATCGTGTGCCTTCAGGCGGTAGGTCTCGCCAATGATCTTTTTATAGACTTTGTGCGCCACGTGGTCTTCCACGATGACGACAACGGTCTTGTCCATCTTGTCGGACACCACTTTGCCGACGCGGGTCTTGCGGGAAGTCGTTCTCATTTCGTTCATTCTCACTTACCTCCTCACTGCTCGAGCTGCTTTTCGCGGAGCACGGTTTTGACTCGGGCAATGTCGCGACGCACAGCAGAAATCTTAACGGGGTTGTCAAGATGATTGGTAGCGTGCTGCATACGGAGCATGAACAGGTCCTTCTTCAGTTCGACCAGCTTGCTTTCCAGCTCAGCGGCGGACATGGAGCGAATTTCACTAGCTTTCATCTTATTCACCACCAATCTCAGTGTCTTCCTTCTTGACGATCTTCGTCTTGCAGGGAAGCTTGTGGCTGGCCAGACGCAGCGCCTCACGAGCAGCCTCTTCCGGCACACCAGCAATCTCAAACAGAACTCTGCCGGGCTTCACAACGGCGACCCAGTACTCAGGAGAACCTTTACCGGAACCCATGCGGGTCTCGGCCGGCTTCTGCGTGACCGGCTTGTCGGGGAAGATCTTGATCCAGACCTGACCGCCGCGCTTGGTGTAACGGGTCATGGCGACACGAGCCGCCTCGATCTGGTTGGAGGTGATCCAGGCCGGCTCCTGCGCCTGCAGGCCGAACTCACCATAGGTCACCTTATTGCCGCGCAGGGCCTTGCCGGTCATACGACCGCGCTGCACTCTGCGGTACTTCACTCTTTTCGGCATCAGCATTAGTTGTTGCCTCCTTCCTTCGGAGCAGCGGGAGCTGCCGGACGCGGGCCGCGGTTGTAGCCGCCCTGCGGACGGTTGCCGCCCTGGTAGCCCGGACGGCCGCCCTGGCGGTTGCCGTCGCGACGGTCGCGGTTGTAGCCGCCGCGGCCTCTGCGATCGCCGTCACGGCGGTCACGGCGACGGTCGTCGCGCTTGTTCAGATCCATGGTGCGCGGGGTGGTGCGCAGGCTCTGGGAGAGGATCTCGCCTTTGTAGATCCAGACCTTGACGCCGACACGGCCGTAGGTCGTGGCAGCCTCAGCGAAGCCGTACTCGATGTCCGCGCGGATGGTCTGCAGCGGGATGGTACCCTCGTGGTAGCACTCGGTGCGGGCGATCTCGGCGCCGCCCAGACGGCCGGAGCACATGATCTTGATGCCGCGGGCGCCCATTCTCATGGCGCGGCCCATGGCGTTTTTCATCGCGCGGCGGAAGCCGATGCGCTTCTCGAGCTGCGCGGCGATATTCTCGGCGACGAGCTGCGCGTTCGTATCGGGCGTGCGGACCTCCACGATGGAGAGGGCGACCGGCTTGCCGATCATCTTCTCGACGGAGAGGCGGATGCGCTCGATCTCCGCGCCGCCCTTGCCGATGACAACGCCCGGACGAGAGCAGTGGATATAGATGCGGACCTTCGCGCTGTCGCGCTCGATCTCGATGTTCGGGATGCCTGCGGAATACAGGGTCTTCTTCAGGTACTCACGGATCTTGTAGTCCTCAACGATCAGGTCGCCGACCTTCTCGTCACGGGCATACCAGCGGGAATCCCAATCTTTGATGACGCCGACACGCATGCCGTGCGGATTAACTTTCTGTCCCATATCTTCTGCCTCCTCCCTTATGCCTTCTCAGCCACGACGATGGTGATGTGGCTGGTGCGCTTGTTGATGCGGTACATACGGCCCTGAGCTCTCGGGCGGCCGCGCTTGAGGATCGGGCCGGCCGTGGCATAGGCCTCGGCAACGTAGAGGTTGTCCGGATCCATCTCGAAGTTGTTCTCCGCGTTGGCGCAGGCGCTCTTGAGGAGCTTGAGCATGAGCTCGCAGCCGGCCTTCGGCGTGTTGGCCATATAGGCCTCGGCGACCTTGGTGTCCTTGCCGCGGATCATGTCGCACACGATCTGGACCTTACGGGGAGCGATACGGGCGTGCACCAGCTGGGCACGTGCAGTTTTCAGTTCTTCCATGTTCTCTCCCCCTTACTTTCCAACAGTCTTGCTGCCGGCGTGGCCGCGGAACGTGCGCGTGGGCGCGAACTCGCCCAGCTTATGTCCGACCATGTCCTCGGTCACATAGACCGGAACATGACGGCGGCCGTCATGGACAGCGATGGTGTGGCCGACAAAGGACGGGAAGATCGTGGAGGAACGGCTCCAGGTCTTGATGACCTTCTTCTCGCCGGCCTTGTTCATTTCATCGACCCGCTTCAGCAGCTCGGGAGCGGCAAACGGGCCTTTCTTAACACTTCTGCTCATTACCTATTCCCTCCTTACTTCGCGTTGCGGCGCTTGACAATGAACTTGTCGGTCGCGTTCTTCTTCTTGCGGGTCTTGTAACCCATCGCCGGCTTGCCCCACGGGGTGACCGGGCCGGGACGGCCGACAGGCGCTTTGCCTTCGCCGCCGCCGTGCGGGTGATCGCACGGGTTCATAACGGAACCACGGACGGTCGGGCGGATGCCCATGTGGCGTTTGCGGCCGGCCTTGCCGATGGCGATGTTGGCGTGGTCAACATTGCCGACCTGGCCGATGCAGGCGATGCAGTTGAGGCGGACCTTGCGGTACTCGCCGGAGGGGAGACGGACGGTAGCCATGCCGTTTTCCTTCGCCATGAGCTGCGCGGCGACGCCCGCAGAGCGGACCAGCTGCGCACCCTTGCCGGGGTAGAGCTCGATGTTGTGGATGACGGTGCCGACCGGAATGTTGGCCAGCGGCAGGGCGTTGCCCGGCTTGATGTCCGCCGCGGCGGAGGACAGAACGGTGTCGCCCACGTTCAGGCCGACAGGGGCCAGAATGTAGCGGCGCTCGCCGTCGGTGTACTCGACCAGGGCGATATAAGCGCTGCGGTTCGGATCGTACTCCAGGCGCAGGACCGTGGCGGGCACGTCCACCTTGTCGCGCTTGAAGTCGATGACGCGGTACTTTTTGCGGTTGCCGCCGCCCTGATGGCGGACGGTGATGCGGCCATAGCTGTTGCGGCCGGAGTGCTTCTTGAGGACCTCCACGAGCTCCTTCTGCGGCTTGGCGTGCTTATCGACACCGTCGAAGCCGGAAACGGACATATGTCTGCGGGAAGGCGTGGTGGGTTTATAGGTTTTAATCGACATTGTTCAATTCCTCCCTTACACCATGCCCTCGAAGATCTCGATGTTCTTCGAATCAGCGGACAGTTTCACAACGGCCTTCTTGCGGGTGGCGGTCATGCCGGAGGGGTTGGCGCCGACGCGCTTTTCCTTGGCACGGATCGTCGCGGTGGTGACCTTGATGACCTTCACGTCGAAGATCTCCTCGATGGCCTTTTTGATCTCAATTTTTCCCGCATCCTTGGCGACTTCGAACGTGTACTTTTTGATGTCGAGGTCTTCCATGGACTGCTCGGTGATGATGGGACGGATAATGACATCGTAAGCGGTTCTCATTATGCGTACACCTCCTCGATTTTCTGGAGCGCAGCCTTGTCAACGACCAGGACGCGGTGCGTCAGGATCATATAGGGGCTGAGGATGGTGGCGATGGTGCTGCTCACGCCGGGGATGTTGCGGGAGCTCTTGACGAGCTTCTCGTCGACCTGCTCGGTCACGAGCAGAGCCTTGCCGTCGGCGCCGATCTTGGTCAGGAACGCCTTGACAGGGGCGGTCTTGACCTCTTCGACGGCCATGCCGTCAACGACGAGGATCTCGCCGGCAGCGGCCTTGGCGCTCAGCGCGCTCTTGAGGGCCAGTCTCTTGACCTTCTTGTTGAGCGTGTAGCTGTAATCACGCGGCTTCGGCGCGAACGCGACGCCGCCGTGGGTCCACACCGGGCTGCCCTTGTAGCCGGCGCGTGCACGGCCGGTGCCTTTCTGGCGCCAGGGCTTTGCGGTGGTGTAGGAAACCTCGCCCTTGGTCAGCGCACTCTGCGTGCCCTGACGGCAGTTGGCCAGGTGGTTCTTCACGGAATCGTGCAGAACGGACTCGTTGGGCTCAACACCGAAAACGGCTTCGGAGAGCGCCACTTCGCCGACCTGATCGCCGGCCATATTAAACAACTTAGCAGTAGGCATATTCGCTCTCTCCTTTCCTTACTTTCTTGCAGAAGCCTTCTGCGGGTTACGACCGGAGGCCTTCTGCGGGTTGGTGCTGACGCCAGCGTCGCCCTTCTTGACGATGGTCTTCTTGACGGTGCTCTTGATATAGACAATGCCGCCCTTCGGGCCGGGGATCGCGCCGCGCACAACGATCATGTTGAGCTCGGGGTCGACCTTGACCACGTCGAGGTTCTGGACGGTGACCTGATCCACGCCCATGTGGCCGGCCTGCTTCTTACCCGGGAAGATACGGGAAGGATCGGTGCTCGAGCCCATGGAGCCGGCGTGACGGTGCACAGGGCCGCCGCCGTGGGTGGTCGGGGTACGGCCCTGGCCGAAGCGCTTGATGACGCCGGCGTAGCCGTGGCCCTTGCTGATGCCGGTGATGTCGACCTTGTCGCCTTCCTTGAAGGTGTCGGCCTTGATGACATCGCCCACATTGACAGAGGCGCAGTCCTCGAGACGGAACTCTTTGAGGTGCTTCTTGTAGCCGACGCCCGCCTTGTCCAGGTGGCCCTTCTCGGGCTTGGTCAGCTTCTTCTCGGCGACGTCCTCGTAGCCGAGCTGGACGGCTTCATAGCCTTCCTTTTCCGTGGTCATCTTGCCGGTGACCGTGCAGGGGCCTGCCTCGATCACGGTGACGGGGACGACCTTGCCTGCTTCATCGAAGATCTGCGTCATGCCGACCTTTTTACCGATGATGGCTGTTTTCATACATGTTCCTCCTTCAGGTTATTGGTCAGCTCGCTTAGCTCATGGCCAGAGGCTGCTGACTTGACCCGTCCGCACACGCAAGCTGCGGACTGCGGGTTTGTAAATATGCGCTCGCGCGCAGGGTTAACGGGATGTGCTTACAGCTTGATGTCGATCTCGACACCGGCCGGCAGCTCCAGATTCATCAGAGCCTCGACCGTCTTCTGGGTCGGGTTCATGATGTCGATCAGGCGCTTGTGGGTGCGGCGCTCAAACTGCTCGCGGCTGTCCTTATACTTGTGAACAGCGCGCAGGATGGTGACGATCTCGGTCTTCGTCGGCAGCGGAATGGGGCCGGAGACCTTCGCGTCGGTACGCTTTGCGGTTTCGACGATCTTCTCCGCCGCCTTGTCGATCAGCTGGTGATCGTAGGCCTTGAGGCGGATACGGATCATTTTCTTGTTGCTCGTGGTTGCCATGTTGTTTCCTCCGTTACGAATTTTTTTGGCGGCATTGGCTCCGCCTGGTTCGCACGGATGAGATCGCCATACACCGTTCCGTGCGTATCAAACCCTGCCCGAAAAACAAACCGGCTCTCGCCGGTATGCAGCCGCGCAGGTGATATACGCAAGTGCTGGCTGACTCAACCGCCCGATTGTCTGCCGTGCAAAGGCGCGGCAGCGGACATACTCCACGGAAGTTACCGGAGACAGGCTCCGCAATCTCCCGCTTCACCGCAGAATGCACCTGTTTCCGCACAGGCGCTTCATAAGAATAGCAAAAACCCTCCTGAATGTCAAGAGGGTTTTTCGCTCAAACGTAGAAATTTTGCAAAAAAGTTTGTGCAGTCCGCCAAAATTACGCTTCCGGCGGTGCGGGCGGCTCCGGGGCCGTCTCCGCCGCCGTATGCACGGCGGCCGCGAGGGCGTCGGCCTGCTGCAGCAGGTCCTCCGCCCCGGCCAAAAGCATCTGCCCGGCGGGCGTAAGCGCGACGGTGTGCCGGTCGCGCGCGAGCAGCGGCACGCCGAGCTCCCGCTCAAGGGCGGACACGGCGCGGCTGGTCGTCGAGTGGCTGACAAAAAGCTGCCTGGCCGCGCGGGTGAAGCTGCGGCAGGCGGCGACGGTGCAGAAGATGCGCAGCTGTTCCAGTTCCATGGCGGATACCTTAGTAATTGAAGGTATAGGGCATGAGCTCGCTCAGGCGGTTGCTGACATAGCGGCCGCCGCCCATGGCGGACAGGACCTCCATATCGGGTGCGAACTCGGCCAGAAACTGCCGGCACGCACCGCAGGGGTAGCAATAGTGCTCGCCGTCGCCGTAGACGGCGATGCGCACAAAGTCGCGGCGCCCCTCGCTGATGGCCTTGCAGGCGGCGGTGCGCTCGGCGCAGATGGTGCTGCCGAGGGCGGCATTTTCAACGTTGCAGCCGGTATAGACCGTGCCGTCGCGGCACTCGAGCGCGGCGCCGACGGCGAAGTGGGAATACGGGACATAGGCATTGCGGGAGGCCTGCTCGGCCAGATTAATCAGTTGACGATCTGTCATGATCCTGCTCTCCTTCCGTTTGTTTGGGGACTGCGAACACAATATACTTATAGCCGAAGTAATTCAGCAGCGCGACCTCGAGCGTGACGCCGACCTTGGCGATGTACGGGTTGAGGCCGAAGTGCGTCAGCAGGCCGATCATCACCTCGCTCACGCCGAGGGACACCACGTTCCACACCACGAAGCGCAGGCACTGCCGCCAGCGGGCGATGTGCCCGTCGCGGAAGGTGATGCGGCCGTTGAGAAAATAGCTGCAGACCGTGCCGACGATGTAGCCGATGGCCTGGCAGATCACGGGCGTGAAGTGCAGCAGCTCGTGTGCGGTTGTGAACGCCACCCAGTCCATGCCCGTATCGAAGCAGCCGACGAGCGCATAGGTGGCAAAGCGCTTGGCGCGCGCGATCCACTCTTGTTTCATGCGTTATTGATCTTCCAATCCGTGATGTTGCGGAAAATGTTGTACTTCGTCGGGGCAAAGCCGCCGACGGCGCCGCGGTGCACATACAGGCAGTGCTTTTCAAAGCAGACGGGCACGATGGGCGCGGTGTCCGAGATGGTCTGGAGCATGGTGCGGCAGGCCGCGGCGCGGTCGGCGTCCGATGCGGCGAGGTAGGCGTTGATGACATCGGCATAGGTGCCGGTCGTGATGCCGCCGTAATTGAGCGAGCCGCCGGCCTTGAGCAGGGCCGAGAGGTCGAAGTCCGCCGGGAGGGCGACCTCGCCGTAGTACATATCATACTTGCCGCCCTTGAGCGCGTCCTGATAGTTGTCCCAGCTGAGCTCGCGCACCTTCACGGGGATGCCGATGCTCGTGAGGTCGGCCGCGATCTTGTTGGCCATGCTGACCTTGGTCGTGCTGTCGGCATAGACGATGAGCGAGAGGCTGATGTCGAGCGGGGACTGCCCGTCGGGAATGTACTCACGCTCGCCGTCGCCGTCGTAGTCGACGATCTTCAAGTCGTCGAAGAGCTTCTTCGCCTTGTCGAGGTCATAGGCCAGCGACTCATTGAGCGCGTTGTCATAGAGCGTGCTCGCCGGGTGGACGGGCAGCGCGGTGGCGACGGCGCAGTCGTGCAGCAGCGCGACGGCGAACGTGCGGTCAATGACGTAATTGAACGGCTGGCGGTAGCGCGCCGTCATGAAAAAGCTGCTGTTGGTGTTGAAGCCGACATATTGCAGGTTCGTCGTGGCGTACTGGCGCTGGTCGTTCAGGCTCGAAAAGCTCAGGTCCGTGCCGGAGCTGGGGTCGCTGAGCGCGAGGTCGAGCTGGCCGTCGTCAAACGCGGAGACGATCTCCTCGACCGACTTGCACTCCATGAGATAGATCGCGTCGATTGGTGCCTTGTCCGCGTCCGGGTGGCCGGAATAAACCGTGAGGCTCTGGTGATCGGACGCAAACATGTACAGCCCCGTGCCGCTGGGGCAGGTGCTGTCGGCCGCGTTGTTTTCGATGACCGGGATGTTGAGCAGCGCGGGAAACTGCGTGTTCGCGCGCGAGAGCGTGACCGTGACGGTGCCGTCGTCGTTGTCCTTGACGTCCTTGACAGCGCTCAGGCGGCCGGAATACAGGGGCGACGCCGCGGCAGTCTGGATGGTGTAGGCCGCGTCCTGCGCGTTGAGCTGGTGCCCGTCATGGAAGGTGCGGTCGGTATTGACGGTGAAGGTCCAGGTCTCCCCGCCGTCGCTGCTCCACTCGGTGAACAGCCCGGGCTCAGCCTCAAAGGAATCGGTGAGCTCCGTGAGCGTCTCGTACACAAGGCCGCAGACGGCGAGGTTATCGGAATTTTGCGTCTTATAGGGGTTCATGCCGGCGGACGCGCTGTAGTTGAGCGTGAACTTGCCGTCGAGCTCGACGGTAGTCTGCGTGTCCTTCTGGCCGACGGTGTCGCCGGTGTCGTCCGCGGTCTTCTTGCCGCAGGCCGTGCAGCCGAGCAGCAGCACGAGCGCGAGCGAGCACGCGAGCACGCGGGTCAGGTGCAAATGTTTCATGGTCTGCCCCCCTTGGGTCACAGGGTGATGACGGCGGCCTGCACGCCGCGGCGGCCATTGGTCGCACGGTGCGACCAGAACACGTCCGGCCGGCACATGGTGCAGGCATCCGACACGGCGATCCGCTCTGCCGGAACGCCGAGCTGCACAAGTCTCCGGGCATTGACGCCCTTGAGGTCGAGCAGGGCCTTGCCGTCTGCGCGCGGGCGCACGAGCGCGCCGAGCGGCTCATGCAGCAGGGCTTCGGCCGCAGAGACGACCTCTGGCCCGACCTCGAAGCAGCACGCGCCGATGCCGGGGCCGATGGCGGCGCGAATGTCCGCCGGGTGCGCGCCGAGGGCGCACATCTGCGCGACGGCGGCGCCGAGAATATCGGCCACCGAGCCGCGCCAGCCGCAGTGCACCGCGCCAATGACCCCGGCAGCGGGGTCGTGCAGCAGCGCGGGCAGGCAGTCGGCCATAAAGACCGCGAGCGGGACGCCCGGTTCGTTCGTGACAAAGCCGTCGCAGGTAAAGCGGGGCTCCAGCTCCGGCGGCTGCGCATCGGCGGCGTGCGCGATGCGCACCTCCGCGCTGTGGACCTGCTGCGCATACACCGCGCGTGTCAGATCCAGCCCGGCGGCCGCGCCGAGACGCCGCCAGTTTTCGCGCACGTTTTCCGGCGTGTCCCCGCGGCGGACGCTGAGATTCAGGCTCTCGAGCACGCCGGTGCTCACGCCGCCGAGGCGGGTGGAAAAGGCGTGGCGCGCCGCGATGTTCGGCGCGGTCAGGTACGCTGCGCCGCGCTCAGCGTGCAGCGGGAAAGAGACTTCGTTATGCATTCTTGCCGCAGCAGTCCTTATACTTCATGGGCAGGCCGTTCGGGCGCAGCTTGCCGCACGGGCACGGGTCGTTGCGGCCGGGCTTCTTGACGCGGCGGACGGGCTTTTTCTTCTCGCTGTCGTCCCCGCCGGCGTTGGTCGCGGCGCCGCGGGCGACGGTCTTGCGCTCGAGCTTCTGCTCGCGGCGCACGCGCACCGTGAACAGGCGGCGCACCGTTTCGCTCTGGATGCCGTTGACCATCTCGTCGAACATGTCAAAGCCGGCGCGCTTGTATTCATCGACCGGCTTGACGTTGCCGTACGCGCGCAGGCCAATGCCCTGACGCAGGTCGTCCATGGCCTCGAGATGATCCATCCAGTATTCGTCGACCACGCGCAGCATGACCACGCGCTCGAGCTCGCGCATGAGCGGCGTGCCGTCCGGCTGCAGGCCGAAGGATTCCTCGCGCGCGGCGTAGGCCTTCATAGCGCAGTCATACACGGCGTCGGCGAGCGTGTCGGGCGTGAGCTTGTGCAGCTCCTCGGCCGTATAACTCAGGCCGCACGGGAAGAGCTTTTCGAGCGGGGCGAGGATCTCGTGCAGGTCCTTATCGTTTTCGGGGTGGTGCTCCGCCATGCCGGCGGCAATGTCGCCGGTGATGACGGTGCGGATCATGTGCTGGACGTGCTCCTGCAGGTCCTCGCCGTCGAGCACCTTGCGGCGCTCTTCATAGATGACGTTGCGCTGCACGTTCATGACATCGTCGTATTCGAGCACGTTCTTGCGGGCCTGGAAGTTGCGGCTCTCGACCGTGCGCTGGGCCTGCTCGATGGCATTGGAGAGCATCTTGTGGTCGAGCGGCGTGTCCTCGTCGACGCGCAGCGTCTCCATCATGCTCTGCATGCGCTCGGAGCCGAACAGACGCATGACATCGTCCGTGAGCGCAATGTAAAAGCGGCTCTCACCAGGGTCGCCCTGACGGCCGGAACGGCCGCGCAGCTGGTTGTCGATGCGGCGGGACTCGTGCCGCTCGGTGCCGATGATATACAGGCCGCCGGCCGCGCGCACGCGGTCCGCCTCTTCATCAATGCTCTTTTTATGCTCGGCCATGCGCTCAGCAAACAGAGTGCGGGCCTTGAGGATCTCCTCGTCCTCAGTCTCGGCATAGCCGGTGGCCTCGGCGATGACCTCCTCCGTGAAGCCGGCCTTGCGCAGGTCGGCCTTGGCCAGATACTCCGCGTTGCCGCCGAGCATGATGTCCGTGCCGCGGCCGGCCATGTTCGTCGCGATCGTGACGGCGCCGAACTTACCGGCCTGCGCGACGATCTCGGCCTCCTTCTCGTGGTGCTTGGCGTTGAGGACGTTGTGCGGGATGCCCGATTTGCGCAGGAGCTTGGACAGCTGCTCGCTCTTTTCGATCGACACCGTGCCGACCAGCACCGGCTGGCCCTTTTCGTGGCAGACGCGGATCTGCTCGATGATGGCGCGCAGCTTGCCGGCCTCGTTTTTATACACGACGTCGGGGTTGTCGATGCGGATGACGGGCTTGTTCGTCGGGATCTCGATGATGTCGAGGTTATAAATGGCCGCAAACTCCTCCTCCTCGGTCATGGCCGTGCCGGTCATGCCGGAGAGCTTGCCGTAGAGACGGAAGTAGTTCTGGAACGTGATGGTCGCGAGGGTCTTGTTCTCGCTCTGCACGCGCACATGCTCCTTGGCCTCGATGGCCTGATGCAGACCGTCGCTGTAGCGGCGGCCGAACATGAGGCGGCCGGTGAACTCATCGACGATGATGACCTCGCCGTCCTTGACGACGTAGTCAATGTCGCGCTTCATGATGCCGTGGGCGCGGATGGCCTGGTCGATGTGGTGCACAAGCGTGGCGTTTTCGATATCCGCGAGATTTTCGAGGCCGAAGGCCGTTTCGGCCTTGGCGATGCCGCGGGCGGTGAGCGTCGCAGTGCGGGCCTTTTCATCGACGACGTAATCGGCGTCGAGGTCCTCGTCCTCCTCTTCCTTATCGTCGATGGAGGCGTAGGACTTGCACTTCAGGCGGGCGGCAAAGTCCTCCGCCTGACGGTAGAGATCGGTGCTCTCGTCGCCCTGACCGGAGATGATGAGCGGGGTGCGCGCCTCATCGATGAGGATGGAGTCCACCTCGTCGACGATGGCAAAGGCGTGGCCGCGCTGCACCATCTGGGACTTATAGATGGCCATGTTGTCACGCAGGTAGTCAAAGCCCATCTCGTTGTTCGTGCCGTAGGTGATGTCGGCCGCGTAGGCCTGCTGGCGCTCGGCGCTCGACATGTCGTGCACGATCAGGCCGACGCTCAGGCCGAGGAAGCGGTAGACCTTGCCCATCCACTCGCTGTCGCGGCGGGCGAGGTAATCGTTGACGGTGACGATGTGCACGCCCTCGCCGGTGAGCGCGTTGAGGTACGCCGGCAGGACGGCGACGAGGGTCTTGCCTTCGCCGGTCTTCATCTCGGCAATGCGGCCCTGATGCAGCACGATGCCGCCGATGAGCTGCACGCGAAACGGCTTCATGCCCAGCACGCGCCACGCGGCCTCGCGCGCCGTGGCAAACGCCTCCGGCAGCAGGTCGTCGAGCGACTCGCCGTCGGCGTAGCGCTGCTTGAACTCGTCAGTCTTGGCGCGCAGCTGCTCGTCCGTGAGCGCGGCGTACTCGTCCGACATGGCTTCGATTTTATCAGCGATCGGATAGAGCCGCTTGAGCTCATGGTCGCTGTGAGAACCAAATATTTTTTTGAGAAAACCCATTTGTTGACACTCCTTGTCCAGTGTAATTTAGGATTATACCATACATTTATGAATAAAAAAAGAGTGAATCGGCCCCGCAATAAATTTTTACCGGATCGGGCATTTTCCCATTGCCGGAATACGCCGAATGCTGTAGAATATATGTTTGTTTGATAGCTTGAAACAGAGGAGAGAAACATCTATGCAGGCGATCGGCTTTGACAACGACAAATACCTCCGGATGCAGTCGGAAAAGATCCGCGAGCGCATCAGTCAGTTCGGCGGCAAGCTGTATCTGGAGTTCGGCGGCAAACTCTTTGACGACTACCACGCATCCCGCGTGCTGCCGGGCTTCGCCCCCGACAGCAAGGTGCGCATGCTCATGGAGATGCGCGACGACGCGGAGATCATCATCGCCATCTCGGCCGACGATATCGAGCGCAGCAAGCGCCGCGGCGACCTCGGCATCACCTATGACGACGACACCCTGCGCCTGATCGACGCGTTTCAGGGCTGCGGGCTGTATGTCAGCAGCGTCGTCATCACGCACCACCGCGGCCAGCCCGCGGCCGAGAAGTTCCAGCGCCGGCTCGAGGCGCTCGGCATCCGCGTGTACCGGCACTACATCATCCCGGACTACCCGTCCGACATCGCGCGCATCGTCAGCGACGACGGCTTCGGCCGCAACGACTATATCGAGACGACGCGCAGCCTCATCGTCGTGACCGCGCCCGGCCCCGGCAGCGGCAAGATGGCCACCTGCCTGAGCCAGCTCTACCACGAGCACAAGCGCGGCGTGTGCGCGGGCTACGCCAAGTTCGAGACGTTCCCGATCTGGAACCTGCCGCTGCGCCACCCCGTGAACCTCGCCTACGAGGCCGCGACCGTCGACCTCGACGACGTGAACATGATCGACCCCTTCCACCTCGAGGCCTACGGCGTGACGACCGTCAACTATAACCGCGACGTGGAGATCTTCCCCGTGCTCAACGCCATGTTCCAGCGCATCTACGGCAGCTCGCCGTACAAGAGCCCCACGGACATGGGCGTGAACATGGCGGGCTACTGCATCAGCGACGACGCCGTCTGCTGCGCCGCCGCCAGGCAGGAGATCCTGCGCCGCTACTACGCCACCGCCTGCGCGCAGCTGCGCGGCCTGTGCGCCCCGGTCGAGACGCAGCGGCAGGAGCTGCTGCTCAACCAGCTCGGCCTGACGGCGGCCGACCGCCCGGTCGTGGGCGCGGCGCTCCGGCGCGCCGAGGAGACCGGCGCCCCCGCCGTCGCCATCGAGATGCCCGACGGCACGATCATCACCGGCAAGACCTCTTCCCTGCTCGGCGCGAGCGCCGCCTGCCTGCTCAACGCGCTCAAATATCTCGGCGGCATTCCGAAGGACGTCACGCTCATCTCGCCCGAGATCATCGAGCCGATCCAGCACCTGAAAGTCGAGCATCTGGGCAACCACAATCCGCGCCTGCACACCGACGAGGTGCTCGTGGCGCTGAGCATCTGCGCCGTGAACGACCCGACCGCAGAGATCGCCATGCAGCAGCTCGAAAAGCTCGCACACTGCGAGGCGCACTCGTCCGTCATCCTCTCGCACGTGGATGAAAACGTGTTCAAAAAGCTTGAGGTGAACATCACGTTCGAGCCGCGCTTCCAGACCAAAAAGCTCTTTCACCGCTGAAAAATCCGCGGGGACGGCCTGTGCCGTCCCCCGGTTTGCGATTTTTTCGCATTTTGAACAGGTTTTGCTTGACAAACACCGTGCAGGGATGGTATATTCGTAAAGCTGAATGTGGGACGACCTCTGCGGGTGTAGTTCAATGGTAGAACACCAGCCTTCCAAGCTGGATACGTGGGTTCGATTCCCATCACCCGCTCCATACCTTCTGGGCGGGCAGCCAAATATTGCATGCGCGCCAATAGCTCAGTTGGATAGAGCAACTGCCTTCTAAGCAGTAGGCCGGGGGTTCGAATCCCTCTTGGCGTACCATTTCAGATCTATGGTGGGTATAGCTCAGTCGGGAGAGCACCGGATTGTGGTTCCGGGTGTCGAGGGTTCGAACCCCTTTACCCACCCCACGAAATCGGGGATTGGGAGTGATCCCGATCCCCGTTGATTTTGCCCCGATATTGGGATGTAGTGTAATGGTAACACACCAGACTTTGACTCTGATATCGTGGGTTCGAATCCCGCCATCCCAGCCACGTCGCTGATGTTCTTCCAACTCCTGCTTCCTGCAAGCAGAAAGCATCCGTTTCCGAACACCAGCTCCTTCTTCAGCCGCGAATCGCTTCGCTGGATTCGCGTCTGATATTTTGGATAGCACAAACTTTTTCACACCGATATGCCCCAGTAGCTCAGTAGGCAGAGCACCTGCCTTTTAAGCAGGGTGTCCGGGGTTCGAATCCCCGCTGGAGCACCAAAAAAATCTCCTCGCCTTTTTGGCGGGGAGATTTTTTCTGGTCGCGCCCGGGGAGTCGAAGTTTATCCCCGTCAGGGGAAATCCCCGCTGGAGCACCAAAAAATATTCCTCGCCTTTCGGCGGGGAATATTTTTTTCCGGTCGCGCCCGGGGAGTCGAAGTCTATCCCCGATAGGGGAAATCCCCGCTGGAGCACCAAAAAGAAACCGTTGAAATTTCAAGAAAACCTTGATTTTTCAACGGTTTTTTCGTTTCCCTTTCGGCGCGCTCCGGAACGTTTTGAGACGCAAACTGTTGTCAAAAGTGTTGTCAAAATTCTGAGGCAAAAACAGACACCGGACAGCGCAGAAACTTAAAGCCTAAAGGCCGCCGGAGCTCTTACACTCCGGTGGCCTTGCTATGCCCGATTATTGATTATTTATTATCCGTCAGCTGCTTCACGCTCTGGTTAAGGCCCGTTGCCGCCCAGCCGGACGCAATGCCGAGTTCCATGCACTCACCTCCTGTCCCGCTATTCCCTATGCGGCGGCGGGCGCAAATGTGCGTGAAGCGGCACTTGCCATCCCGCCAAAATGCACGTATAATCGGGGCATCGAGACAAGACAAGGAGGAATCCGCATGGAAAACACGCTCAAACAGAAGCTCGCCGCCTGTACACAGCCCATCGGCACCTTTTTTGACACTGCCAGCGTGAGCCTTATGGAGTGCCTCGGCCGCACGGGGCTCGACTTTGCCATCATCGACAACGAGCACTCCCCCATCGAGGCCGAGACCACCGCCGCGCTCGTGCGCGCCGCCGAGCTGAGCGGCATCTGCCCGATCGCGCGCGTGCGCGAGATCAGCCGCCCCGCCGTGCTCAAGCTGCTCGACGTCGGCGTGCAGGGCCTGATCGTGCCGAACGTCAAGACACTCGAGCAGGTGCTCGCGCTCGTGGACTACGCAAAATATTACCCCATCGGCCAGCGGGGCTTCTGCCCGTCGCGCAAGGACGGCTGGGGCTTTGACGGGCTCGGCTCCGTGCCGGAGACCATGCGCCACTTCAACGGCGAGACCCTGCTCTTCCCGCAGTGCGAGACCGCCGAGGCGCTCGCCATCATCGAGGACATCTGCGCCGTGGACGGTGTGGACGGCATCTTCGTCGGGCCGTTCGACCTGTCGATCTCGATGGGCATGCCGGGGCAGTTCGACGCGCCGGAATTTCAGGCGGCCGTCACGCGCATCGTCGCCGCCTGCCGTGCGGCCGGAAAGTACTGCATGTTCTTCACCGGCACGGCCGACGGCGTGGTCGACGGCTTCCGCAGGGGCTTCGACGCCATGGCATACAGCCTCGACGCCGCGCTGTTCATCCAGAGCGTGAAGCGCGATGTGGAGGACATTCGAAGCCGACTGTAAAGAAGATTTGGATATGGCAAAGGCGCGCACCAGCCGGTGCGCGCCTTTTTTGCATACCTCAATGCTCGCCGCCGCAGAAGGTGGCCTCGTCGTTCGACCAGCCGCGGTCGAGCAGCCAGTAGGTCGTCTCGTCATCGGCCGCCATCTCATCGTCCGTCAGCTCGCGGTCCTGGTGCTGGCGGCCCCACTTGAGCAGCTCATAATTGCGCAGCTCCTTGAGCGTGAACGGCAGGCCCAGCTCCTCCGCCACCGGCAGGAGCACGTGCTCGGTCATCACGTCCCGGATCTCGAGACTGCCGGGATAGCAGTCCATCGCCTGCTGCACGCGCGCCTGCAGGGCGGGGTCCGCATCATAAATCTCAAAGAACTTGTCCACATTCGTTTTCGGTTTGTCTGCCATATCGGTCACTCCTGATACAGGTATTTTCCTGCATTATACTACACCCTGCGCCCGCGCGCAAGGCGCGTTCACGTCTCCGGGGACTCCGCCAGCTGCGCGAGCGCGCTGCGCACCGCCGCGATCACGAACGCGGAAAACGTGCAGTCCTTGCCCGCAATGGCCGTCTCCACGTCCGCGATGACATCATCCGGAAAGCGGATGGTCTTGTTCGTCGTGTGCGGTGTGCGCGGTATCTGAAATGCTGCCATGATGCCGCTCCTTTCTTCGTCTTTCCTGATAATACCACGCCGGGCACAAAAATGCAACCGCCCGCACCCGCGCGCACCCTGCCGAATACCATGGGTACGGGAGGCACCCGCCTCCGGAGGAAGGGGAAGCAACCATGACACACATCCAAACGCTCAGCGAGCTGCAGCCCGGCCAGAGCGCGACCGTGCGCAGCGTGTGTGCACCCGACGGGATGCAGCGGCGGCTGCGTGACCTTGGCCTGATCGAAAACACGCACGTCGTCTGCCTCGGCCGCAGCCCCATGGGCGACCCGAGCGCCTATCTCATCCGCGGCACCGTGATCGCGCTGCGGCGGTGCGACTGCCGCGGCATCCGCGTGGCCGTGACATAAAGGGGGTGCGCGCATGGGACTGACGCACCGCTCTGTCGGCGCGCACGCGGCCGCGTTCGGCGGCACACGCCGGGCGGGCGAGCGCGTCGTGGCGCTGGCGGGCAATCCGAACGTCGGCAAGAGCACCGTCTTCAACGCCCTGACCGGGATGCACCAGCACACCGGCAACTGGGCGGGCAAGACCGTCGGCTGCGCATGCGGCCGGTGCCGCTCGGCGCGGGAGAATTATTTATTCGTGGACATTCCGGGCACATACTCCCTGTGTCCGCACTCGGCGGAGGAGGCCGTCGCGTGCGACTTTGTGCGCGGCGGTGAGGCCGACGCCGTGGTCGTCGTGTGCGACGCAACGTGCCTGGAGCGCACGCTCGTGCTCGCGCTGCAGGTGCGCAGCGTGACGCCGAACCTGATCGTGTGCGTGAACCTGCTCGACGAGGCGCGGCGCAAGCGCATCACCATCGACCTGCCGGGGCTGCAGGCGCAGCTCGGCGTGCCGGTCGTAGGCGTGACGGCGCGGAAGAAGAAAACGCTCTCCGCCCTGCTTGACGCGCTCGACACCGTCGCGGCGGCGCCGCAGCCGCTGCCGGACGCGCCGCCGCCATCCGACCCCGCGGACGATGTGCGCCGGGCCGAGGACATCTGCCGCGCGTGTGTGACTTACGGCACGGCCGAATACGCCGCGCGCGACCGGCGGCTCGACCGCCTGCTCACGAGCCGGGCGACCGGCTACCCCGTCATGCTGCTGGGGCTGGCGGGCGTGCTGTGGCTGACGATCGCGGGCGCGAACGCCCCGTCGGAGTGGCTGGCGCGCGGGCTCGGCTGGGTGCAGGCGCAGTTTTCGGCGCTGCTCACGGCGCTGCACGCGCCGGCCTGGCTGCACGGGCTGCTGGTGGACGGCATGTTCCGGACGCTGGCATGGGTCGTGGCCGTGATGCTGCCGCCGATGGCTATCTTTTTCCCGCTGTTCACGCTGCTCGAGGACGCAGGCTATCTGCCGCGCGTGGCGTATAACCTCGACCGGCCGTTTCACGCCTGCCACGCGTGCGGCAAGCAGGCGCTGACGATGTGCATGGGCCTCGGCTGCAACGCGGCGGGCGTGGTCGGCTGCCGGATCATTGACTCCGAGCGCGAGCGGCTGCTTGCCGTGCTGACCAACAGCCTCATGCCGTGCAACGGGCGGTTCCCGGCGCTCATCGCGCTCATGACCATGTTTTTCGCCGCGGCCGGCGGCAGCTCACTCGTCAGCGCGCTGCTGCTCACGGCGGCACTCGTGCTGAGCGTGGGGCTGACGTTCGGCGCGACGTGGCTGCTGAGCGTGACCGTGCTGCGCGGCAGGCCGTCGGCCTTTGCGCTGGAGCTGCCGCCGTACCGCGCGCCGCAGGTCGGGCAGGTGATCGTGCGCTCCGTGCTCGACCGGACGCTGTTTGTGCTCGGGCGCGCAGCCGCCGTGGCCGCACCGGCCGGGATGATCCTGTGGACGCTGGCAAACGTGCACATCGGCGGCGCGAGCCTGCTGGCATGGTGCGCGAATGCGCTCGACCCGCTCGGGCGGCTGATGGGCATGGACGGCGTGCTGCTTCTGGCGTTCGTGCTCGGATTTCCGGCCAACGAGATCGTGCTGCCGATCGCCGTGATGGGGTATCTGGCGCAGGGCAGTCTGGGCGATTCGCTCGGGCTGGCACAGATGCACGCACTGCTGACCGCCAACGGCTGGACGTGGACGACCGCCGTGAGCGCCGTGCTGTTTTTCCTGCTGCACTGGCCGTGCTCGACGACGCTCTGGACCATCCGGCGCGAGACCGGCAGCATGAAATGGACGCTGCTGGCGGCGCTGCTGCCGACGGCAATGGGCATGGCGCTGTGCACGGCGTTCACGGCGCTGGCGCGCGCGCTCGGCTGGTGAGCGGATAGGCCGCGGCCGCCGGGACATACTAACCGCAGGACGCAGGAAAGGAAGAAGCAAGTGACCCGACCGACCACGGAGGAACTGGCGCGCCGTGCGCTCGAGACCGTCGCCCGGACGCATGGCGTGCCCGTCAGTGATGTGCACGCCGCCGTGCGCAGGGCGGCGGAGCACACGGAAGCCCTCGGCGCGCTCGCGCCGGAGGAGCTGGTGGCATATCTCGCGCACAAGAGCAGGAACCGGGAGCCGTAATGTCTCCCGGTTTTTGCGTGTGCCTCAAACGAGACCCACTTCGTTGGGCTCTCGTTTGAAAAAATCGCGGCCCGCTGCAGCGCACGCGCCATGCGCGCACGTTTGCGGGCCGAGCGGTATTTTCTCCGCCGCACATGTCGCCGGAGAAAATGATTGAGATCCGATTTGCCGCCTGCGGGCGCAAACTCTGCGAGGCTTTTCCTGTGCGGGGCCGGGGGCTTTTATAGGCTCCCGGTTTTGTTAGGTTTGCGCGAAAATCGCCGTTGTGCCGGGGCGCGATTCGGATTATAATGGAAGCACCACACCGCGGCCCGGCCGCGGGAAGGAGCGGACCGATATGAAATTTCTTCACCTCGCCGACCTGCATCTCGGCAAGCGGGTCAACGGCTTTTCAATGCTGGAGGATCAGGCCTATATTCTGCAGCAGATCCTCGCCATTCTGGACGACGAGCAGCCGGACGGCGTGCTGATTGCGGGCGACGTGTACGACAAGCCCGTGCCGCCGACCGAGGCCGTCGAGCTGCTCGACGGATTTTTGACCGAGCTGTGCGCGCGCGGCGTGCCAGTGCTGCTCATCAGCGGCAACCACGACTCGCCGGAGCGGCTCGCCTTCGGCGGGCGGGTCATGGACAGCTGCGGCGTCCACATCGCGCCGGTCTACGGCGGCGCGGTCGCGCCCGTTGTGCTGCGCGACGAATTCGGCCCCGTATCCGTATGGCTGCTGCCGTTTCTGAAGCCCGTGCACGTGCGCCGCTGGTTCCCGGACGCCGAGATCGAGAGCTACACCGACGCCGTGGCCGAAGCGATCGCGCACATGGACATCGATCCTGCTGCGCGCAACGTGCTCGTGACGCACCAGTTCGTGACCGGCGGGGCGCGCAGCGGCTCGGAGGAGCTGTCCGTCGGCGGGACGGACAATGTGGACAGCCGCGTCTTCGCGCCGTTTGACTACGTGGCGCTCGGCCACCTGCACGGCGCGCAGCAGATCGACCGCCCGACGATCCGCTACGCCGGGTCGCCGCTCAAGTACTCGTTTTCCGAGGCGAGCCAGCACAAATCCGTCACCGTCGTGACGCTGGGCGAAAAGGGCGCGGTCGATGTGCGCACCCTGCCGCTGACGCCGCTGCGCGACCTGCGCGAGATCCGCGGCAGCTACGACGAGCTGACCGCGCGGAGCTTTTACGAGCACACGACCTACCGCAGCGACTACCTGCACCTGATCCTCACGGACGAGCAGGACGTGTACGACGCCGTGGGTCGGCTGCGGGCGATCTACCCATACCTGATGACGCTCGACTACGACAACGCGCGCACGCGCGCCGCCGGGGCGATGGCGGTCCCCGCTGCGATGGAGCAGCGCACACCGCTGGAGCTGTTCGAAGCGCTCTACTTACAGCAAAACAACCGGCCCATGAGCGACGAGCAGCGCGCGTTCGCAGCGCAGCTCATGGAGGAGATTCAGGAGGCGCAGCCATGAGACCGCTGAACCTGACCATGTCCGCCTTCGGCCCGTACGCCGGGCAGACGACCGTGGACTTTTCTGCGCTCGGCACGACCGGGCTCTACCTCATCACCGGCGACACGGGCGCCGGCAAGACGACGATCTTTGACGCGATCACCTACGCGCTCTACGGCGAGGCGAGCGGCGAGAGCCGCGAGAGCTCCATGCTGCGCAGCAAATACGCAGCGGCCGAGACGCCGACGTTCGTGGAGCTGACCTTCACAAACGGCGGCAGGACCTACACCGTGCGCCGCAACCCCGAATACACGCGCCCGAAAACGCGCGGCGCGGGCACGACCATGCAGAAGGCGGACGCCGAGCTGACGTTGCCGGACGGCCGCGTCATCACGAAAGCGCGCGACGTGACCGCCGCCGTGACGGACATCGTCGGCGTGGACCGGGAGCAGTTTGCGCGCATCGCAATGATCGCGCAGGGGGAGTTCCGCAAGCTGCTGCTCGCCCAGACGGACGAGCGCAAGGCCATCTTCCGCCAGATCTTCCACACGGAGCGGTATCAGGCGCTGCAAAACCGGCTCAAGGAAGAGGCGGCCGCGCTCGACCGGCAGTGCGGCGAGCTGGAGGCCGGGCTGCGCCAGGCGGCCGAGAGCATCCGCTGTGCCGAGCCTGACACGCTCCCGGACGCGCTGGACACCGGCGCGCTGCTGGAAGCGCTGGATGTACTCCTGCACGCGGACGAAGCCGCGCTGACGCAGGCACGGGTGGAACGCACGGATGCGGAGGCACAGCGCGAGCAGGTGCTCTCCGACCTCGGCAAGGCAGAGGCGCTCGAGGCCGCGCGTATGAAACTCGCCGAAGCGGAGCGTGCGTGGACGGAGGCGCAGGCGGAAATGAAGGCGGCACAGGCAGCGCTGGACACCGCCATGGCCTCACAGCCAGAGATCCAGAGCCGGCGGCAGGACATCACGCGGCTGGAAGACGCGCTGCGGCGGTATGAACAGCTCGACGCGCTGCGCGCGCAGGCGGGCGCGGAGCGCAAACGGCTGGTTCAAAAGCGAAGCGATCTCGACGCGGCACGCGCCCGGACGGACGCGGCCGCAAAGGCGCTGGAGACCGCGCGCGGGAAACTGAGCGATCAGCCGAAGCTGGCCGTGGCCGCCGCGCAGACCGGGCACGCGCAGGACGCGGCCGCGCAGCGCTGCGCGCAGCTGGCGGCGCTGGAGACGCAGCGGCAGCAGTGTACCAAGCTGGAAACGGCGCTTGCCGCCGCGCAGACGGAATATCGGCAGGCGGCCGAGGCCGCGCAGGCGGCGCTGGCGCACTACGGCGCGCAAAACCGCGCCTATCTCGACGCGCAGGCGGGCATCCTCGCGCGCACGCTCGTGCCCGGGCAGCCCTGCCCGGTCTGCGGCGCGACGGAGCACCCCTGCCCCGCCGCCGCGCCGGAGCAGACGCCGGACGCCGCCGCGCTCAAGCGCGCATTATCGGACAGCGACCGGGCGCAGAAAGCGGCCGCGGACCGCAGCGCGCAGGCAGCCGGTCTGCGCGGGCAGCTGGACGCCATGCGCGAAGCGCTCGCGCAATCGTGCCGGGCACTGACGCCGCCGCTCGACCCGGACACGCTGGCAGACACCCTCCCCGCCCTGCGCGCGGCGGCCGCGCGCGACGCCGAAGCAATCAAAGCGCAGCACACAGCGCAGCAGCAGGCGCTCGCGGCGCTGCAGGCGCTGGAGGCCGGCCTGCCGGCGCAGGAGGCGGCCCTCCGGCAGCAGCAGGCGGACATGCAGGACCGTGCGCAGGAGATCTCCGCGCTCGCGGCGCGGTGTGCGGAATTGGACGCAGATGTCCTTCGCCGCGCGCAGGAGCTGCCGCACGCGGACCGCGCGGCGGCACAGCGCGCGCTCGACGAGACGCGCACGCAGTGCGAGGCGCTGCAGCAGGCGCTGGATACGGCGCAGCAGCGCAGCAGCGCGGCACAGTCCGCACTTGCCGGGCTGACCGGGAAACGCGACGCGTTGCGCGCCCAGCTGCAGGCCGCGCCTCCGGCAGACATCGCCGCCCTGCGTGCCCGGCGGGACACGCTGACCGCGCGCGTGGAGCAGCTGCAAAAGCAGATCAGCGCCTGTGATGCGCGGCTGGAGCAAAACCGCACCGCCCGCGCCGCCATCGACACGCAGCGGCAGCAGCACGCCGCCGTGCGCGCGCGCTGGCAATGGGTGCACGCGCTGGCCGCAACGGCCAACGGCGCCGTGCCCGGCAAGGAAAAGATCATGCTCGAGACCTACATCCAGACCGCGTACTTCGACCGCATCCTCGGCCGCGCGAACACGCGCCTGCTCATCATGTCCGGCGGGCAGTACGAGCTGCGCCGCAGCGCGCGCGCTGGCGACAACCGCAGCCAGACCGGGCTGGAGCTGGAGGTCATCGACCACTACAACGGCACGGCGCGCAGCGTCAAGACGCTCTCCGGCGGCGAGACGTTTGCCGCCTCCCTGTCGCTGGCACTGGGCCTGTCCGACGAGGTGCAGGCGGCCGCCGGCGGCGTGCAGCTCGAGGCGATGTTCGTCGACGAGGGCTTCGGCTCGCTCGACAGTGAGGCGCTGCAGCAGGCGCTTGCCGCGCTCGTGGGCGTGTCGGGCGGCAATCGCATCGTGGGCATCATCTCCCACGTGGCGGAGCTCAAGGACCGCATCGACCGGCAGATCATCGTGACGAAAGACCGCAGCGGCGGCAGCCGCGTGCAGGTGCAGGCATAAAAATATCCCCGGCAGCCGAAGCTGCCGGGGATATTTCGATCATGCGGTCACTCCACGACGAACAGCAGATACCACTGCCCGTCGACCTGGACAAACTCGAAATAAAAATCGTTGTCCTGACCGTTTTGATACGTCACGTCGCAGGCGACGATGACATTGTCGTCGATGCGCACACCGAGCTCGCGCTGGATCTCGCGCACGTCGCTGGCGTCGAGACTGTCATCGTCATAGACGTAACAGTCGTCGATGGCCTTGCCGTAGTCATAATACCAGTCGTCGAGCTGGATGAGGGCGTCCTCGCGGCCGGTGACGGTATCATCGTCCTGCATGTACGTGATCACTTCGGGCAGGAAGAGGTCGAGCATGGCGTCGGCATCGTCGTTTTCAAAATTCGTGAAGTAGCGCTCGAGGAGCCGGTCCACCTCCGCGCCGCCGGCCGTGCTGGGCTCGCCCGCCTGACGGGCAGCGAAAATGCCGGCCAAGACCGCCACGATCACAACCAGTGCAGCAAAGCCGCACAGCAGGCCGATGAGCAGCTTCTTCGGCTTGTGCTTCGGGCCGATCTCCGGCGAGGAGACCGTGCCGCCGGTGGCGGACGCATACCAGTCAGCCTGGCCCTGCGGCGCTTCGGGCGCGGGCATGCCGCAGACGGTGCAAAAACGCGCACCTGGTGCGAACCGGCTGCCGCAGCGTGGGCAGACGCCCGGGCCGAACGGGGCCGACGCGCCGGTGTAGGACGCGTTCGCCGCGCCCTGCTGCGGCGGGACGGACTGCGCTGGGTCGGCGGAAGCGGGCTGCTCCGGAACGGGCGCACCGCAGTTGGTGCAAAAGCGCATACCGTCCTCAAGCGGTGCGCCGCATTGCGCGCACGTGCGCGGGGTGCTGCAAGTATTCTGCGCGGCGTTGCCCGCAGGATATTGCGCCGGCTGATAGGGCTGCTGCTGGGGGAGCGAATGCTCGGGCAGCATCGTGCCGCAGACGCGGCAGATGACGGCGCTGTCGGACAGCTGCGCGCCGCATTTCGGGCAGAGCATGGCAAAACCTCGTTTCTGTTTTGGATTTTTTCTCATTGTAACATCCGGCTTTCGATTTTACAATCCATTCTTTGCGTGTTATACTCACATTATCTCATATTTTGATTCTTCCGGAGGCAACGAACCCATGAACATCACTGCCATCATCTATGACGCCGACGCGCGCCGCACGGCCTACATCCTCGGCACGGTCATCGGCAACTGCAAGCTCTTCCCCGCCGAGCGCGCCCCGCGCGACTGGAGCGGATACGCAAACGTCATCACCGTCGCCGCAGGCGAGGACGGCCCGGTCGTGACGGCCGGCGTGCAAAAGCGCGTGACCTTCCGCCCGAAGGGCGAGGACGAGACCGTCGCCGCGGCCGAGCTGATCGCCAAAGCCTTCTGCCCGCCGGAGGCGCCGATGCCGACGGATGCGCTCAAGGCGCGCATCGACGCCTTTCTGGAGGCGCACAACACGCTCGCACTCGCGACCGGCTGCGGAAAATGGGTGCGGTGCACGCCGCTGGAATATCTGCGCGTGGACGGCAAGCTCTACATCCTTACCGAGGGCGGGCTGAAGTTCAAGGGCATCTGGTGGAACGGGGCGATCTCCGCCGCCGTGTACGACGGCTACACGGGCATGGACTCGCTCGCCGGGCTGCAGATGACGGGCACGGCCGTATACATCGACCCGCTGAGCGACGAGTACCGCAGCGTGATCGAGGCGCGCGGCGTGCAGCTGCAGCAGCTGCAGCAGATGCCCGCGATGCTGCACGCGGTGCGGCTGGACATCACGCGCTATGAGCTGCTCGACGGCGCGCTGCGCGCCGATGGCTACGCCGCGCGGCAGGTGCTTGATCTGGGCTGATGTATTCTATTTTTCCATCTGTGCCATACTATGGTTAGGGAGCACCCGCTCCGAAACCGGACACAGAGGAAGGTGGAACCTTTGCACGAAGCAGGCACGCAGCCGGCCATCCCGGTCGGGCTGGGCATGGCGCTGGTGCACAACCAGCAGGCGCTGACAAAGTTTTCGGCGCTCACGGACGAGGAAAAGCGCGCGTTCATTGCGGGCGTGCACGGCATCGACTCGCGGCAGGAGATGCGCGCGTATGTCGACCGGTTCGCAGAAAGCTGAAAAACACCCCCGCTGCATTTTTCGCAGCGGGGGTATCTTCATGTCTCGAAGCGGATGAGCGTGCAGAGCGTGTCGCCGCTATAGACGCACACGAAGGGGCCGGTGTCCGTCAGGGTGTATTTGAGCGTGACGGCCTCCACATCCTTGTCCGCCTTCGGGTAGACCATGCGAAAGCCCGTGAACGCATCGCGCGGCACGGTATCCGGCAGGGCCTCGAGCGCAAAGTCAAGATACTTCGTATTATGTACGTGGCCGTTAAAATCGATGTCGCTGCGGCGCAGGGGCAGCGTTTTCTCCCCGTCAAAGGTATCGGGCGCGCGCAGGCGCGGCGCGGCGGACGCAAACACGCCGCGCGCCTCCGGCCGGTAGGACCGGAACCGTGTCTGGTCGATGCGGATGATCTTCTGCGCGCGCAGGTCGAACAAAACGAGCCGCGACTCGGCGCACACGAGCTCCGCGCCGGTTTCGTCCGCGAGCGTATAGTCGCGGAAGATGCGCCCGGTGGGCACGCTGTCGCGCACCCAGGTCGTGACGCGCAGGGGCGCCTTGCTGTCCGGCCGGCGCACGATCTGGACGCGCCAGTCGGTCAGCACCCAGGTGATGCCGTTGCGGCTTTCCGCAATGATGTCGTCGCCCGAGCTGTCGGAGTGGCGGCTGGCCGTGTTTTCAAAAATGCGCAGGATCGCCTCGTAACCAAACTTGCCGCTGCGGTCGAAATCGGCGACGCCCGGCTGATAAATTTCCGAATAAAACATGATGATCGCTCCGTAATCGTGAATGTGTGCCCTCAGACGCCCGGCAGACAGCCGTTTGCGAACATCCAGCTATAGGCCAGCGCCCAGGAACCGAAGAGGTCCGTCTCGTGCAGGGCGCGCACCTGCGCGCGCGAGTACCACGCCGACTCGATCTCCTCCATGGGGTCGGTGCTCGGGCGGAACGTCCCCTCCGCCGTGCCGAAGACGCAGACCGTGCGCTCGTCGCCGATGCCGACCGTGCACGCCGCCGGCGGCAGGACGTGCGTGATGGCCGTCAGGCGCAGGCCGGTCTCCTCGCGCAGCTCGCGGCGGGCCGCCTGTTCGGGCGTCTCCCCCGGCTCAATGAGGCCGCCGGGCAGGCCGTAGATGCGCTGGCCGAGCTCCATGCGAAACTCGTGGATGAGTGCGATGTGCTCGCGCTCCGCGTCCGTGAGCACCATGACGACCGCGTCCGTGCGGTGGTGCTGCAGGTGCTCGAGCGAGTCGATGTTCCGGTCGCGGCTGACCATCTCATACGTGCGCGGGCAGCCGGTGCGGTCGATATAGTGCAGGTCGTAGCGGTGCAGGAACGCGCCGCCGTCCTTTTTTTCAATGTCAACGAATTGCAATGGTAGTCGCCTCTCTGGTCATGATAGCTTAGGATACCACGTTTTGCACCGGTCTACAACCGGAAATGATAATAGATCAGCCGCTGCGCCGGCGCGCAAGATTCCATTCGAGACGGGCCTTGCCCCCTCGAGCTCCCCCGCTGTTCTATATCTTTTCCCCATCCTGCAGCAAACGCAGATCAGCCGCTGTCAAAGGACAGCGGCTGATCTGTTGGGGGAGAAAGAAAAAAGGGAGGATGCCGGGCGGGCCGGACGGCCGCGCCCAGTATGAGGATACC
This sequence comes from uncultured Eubacteriales bacterium, assembly GCA_900317855.1. GTDB lineage: Bacteria > Bacillota > Clostridia > Oscillospirales > Oscillospiraceae > CAG-103. The sequence goes on along the minus strand of ONIG01000010.1, from coordinate 8,263 downwards.
ACACCTTTCTTAAAAAATCATGAGTGTCAGCCGGTCTCCGGCAGCGGCACGATGCCGTGCGCGAGCTTGAGCTGCAGCACACGCAGCACGCTCGCATCGAGCGCCGCCTGCGTGAGCGTGCCGTCCGCGAGCGCCTGCTCCACGGCCGCGACCGCGCCGGGCACGTCGCTGATCTCGAGCAGCATGTCGTTGCCGGCGGCGAGGGCGAGCACGGCCTTCTCCCCGTCGGTGTACTGCGCGAGGGCCTGCATCTGCAGCCCGTCCGTGACGATGACGCCGCGGAAACCGAGGTCGTAGCGCAGCAGGTTCGTGACGATCTTGTGCGAGAGGGACGCGGGCACATCGTCCATCGTCGGCACGGTCAGGTGGCCGACCATGACCATGTCCGCCCCGGCGGCGATGCCGGAGACGAAGGGCTTGAGGTCCTCCTGCCGCAGCTGCGGGAGCGTCTTGTCGACCGTGGCGGCGCCGTTGTGCGAGTCCGTGGCCGTGCTGCCGTGGCCGGGGAAATGCTTCAGGCAGCAGATGACCCCGGCGTCGCGAAAGCCGCTCACGGCGGCGGCGACAAGCTCCGCCGTCTCGTCATAATCATCGCTGTAGGCGCGGTCACCGATGGCGTTGCTGCGCTTGTTCGTCCAGACGTCGGCCACGGGCGCAAAGTCCGTATTGAAGCCGTAGGCCGCGATGTCGTGCGCGAGGGTCTGGGCGTTGTCATACGCGCCCTGCGTGCCGAGACTGCGGTAACTGTACATGCTGTTGAGCTTCGTCGTGCCGACGGTGTTCATCAGGCGCGCGACGCGGCCGCCCTCCTCGTCCACGGTGACGAGCGGGGCCGTGGCATCGGCTGCCAAGAGCGCGGACGTGAGCGCCGCAAGCTGCTCGCCGGAGGTCATGTTGCCCGCCGAGAGCAGAAAGCCGCCGACGGGATAGTCCCGCAGCGCAGCGGAAAGCTCGTCCGTCATGGCCGTGACGGTGCCGCCGCCCGTGAGCACCTCGGGGTGCACGATGAGCAGCTGGCAGATCTTCTCGCGCGTGGTCATGCCGTCGAGCAGCGTCTGCGCCGCGTCCTTCTGGACGGCGGCAGACGTGCGGGGCGTGGGCTCCGGCTGCGCGGCAGTCTGCCCGCGGCGGACACACACGACCACGAGCAGCACCGCCAGCGCCGCGAGCACGAGCAGATAGACGGCTGCGCGCCAGTTTCGCTTTAAAATTGTCCAAAATGTATTCCAGCTCATGGCTCCAGTTTACCGCAGCGGCGGCGAAAACGCAACCACATCCCATCGACGCGGCGGACTTGTTTCATTCACAATTTCGTGCTATAATAGTGGACAAAATTTCGGGGGCGCATGCTCCCAGACAGGAAGTGCTTTCTTTTATGACAAAAATTGATATTTTCTCCGGTTTTCTTGGCGCCGGCAAGACCACGCTGATCAAAAAGCTGATCGCCGAGGCCTATACGGGCGAAAAGATCGTGCTGATCGAAAACGAGTTCGGTGAGATCGCCATCGACGGCGGCTTCCTCAAGGACTCCGGCGTGCAGATCAACGAGATGAACTCCGGCTGCATCTGCTGCAGCCTCGTGGGCGACTTTGCCGACGCGCTGCAGAAGGTGCTCGCGCAGTTCCACCCCGACCGCATCCTCATCGAGCCTTCGGGCGTCGGCAAGCTGAGCGACGTCATCCGCGCCGTGCAGGGCGTGCAGTCCGACGAGCTGGTGCTCAATGGCTTCACGACCGTCGTGGACGCGAACAAGTGCAGGATGTACATGAAGAACTTCGGTGAGTTCTTCAACAACCAGGTCGAGAACGCGAGCGCCATCATCCTCTCGCGCACCGAGGGCATCCGCCCCGAGAAGCTCGACGCCGCCGTGGCGCTGCTGCGCGAGAAGAACCCGACCGCCACGATCGTGACCACGCCCTGGACGGAGCTTGACGGCAAGCAGATCCTCGAGACGATGGAGCGGCGCGACACGCTGTCCGCCGAGCTCGAGCACCTCAAGGCCGAGGCCGCCGAGGGCGACGACGAGGACGAGCACGAGCACCATCACCATCATCACGACGATGAGGACGACCACGAATGCTGCTGCGGCCACCATCATCACCATGACGATGAGGATGATGATGACCACGAGCATCATCATGACCACGATGAGCACGACCATGACCACTGCTGCGGTCATGATCATGACCACGATGACCACGATCACGACGAGCATGACCACGACCACTGCTGCGGCCACCATCACCATCACCACCACGCGGACGAGGTGTTCACGAGCTGGGGCACCGAGACGCCGCGCAAATACACCGACGACGAGATCCGCACCGCGCTCGACGCGCTCATCAACGAGCACCGCTACGGCGTTGTGCTGCGCGCCAAGGGCATCGTGCCCGCGACCGACGGCGGCTGGATCCACTTTGACTACGTACCCGGCGAGTCCGACGTCCGCCGCGGCAGCGCACAGGTCACCGGCCGCGTGTGCGTGATCGGGTCGCACCTGGCCGAGGATGCGCTGAAGGAGCTGTTCCACATTGGCTGACACGAAACAGCAGGCACCGGATCTGCCGGTATACCTGTTCACCGGCTTTCTGGAGGCCGGCAAGACGAAATTCATTCAGGAGACGCTTGAGGACAGCCGCTTCCATAAGGGCGAGCGCACGCTGCTGCTGCTGTGCGAAGAGGGCGAGGAGGTCTATGAGCCGGACAAGTTCTGCGCCGGGAACGTCTTTGTGCGCAACATTGACGAGGAGTCCGACCTCACGGTCGAACACCTGAAGGCGCTGCAGGACGAGATCCGGCCCGAGCGCGTGCTCGTGGAATTCAACGGCATGTGGATGCTCGACTCGCTCTACGGCAACCTGCCGGAGGGCTGGGCGGTCGCGCAGGAATTCCTGTTTTGCGACGCGACGTCGTTTTTGAGCTACAACGCGAACATGCGCCAGCTCATGGTGGACAAGCTCAAGAGCGCCGAACTCGTCGTGCTCAACCGCTACAACGACAGTATGGACCGCATGGAGATGCACCGCATCATCCGCGCGATCTCCCGCCGGTGCGACATCGCGTATGAATACACCGACGGCAAGGTCGTGTACGACGACATTGAGGATCCGCTGCCGTTCAACCTTGACGCTCCGGTCGTCGAGATCGAGGACCGCGACTTCGCCATCTGGTACCGCGACATGTCCGAGGAGCCGAAAAAGTACGACGGCAAGACCATCGAGGTCAAGTGCCGCTGCCTCGTGCGCAAGAACGTGCCGAAGGGCTGCTTCATCGCCGGGCGGCACATCATGACCTGCTGCGTGCAGGACATTCAGTTCGCGGGCATCATCTGTGTGTGGGACCGCGCCGACGAGATCCGCAACGACGAGTGGGCCATCATCACGGCCCGGCTGGACTACAAATTCCACCGCGCCTACGGCCGCAAGGGCCCCGTGTTCACGGTGCAGTCCGTGCAGGAGGTCGAAAAGCCGGAGGAACCGGTGGCCACGTTCTATTAAGTGCACAAACGCGAAAAATCAGCCGCCCGGTGGGCGGCTGATTTTTCTTTGCCGAAATTCAGTTCTCGCGGTCCTCGGCCGTGGACAGCAGGACGCGGTCGTTATCAAACGCCTCGCCCGCCTTGGCGGCGAAGGCATCGAGCAGGCCCTGCACGGTCATGTCCGCGCGCTCCGGGCCGGAGACATCGAGCACAATGCGGCCGGCATCCATCATGAGCGTGCGCGTGCCGAGCTCGAGCGCCTGGTGCATATTGTGCGTGATCATGAGGCAGGAGATGCTGCGCTCCGACACGACGCTGCGCGTGAGCGCGAGCACCTTATCGGCCGTGACGGGGTCGAGCGCGGCCGTGTGCTCGTCGAGCAGCAGCAGCTCGGGCGTGACCATGGTGGCCATGAGCAGCGTCAGCGCCTGGCGCTGGCCGCCGGAGAGCAGGCCGACGGGCGTGTTCATGCGGTCCTCCAGCCCCATGTCGAGCTGGGCGAGCGCGTCGCGGAAAAAGTCGCGGTCGCGGCGGCTCACGCGGCGGAAGGGCTTGTGCTTTTCCGGCGAGCGGAGATAGGCCACGGCGAGGTTCTCCTCGATGGTCATGTGCGGCGCGGTGCCCTTGAGCGGGTCCTGGAACAGGTGGCCGATGCGGCGGCTGCGCTTGTGCGACGGAAGGAACGTGATGTCCCGCCCGTCGAGCGTGATGGTGCCGGTATCGACATAGAACACACCGGCGATGGCATTGAAGAGCGTGCTCTTGCCGGCGCCGTTGGAACCGACAATGGTGGCAAACTCCCCGTCGGCCAGCCGGAGCGAGAGATCAGACAGGGCGCGCTTCTCGTTCACGGTGCCGGCGTTGAATGTCTTGGAGATGTGGGAAACTTCAAGCATCGGTCTCGTCCCCCTTTCCGGACAGGGCGCGCAGCTTGCGGGCGTTGGACTTGATCTTCGCCAGCCGGACATAGCCCTTCATGTTCGGCGCGGCGATGGCGACGGCCACAATGACGGCGGACACGAGCTTGAAATACTCGGCCGAGATGTTCAGCCGCAGTGCCAGCGCGATGATGAAGCGGTAGACGATGCTGCCGAGCACGACGCAGACGACGCGCTTGCCCACGCCGCCGCGGTGACCGGCAAAGACCTCGCCGATGATAAGGCTCGCCAGCGCGATCGTGACCATGCCGGTGCCGAGGTTGATGTCACAAAACTTGTTATACTCCCCGATCAGGCAGCCGGACAGCGCCGTGAGGGCGTTGGCCAGGCACAGGCCGATCGTGATGGTGGCTTTGGGGTTGATGGAGGAAGCGCTGACCATATCCAGACTGTCGCCCGTGGCGCGGATGGACAGGCCCAGGGATGTGCCGAAAAAGCGGATGAGCACGATCACGATGACTGCCGCAATGAGCGCGAGCAGGATCAGCCGGCTCCACTGCCCGCCGACAAGGCCCTTGAAGAGCGAAAACACCGTGTCGACCCCGGTGATGGACACGTTGGACGAAAAGCCCATGACCGCGAGGTTGATCGTGTAGAGGCCGGTGTTCGAGATGATGCCGGCGAGGATGCTCTCAACGCCGAGGCGCGTCTGCAAAAAGGCCGTAACGTAGCCAGAGAGCATGCCCGCCGCCATGGCCGCGAACAGCGCAAGGATCGGGTGGCCGGCGATGGTGAGCATGGCGCCCACGGCGCAGCCGAGCGTGAAGCAGCCGTCCGTGGAGAGGTCGGCGATATTCAGGATGGAAAAGCTGATGAACAGCGCCAGCGCGACGAGGCCGTAAATGAGGCCGACCTCGAGCGCCGTCTGCAAAACGGTCAGCATGGAGCTCCCTCCTTCGGGATGTCAGATATCAGTCAAAATTCTGCTGCGTGGTCGTCTCGAGCACGGAGCTGCACTTGCCGTCAAACGCCTGCTTGACAGCAGCGATGTCATAGCCGAGGGCGGCGCAGCTTTCGCTGTTGATCATGGCAATGCCGTTATCGAACGTGGTCACGGGCAGCGTGGCGGGGTCCTTGCCGTCGACCAGCACCTGCACGACCATGTCGGCCGTGATGGTGCCGAGCTTGGTGTAATCCACGCCGTAGCCGACGAACGCGCCGTTGAGGGCGAAGGAGTCCGCGCCGCAGTACTGCGGGATCTTGGCATTGAGGAACTTCTCGTAGATGGCGAGCTCGGCGGTCATGATGGTGTTGTCGGTCGGGGTAAAGACGGCGTCGACCTTCTCGGCGATGAGCGCGTCGACGGCGGAGGTGACTTCATCGGTGGTGGTGCCGGTCTTTTCCACGCAGCGGATACCCTTGCCCTCGAGGTAGGCCTTCGCGTCCTCGATCGGCTGCTTGGAGGAATCCTCGCTCTTGGAGTAGAGCAGGCCAACGGTCTTGGTGTCTGGGTTCTGGGCGAGCATCAGGTCGAGCAGGCCCTTGGTGTTGAGCGCGTCGCTCGTGCCGGTGATGCGGCCACCGGGCGCGTCGAGCGAATCAACAATGCCGGCGCCGACGGGGTCAGACACGGCGGAGAAAACGATGGGGATCTCGGTGTCCTCGGTAGCGGACTGCATGATCTTCACAGCCGGGGTCGCGATCGGGACGATGAGGTCCACGCCCTTTCTGACGAGCTCGGCGCCGATCTGGTTAAGCGTCGTTGCGTCGGCCTGGCCGTTGTAGAGCGTGTAGTCAAAGGTCACGCCCAGCTCCGCAGCCTTGGCATCGAGCTCGGTCTCGATGGCCGCCTCGATCTGGTTGAGGGACGCATCGTCCACAAACTGCACGATGCCGACCTTGTAGGTCTTGCCTTCGGCCTTGTTGTCCTCGGTCTTGCTGCCGCAGGCGGACAGACCCATGAGCGCGGTGACGGCGAGCACGCCGCCGACGATCTTCTGGAAAGTCTTATTCATAGTTTATTCTCCTTCTATTTGAATCTGATAATCGTTGATTTAAGCTGTTCGGATACGGTCTGACGCGGCAAAAATTCTCCGGCCGCCACGCCATCGTCTGGTTTTGCGGGTCATATGCATCCCTCCTGCGGTGATTTGCGCAATAAAAAAAGCCTCGTCCACGAAACGGTTCCTTCCGTTTCACGGGACAAGACTGTAACTCCTGCGGTGCCACCCATGTTGGCGCTCATGCGCCCACTTTGCACGTACGATCATACGCTCCGCCGGATAACGGCCGCGGCCACCGTCGCCCCTCATGCTGCTGCAATCGGTTTGCCCTCGCGAGTCCATTCGCCACCCGTCCGCTGCAGCGCTTCCACCGTCCGCTGCTCTCTGAAAGCTTCGTGAATGGGTACTCCTCTCGGTCATCGGTTTCTCGATGGTGCTACTCTACCACTTCCCGCGCCGGATTGCAAGCCCCATTTTCACGAATCTGCACCCGGTTTTCGGAAAATCTTTTGCGCATTGCGCACAAACGTCCCTGACCGGCGGTCAGGGACGTTGGGTGCAATATTATTTTCCGGCGTAGACAAAGGCGTTCGGCAGCGTGCGCCCGGCAGTGAGCGCGGGGTTGGAGCTGCGCATGATGTACTTGCCCTTGTACCAGATCATGGCGCTGGTGCCGCCGTCGAGGTTCATGGCCTGCATGCAGTCGTGCTTGGCCATGATGGCCGCGCAGTCCGGCACGCTGATACCGACCGACGTCGTGAGCCGGCCCTCAACGAGCAGGGCGATGATCTCGCCGTACTTCGACTGGCCGAGGCAGGCGCGCGGCTGCAGGTCGGAGAAGCCGCTGCGGGCATTGACGACCGTCTCCCCGTCGATGATCATGGCGGGCGAGAACTCGACCGCGTCCGTCGTGCCGGGAGAGACCTCGGAATCGCTATCTCGGATGTAGATGCGGTTGTCCTCATGCAACTCCAGGCGCTTGTAGCCGTAGCCCATGTGGCCGCCGTAGGACTTGCCGTTGCACATGGCGTAGCCCGCGAGGGTACCGCCGTTGCCGGTGCCGCCCGGGTCGATGAAGCCCGAGCCGGTCATGCCGATGACGCCGCCGTGGGCCTCGGCGATCTTGCCGCAGACCTGGCCGACGCTGCCGAGCGTGGACGCGGCCTGCAGGCTCAGGCGCGACGGGTCTTTCATGATGACGAGCACGCCGCGGTAGGTGCTGCCTTTCACGCGCGCGATCATAATCTCATTTTGCGCGTCGATCGCGAGCACCTGCTCGCCCTGGATGGTGCGGATGCTGGTGCCGTCGTCCGTGAGGGCGGACTTGTCGATGTTGATGCGGCTCCAGCCGGCGGCGAGGGCGTCAGGATGCTCCTTGACATACGCCTGCATGCTCGGCACATCCACCTCCCAGAAGAGGTTATAAAACGCGATCTCTTCCTTGCTCATGCCTTTGGTGTCCGTGAGCGTGGGGTTGCGCGACTCGATCTCCTCCTCGTCCCACTCGGTGTTGACGCCGATCTGCGCCTCCCTGGCCGCCTCCATTTCGGCAACGACCTTGTCTATGACGCTGCGCGGGATGAACGCCGTGGCCAGCCACTGGTGGCTGAGCGTGTTCATGGCCGTCTGGATATAGGCCGTGCGCCACTTGGCGATGAACGGAATGTCGGAATAGACCGCCGTCAGGTACAGGCCCGCGAGGATGGCCAGCACAAGGAACAGGATCAGCAGCCGGCGGCCGAGGCTCTTTTTCTTCTTCGGCTTTTTGGCCTTCTTTGCCTTGCGGCCATGCTTGCCGGCCGGGGCCGGGGCGGCCTGCGGCGGACGGCGGCGGTCGTCCGGCGCGCTGCGGCGCGGCCGGGCGGCGTCATCCGTCCACTGGCTGGCATAGGCCTGCCGGGTCG
>ONIG01000031.1 GCA_900317855.1 uncultured Eubacteriales bacterium | reverse complement strand
CGCCGTGGCTGCGGCGACGGTCTATGCGGACATCGAGCTGTACAGAACGGACGGGGTCGCGCTGAATAAAAAGTTCAGCGGAACGAGTATCGTGGACGGCAGCGGAAACTACATCACCGTTCAGGTCCCGGTGAACATGCAGAAATACCGGTACATCAAGGTCATCGGCGCGCACATGTCCGGCTACGGCGGAGAGATCAGCCCGGACGATGCGGTTTTTTACAAGCTCGCGTTCCTGAAAGGCGGCGCGGTACAGGCCATTCAGTACACCAACAATCTGGCGCTGTCAAGCGACATGAGCGCCAGAAACTGGAACATGGACATGAGCAAGTATGCCAACTATCAGCAGTGCGACGCCGTGCGGCTGCAGTTTCTGGTATCGACGTCGGAAACTCCGATCACTATGGCCAGCGTGGTGCCGGCGGATATGCTGCGCGCCACCTGCTCGACGGCACTGTAAGGAGGCGCAGGATGGATATTGTGGATGCAATCGTGACCAACAACAAATGCTATCAGGCGGCGGCCCCGCTGGTCCCGCGGGGGCTGATGCTGCACAGCATCGGCACACCGCAGCCGAGCGCGGCCGTGCTGGCGCGGTACTTTGACCAGTACCAGCCGGGCGGCCAGTCGGTCTGCGTGCACGCATTTGCGCAGGCGGACGGCACGGTGTACCAGACGCTGCCGTGGGAGATGCGCGGCTGGCACTGCGGGGGCAGCGCCAACAACACGCACATCGGCGTGGAAATGACGGAGCCGGGCGCAGGCACGGTCTACGCCGAGGCGGCCGCGCAGATCACGGGCACGTACCGCACGGCCGTGGCGCTGTTTGCGCGGCTGTGCGGGGTTTACGGGCTGGACCCGCTGGCCGACGGCGTCATTATCGGCCACGCGGAGGGACACCGGCGCGGCGTGGCCAGCAACCACGCAGACCCGGAATATCTGTGGCGGCAGTACGGCATGGGCTTCACCATGGACGGATTTCGCGCCGACGTCGCCGAGGCGATAGCCGGCACGCAGAAGGAGGAAACAGACATGACACGCTACAACACCGTAGCCGAGATGCCCGCATGGGCGCAGGAAGAGGCGCAGCGGCTCGTTGACCGCGGCGCACTCAAAGGAGACACCGACGGCAGGCTCGACCTGTCGCCGGATATGCTGCGCACGATGCTCGTGTGCCAGCGGATGATCGACCAGGCAAAGGAGACATAAATGGACCGACTCACAACGATCAAAGCGGCCGTCTGCACGGCGGCCGCAGCGCTGACAGCCTTCTGGGGCTGGACAGGCTGGCTGGCAGCGGCATGGTTTCTGGCCATGCTGCTCGACTATGCCACCGGCAGCGCCGCCGCCCTGCGCGCCGGGACATGGAGCAGCCGCGTCGCCCGCGAGGGCCTGTGGCACAAGGCCGGGGCCGTGGCGGGCGTGCTCGTGGCGGCGCTGCTGGACTTTGCCCTGCGCGTGCTGCTCGGCAGCGTGCCGGGGCTGGGCATCGACTACGACGTGCTGCTGTGCCCGCTCGTGACGGCGTGGTATCTGCTGACGGAGCTGGGCAGCATCGCCGAAAACGCGGGCGCGCTCGGCGCGCCGATGCCGCAGTTTCTCATGCGGGCGATTGCCGCCCTGCGCGCCGGCATTTCCGACCGCGGCGGCGGAGACGGGGACGGAGGCGGCGCGGCATGACGGATTTTTCCCCGCTGAACTTCCCGCTGCCGGAGCCTACCGGCGGCGAGGGGCTGGAGGCACGCGTCACGGCGCTGGAGGAGACGATCATCCGGCTGCTGGAGGCGCTGCAGTACACGCTGACGAATCTCAGCCGCGAAAACTTCAACCCCGCCGCGCTCGAACGGCTGCGCGCCGAGCTGCGCAGCGGCCAGACCACGAACCAGTAAGGAGGCAGGCAATGCATCTACCCACATTCCCCCGCGCCATGGCCGTGACGCGGCGCGTGCAGACCGACTTTTGCGGCTATGACCACCGGCCGGGCTGCCCGGAGGGCGGCATCTACGAAATGACAAACGGCTCGGCGGCCGACGCGCCGCTGTTTTCCACGCGGCCAGGCCGCACGCTGACCTATCCGACCGCCGGCGGGAACCCGAACGGGCTGTTCGCCGGCAGCTGCGGGCTGCTCTGGTGCACCGGCCAGACGCTGTATGTCAACGGCACGCCCGTCGCGGGCTGCACACTCGTCAACGGGCCGAAGGTGTTCGCCGAGCTGGGCGGCACCGTGCTCATCTGGCCGGACAAGATCTGGTACCGGCCGGATTCCGGCCAGTTCGGCAGCGCGGAGCCGAGCTGGAGCGGCTCCGTGAACCTCCAGCGCTCGGACGACAGCAGCGGCACCCGCGCCAACGCCATCGCAGCGGAGGGCATCGACCTGCCGTTTCGCGTGGGCGACGCCGTGACGATCCGCGGCTTTTCCACGCCGGAGGATAACGGCACCTACATCATCCGCGACATTGCGGGCGCGGCGCTCGTGTTCGACCCAGACACGTTCTCCACCGCCGGCGTGACCGAGGACATCACGGTCACGCGGCGCATGCCCATGGCGATGCACGCATGCACGTACGGCAACCGCATCTGGGCCTGCGCGAACGACACCGTCTGGTGCTCAAAGCTCGGCGACCCGCTGAGCTGGTACTGGTACGAGGCGGACGACAACGGCACGGTCGCCACGGCGGCATGGAGCGTGGACGTCGGCACGCCGGGCGATTTTTCCGGCTGCGCGGCCACGGGCAGCGGCGTGGTATTTCTCAAGCCGGACGGGCTCTGGCGGCTGTACGGAACGAAGCCGGACAACTTCCAGCTCGTCGCCTCGGCGGCGCTCGGCGCGGAGAAAAACTCCGGCCGCACGCTCGTGACGGTGGCGGAATCGCTCTACTATCTCTCCCCCGCCGGGCCGGCACGCACGGCCGGCGGACGGCCGGTGCGCATCGGCGACGCGCTCGGGCGCACGCTCACGGCCGGCGTGGCGGGCACGGACGGCACGCGCTGGTATCTCTCGGCGCATGACAGGGACAATGTCTGGCACCTGTTCGTATACGACACGCGCAGCGGCCTGTGGAGCCGCGAGGACGCCTTCCACGCGCGCGGGTTTGCCCGCAGCGACGGCGTGCTCTACGCGCAGGACACGAGCGGCGTCTGGCGCTTCGGCACCGGCAGCACGGCGCAGCTGGAGAGCATGCTCGAAACGGGCGATTTCGTCAGCGGCAGCCCGGACTGCAAGCGTCTGCTGCGCGTGCAGCTGCGGCTGGAGGCGGACGCGGGCGCAAGCGTGACGGCGGCGGTGCAGTATGACTCCGACGGTGTATGGCGCACGCTCGCGGCCGTAACGGCGGGCGCGAAGCGCTCCGTCACGCTGCCGGTGCTGCCGCGCCGGTGCGACCACTTTCGCCTGCGGCTGACGGGCACGGGGGCGTGGCGGCTGCTGTCGCTCACGCGCACGGAGACCGCCGCCGGGCCGCAGCACTGAGGAAAGGAGACCTTATGGCCACAAAATACAAATACGACAAGGACACCGACTACGCCGCGCTCATGGAGCAGGCGGCGCAGCGCGGCGACAACGCGGCCGCCGCCATCTACGAACAGCAGCGCAACGCGAAGATCCGCGGCGAGGGCATGGCCGATCAGGAGCAGACGAACGACTATGCGCAGTATCTGCCCCTCGAGGACGTGCCGGACTACGACGACACGCACCGCCGCGAGGCAGAGTCGCTGCTGACCGAGCGCGACACAACCGCACAGCGCAGCCGCATCGACCAGATGCTCGACGCGCTGCTCGGCGAGGAATTCAACTACGACCCGGCATCGGACCAGCTCTACGCCGCCTACCGGCAGCAGTACGAGCGGCAGGCCGATCTCGCGGCGGCCAACGCCCTCGGCGCAGCGGCCGCGCTGACGGGCGGGCAGGCCTCGACGGCGGCGGTGGCGGCATCGCAGCAGGCGGGCGGATACTACCGCGCGATGCTCGCGGGCAAGCTGCCGGAGCTGGCACAGCTCGCCTACGAGCGCTACAGCGGCGAGCGTAAGACGCGCCTGAGCGCCATTGACAGTCTGCTCGACGCGGCCGACAGCCGCGATGGCGTGACGAAGGCGCAGATCGCCGCGCTGCTCGACATGGACGACGCGGACTTCACCCGCGCGGACAGCAAGCTGCAGCAGCAGGCCAAGGATGCGGCCGATGCCAAGGCCGCCGCCGACAAGAAGGCGAAGGAAGAAAAGGACGCAGCCGAGAAGGCGGAAAAGGCCGCGCGCAGCGATGCGCGGCGCCAGATCACGCTCATCCTGCGCAACGGCGGCACCGTGCCCGACGATCTCTGGCAGCAGAGCGGCTACAGCGCCGTGACGATCGCGGCGATGCTGCGCGGGCGCAAGGGATGAGCGTTATGTAAACTCTTTCGCCGTTCATGCTGCCGGAAAAAGGGCGGCTGTACTCTTACAATAATCGTTATGTAAACCGAACAGGAAAAAGAAGTCCCGGAAGCGTACCTGCTTCCGGGACTTTTGCGCTTTATCGGGTCTGCGCTCAGGCCATGGCCTGTTCAAAGCGCATGAGGATGGCTGCGACCTGTGCGCGCGTGGCGCTGCCCTGCGGGCTGAGGTAGGCAACGCTGCCGCTGCCGGTGCCGGAGATGAGGCCGTTGCCGACGGCCCAGGCCATCTCCGTGCGCGCCCAAGACGAGACGCTGCCCGCATCCGGGAAGCCGGCGAGCGAGCCGGTCGCCGTGAGGCTGCCGGACGCGAACTGCTGCGTGTAGTTATAGAGGATGACGGCGAGCTGCTCGCGCGTGATCTCCCCGCTGGGGTCAAAGGTCGTGGCGCTCGTGCCGGCGACGACGCCCGTGAGCTTCGCCCACCAGATGGCGTCGGTATACCACTGGCCGCGCGGCACATCGTTAAACGGGGCGCGGAGCTTGGCCAGCTCAATCCCTCTGACGGCCGTGGGCTCGCCCTGCATGCGGTAGAGGATGCTCACGAGCTGGGCACGCGTACACACGCCGGTCGGCGCGACGGTGCTGGCCGAGGTGCCGGCGATGTAGCCGCGGTAGATGCAGTAATCCAGGCCCTCATGCGCCCAATCGGTGGGCACGGGCATGTCGCGGAAGGCATAGCCCGGGCAGGTCGGGCCGCCGGGGCAGACATCCGGCACGCCGGTGGCGGGGATAGACTCCGTTTTGGTCGCACCGCAGATGGTGCAGGTGAAGGTCTTGACGCCGGGCTCCGTCGCGGTGGGTTTTTGCGTCACGACGCCGGCATTCCACGCATGCTCGTGCAGCTTCGGGATATCCTCGCCCTCGCGCGTGTTGCAGCCGGCGCGGGCGCAGATGTGATAGCGATAGCCGGTGGTCGTGTACGTCGGCTCCTGCGTGACGACCCACTCGCCCCAGTCGTGGCCGAGGGCGGGGATGGTGTCGTTATAATCCTGATTGCAGCGCGGGCAGGTGCCCTGATAGTGGCCGGACTCGGTGCAGGTCGGCTCCGTGCTGGAGGCGGACTTATAACTGTAGTCATGGCCCTTGGCGGGGATGACCTCATCGATCTTCACGTGGCAGCGCGCGCAGGTGCCGACGGCGCGGCCGGGCTGCGTGCACGTGGCGTCCGGGACGAGGTCGCAGCGGCTCAGGTCATGGCCGAGCGCGGCGATCTTCTCGGTGCGGGTCGCGCCGCAGGCCGAGCATTTATAAAACACCGTGCCCTGCTCGGTGCAGGCGGGCGGGTTCGTCTGCGTCTTGACCCAGGTGTGGTCGGTGGCGGCGACATAGGTGTCGTCCACGGGGGCATAGGTGCAGCCCTTCACCGTGCAGACGTGGTGCGTGTAGCCCTGCTTCGTGCAGGTGGGGTCGACGACCGTGTCGGCGAACTGGGCGATGTGGTCGCCGTGCCAGAGACCGGTCTTGTAGCCCTGCCACGTGCCGTCGTCCTTCAGCTCGGCGGCCCAGGTGTAGCTGCCCTGCGTGTAATAGACCACGCAGTCATCCGGGAAGGAGCGGTTGGAATCCGCCGCGCCGTAGATGCTCTTGGCGGGGGCGTCTTTGAAGACGGCGCGCTTGAGCTGCGTGATCTTCGCGATCTGGGTCAGGCCCGCAGCAATATCATCCGCGTGCTCTTCGTTCCCATCCGGATTGTCCGGGTCGAGAATCCCGTTGAGGACAGTCTTGATGGCGAGCTGCAGCGCGGCGTCCACACTGGTGAAGGCGCGGGCCTGAATCGTGTCGATCTTGTCGCCGAAATAGACCTCCTCGAGCAGCTCGCAGCCGGCAAAGGCGCACTTGTTGATCTGCGCGACGCGGTTGGAGAGATCGACGGACTTCATGTGGTTATCGCCGGCAAACGCAGCCACGCCGATGGTGAGGGGCTTGTCACCGGGGCTGAAGGTGAGGTTGTTCATATAATAATCGCACATGAACGCGTAGTCACCGATGCGCGTGACGTTGGCCGGAATGTTGAGGTTCTTGTGGTGGTTGACGAACGCGAACGCGCCCGTGCCGATCGTCTGCAGGCTCGACGGCAGGCCGAGCGTCGTGTCCTCCTGACCGAGGATGCGGTCCCAGGCAAAGGCCCACGGGCCGATGTACGTCAGGCCGTTCGGCAGGCGCAGCTCGGCGAGCATGGTGCAGCTGAAAAATGCGTGGTCCTCGATGCGGCGCAGGCGGCTGCAGGCACCCGCGCGCACAAAGGTGAGCGTGTTGCAGCCGTAGAAGGCGTATTTGTCGATGAGCTCAAGATCGCGCGGCATGTTGATGGCCGCGAGGTACTCATCAATATAAAACGCGTATTCGCCGATGGTGGTAATGTCGTCATTGAGGAACATGCACGTGAGGTAGTGGCAGTCCTTGAAGGCGCGGTTGCCGACGTTCGGCACACCGGTGTAGTGCTCCGTGCGGCCGTTCCACTCCTCATCCGTCGCACCGGCGATGTAGGCCAGGACGAGATAGTCCTCGCCGAGGTTTTCCACGACGGTCGTGCCGAGCTTCTGCCCCTTGTCGTTATACTCCGTGACCTCCACGTTTCCCATCCACGGGGCTTTCTGACCCTTGACCGCGTAGTCCGCCATCGGGCCGTCGCCGAAGATATACACGCCGTAATACTGCACATCGGCGTCATTGCGGTAGTCATAGATCTGCTCCCAGATTGTCTGCAGGAAGGGGTTGTCCTGCACGACGGTGGGGTTCGTGACCTCGTAAATCTTATAATGTACGCTTGCCTCGTTCCCGGCGGGGCCGCAGTCGCCATGCGCGACCTCGTTGCCGAAAAGCTTTTTGATCTGATCCGGCTGCTTGAGAAACTGGTCGACCACGTCCGCGATCGTGCCCGCCTGCGCCGGCGGGGCGCACACGCTCAGCAATCCGGCCGCGAGCACAAAGCACAGCAGCAGCGACAACACTCGTTTTTTCATATGGTTCCTCCCTCCTGGAATGGACACTCCGGTAACAATGTCTACAGGGTCAGTATACAGGACGCGCCCCGCTTTTGCAACGGGTCGTGCGCGCATGGGCGCGAAAAAATGCACATTTTATTTACACAAACGCAACAAAATGTAACGCTCAAAACGTTTTTTCGCCGATCCCCATTGCACACTTTCCCAGTCATATGGTATATTTTCGACAGATAGGTATTACGGTTGTACACACGCATCACAACAAAGGAGGAAGAAACGATGAAAAAGCGCGTGCTCTCGCTGGCGCTGTGTCTGGTTCTGGTCGTGGGACTGTTCTCCGGCCTGACCGTGAACGCATCGGCCAGCAAAATCGACGATCTGAAAAAGGAGATCGCCGAGAAGATCATCAAAGAGAAGATCGAGCAGCTCAAGGAGGAGTTTGAGATCCCGGATCTGGATCTCGACGCCATCCTCAAGAGCTTGTCGGTAGAGGCCACCGAGGGTGACTTCGGTGTGAACAACTGCCTGCACTGAGAAGTGAAGGACTCCCTGCTCAGCGGCAAAACACTGACCATCTCCGGCGAGGGCGAAATGCCCGACTTCAACTTCCCCGAGGGCAACCTTGCCCCGTGGTGGAACTACAAGGCGCTTGGGCTGATCCGCGTCTCCGGCTTCAGTCCCAAGATTGACCCCGTAGGCGACCTCAAGAAGGTCGTCATCAAGGACGGCGTCACGAACGTGGGCAGCTACGCGCTGTTCTTCCTGCCGGCCGCCACGCAGGTCACACTGCCCGACAGCGTGACGCGCATCGGCCGCTACGGCATCGCCATGTGCTCCAAGCTCACGGGTATGTCCATCCCCAAGAGCATGACCGAGATCGGTGACTTCGGTCTCGCGGGCGACGGGCTGACCGCCATCACGCTGCCTGACGGTCTGCAGAGCCTCGGCCGCGGCGCGTTCGACGCCTGCACCAGCCTCACGAACACCACTCTGCCCGCCGCCATCACGGCCGTGCCCGGCAAGTGCTTTGCCGACTGCACGAAGCTGCTGAACGTCAAATACGCCGGCACCGTGACCGCCATCGGCGATCTCGCGTTTGAAAGCTGCAAATCACTCGTCACTGCGCCCATCCCCGAGACGGTGACGGAGATCGGCGCGTCCGCCTTCACCGGCTGCACCGCGCTGACGGATGTGACCATCCCTGCGGGCGTGACCGCCATTCCCGAGGACTGCTTCCGCGGCTGCATCGCGCTGAAAGACATGAAGTTGCCCGGCACCGTGACGAGCGTCGGCCACAACGCGTTCACCGGCTGCACCGCGCTCAAGGACGTGCGCTGCTACGGCGCACCCCCGACGGTCGAGCCGGGCAACTCGGAAGCGCACAGCTTCGAGCCCGCTATCGTCACCATCCACTACAACCCCGCCATGAACTGGACGCTCGAAGCCGACGGCACATGGCAGGGCTATAAGGTCAGCAGCAAGGGCGCGTGCCTGCACACCGGCTACGGCACGACGGAAAACACCGTGCCCGCCACCTGCGGGGAGGCCGGGCGCGTCGACACCATCTGCTCCAACTGCGGTGAGATCGTCTCGACCAAGGAGATCCCCGCCACCGGCGCGCACACCTGGGACAACGGCACCGTGACCACGGAGCCGACCGAGACCACCCCCGGCGTGCGCACGTTCACCTGCGCCGTCTGCCACGCGACCCGGACCGAGACCATCCCCGCAACGGGTGCGCACGACTATCAGTTCACCAGGAACGTCGCGCCCACCTGCACGACGGACGGCTACGACCTCTATACCTGCAGCGGCTGCGGCGCGACCGAAAAGCGCAACAGCAAGCCCGCGCTCGGCCACAAGTGGGACAGCGGCACCGTGACCACCGAGCCGACCGAAGCCACCCCCGGCGTGCGCACGTTCACCTGCGCCGTCTGCCGCGCGACCCGGACCGAGACCATCCCCGCCACCGGCGCACACACCCACGTCTGGGATAACGGCACCGTGACCATCGCGCCGACTGAGACCACCCCCGGCGTGCGCACCTACACCTGCACCATCTGCGGCCAGACCAAAAGCGAGATCATCCCCGCCACCGGCGGCAGCGGCGTCTGCCCCGGCGGCCCGAGCTGCCCGAGCTATGGCTTCTCGGACGTGGCCGGCCCGAGCGACTGGTCGCACGAGGGCATCGACTACTGCGTGCGCCGCAGCCTCATGGTCGGCACCGGCGTGGGCACGTTCTCCCCGGGCATGAACTGCTCGCGCGCCCAGATCGTGCAGATCCTCTATAACCTCTCCGGCGATAAGACCGACTACGGCAACTACTACCTGCCGTTCACGGACGTTGCACCCGGCGCGTGGTACTACGATGCCGTCGCCTGGGCCTACGACAACGACGTCGTCTCCGGCACGAGCGCGACCACGTTCGCGCCCAACGACGTCATTACCCGCGAGCAGATGGCCGTCATCCTCTACGGCTACACGGCCGAGTTCGCACCGGAATTCACCGGAAACGCCGCCTCGCTCAACACCTTCCCCGACGCCGGCAGCGTCGCCAACTGGGCCTACGCCGCCATGTCGTGGGCCGTGGGCAACGGCCTGATCTCCGGTATGGGATCCGGCGGCGTGTCCTATCTCGCGCCGCAGGGCAGCGCCACGCGCGCGCAGGCTTCGGCCATCATCATGCGCTACTGCCAGCTCATCGGTCAGTGAGCCGGCACAGCCAAACCGCAAAAACCCGCCCCGGGAGCCGAACGCTCCCGGGGCTTTTTTGCGGCACTGCGGGCGGCACGACCGGGCAGAAATGTGCGGCAGCAGCGGACGCATGTGCCCGGGTGGAGAACAGTCGCACGCGGGGTGGAACGCAGGCCGGAAAGCGGCGGTTTATTTACATAACATCGTTAATTGTGCCGTATTTATGTTGATAAGTCTGTTGGCAATGTGGAAAAGTGGTTTCCATAACGCCGATTTTGCCCTTGAAAGCAGACAACCGGTGCAGCTTTACCCATACATGTGTCGAAATGTAAGGATATGTAACAAATATTTCATTTGAAAACAATTCTGCGCCGTGAATCTTAACAATTTCGTTCAAAAACGTTACACATAGCATGTATGTGTCCCTTGCATTTTGGCCGTTTTTTGCTATAATACATCTTGTAACCGGCAATACCAACCATCCGATGTCGTCTATTGTGTGGGACGGCGTTGGAAATCTGATGAAAGGGGTAAAGTAACATGGGTCTTATTCAGACTGGTCTTGGCATCGCTTCCGCTATTCTCGGTAAGTGCGGCGAAGATAAGGCGAAGGCGATCGTTGATGTGATCTCCAATGCGCTGCCGAACTGGTTCGCCATGTAAAAACAGCATAGGAAAATCCCGGAGCTTCGGCTCCGGGATTTTTTTGTCGGAAAAACGGATGCTTCCCGCGTGCCCTACGCAGCCCGCAGCATCGAAGCGCACAGAAAACGGCTGCAGCCGCCGGTGGTACGAAAAAAATGACAAACGGTTGCGAATTTCAGCTAAACGTTACATTTTTCACTGTTTGTCCATTGCGTTTTACCTGTTTTTCGCGTGTTATAGCCTTGTAACCGGTAATATCAACCATCCGGTGTCGCCGAATGTGTGCGGCGGCATTGGAAATCTGACGAAAGGGCTAAACGGACTATGTTGTATGGCGCTCTGGAACTGACTGCGAAAATTCTCGGCATCTGCAAGGAGTACGAAGCACAGGAAATCGTGCGGGAGATCGCAAACTCTCTGACCATGCCGATCGACTGATCTGGTTTGCAGCCGCCCCGGAGCAGAAATGCTCCGGGGCTTTCTGCCGCGCCCTTACACCGGGGAGACCCTGTCAGGATCCTATGACTTCCTTCTGCTCCGGCACACGGGTGTACGCGAACACATAGTCCACGGCGCGGTTGCTCACGCGCTCGAGCGACTCGTAGGTGCTGCCGCCGATGTGGAAGGTCGCGATGAAGTTATCCAGATGGATGAGCGGGTCATCACACGCCGGGGGCTCGTGCACGAACACGTCGCTCGCCGCGGCGCGGATCTGCCCCGTGGTGAGGGCGACGTAGAGATCGTGCTCGTTGACGATGCCGCCGCGCGAGGTGTTGACGAGCAGCAGGTCCGGATTCGCCGCGGCGAGCACCGGCGCGTTGATGAGGTCGCGCGTGTCATCGCAGAGCGTGATGCTCACGTTCACGAAGTCCGAACGGCGGAAGAGCTCCGGCAGGGTGTTGACCTGTTCATAGCCCCAGGCGGCGCACTCGGCGGCCGTGCGGCGCGGATTCCAGCACAGGACGCGCACGTCGAAGGCCGCGCGCAGGATATCCGCCACGCGGTGGGCAATGTTGCCCGTGCCGACGAGGCCGAGCGTGCGGCCGGTCATCTCGTGGCAGACGAATTCCTCCGCGCCGAAGTGGTCGAAGCGCCCGGCGCACAGGCCATTGTTGACGAATTTCAGCTGCCGGTTGAGCGCCAGCAGCTGCGCCACGGCCAGCTCCGCGACGGCCGGCGCACCGAGACCCGGCACATTCGGCACCGGCACGCCGTACTCGGCGGCGGCCTCTGTATCGATCGTGTCGCGGCTGACGCCGTGCATGGCGATGACCTTCAGGTTCGGCGCGCGCGCGATGACCGAGCGCGGCACGACCGCGCGGCGGATGATCATGGCGGCGAGCTGCTCGGGGTGGTCGAAATTGTCCACGATCTCAAAATGGCGCGCAAGCCGGGCATACGCCGACGGCGCGATGTGTTCACTCAAGTAGACCTGCATGGTTGACTCCTCCCGTGAAAGAGCAGATGACGAAGCTGCCGGTTTGTGCGGAATCCAGTCGATTCCTGCAAAACGATGATACTACATTCGCACCTGGCGTACAAGCGGCAGGTGCATTTTCTAAATTTCTGAACGCCTTCTTTTCGGCGGAATTTCTTGGCAAGCACAACGAAGTATGCTCATTATGTGTTTATGCTTGCCTTTCTGCAAGCGCTTCCATTGCTGCAGGACCGGCGTCGGCGTGCGCAGCTGAGGGCAATCGGAGGCCGACGGAGCGCCGGTGCGCGCCGTCGCCGTGACGGACTGCGGCCGCTGAGCGTGGCCGGAACATGAAAAAAAGCTGCGGCCTGTTGGCCGCAGCTTTTTGCTGCTCGGATATGCGGTTTCGGCATCAGCCGCGGCCGCTGCCGCGGCGGCGGCCGCGCGTGCGGTCGCTATAGAGGCGGTTGCCGGCCATGCGGCTGTCCGACTCCTGCATGAACTGCTTGAGCCGGTCTTCAAACGCAGCGTCCCCGCTCGGGCCGCTGACCTGCCCCGCCGGCTGGGCCGGACGGTTCGGGCGCGCGGCGCGCGGTGCGCCGCCGTTATTCAGGCGGCTGCCGCCGGAGCGGCCGCCCATCGGACGGTTGTTCGGGCGCTCGGGCGCCGGCTCCGCCTTCTTGATGGACAGATTGATCTTCCCATCCGGCGTTATGGCCAGCACGCGCACCTTCACCTTGTCACCCAGCTTCAAAAACTCGTTGACGTCGTTGACGTAGGTGTTGGCGATCTCGGATATGTGCACCAGACCGCTCCTGCCGTCCGGCAGGCTCACAAACGCGCCAAACTTCGTGATACCGGTGACGGTACCCTCCACAACTGCTCCGACTTCCACCTGCATACGGTTCGTTTCTCCTTGCTCAATCACTCGTGTCGTAAAAAATCTTTTCACCGGGCTTGACCAGACCGAGCTTTTCGCGCGCGACCGATTCGATCATGTCGTCGTCCTCGCTGTGGTCGATCTGATACTGCAGCTCGGCATTGGACTGGGTCATCTCGGACACCTGCTGCTGCAGCGTCGCCGCGCGGTCCTGAAGCTGCCGGGTCTGCCGGTGCACCATGACCAGACTGATAACCGCGTACAGCATCAGCACCGCGATGACCAGTGTTGTAAAGATGCTTGCCTTTTTGAATTTCACAGTCTGCAGAACCTCCCCCCGGATCGTATCTGCTTCCAGTAATACAGTCTATTCTAAAACATCTGCGGCGATTTTGGAAGCGTTTTTTTGCAGAAATCCAAACTTTTTTTGCGATTTTTCGTCCGGGGGCCGTGATTTTGCGCGTTTTTTGCGCGCAGCGGCGTGAAAATTTCTCCAGCGGCGGCAAAACCTGCCCGCTGACCCAGGCAAAATAGCCCGTCCAGCCGGCCGCGATGGCGAGGAACATGAACAGGCGCACCTGCCCGGAGCCGGCCGCCATGCCGAAGGCGAACACGACCAGCCCCACCGTCAGGCAGAACACGGTGTCGAGCACCGCGCGGGTAAACGCCCTGCGCGCGCGGCGGCGCGGCACGCGCAGCACATCGAACAGCAGCCCGAGCGCCGCGCCGAGCCCCAGTGCCAGCGCCAGCTGCCCGAGCTGGACGAGCGGGTGCAGGCTCATCCGCCGAACAGGCGCGACCAGAAGCCGCCGCCGGACGCCGTCTCCTCCGTGTAGTCGAGCGCGTCAAACGCGCCGTCGATGGCCAGCTCCCCCGTATCGATCGCGAGCCGGCCGACGCGCAGCCCCTCCCCGTGCACGGTGAGCATCCCGCGCGACGTGCGCATGGACACCTCCGTGTCGTCGAAGCGCACGACCTCGTCCACGCCCGTGACGGTCAGATGGCTGCGCTCGTCGAGCGTGACCGCGTGCGGCCGGCGCTGCGGCGCGGCCTTCTTGTCCTCGTATGGCATAGGCTCCCCTCCCGGTTCTGGTTTGCTACCAGCGTATGCGGGGCGGGCAGGCGATATGCGGGGAGATGGGCGGCAACGGCGGCACCGGCAGTGAAAGAACCTTTCCACCGCATCCGCCTCGCTGCGCTCAGCACCCTCTCGGCAAGGAGAAGGCAGCGCCTTACGGCGATGCATGATCTCATCCGAGGTGGGCCTTGCCCCCTCGGGCTCCCCTGCGGCGCAAATACCTTTCCATCACGCGCCATTCGGTTGATTCTCTGTATTATGTAAACTTTATATCGGCATAGATACATAAAAACCAGGCTGTTCCGGATGCGGAACGGCCTGGCTTGATTTCATTATGTCAACCTTCATCGCTTATGTTAACCGTTTTCGCTGCCGAGGGCATCGCTCAAAGCGGCGAACTGGGCGAGGCTGAGCGTCTCACCGCGCACGCGCGCATCGAGCCCGCAGGCGGCGACGGCCGCGGCGGCGCGCGCCTTGTCGCAGCCGGGCACACCGGCCGAGAGCGCGTTGATGAGCGTCTTGCGGCGCTGGTTGAACGCCGCGCGCACGACGGTGAACAGCAGCTTTTCATCCTGCACCGCGACGGGCGGGGCCGCGCGCACGCGCAGGCGCACGACGGTGCTCGTGACCTTCGGCGCGGGGACAAAGCAGTGCGGCGGCACGTCGAACAGCAGCTCCGGCTCCGCGTGCCACTGCACGAACACGGTCAGCGCGCCGTAATCCGCCGTGCCGGGCCGGGCGCACAGGCGGCGCGCGACCTCGCGCTGGATCATGACGGTGACAGTGTCGAAGCACCCGGCGGTGAGAAACGCCGTGAGCAGCGGCGACGTAACGTTATACGGCAGGTTCGCGCACACGACGGGGCGCAGACCAGGGAAACGCTCGGCCACCAGCTGCGGCAGGTCGAGCGCGAGCACATCGCCAAAGACGAGCTCCACGTTTTCATAGCCTGCAAGCGTCTCGGCCAGCACGGGGCGCAGGCGCTCGTCGAGCTCGACGGAGACGACCTTCCCGGCGCGCTGCGCGAGCTGCTCGGTCAGGCAGCCGATGCCGGGGCCGACCTCGAGCACGCCGGTGTGCTCGTCCGCGCCGGAGGCGTCGGCAATGTTGGCCGGGACCCACGCGGCGGTGAGAAAGTTCTGCCCCAGGGACTTGGAAAAGCGGAAATCGTGCCGCGCGAGCAGTGCGCGGATGTCCGCGAGATTCGTCAGATTCATACGCAGGCCCTCACTTCAGCAGCTTTTCAAACGCCTGACGGCGCGGGTCATGTCCCGGCTCATCGCAGAGGATGTTGCCGCAGAAGCGGTAGCCGTGGCGCTCGAGGAGCTTTTTCTGCGCGCCGTTGTGCCGGTGCGTGTCCACGCGGACGGCGTGCGCGCCGCCTTCCCGCGCGAGCCGCTCGACCTCCTGCATGAGCAGGTCGGCCATGCCGGTGCCGCGAAAATCGGCGCTGACGGCGTTGCGGTGCAGCACG
The DNA here is from genome assembly GCA_900317855.1 of uncultured Eubacteriales bacterium. Classification (GTDB taxonomy): domain Bacteria; phylum Bacillota; class Clostridia; order Oscillospirales; family Oscillospiraceae; genus CAG-103. The sequence goes on along the minus strand of ONIG01000031.1, from coordinate 8,377 downwards.
GCGGCGTGGCTACGGTCCGAGCGCCAGCGCCCGTCCGTGAGCGCGTCGTAGGCCGGCTCCGGCGTGAAGGTGAGCGTGAACATGGCGGCGACCGCGCCCTGATACGTGAGCACGTGGCACATACCGGCCGCGATGTCGGCGCGGAACGTCTCCTCGTTCGGGTACGCGCCCTGCCACTGGTCGACGCGGTGGCGGCGCAGATAGTTGCGCGCCTGCTGCGCGATGGTGAGGATGGCCGGCAGGTCGTCCTCCGTTGCTATCCGGCAGACGGGCGGCTCTGTCAGCTGCGGGCGGCTGCGGTCGCGCCGGATCTTATCGAGCAGGCGCTGCTCATCCGGCGTCGGCGGCGTCTGTTGGAAGAGGTCCGGCCGCTTGAGCAGGGTCCTCTCCAAACTCTGGCGCGTGCGCCACGCGGCGATCTCGGCGTGGTTGCCGCCGCGCAGCACCTCCGGCACGGTGCGGCCCTCCCACGCCTCGGGGCGGGTATACTGCGGGTACTCGAGCCGGCCGGCCCAATGGCTCTCACCGGTGTAGCACTCGGTGTCTGAGAGCACCCCCGGCACCATGCGGCAGACGCAGTCCGTGACGACCATGGCGCCGAGCTCGCCGCCGGTGAGCACAAAGTCGCCGATGGAGAGCTCCTCGTCCACGCACGCCTCGATGAAGCGCTCATCCACGCCCTCGTAGTGGCCGCAGACGAGCACGAGCTGGTCATAGTCGGCCTTGAGCTGGCGGGCCTTCGCCTGCGTGAACGTCGGCCCCTGCGGGGAGAGGTAGATGACGCGGCGGCGCTCGACGGGCACGGTGCTGTCCGCGAGCGCGGCGTCAAGGCAGCTCTTGAGCGGCTGCGCCATCATGACTTGGCCCCAGCCGCCGCCGTAGGGATAGTCGTCGACCTGCTTCTGCCGGTTTTCGGTATAGTCGCGGATCTGGTGGCAGCGGATGTCGAGCAGGCCACGCGCCTGTGCCCGGCCGAGGATGCTCTCGCCGAGCATGGCGCGCATCGTGTCGGGAAAGAGGGTGAGAATGTCGATGCGCACGCGCTCACATCCCTTCGATCAGGTGCACGACCATGCGCCCGGCGGCGGGGTCGATGCTGCGCACGAACTCCGGCCGGTCGGGGATGAGCACCTCGCGCGCGCCCTGCACGACGTAGACGCTGCCGCGCGGCAGGTCGAGGATCTCGCGCAGGGTGCCGATGGTCTCGCCCGTGTCGGTCTCGACGGCGATGCCGAGCAGATCCTGCTGGAAATACTGCCCGTCCGGCAGCGTGACGTCCGCGCGCGCGATGGACACGACGCGGTTTTTGAGCGTCATGGCGGCGTTGACATCGTCCACGCCCTGAAACTTCACGACGAGCATGCCCTTGTGCACGCGGCTGTGCGCGACGTGCACGGGCGCGCCGTCGATATAAAACGTCCGGAAGCCGAGCAGGAACGCCGCGTCATCCGCCCACGGCTGGATGCGCACCTCGCCGCGCACGCCGTGCGTGTTGACGATCTTTCCTGCTTCCAGATACGGTTTTTGCATAGTTGGGTCCCCCTTTTGGGTGTTGGGTGCAAAAAACGCACTGCACGGGTGCAGCGCGTTTCCTGCGTCAATCCATGATCTCCACGGAGACTTTCTTGCCCTTTCTCTGGGCGACGGCCTTCATCAGGATGCGGATCTCTTTGACGATCCGGCCCTGACGGCCGATGACCTTGCCCATATCGCCGTCGGCGACGCGCACTTCAAACACGGTCTCGCCGTTGGCCTCGCGCTCGGTCACAGAGACCTCGTCCGGTTTTTCCACGAGGTTCTGCACAATATAGGTCAGAAGCTCTTTCATCTTTGGGGTCTCTCCTTATTCCGCTGCGATGGCTTTCTTGAGCAGCACACGAACGGTATCCGTCGGCTGTGCACCGTTGGCGAGCCAGTAGTTGGCGCGCTCGGCGTCGACGACGATCTTCTTGTCCGCGCTCAGCGGATCGTACGTGCCGATCTCCTCAATGCATCTGCCGTCGCGTGCGAAACGGGAGTCCGCCACCACGATGCGGTAGTAGGGGGCCTTCTTGGCGCCCATTCTGCGAAGTCTGATCTTGACCATGTATCTTCACCTCCATCAATGTTCTCTGTATCTCCAGCTCCCGGCGGGAGCTTGGAACCGATTTAGAATCCGTACGGCCGGCCACCGCCGCCGCCGAACAGATTGCCCAGACCGCCGAAGCCGCCGCGGCCGCCGCGCTTCATGCGCTTCATGGCCTTGCTGTTGCCGGACATCTGGCGCACGAGCTGCTGCATGAGCTCGAACTGCTTGAGCAGCTTGTTGATCTCGACCACGCTCGTGCCGGCGCCCGCCGCGATGCGCTTTTTGCGGCTGGAGTTCAGGATGGCGGGGTTGTCGCGCTCGCCGGGGGTCATGGACTGAATGATCGCCTCGATGCGGCCCATGGCCTTCTCGTCGACGTTCGCGCCCGAGAGGGCCTTCGCGTCCATGCCGGGGATCATGCCGGCAATGTCCTGCAGGGAACCCATGCCCTTGAGCTGCTGAAGCTGGTCGTAATAATCCGTGAGCGTGAAGCGGTTCTGCCGCAGACGCTCGGCCATTTCCTCGGCCTTTTTCTGGTCGAGGTTCTGCTCGGCCTTTTCGATGAGCGTGAGCACATCGCCCATGCCGAGGATGCGGCTGGCCATGCGGTCGGGGTGGAAAGGCTCGATCTGGTCGAGCTTCTCGCCGATGCCGGCAAACTTGATGGGCTTGCCGGTCAGCGCCTTGATCGACAGCGCGGCGCCGCCGCGGGCGTCGCCGTCGAGCTTCGTGAGCATGACGCCGGTGATGTCGAGCGCGTCGTCAAAGGCCTGCGCGGTCGCGACTGCGTCCTGGCCGATCATCGCGTCGATGACGAGCAGGATCTCCGCGGGGTTCACGGCGGCCTTGATGTTCTGCAGCTCGGTCATGAGCGCCTCGTCGATGTGCAGGCGGCCGGCCGTGTCGAGAAAGACCAGGTCGTTGCCGTGCTTTTTCGCGTGCTCGATGCCGGCCTTTGCGATCTCGACCGGGTCGCCCTGCCCCATCTGGAACACGGGAATGTCGAGCTGACGGCCGACGGTCTCGAGCTGCTGGATGGCCGCGGGACGGTACACGTCGCACGCGACGAGCAGCGGGCGCTTGCCCTGCTTGCGCATGAGACCGGCGAGCTTGGCACCGTTGGTCGTCTTGCCCGCGCCCTGCAGGCCGACGAGCATGACAACGCTCGGCGAGTGGGAGCTGATGTTCAGCTTCTGGTTCTCGCTGCCCATGAGGGCGGTGAGCTCCTCGTTGACGATCTTGATGACCATCTGCGCGGGCGAGAGGCTCTCGAGCACATCCGCGCCCGTGGCGCGCTCGGTCACCTTGCGCACAAAGTCCTTGACGACCTTGAAGTTCACGTCCGCCTCGAGCAGCGCGAGCTTGACCTCACGCATGGCCTCCTTTACATCGGCCTCCGTGAGCCGGCCCTTGCCGCGCAGGCGTTTGAACGCCTCGGTCAGCTTGTCCGACAGGGATTCAAATGCCATGGTATCTATCCTTTCAGATCCTGAAGCTGCCGCAGCGCCTGCTCGGCCAACAGCCGGGCGTCGCCGCCGACGGTATCGCGCAGCTTCGTGAGCGTATCCTCCAGCGCGGCCGCGGCCGTTCGCTGCGCAGCGAAGCGCTGCACCAGACCGAGCCGGGCCTCCGTATCGCGCAGCGCGGCGTCCGCGCGGCGGATGTTGTCCCACACGCCCTGGCGCGAAATGCCGCTGCTGGCGGCGATCTCCGCCAGAGAGAGGTCCTGATTATAATGGAGGTCGTAATACTCCCGCTGCTTGTCCGTGAGCAGATCGCCGTAAAAATCGAACAGCATCGTGCGCCACACGGTCTCATCCGGCATGGTGGAGTCCCTCCTCGCTGTAAACCATTTTTCCTTTACAGCACGAGTAGTATACGCCAAGGCCGCGCAGGTGTCAAGTATTTTTTCTTGTCACCGCATAGATTTCCCGCCGGATGGGAAAAATTCCGGTATTGCAAACCGTTTCTGGAGGGATCTTCATGGCCGAAACCAACACTGCCGCCCTGCGCGCACAGGGCGGGTGCGACGCCCGCGCCCTGTCCGTGACCGGCCTGGGCCGCGCGGACACCGGGCGCATCCGGCGTGCGGCAAAAGCGCTCGCGCGCATGGCGCGCGCCGTCACGCCCGAGACGCCGAACGGCCAGTGGCTGCGCGACAACCGGAGCTTTGCCTGCGCTGCTGCGGGCGATGCCGCGGCGGCCCTGCGGCACGCGCGCGTGCGCACAGCGGGCGTGCAGACGGCATTGGGCGCGTGCTGCGTGGGGCTGCTGCGCGCGTGCGAAGGCGCGCTGACGGTCAAGGCGGCGGAGGCGTATCTGGAGGGGTTTCAGGACGTGCTGCCGCTCGAGACGGCGGAGCTCGCCCTGCTCGTACCGGGGCTGCAGGCGGCCGTGGTGTGCGCGCTGGCGGAGAGCTATGCCCATGACGGCGCGGCCGCGCCCGCGCTCTTCACCTCCCTGCGCGCACTCGGCACGGCGGCGTGGGGCATGCTCGCCGAGCGGTGCGACCGCGTGGGGCGCATCCTCGCGCGCGACCCGGTTGGCGTCTACCCCGCGATGGATGAAGCCACGCGCGCGCACTACCGGCAGTGCGTGGCGCGGCTGGCGCGGCGGACGGGCCGGACGGAGATCGAGATCGCCGAGGACGTGCTCGCGCGCGCACAGAGCAGCGAGGGCGCGCGGCGGCACGTGGGCTGGTTTTTGCTGCGCGAGGTGCTCGGCGCGCCGGAAAAGCGGCGCGACGGCGGGTGGTACATCGCGGCCGTCGTGGTGGGGACGCTGTTTTTGTCACTGCTGCTGGGCTTTGCCACGAAGAGCGTGTCGGGCGCGGTGCTGCTGCTCATCCCGGTGTCGGAGGTGGTCAAAGGCCTGCTCGACGCGGTATTGCTGCGCGTGACGAAGCCGCGCTTCGTGCCGCGGCTGGCGCTGCGTCGGGGCATCCCGCCGGAGGGGCGGACGCTGTGCGTGATCGCGGCACTGCTCACCTCCCCGGACGATGCGCACGCGCTCTGCGCGCGGCTGGAGGAATACTACCTCTGCAACCGCGACGCGGGTGAGCAGCTCACGTTCGGCCTGCTGGCCGACCTGCCGGAGGCAGACATGGAGCACGCACCCATTGACCCCGCCATCCTGCGCGCGGCGCGCGAGGAGATCGAGACGCTCAACGCGCGCTGGGGCAGCCGGTTTTATCTCTTCACGCGCGAGCGGGTGCCCACGCCCGACGGGAAATGGAGCGCGTGGGAGCGCAAGCGCGGCGCACTGCTGGAGCTGGCGCGGCTGGTGCTCGACCGGCCGGGCGCGCTGCACTGCGCGGCCGGAGACGCGGCGGGCCTGAGCGGCACGGTATACCTGCTGACGCTCGACGCCGACACGCGCCTGACGCCCGGCGCGGCGCGCGCGCTCGTGGGCGCGATGCTGCACCCGCTCAACCGCGCCGTGGTGGACGCGCAGCGCGGCGTGGTCACGCGCGGCTACGGCCTGCTGCACCCGCGCATGGCGACCGAACTGGAAAGCGCAAACGCCACCGACTGGGCGCGCGTGTTCGCTGGGCCCGGCGGCGCCGACCCCTACGGCGGCGCGTGCGGGGAATTATATATGGACTGCTTTGACCGCGGCGGCTTCCCGGGCAAGGGCATCATCGACGCGCGCGCGCTGCTCGACTGCTGCGGCGGCGGGGTCATTCCGGAAGGGCGCGTGCTGAGCCACGACGCGCTCGAGGGCGCATATCTGCACGGCGGCTTTCTCGGCGACGTGGAGCTGACGGACACCTTCCCCGCAGCCCCGCTGGCCTGGGGCGCGCGGGCGCACCGCTGGATCCGCGGCGACTGGCAGAACGCGCCGTGGATCTTTGGGCAGCGCGGGCGGGCACTGCACCCGATCGACCGGTTCCGGCTGGCGGACAGTCTGCGGCGGTCGCTCGTCGCCCCGGCGACGTGGATTTCCATCTTCCTCGGCTGCGTGCTGCGCTGGCCGGGGCTGCGGCTGGCGGCGTATGCGGCGCTGCTGGCGCTGGCGCAGGGGCTGATCCGCGCGCTCGGCCAGCCGATCGTGCACCCGGCGGACACACGCGTGCGCTACCACAGCGACGTGCTGCACGGGCTTGCCAGTGCCGTGGCGCAGACGGTGCTGCGGCTGATTTTGCTGCCGTGGGAGGCAATTTTGAATGCCTCCGCCATCGTGACGGCGCTGTGGCGCATGCTGGTGTCGCACAAAAACCTGCTGCAGTGGCAGACGGCGGCACAGCGGGCGGGCAAGCGCGACGGGCTGGGCGCGTATCTGCGCGCGCTCTGGCCGGCGAGCGCGCTGGGCCTGCTCACGGCCGTCCTGACGCCAAGCCCGACGGGGCTGGCCGCCGGCATCGTGTGGGTGCTCAGTCCCTTCGTGCTGGCGGCGCTCGGCGCGCCGAACACGACCGGGGCTGCGCCGCTATCGCGCGCGGCGCAGTGCGAGCTGCTGGGCTGGGCGAAGGCGACGTGGCAGTATTTTGAGACGTTCTGCACGGCCGAGGATCACTACCTGCCGCCGGACAACGTACAGTCCCAGCCGCCGACCGGCACGGCGCACCGCACGTCGCCGACGAACATGGGACTCGCGCTCGTGTCCGCCCTCGGCGCACACGCGCTGGGCATCGACGGCGGGCGCGGGCTGGAGCTGGCGGAGCGGATGCTCACGACCATGGAGCAATTACCCCGCTGGAACGGGCATTTTTACAACTGGTACCACACGTGCACGCTGCGGCCGATGCCCCCGCTGTATGTGTCCACGGTGGACAGCGGCAACTGCGCCGCCGCCCTGCTCACGGCGGCAAACGCCCTGCGCGGCTGGGGACGGGACGAGCTGGCGGCGCGGGCGCAGACGCTCTGCGACGGCATGGACTTCGGCCCGCTCTACGACCCGCAGCGGCGGCTGATGCACATCGGCATCGACACCGGCAGCGGCAAGTGGGCGGAGAGTTACTATGACCTGCTGGCAAGCGAGGCGCGGCTGACGTCGTACTTCGCCGTGGCGCGGGGCGACGTGCCGCGCGAGCACTGGCGCGCCCTGTCGCGCGCGCAGGTACAGAAGGACCACTACCGCGGCTGCGTGTCGTGGTCGGGGTCGATGTTCGAGTATCTGATGCCGGAGCTGTTTCTGCCGCCGGTGCGCGACTCGCTGCTGTGGGAGAGCGCAAAGTTCTGCCTCTACGTGCAGCGGCGGCGCGTGCGTCCGGGGCAGGTGTGGGGCGTGTCGGAGAGCGCGTACTTCGCGCTCGACAGCGCGCTGAGCTACCGCTACAAGGCGCACGGCTGCGCGGCGCTGGCCCTGCAGCCGGGCATGGACAAAGAGCTCGTGCTCTCGCCGTACAGCAGCTTTCTCGCGCTGGCGGTGGAGCCGCGCGCGGCGATGCGCAACCTGCGGAAACTCGCGGCGCTCGGGCTGCTGGGGCAGCACGGATTTTTCGACGCGCTCGACTGCACCCGCGCGCGCACGGGCGGCGGCGGGCAGATCGTGCGCTGCGTGATGGCGCACCACCAGGGCATGAGCCTGCTGGCGGCGTGCAACGCGCTGTGCGGAGATCAGGTGCGGCGGTGGTTCTTCGCCGACCCCGCCATGCGCGCGCACGCGACCCTGCTGTCCGAGCGGCTGCCGCTGGGTGCGCCGGCGCTGCGGCGGCGGGCAGAGGAGCCGGCCGAAAAAGCGCGCCGCCGCGCCCTGCCGGACTATGCGGCCGAGGGCACGGGCATCGACGCCGAGGCCCCGCGCTGCGCGCTGCTCTCGAACGGCACGTACTGCCTCGCCGTGACCGAAGCCGGGCAGAGCTTCGCGCGCTGGCACGCGCTGAGCGTCTGCCGCCGCGGCACGCGCTCAGACCCCGCCGCCGGGCCGGTCGTGCGGCTGGAGACGGAGGACTTTTCCGGCCCGCTGCTGCCGGGCACGGCCGAGGGCGCGCAGTGGCGCTTCACGGTGCGCGCGGCGCAGTTCACCACCCGGCACGGGGACGTGACCGCCGTGCAGACGCTCACCGTGCCCGGCCGCGCCAACGGCGAGGTGCGCGCGCTGACGCTCTCATCCCCGAGCGGGATCGAGGGCACGGTGCGGTTCGTGTTCGAGGCCGTGCTCGCGCCGTGGGAGGATTATGTCAACCACCCGGCGTTCGCGCGGCTGGGCTTTCAGAGCGTGCTGCGGCGCGGCGCGCTGCTGCTGCGGCACCTCGGCCGCGGCGAGAAGCCGGAGGCGTGGCTGTGCGCCGCGTGCGACCGGCCGGGCACGTGGCGGGCCGAGGGGCCGGTGCCGGGGTGGCTGCGCGCGGGGCGCGTGGAGCTGAGC
>ONIG01000029.1 GCA_900317855.1 uncultured Eubacteriales bacterium | reverse complement strand
GCGCTGTGTCTTGCCGCATAAAAAGCGGCCAGCAACCGAAGCTACTAGCCGTGAAAAACTTTATATTATTTCATTGTCCTCTTGACGGGGTGCGCCTCAAACTCAGGTTCCTGCGGGCGTGGTTTTTATTTGACGGGAAAACAGCGCCGATCTGTGCCGCGAAAACGGAAAATTCGTCCGGCGCGCATATCCGCGCGCAAATCCGCCGACAATAACCGGGAAGCAAATCCCGTAAACTGCGGCTTTGGAGGAATGGATATGTACAAAAAAGATTTTATTGACACCAACGATTTTACAAAACAGGAACTGCTGGACATCATCGACCTGTCGCTCGCCATCAAGCGCGCCATCCGCCGGGGTTATTATCCCCCGCTGATGAAAAATATGAACCTCGGCATGATCTTTCAGCAGTCGAGCACCCGCACGCGCGTGTCGTTCGAGACGGCCATGAGCCAGCTCGGCGGCCACGCGCAGTATCTCGGCCCCGGCATGATCCAGCTCGGCGGCCACGAGACCATCGGCGACACGGGCAAGGTGCTCTCGCGCCTGGTCGACGTGGTCATGGCCCGCGTCATCGAGCACAAGACCATCGTGGAACTCGCCGACGCGTGCACGATCCCGGTCATCAACGGCATGAGCGATTATAACCACCCCACGCAGGAGATCGGCGACCTGTGCACCATCAAGGAGAACCTGCCCGAGGGCAAGCGGCTGGAAGACTGCAAGGTCGTCTTCGTCGGCGACGGCACGCAGGTGTGCGCGTCCCTCGGCTTCATCACCACGAAGCTCGGCATGCACTTTGTGCACTACGGCCCGGAGGGGCATCAGCTCAATGCCGACCATAAGCACATTCTCGAGGCCAACTGCAAGCTTTCCGGCGGCAGCTGGGCCGTCACGGACGAGCGCGACGCCGTGCGCGGTGCGGACTTCATCTATACCGACGTCTGGTACGGCCTGTATGAAAACGAGATGCCGAAGGAAGAGCGCGTGCGCGTCTTTGCGGATTATCAGGTCAACCGCGAGCTCATGCAGCTCGGCGCACTCGGCTGCAAGTTCCTGCACTGCCTGCCCGCCACGCGCGGCGAGGACGTGACCGACGAGGTCGCCGACTCCGCCGCCTCCCTCTGCTGGGAGCAGGCCGGCAACCGCCTGACGGCCATGCGCGGACTGCTGGTGTATTTCACGCGCTGCCGCCGCTGCCCGTCGGAGCTGGAGCTCGCCGCGGCGCAGGAGGAGCTCGACACCTTCCTCGACGCGCGGCTCGGCGGCTGCTGACCGGCTGCCAAAGGAGCAGACACCATGGAAGAACGAAAAAAATTCCGCCTTGCGGACGTCGTCCTCTCGGTCATCTGCGTCGTGTTCGTGGCGGAGGCGGCGGCGCCCGTCGCCTCCATCGGCAACAGCCAGTATTTCTGGTGGGTGTTCATGATGATCGCCTTCCTGCTGCCGTACGGCATGATCTCGTCCGAGCTCGGCACGACGTACACCGGCGACGGCGGGCTCTATGACTGGATCAACAAGGCGTTCCCGCGCTCAAAGTGGGGCGCACGCGCCTCGTGGTACTACTGGATCAACTTCCCGCTGTGGATGGCCTCGCTCGCCGTCGTGTGCCCGGAGATGCTGAGCGTGCTCACGGGACTGCAGTTCGGGTGGCTGGCAAAGCTCCTCATCGAGCTGGCCTTCATCTGGATCGTCACGTGGATCGCATTTTACCCCGTGTGCGACAGCATCATCATCCTCAACATCAGCGCCGCCATCAAAATGCTCCTCGCGCTGACGGTCGGCGTGCTCGGCATCGTCTACGTCGTGAAAAACGGCTTTGTCAACGACATGGCCTTCCGCACGTTCCTGCCGGGGTTTGACCTGCACAGCCTGTCATATATCTCGGTCATCATCTTCAACTTCCTCGGCTTCGAGGTCGTGTGCACGTATGCCGACAACATGCGCGACCCCAAGCGCCAGATCCCGCAGGCCATCATCACCGGCGGCATCGTCATCGCGCTCATCTACCTGTTTTCGGCCTTCGGCATCGGCGCGGCCATTCCCACGCACGAGATCAGCGAGGACTCAGGCCTCATCGACGCCGTCTCGCTCATGACCGGCCGCACGAGCGGCCTGTTCGTCGGCGCGGTGGCGCTGCTGTTTCTCATTACCCTGTTCGGCAACATGATCTCGTGGTCCATGGGCGTGAATTCCACGGCTGCCTACGCCGCCGAAAACGGCGACATGCCCGCGATTTTTGCCCGCCGCTGGGCGAAAAACGACATGCCCATCGGCTCCGCGCTCACGAGCGGCATCGTGGCGAGCGTCGTGTGCATCCTCGGCATTATCATCGAGCTGCTCTCGCCGGATTCGTCCCTGTTCTGGAGCTTTTTCGCGCTCAACCTCGTCATGCTCCTGCTGAGCTATGCGCCCGTGTTCCCGGCGTTTTTGCGTCTGCGGGAGATCGACCCCGATTCCGAGCGGCCGTTTCGCGTGCCGGGCGGGCGCGGGATGCTGCGCGTGCTGGCCTATGTGCCCATGGCGCTCATCCTCCTCTCGATCTTCTTCACGGCGGTGCCGCTGTCATTCGACAGCGAGACGCTCTCCAGCTATTTGCCGATCACGATCGGGTCGATCCTCAGCATCGTCATCGGCGAAATTCTCATCGCGGCGCGTGCGCGCCGGCATCATTCTTAGGAGGAACCACTATGGCAAAACGAATCACCGGCTCCACGCCGAAGCTCGACGGCTACCGGATGCCTGCGGAGTTTGAGCCGCAGGCCGGTATCTGGATGCTCTGGCCGGAGCGCAACGACAACTGGCGCGACGGCGCCAAGCCCGCGCAGAAAGTCTTTCTGGACGTGGCGACGGCCATTTTGCAGTTTGAACCCGTGACGGTCTGCGTCTCTCCGGCGCAGTACCAGAACGCGCGCGAGCGCCTGCCGCGCGAAGTGCGCGTCGTCGAGATGGCGAGCAATGACGCCTGGATCCGTGACTGCGGGCCGACATTCCTCGTCAACGACAACGGCGGCGTGCGCGCCGTGGACTGGACGTTCAACGCCTGGGGCGGGCTGGTCGACGGGCTCTATTTCCCGTGGGATCTCGACGATCAGGTCGCGCAGAAGGTCTGCGAGATCGAGCGCGTCGATTCCTACCGCACCGAGGGCTTCGTGCTCGAGGGCGGCTCCATCCATGTCGACGGCGAGGGCACCGTGCTCACGACCGAGATGTGCCTGCTGTCCGAGGGGCGCAACCCCGACATGGACCGCGGCGCCATTGAGCGCATGCTCTGCGACTATCTCGGCTGCGAGAAGGTCCTCTGGCTGCGCGACGGCATCGACCCCGAGGAGACCAACGGCCACATCGACGACGTGGCCTGCTTCATCCGCCCGGGTGAGGTCGCCTGCATCTGGACGGACGACCCGCAGAATCCGTTCTATCAGCCGGCGCGCGACGCATACGACATGCTCTCGCAGGCGACGGACGCCAAGGGCCGCAAGCTGAAGGTGCACAAGCTCTGCCTGACGCAGCAGCCCTGCCTGCTGCAGGGCGCGGCGACGATCGACGCCGTGGAGGGCACCATCCCGCGCGAGGACGGCGAGGTCGCCATCGCGTCGTATATGAACTTCCTCATTGTCAACGGCGGCGTCATCCTGCCGCAGTACGGCGACGCGAACGACGCGCTCGCCGTGCAGCAGGTGCAGGCCATGTTCCCCGACCGCCGCGTGGTCGGCGTGCAGACGCGCGAGGTCGCGTTCGGCGGCGGAAACATCCACTGCATCACGCAGCAGCAGCCCGCGCCGCAGCACAGGTGACGCCATGGCCAGAATCGTCATTGCCCTCGGCGGCAACGCGCTCGGCAACACGCCGGCGGAGCAGCGCGAACGCGTGGCCGCCGCGTGCCCGGCGCTCGTCGGGCTCATCCATCAGGGCCACGAGATCATCATCAGCCACGGCAACGGCCCGCAGGTCGGCATGATCCAGGCGGCGTTCGACACCGCCGCGAAAACGAACCCCAAGGTCGCGCCCATGCCGCTGCCGGAGTGCACGGCCATGAGTCAGGGCTATATCGGCTACCATCTCCAGCAGGGCATGCGCCGCACGCTGCGCGCCAATGGCATGCCCTGGCAGGTGGCGACGGTTGTCACGCAGGTCGTCGTCGACCCGGACGATCCCGCATTCGATGAGCCGACGAAGCCCATCGGCGCGTTTTACGACGAGGCCGCCGCGCAGCAGATGATGCGCGACGATCCGTCCCTGCGCATGAAGGAGGACTCCGGCCGCGGCTGGCGGCGCGTCGTCGCCTCGCCGAAACCGGTGGATATCGCCGAGCGGCGCTCGATCCTGAACCTGCTCGACAGTGAGTATATCGTCATCGCCTGCGGCGGCGGCGGTGTGCCCGTCGTGCGCGATTCGCACGGGGACTACTACGGCGTGGACGCTGTCATCGACAAGGACTTTGCCTCCGCGTGCCTGGCCGAGGCCGTCGGCGCGGACTATCTGTTCATCCTCACGGCGGTCGACCATGTCTGCCTGAACTTCGGCACGCCGGAGCAGCGGGAACTCGACGAGCTGCACGTGGACGAGGCGGAGACCTACCTGCGCGCCGGGCAGTTCGGCGCCGGCTCCATGCAGCCGAAGGTGGCTGCGGCCGTGCAGTTCGTGCGCAGCGGCTGGCGGCGGCGCGCCGTCATCGCCTCGCTCGAGCAGGCTCCGGCCGCCATGCGCGGCGAGAGCGGCACGCGCATCGTGCCGTAAAAACGCAGCAAACAGAAAACCGGCCCTTTCCATCGCGGGAAGGGCCGGGTTCAGCGTGCGCAAAAAGTCTCGCAGGGTTTCGCCGCCGGAGCGGCGAAAGAAAGTGGAATACTTTTTTGACAGGTCTCAGCCGGGCAGCTCCAAAATCGCCATCTCGATAAAGGCGCTCGTGAGCTTTTGCACCATCTGATCCTCCGTCTCCGTCTTGCCGTGCTCGACCCAGACGGTCAGCACGCCGATCATGGACGAGGTGATGATGGCGACGAAATAGTCAAACCGCGCGGGATCGTCCGCCATCGGCTGCAGCGCCTCGATCAGGCCGGAGCTGCGGCGCAGACTGTCGAACAAAATGTCCGTCCGGTGGATCTGTACGAGCGCCTCGAGCACCGCACTGTTGTGGAACCAGTACTGAAACACCGCCTTGGCCAGGCTGCCGCGCCGCTCGGGCGGCAGGGCGTTGTACTCGGTGAACACGGCCTGAAATCCGCGGTCGCACAGCAGCGCCAGCACGTCCTCGAGGCAGTCGAAGTTGCGGTAAAACGTCGAGCGGCTCACTGTCGAGGCATGCTGCACGTCCGTGATCGTGATGCGCGCAAAGGGTTTTTCTTTCATGCAGGCCAAAAGCCCTGCGCAAATGAGCTCCGAGGACGCCTGCGCGCGTTTGTCGTTCTTGATGTGGTACATTTTGGCCTCCAGCGTTCTATATTTTACGGTACTATTGTATCGCAAAAAGGCTTGGTGTACAATAGGGACCATCAAAATTTAAGGGAGTGTTTCACATGAGCGAAAATGTGATCTTCTGCTACTCTGGTACCGGCAACTGTCTCGACATGGCGAAAACCATTGCCCGGGAGCTGGGCGATACGGACATCATCCTCATGCGCAGGGAGCCCGCGGTCACGGACGTGCGCGATGCCAAGCGCGTCGGCTTCGTCTTCCCGTGCTACGGCGGCGGTCTGCCCGGCGGCGTGGAGGAATCCTTGCGCAAGATCCAGGTCGGCCTCACGGCGTACACGTTCGGCGTCTGCCAGTATGCGGGCTATATGGGCTCCGGCCTGCACAAGCTCGACAGCATCATCCCCCTGCGCTACTGGACGGCCGTGTCGCACCAGTGCACGTGCATCTGGCTGCTGCCGCACAGCGTGATGCTGCCGCCGGTGACGCCCGCCATGGCGCAGCGCCGCGCGGACAAAAAAGCAAAGCAGATTGCGCAGGCCGTCCTTTCCGGTGCGGTCTCGCCCAAGGCTCCGCCGAAAAAGCCCCTCAACCAGCTTGAGAGCAGTGTCTGGCCGAAGATCGTGGCCGGCAAGGCGCAGAAGTTCGCCGTCAGCGATGCGTGCGTCGCCTGCGGCCAGTGCGCCAGGATCTGCCCGCGCGGCAACATCCGCATCGAGGGCGGCCGCGCCGTCATTGGCGGCAACTGCATCCAGTGCCTGAGCTGCCTGCAGTACTGCCCGCAGCAGGCCATCTCGATCGGCAAGATCACCGACCGCCGCGAGCATTATCACAACCCCAACGTGACCGCCGCGGAGCTGACCGAGTCGGTCATCCACATCGACTGAGCGGTTTTCCTCTCTACATAGCAGCCCGCCCGCCGGAACTCCGGCGGGCGGGCTTTCCGCTTGAGCGAAGGCTCAAACGTGCACGATGTAGTTTTCCTTGCGCGGGGCGGCTTCCGGTGCGGGGCCAGCGGCGTAGCCGAGCGCGGCCGCGCCGACGCCGCGCAGCGTCTCCGGCAGGCCCCAGTCGCGCAGCAGCGCCTTGCCGTCCGGGCTGTCAAAGATCTCGCGCTCGCGGTTGACCCACACGGTGCCGAGGCCCTCGGCGTGCGCGGCCAGCATGAGGTTTTCGAGCACGCAGCTGCCGTCGGCCAGATAATTTGCGCTCTCACCGTCGCCGAGCACGACCACGATCACCGGCGCGCCGTAGTAGGGGTCGACGTCCTTGCCGATCACGGCGGCGTTGAGCTTTGTGAGCCGGTCGCGGTAAGTCTTGGTCTCCACGGCGACGATCGTCGCCGACTGCTTGCCCATGGCGGACGGGGCATAGGTGCCGGCCTCGAGCACGCGCGCGAGCACGTCCGCGGGCACGGCGTCCGGCTTGTAGGCGCGGATGCTCCGCCGGGTACGGATCAGTGTCAGAAAATCGTTTGCCATATGAATGCCCTCCGTTCAGATTTGTTACAAATAGTATACCATATCCGGCGGCGATGTGCTATAATATTCAATTAATTTCTATCCGTCGTTACGCGCGAAAGGAGTTTCCCCAACCGTGCAGAAGATCGCAGCTTTCATCGTCAAAAAACGCAAGCTATTGCTTGTTGTCATGCTGGCTCTGGCGGTGGTCTGTGCGGCGCTGATGCCCTTCGTCGGCATCAACACCGACATGACCAAGTACCTGCCGGACAGCTCGCAGATGAAGATCGGCATGGACCGCATGAACGAGGCCTTCCCCGACGTGGCGGAGACGTACACCATCCGCGTCATGTTCCGCGGGCTGGACGCGCGCGACAAGCTTGCCATCCGCGAGCAGCTGGCGGAGATCCTGAACGTGGACAGCGTGGCCTACGAGCCGGACAGCGACGACTATAACCGCGGCGACGCCACGCTCTACAAGCTCACGACGCAGTATGACTACAACTCCGACGAGGAGGCGCAGATCGAGCGCGACGTGGCCGACCGCTTCGCCGACTACGACGTGGCCGTGCGCAGCGACGACACCTCGACGCCGGACATCCCGCCGATCGTCATCATCCTCGCGCTGTCGATTTTGACGGTCATTCTGCTCATCGCCTGCCCGTCGTATTTCGAGCCGGTGCTGTTTCTCATCACGATCGGCATCGCCGTGCTCATCAACCAGGGCACGAACATCTTCCTCGGCGAGACGGCGGACGTCACAGCGAGCATCTCGGCCATTTTGCAGCTCGCGCTCTCGATGGACTATTCCATCATCCTCATGAACCGCTACCGGCAGGAGCTGCAGGCCGACCCCGACCGCGAGGCCGCCATGACGCGCGCGCTCACGGCGGCGTTCGGCTCGATCACCGGCAGCTCGGTCACGACGATCGTGGGCCTGCTGATGCTGGTGTTCATGCGCTTCAAGATCGGCATGGATCTCGGCATCGTACTGGCCAAGGGTGTGCTGTGCAGTCTGCTGTGCGTGTTCACGGTGCTGCCCGGCCTGATCCTGTGGGCGGATAAGCTCATCCGCAAGACGACGAAAAAGCCGCGCGCGCCCAAGCGCGAGCGCCGGAGCGTGCTCGCGGCGCTCGGCCGCTTCAGCTACCGGTGGCGCGGCGCGATCGCGGCGGCGTTCGTGCTGCTGTTCGCGGGCACGTACGTTCTGCAGCTGTCGACCCAGATCGCCTACACGCTCACGGATACCGACCCGGTCGCGGAGGTGTTCCCGCCGGATAACCCCATCGTCGTGCTGTACAACAACGCTGACGAGGATGCCGTGGCCGCGCTGGCGGACCGGCTCGAGGCCGACCCGAACGTCAAGAGCGCCATGTCCTACTCCACCACGCTCGGCAGGCAGTACACCGCCGCGCAGATGGCCGATATCGTCGGCGCGCTCGATGCCAGCATCCCGGTCAGCGCCGATATGCTGGGCATGATTTATTATGATGTCTACAGCGGCGGCCGCGCCGTGACTATCCCGGCCGGGCAGTTTCTGCGCTTTCTCACGGAGCACGTGGCAAACAACGCCGCCTTTGCGCCGTATCTCGATGCGGGCATGACGGCAAACCTCCAGACGCTGCAGAAATTCACCGACCCTGCCGCGCTCACGCAGCAGCGGACGGCGGAGTCGCTCGCGGACTTTCTCGGCATGGACGCAGCGGATGCCAAGCAGCTGCTGCTCTATTACTACACGCAGCACGGCGACGCGAGCACCGGCGGCATGACGCTGCCCGTTTTTTCGGACTTCCTCGTCAATGAAGTGCTCACCGATCCCACCATGGCCGGCATGGTCGATGCCTCGGCGCGCGAGCAGGCGGCCATGCTGCAGACGTTCACGGACGTGAGCGCCATGACCACGCCGCGCGGCTGCGGCGAGATCGCGCAGATGCTCGGCATGGACGAGGAGACGGTGCGGCTGCTGTTCGTGGCGTATCATGCGGCCAATGTTGACCTGATCACGGGCGGCTGGGACGTGTCGATGCAGGACCTGGCAAACTTCCTCGCCGACCACAGCACCCTGCTCGACAGCGCACAGGCGCAGCAGATCACGACGCTCAGCTGGATCATCAACGGCTCTGTTTACGGCACGAGCTACTCGGCGCCGGAGCTTGCCGCCCTCCTCGGCATGGACGCCGGGCAGATGCGCCAGCTCTACCTGCTCTATATCAGCCGCCACGGCGACACGAGTGGCTGGACGCTCTCGGTGCAGCAGTTCGTGGACTTCCTGTGTCAGGAGGTGCTGCCGGACGTGCGCTTTGCTTCCCAGCTCAGCGGCGTGGACACCAGCCAGCTCCAGTCGGCGCGCACGGTCATCGACGCGGTCGCCTCCGGCCGGAGCTATACGGCCGCGGAACTGGCAAACCTGTTTCAGGGCCTGTCCAGCCAGCTGAACCGCGGCACGATGGAGCTGCTGTTCCTCTACTATGCCAGCGTGTACAGCAGCGATGCCTCGTGGACCATGTCCATGCAGGAGCTGTTTGACTATCTGCAAAATGACCTGCTCACGGACGCTCGCTTTGCTTCCTTCCTGACCGACGACATGCGCGCGCAGATCACCGACGCGCAGACCATGCTCACCGACGCCGTCACGCAGCTGCGCGGCAGCGACTATTCCCGCCTTGTGCTTACGACGACGCTGCCGGGCGAGTCGGACGAGACGAGCGCGTTCATCGCGCAGCTCACGCAGGATCTCGACGCCGCCACGACCGGGGACTACTACCTCATCGGCAACAGCGCCATGGTCTACGAGATGGAAAACAGCTTCGACAGCGAGCTGCTGCTCATCACGCTGCTGACGGCGGCGTCGATCTTCCTCGTCGTCGTGTTCACGTTCCGCTCGCTCGTCATTCCGGCGCTGCTCGTGCTGATCGTGCAGTGCGGCGTGTTCATCACCGTCACGGTCGTCGGCCTGCAGGGGCTGGAGATCTATTACCTCGCGCTGCTGATCGTCGAGTGCATCCTCATGGGCGCGACGATCGACTACGGCATCCTCTACACGAGCTATTACCGCGAGATGCGCGAGAGCATATCCGTGCGCGACGCGCTCATCGCAGCCTACCGCGGCAGCATCCACACGGTGCTGACGTCCGGCTCGATCATGGTGCTCGTCACGGCGGTCGTCGGGAAATTTTTCGGCAACCCGACCATCGAGCAGATCTGCCGCACGATCTCCATCGGCGCGTTCTCGGCCATTCTCCTCATCCTGCTGTTCCTGCCCGGCATGCTTGCCCTGCTCGACCGCTGGGTGCTGCCGCGCGATCTGCGCCGGCGGCTGTATCCGCCGAAGGCGCCCAAGGCCCCAAAGGCACCCAAACCGCCCAAGGCGGCGCGGGCCCCCTGGCCGTGAACCAACAGATGTATAGAAAAACAAGGCGGCGTACCGATTTCGGTACGCCGCCTTTGGTATCTTTGTTATCCTTAAAAATGCAGCACTTCGATCAGCAGCAGCCAGGCCAGCCCATAATAGGCCGTGACGGCCACGAGATCGTTCACCGTTGTGATCAGCGGGCCGGAGGCCACGGCGGGGTCCACGCCCAGTCGTTTGAAGAGGATGGGCACCGTGGTGCCGATGATGCTCGAGAGCAGCATGGCCAGCGCCAGCGCCGCGCCGGTGCAAAACGACACCGAGAACGCGAACGCCGCCGCCTCGCCCTTTGCCGCCATCAGATACAGGCCGATCGCCGCAAACGACAGCACGCCCAGCAGCAGCCCGTTCATCAGGCCGACGCGGGCCTCCTTGCCGACGAGCGCCAGCTTCTGTTTGGCGCTTACGTCCGCGTCCATCAGCACGCGGATGGTGACGGCCAGCGACTGCGTGCCCACATTGCCCGCCATGTCCAGCACGAGGGACTGAAAGCAGATGATGACCGTCAGGTGCGTGACGACGCGCTCGAAGAGCCCCACGACGCTCGACACCACCAGCCCCAGCCCCAGCAGGATCACCAGCCAGGGCAGGCGCTTGGCCACGCTGCGGCGCAGCGGCTCCTGCAGGTCCTCTTCCGCAGTCAGGCCGCCGAGCTTTGCATAGTCGTCGCCGAGTTCGTCCGCGACCAGTTCGGCCACGACCTGCGCCGTCAGCACGCCGCAGAGGCGGTTGTCGGCATTGAGCACGGGGATGGAGTCCTCGGAATAGCCGCGGATGCGCTCCACGCAGTCCTCGACCAGCTCGTCCGCGTAGACATAGGGGTAAGAGGTCGTGAGAATGTCGTCGAGCGCGGTGGTTTCGCGCGCGATGATGAGATCCTTCAGGTCGATGGCGCCCACCAGCACACCGGCCTCGTCCACGGCGTAGAGCGTGGAGATGTTGTCGGTGTCCGCCGCCTGGCGGATGAGCTCCTTCATGGCCTGCCGCACCGTCATGTCCGCGCGGATGGCGACATAGTCGGTGGTCATGCGGCTGCCGACTGCGTCCTCGTCAAATGAACTCAGGAACGACAGCTCGTGCCGCACGTCGTCGTCCATCAGCTCGACGAGTGCGCTGCGCTGCGGCCGGTCGAGCCCCTTGAGGTAGTCTGCTGCGGCGGAGGGGTCCAGCAGCGGGAGCAGCTTCAGCTGCTTGCGGATGCCCATCTCCTCCAGATAGGTCGGCATGGCGTCCTCGGTGTGCTCCAGCACGCCGGCCAGCGTGGGCGCATCGAGCAGGGCATAGAGCCGGCAGCGCTCGTCCCGGCGCAGCAGCTCGAGCGCCTCGGCGATGTCGTGCTCGTGATAATCCTCCAGCTTCTTTTTCAGCTGCCCGGGCGCCAGGTTGCCCCGCAGCAGCGCGGTGATCTCGCCCTTATAGTCCGGGTGGCGGACGGCCGGAACGGCTTCCGGCGAAAGGTTGTTCTTTTCGGACATGTCGTTTTCCTCCTTTATGCAAGATCTTCCGGGGCGGAGGGAAAATGGGCAGAAAAAATCCGCTGCGCCATTCCTTCTATTTTACCCCATGGGTAATGCAGCTCGGGAAGGACAGCGGGTCCGGTCGCGGAGAAAACGTGCGTTCAGAACACGAACAGCGCCCTTTGTTCCACTTCATACCGGAGCGCTCTGCCCCTACTGTGACCCTGACTGCAGCTGTCCATGTTCTCACCTCACTAGCGATAGAATATTCGGTTTCAAACCGTGGCCATTATAGCACCACGGGCGCGAAAGTCAAGCCGTTTTGGCGCGGGTGCAGGGCAAAAAAGCCCCGGAGGACAGACGCGCCTGCGCCTGCCGCCGGGCACGCACAGCGCGGCGCAGCGCGCCTCGTAGGCCGCAATGCAGTCTGCTGCCCGCTGCGGAAAGTCACCCAGGTCCGCCTCCCACGCGCCGCCCTCCAGCAGGGGGCGCAGGCCGCGGCCGTTTTCCGCAAACGGCAGCAGCAGGCCGTCGGGCTCTGCCTCGCGCAGCGCCTGACCGAGGAGGCTGCGCGCCTCCGGCCGCTTGCCGAGCGCGGCGTAGGCCGCGGCCGTCTGGATGCGCACGTGCAGCGCGACGAGCGCATAGTGCTGCTGCGCGCACTGCGCCAGCAGCCCCTCGCTGCGCCCGATCACCCGGGCGTAGGCACCCTCGGCGAGATAGACCTGATTTTCGATCATCTCCATCATGGGGCGGCATGGCGCGAGAAAGTGCACCGTGTGCAGTGCATGCTCCCGAAACAGCGCGGGGACCTGCCCGACCTGTTCCGTCAGCGCGGCGCAGTAGGCGCAGGCGCTGTCGAAGATGCGCAGCCACATCGTGTCGTGCTGCGCGAGCAGGGCGGTGCG
The DNA here is from genome assembly GCA_900317855.1 of uncultured Eubacteriales bacterium. Taxonomy (GTDB): domain Bacteria; phylum Bacillota; class Clostridia; order Oscillospirales; family Oscillospiraceae; genus CAG-103. The sequence continues at coordinate 14,134 of ONIG01000029.1, read as the reverse complement.
CTTTTGCGCCGGGGGCTCGGGCGCAGCGGTGTCCACGCACAGCGCAAGCCGCCGCTCCAGAAAGTCGCAGCAGAGGGCCATGTTTTCCTGCCCGTTTCCGGCGATGGCGGCGCGGGCGCGCTCGAGGAAGATGGCCGCGTCGGCAAAGCGGCCGCGCAGCAGTGCCGCCTCAGCGCCCATGATTCGCTCCGCGCCCTGCCCGTGCCCGTTTGTGAGCCGGTAGTAGTGCGGCATGCAGGCGTTCATGGCGTCCAGCTCCGCGTCCAGCTGCCCCGGCGTGCGGTGGAACATCATCAGCACCGACGGCGAGCCGAACGTCCAGCTCCCCTCGTTGCGGATGCTGATGGCGGGGCGGGTCATGCGCGCGGCCGCGCTGCGGTGCAGGCGGCTCATGGCCGCAATGTCGTTATATTGCAGAAAGCTCATGATGAGGTCGCACTCGCCGAGCAGATTGTCCCGCTCGGTGTCCGGCAGCTCGGGGTGCGCCTCGATCCCGGCGAGCAGCAGTGCGCGCAGCTCCAGCATTTTTGGGATCTGCTGCCACGTGAACATCCGCCGCATCAGCACGAGCAGCGTCAGCGGGTGCGCCTGAAGCGTATCGCGCGGGCACGCGTCCAGAAACGCCAGCACCTCCTCCGGGCTGAGCACCGCGAGCAGGATGCCCGCGTCGTCCTGGATTACCCGCAGCACCGCGTCGTAGTCCTTGCCCTTCCGGTAGGCGGCGAGCGCGTGCAGATACTGCCCGTGCGCGGCGTACCACGCGCCGTAGCGGCCGTGATACGCGCGGCGCGTTTGTTCCGGCAGCGCGGCGAACGCCTGCTCGGCGCAGACCTTCATCATGTGGTGGAAGCGGTAGCTCACGCCGTCCGGCAGGCGGGTGACAAAGGCATTTTGCTCCGTGAGCATGGTCAGGAGGCGATCGGTGTCCGGGTCGCCGGTGATAAAGCGCGCCATCGGCGCGGTGAACTCATCCGCCAGCCCCATGACGGCCAGAAACTCCTGCTGCCGGGGCGAGAGCGGCTCGATCATGGCGGCAGAAAACATGGTGTAAATGTCCGAGTGCCGGTCCGGCAGCGCGCCGTGCTCGGAGAGCGTGCGCAGGTTCAGGTACACGGCGGAAAACCATCCCTCACTCGCGTGCAGCAGCGTCTCGACCTGCGCGTCGGTCAGGTCCGTGCCGCAGCGGTGCGCGTAGATGGACAGCTCCGTGTGGTTGAGCCGCAGATGCTCGGCCCCGATCGGGTAGACCCGGCTGCCCAGCCGCATGACGGCGTCGCCGGGGAGGAAGCGGTCGCGGCTCGCCACGATCAGGTGCACGTTCTCCGGCAGACGGTTGACGAGCGTGCACAAAAACTCCATGATGCGCCCGTCGGTCAGGAGGTGAAAATCGTCGATGAAGATGTACACGCTCCCGCGCCCGGCCAGCCCGTGGCAGAGATCGTCCGCCAGCAGGCTCGCACCGGCGGCATCGTCCGGGCAGGCATAGCCGCGCAGCAGCGGCAGCCCCGCGTGCGCGAAGGCGTCCTGCACGCTCTTCCAGAAGATGGCCAGGTGGTCGGAATAGACGCTGATGCGCACGATGGCCGCGTCCTCGGCCTTCGCCCGCCCGGCGAGATACCAGTTCACGGCCGTCGTCTTGCCATAGCCCATGGGGGCGACCACGGTTGTCAGCGCGCAGCGGGAGATGGGGCGCAGCCGCTCCTGCAGGCGCTCGGAGATATAGATCGTGTTCAGGGTCCACTTCGGCCTTGGCATAGCAGAACTCTCCCTTCCGGGGTGATAGATACTTTCATTGTACCATGCCCGGCGCGCACATGACAAGCGCGGCAGTCCGAATAGACTGCCGCGCTCAGCTTGTCCCCAAAGCCCGTCTCGGGCTTTGGGGACAAGCTGAGCGCAAGATCTCATTCGAGGCGGGCCTTGCCCCCTCGAGCTCCCCTGCTGCTCTGTTCTTTTTGCACTTGCGCATAGGTTTTTTCACAGGCACAAGCGCGGCAGTCCGAATAGACTGCCGCGCTCGCGCGTTTTGGGTCAAGAGTGGTGGAAGATAGAAAGCTCAGGTTGCGGCAGCGCTCGCCTCCGGTCTGCGTGCGCCGCTACAGCGCCGGGATGCGCAGCAGCTCGTTGTCATCGACCGGCTTGATGAGACAGTCGTGCGCGGCCTGACCGGTTTTCACGGCCGTGGTCTGGTAGCCGTTTTTGACCAGCAGGTGAAACAGCCGCCCGGCCGGCGCGCCGTCGGCCTCCGCCAGCAGGATCTTCATGGCGTTTCCGCCCTTGCTTCCGACGTGAAGGAATTCCACAGGTGCTCAAAGACGGTGGTCATCTCCGCTGTCAGCGCGTCCGGGTCGAGGTTCGGCTCGGTCAGGTAGCGCTTGAGGTTCTGAATGAGCCCGCCGACGGTGAACGTCGCCAGTGTGTCGGCCAGCGCGGGGCTGTCCGTCACGGCGCCGCAGTAGGCGCGCACGCGCCGGCTGGAGCTGGCGAAAACATGCTCGCTGATGATCTCAAAGATGATCGGCAGCGACTTGCTGCGCAGGCCCATGCGGATGAGCGCCGGGTGCTCGTCTATAAAGGCGATGAGCGCGCGCCACGAGCGCTGAAAATGCTCGACCGGCGAATCGGTCGCGGCGTCGGCCTCGCTCTCGATCTGCCACTGGATCTCGTTGAGGTAAAAGCGCAGGAAGTCGTACTTATCTTCAAAATGCGAGTAGAACGTCGGGCGGCGGATGAGTGCCCGGGCGCACAGCTCGTTGACTGTGATGTCGTCGAACGTCTCCTCGGCCATCAGCGCCTCAAACGCCGCCATGAGCGTGCTGTAGGTTTTCTGCACGCGCAGATCTTTCTTTTTTTCCATGATTCTGCACTCCTTTACGCCCTTCGTATCATATCGAACAAACGACACGAGCGGAACAAGCGATAAATATCTTACACTTTCATGATAACTGACATTTGTAATTTATCATTTTTCAGCTTATCTTTCTGTTATCCAAAAGTCAACCCCCGCGTTTTTGCCGGGGTAAGGAGTGGTGATCCCATTATGAACAAGAAACCGTCCCCGCTGCACCGTGCATCGGAATGGATCGTCGACCATTACCGGCTGTTTTTCATTGTGTTTGCCGTGCTGCTGGTCTTTTCCGCGGTCGCGTCGGGCTGGGTGAAGGTCGAAAACGACGTCGCGGCTTATCTGCCGGCCGATTCCGAGACGCGGCAGGGGCTGGACATCATGGAGCAGGAGTTCCAGACCTACGGGTCGGCGAAGATCCTCCTGCGCGGCACGGACGCGGATACCGCCGCGGCCACGGCGGAGCAGATCCGCGCGGTCGACGGGGTGGACAGCTGCACGTATACGATGAACGACGCGGGCAGCGCTCTGCTGTCCGTCAGCCTGTCGGACCTCGAGGGCTCGGACGCGTGCGCGCAGACCGTGCAGGCCCTGCGCGACCTGCTCGACGGCAGCGGCGCGTACATTTATTCCGCCGAGGGCTACAGCATCTCCGACCAGATCAACGGCGAGGTGCGCGGCCTGCTCGTCATCGTGGCGATCATTCTCGTCACGGTGCTCACGTTCACGTCCTCGACGTATGCCGAGGTGCCCATCCTGCTGATCACGTTCCTCGCGGCGGCGCTCATCAACAAGGGCACGAACTTCGTCTTCGGCACGATCTCGTTCGTGTCCAACGCCGTGGCCATCCTGCTGCAGCTGGCCATGTCGGTGGACTACGCCATCATCTTCTGCAACCGCTACAAGCAGGCGCACGAGACCCTGCCGGTGCGCGAGGCGGTCATCGAGTCGCTGGCCAAATCCATCACCGTCATCAGCTCCTCGAGCCTGACGACCGTGGCGGGCCTTGTAGCCATGACGTTTATGAAGTTCGGCCTCGGGCGCGACCTCGGCATCGTGCTCATCAAGGCGATCTTTATCAGCCTCCTGACGGTGTTTCTGCTCATGCCGGGGCTGCTGCTCAAGCTCGGCCCGGCCATGGACAAGACGAAGCACCGCAATTTCGTGCCGAAGATCTCGGGCGTCGGCCGCCTCGCGTGGCGGACGCGCCGCGTGGTGCCGCTCGTGTTCGCGGCCGTGCTGGTCGTGGCGTGCATCGGCACCAACCGCGTCAGCTACGTCTACAGCGAAGCGCCGCTCAAAACGCACAACGCGGACGCCAACCGCACCGCGTCGCAGGCAATCACGGATGATTTCGGCGACGAGACGGTGCTGGCCGTCGTCGTCCCGGCCGGGGATTATGACCAGGAGGCCGCGCTGCTCGACGCCCTCTCGGCCGTGCCGGAGGTCAAGAGCGCCGTCGGTATCGCGGGCACGGAGGCGGCCGGCGGCTACCGGCTGGCGGACGCGGTCGATTACCGGACGTTCGCGCAGCTCAGCGGCGTGGACAGCACGAGCGCGCAGGCACTCTTCGCGCTCTACGCGGCCGAAAACGGCGCTGCGCAGACGGCTGCGCAGGATCTGCGCGGCTATCAGGTGCCGCTGCTGAAGCTGTTTGAGTTTCTGAATGATAAGATCGCCGACGGCACCGTCACGCTCAGCGATGCGCAGGCGGCGCAGGTCACGGCGCTCAGCAGCCAGCTCGAGCGCGCCACCGCGCAGCTCGAGGGCACGTCGTACCATCGTCTCGTGCTCACGCTTGCCGCGGCCTCGGACGGGGACGAGACGTTTGCCCTGCTCGACCGCATCCACGCCGTCGTGCACCAGTACTACCCCACCGACAGCTATCTCGTCGGCGACGCCATGTCCGCCTACGGGTCCGAGCAAACGTTCACGCAGGACAACGTCATGGTCAGCGCCATGTCCATCCTCATGGTCATGCTCGTGCTGCTGTTCGCGTTCCGCTCGCTCGGCATGCCCATTTTGCTCACGCTTGTCATTCAGGGCAGTATCTGGATCAACTTCGGCATCACGGTGCTCACGGGCGAGTACGTGCTCTTCATGGTCTATCTCGTGGCCAGCGCCATCCAGATGGGCTGCAACGTGGACTATGCCATCGTCGTTGCCTCGCACTATACCGAGGCGCGCGCCGAGCAGGGCCCGCGCGAGGCCATGATCACGGCGCTGAACCTCGCCTTCCCGACCATCATCACCTCCGGTACGATGCTCATCTCCGCCGGCCTGCTTATCGGTGCGCGCGTCTCGTCCGGTGCGGTGGCCGGCATGGGCCGGTTCGTCGGCATCGGGTCGCTCATCACGGTGTTTCTCGTGCTGTTCGTGCTGCCGCAGCTTCTGCTGCTGGGCGACACCTTCGTGCGCCGGACCGCGCTGCCCGCGCAGCGCCGTCTGCCGCTGACGTCGGCGAGCCGCGCGGCCCGCTGGGTGCTGCTCGCGGCGGCCGTGTTCGTCATGGCCGTGTCGCCGTGGAGCGTTGTGCGCACGCAGCAGGAGCGGGCCGACCGCGTGGATGCCGATACGCAGCTATGCGACAACGCCCGCTCGCTCGGCGAGCTGGCGGCGTCGCTCGGCGCGCAGCAGGAGACGTATGACGCGCTCAAGCTCTCGTTTGCCACGGGCGTCGTGACGGATAGCGTCGGCCAGAGCCGGCTTCAGAGCGGGCAGGCGGAGTATGACGCCGGCAGCGAGAAGCTCGCCGCGGCCCGGGCACAGTATGCCGCCGGGCAGGCGCAGCTCGAGCAGGGCAAGGCGGACTACGCCGCCGGACAGGAGCAGCTTGCCGCGGCGAAGGAGGAATATGCCGCCGGGCAGGAGAAGCTCGCCAGGATCCAGCCGGTATACGACGCGGTGCACCCGGCCTACCAGCGCTATCTCGACCGGCAGGCGGAGTATGACGCGGCGGTCGCAAGCGGCGACCTTGCCAAAGCCGCGCTGCTCTGGCCGGGCGTGACGGCGCAAAAGCAGCTCTATGAGACGCAGCTGGTCGGCACCGGGTACTCCATTGAGTCGCTCGTGCAGGCGTATGAGGCCGGGCAGGCGCAGCTGGCCGACGGTGCGGCGCAGATCGCCGCGGCGGAGCAGCAGCTGCAGGATGCCCAGGCGCAGCTCGTCGCCGGGCAGCAGGCGCTCGACGCTGCGGCGGCCGAGATCGCGGCCGGGCAGAGCAAGCTCGACACGGCGGCGGGCACTCTGGCCTCCGGCCGTCAGACACTGGCGGCGAACCGGCAGCAGCTGGCGCAGGACCTCGCGGCGCTCGCCCCGTATGAGGACGACACCGAGCGGCTGGAGCAGGGCATCGCCGTGCTTATGCAGGACGAGGCGCTGCGCACACGCGCCGGTTCGTCCGCGAGTTATGGCGACATCTGCGCGCTCGCGCAGGACCTCTACACGGCGGATATGGACACCGCGCGCACGGAAGTGGCGGTCTGGACGGGCATCTGCATTGCGCTGTTCGCAGCCGGTGCGCTCGCGCTCGCGGGCGTGTGCCTCGGCCACAGGAGAGGAAAGGCCGTGGCGTGGTGTACGGCGCTGGCGGCGATCCTGTCCGTCGGCTGCCTGATCGCCATACTGGCCGCCGGTCACGGCGCGCTGCGCACGCTGTGCCTGTGCGCGGCGGTGGCGCTGCTCGCGCTGGCGTTCGTGGCCGCCGGGCTCACGCTCCGGCAGTGTGCAGAGCGCACGCAGTAAGGGCGTAAGGGAAAGAAAGGATCGGGGTGCAGGCAGCTGCCTGCACCCCGAGTTTCCTTTTGCGCTGCGGTGTGCTATAATGGGCCATCCCGGTCGAAAGGAATTGCGATCCCAATGGTCAAAGTGCTCTTTATCTGCCACGGCAACATCTGCCGCAGCCCCATGGCGGAGTATCTGCTCAAGGAAATGGTGCGTCAGCAGGGGCTTGCGGCGCAGTTTCAGATCGCCTCGGCGGCGACGAGCCGCGAGGAGATCGGCAACGACGTTTACCCGCCCGCGCGCGCCGAGCTGCGCGCCCATGGCGTCCCGGTCGGCCACCGCGCCGCCGTGCAGGTCACGCCGCGCGACTACGACGCCTATGACTGGCTGCTGACGATGGACGAGAACAACGCGCGCAACCTCCGCCGCATCCTCCCGCACGACCCGGACGGCAAGATCCGCCCGCTGCTGTCATTCGCGGGGCTGCAGCGCGGCATCGCCGACCCGTGGTATACGGACGACTTTGGCACGGCGTATGACGACCTCGTGCTCGGCTGCACGGCGTTTCTGGACGCGCTGCGCCGCCGCGGCGATATTTAAAAGAATGACCGCCCCGGCCGGGCGGTCATTCTATGATCCGGTATCCCGCCTGCGCGAGCAGCTGCAGTGCGCGGGCGTAGGTTTCCTGCTTTGTCAGAATGTAATCGGTGTCATACGTCGAGAGCACGAAGATGCCGATCCCGTTTTCGGCCAGCACGGCGGAAATGCCCGCCAGAACGCCGATGAGCGAAAAATCCAGCGTGCCGGTGATGCGCATCGCGCGCCAGCCGTCCTCCTGCGCCGTCACATTGTCCGGCACATCCTGCGTGCGGCAGACGAGCGAGCGCTCGGCGTCCGTTTGCCCCGTGAAGCAAAACACCGCTTCCCGGTCGACCAGCGTATAGTCCGCGACCTTGCAGACGGAAAACGCATCCGGGAGCGCTTGAATGGTCATAAAAAATCTCCCCTATCATCAAAAACCGCCCGGAAGGCTGTGCCCTCCGGGCGGTTTTGCGCGTATGCAAAAGCCTTCACACCGACCAGCGTCGGCGGTCAAACAGCGCGATCGTCACGGCGACGGCGGCGGCGAAAAACACCAGCGCCGGCCACGGCAGCCCCAGCACCCGCGGCAGCGGGGCGAGACACGTGATGGCTGCGCAGAACAGCAGCGAGCAGTCCAGCAACGCAAAGATGAGCCGGTTCAGCAGCTTCGACTGCGCGGCGCGCGCCGCGTCCGACCACGACTTTTTCACGTTGACGGTCAGCTGCCCGGCGTTGGCCTTGCTCAGAAAAGCCGACAGCTGCGTCGGCAGCACCGTGAGCTTTTCACCCGAGCGGGCGAGCTGCTGCGCAAGCGTTTTGACCTTCTTTTCAATGTGTTCGCGGCTCAGGGCGGTGTTCTTGACGTACTCCGCCACGATCTCGATGACGTTCGCGTCCGGCGACACGCTCGTGAGCATGCCCTGAATGACGAGCAGGCTGCGCCCGAGCATCGTCAGCGAGGCGGGCACGGACACGCCGTATTCGTTCAGGATCTGCACGAACTCGTCCACAAGCACGCCCATGTCCATATCGGCCATCGGCATGGACTCGTACTTGTGCAGGAAGATGCCGATGCGCTCCGTGAGCGCCTGCTGGTCGGGCGCGCGGTCATACTGGCCGAGCGCGAGCAGCGTCTGCGTCAGGGCGGGCACGTCCTGGTCATAGATCGTGCGGATGATGCCCATGTACAGCTCCGCCTCGCGCGGGCTGATGCGGCCCATCATGCCGAGGTCGAGCCAGATGATCTTCCCGCCCTGCACGCGGATGTTGCCGGGGTGGGGGTCGGCGTGGAAGAAGCGGTAGACCGTGATCTGGCGGATATAGTTGTGCACGAGCTTGACGGCGATCTCGTTGAGATCATAGCCGTCGGCGCGCAGACCGTCGGCATCGTCGATCTGGTGGCCGGCGATGTACTCCATGACGAGCACGTTTTTCGTGCACCACTTCGGGAACGTGGCCGGGCAGTCGGCGTAGGCCACGCCGTCGTTGAGCCGCTTGAACTCGGCGATGTTGTTCGCCTCGATCGTAAAGTCAAGCTCCTCCTGCACGGTGTGCCACATCTCGTCGAGCACGGCGTGAAAATCCAGCGCGCTCGCGAGCGGCGTGTACTTGAGCAGTGCGGCGGCGCGCTTGAGCAGGCGCACGTCGCGGCTCATGATGTCGTACAGATCCGGGCGCTGCACCTTCACGACCACGCGCTGGCCGTCCGTGAGCGTCGCTGCGTGCACCTGCGCGATGGAGGCCGAGCCGAGCGGCCGGATGCCGATGTCCGAAAAGACCTCCTGCCACGGGCGGGCGTAGGCCTGCGTGAGAATGTTCTCCACCTCGGTCAGCGGCATGGGCGTCACGTCCGTGCGCAGCGTCTCGAGCGCGGCACAGTATTCTTTGGGCAGAATGTCCGAACGCATGGACAGAATTTGCCCGAATTTGACAAACGTCGGCCCGAGGTCCACGAAAATATCGCGGACCTTCTCCGGCGTCAGCCCCTGAACGAGGTGATGCTTTTGCAGAATGGCGACGATCTCGGCAAACCGCTTCGCCTCGTCGATCTGCGCGGCAGCGGGGCCGGCCATCAGCCCTCTTCCTTCATGGCCATCAGCTTCTGCAGCAGCGCCTCGCGCTCGTCGGCGCTCATGGCCTCAACGTCCACGGCGGGCTTTTCGCCCTCGTCCTTCGCCACGGCCTGCTTGCAGGTGCGCTTGAGCTCCTCGTTGAGCACGCGCCCCTTCTCCACGGTCACTTCGCCGCGGGCGACGCACTCGTCGAGCAGCTTGCCGAGCTTTTCGCAGCCGAGGTCGGCCGCGCCCACGGAGGCGACGATCAGCTTGCGCAGATAGCCTTCGATAGAATCCATAACAATACACTCCTTATCCTGTGTTGGTTGATTGATTTATGACAGCATGCCCGGTCGCGGGCAGAGCTTGCGAGAGTCAGTCGGCCGCGGCGGCCGCATCGAGCAGCGCCATGACCCGGCGGTAGAACAGGCGCGTGCGCACGACACCGTTGTTCATCACGCCGCCGATCGCGGCCAGGTGGTCGAGATTCTCGACCGGCAGCACCTGCCACACGCCGCGCTCCGGCGTCTGGCCGGGCACAAAGTCCGTGTGCGGCGCGCCTTCAGGGTACCGGGCGGAGATCGTGTTGACCAGCCCGTCATTCGGCAGCCAGCCGCGCGGCATGCCCGCGCCGTCGCGCCCCATCGCGGTCGAAAACGGCCAGAGCAGCGGCGTCATGGCCGTGTCAGGCTTCTGGTCGTGCGTGAGCAGGCGCGGCAGTGTCCGGCAGCAGGGGATGGAAAAATACCACGTGTCCGGCAGCGTCCGGATGCGCGCATTGAGCGCGTGCGCACCCGCGGGGCGCAGGTCGTCAAAGGCGTTGTCGCCCGCCGGCAGCGGGTTTTGCGCCAGCATGCGCAGCGCCGCCGTCGAGAGCGGCTCGTCCGGGTCGCGCCGGATGCCGAACTGGTCGAGCCGGAAGTCATACACGCCCTTGAACGCCGAGATGCCGAGCGCGCGCGCCGCGCCCAGAAACAGCGTCGAGAGCGCATTTGCCGCGTCCGGCTGCACGTCAAGAAACGTGGATCCGTCGTGCGGTGCGGCGATGGCGGCCAGCGCGTGCACCCAGCCCGTCTTGCCGCCGGTGAACAGCGGCGAGGGCGTCTCGCCCGCGGCCTCGGCCGCCTGCACTTCCTCCGGGCAGCCGTGCGCGAGCAGCTGCATGAGCAGCCGCGCCGTCGCGCCGCCGAAGCTGTGGCCCACGAGGTCGATGGGCCGGTCCGCGCCCCAACCGGGCACGAGCGGGGCCGGATACGCCGTACCGAAGCGCGCGTGGCCGAAGCGCTGCGCGTGTGCGATGCCGTAGTCGGCGGTGCCGCCGGTGAGCTCGGCGTAGAGCTCGCACGCGCGGTCCCACGCGCTTGAGATGATGCCCACCGAGGCGGCGCGGCAGTCATACCCGCAGGCATTGAGATAGCCCAGCACGTCGCCCGCCGCGAGCCCCCAGTAGGGCACGGCGCGGTAGAGCGCGTCACGCGCGCCCCAGCCCAGCAGACCGTGCACGAACACGGTCGGGTACGGTGTGCGGCCGCCGGATGCTGCGTCCGGCAGCAGGCACGCGCCCACTTCCAGCGTCTGCTGCAGCAGCTGCTGCGGTGTTTTCATGGCGCGCCTCCTTCGAAAGCAAATATACTATTGTTAATATAGCACACCCGGCCGGGAGCGTCAATGCTGCGGCACGGCGGTGTAAAATGACGGAAATGCACAGGCGCGCCCCAAAAGAATTGTGCACAAATGCCAAAAGTAAAAAAATTCTGAAAACGGGGTTGACTTTATCGGCTAAAAGCGCTAAAGTAGGCACATCTTCAGTACAGGAGGCCGCAAACATGCGTCTGGTCCGATTTGCAAGCGCATATTCCTACTATTACTTTATCGAGAGTAATAGTCGTTTGTGCTGCAAAAATACCAGAACCATCTGAGACTTCCCGATCCGGTTTTGACAAGGCTGCACAGACGACTGTGTGGCTTTTTTCTTTGCCGGAAACGCTTTAAGGAGGAAAAACGATGAACATCAAAAAACTCACTGCTCTGCTCTGCGCCGTGGTCATGGTACTGTCGCTGGCCGCCTGCGGCGGCAGCGGCGACAAGGCCGAGAATAAGCACTACACCGTCGGCATCTGCCAGCTTGTGCAGCACGAGGCGCTCGATGCGGCCACCAAGGGCTTCCGCGACGCCATCACTGACGCCCTCGGCGCCGAGAACGTCACCTTCGACGAGCAGAACGCCGCCGGTGACAGCGCCACCTGCGCCACCATCTGCAACGGCTTTGTGTCCAGCGGCGTGGATCTGATCCTTGCCAACGCGACCGGCGCGCTGCAGGCTGCGGCCGCCGCCACGAAGGACATTCCGATCCTCGGCACGGCCGTCACGGAGTACGGCGTTGCGCTCGGCATTGATAACTTCAGCGGCACCGTCGGCGGCAACATCTCCGGCACGTCTGACCTGGCCCCGCTCGATCAGCAGGCGGCCATGCTCACGGAGCTGTTCCCGGACGCCAAGAACGTCGGCATCATCTACTGCTCCGGCGAGGCGAACTCCGTCTACCAGGCGGACGTCGTCAAGGCTGCGCTTGAGAAGTCCGGCTGCACCGTGAACGTCTACAAGTTCGCCGACACGAACGACGTCGTCTCCGTCACCGCTGCCGCGTGCGATGCCAACGATGTCCTCTACATCCCGACCGACAACACCGCCGCCTCCTGCGCCGAGGCCATCAAGAGCGCCGCCAAGAAGCCCATCATCGCCGGCGAGGAGGGCATCTGCAAGGGCTGCGGCGTTGCGACGCTGTCCATCGACTACTACGAGCTCGGCCGCACCACCGGCGAGATGGCCGTGAAGATCCTCAAGGGCGAGGCCGACATCTCCACCATGGCCATCGAGTACTACCCGAACCCGGTCAAGAAGTACAATCCCGAGATGGCGACTGCCTACAACGTCACCATCCCGAGCGACTACGAGGCCATCGGCTGATCATTCGAACAAATTCCCGGCTCCCTGCCGCAGTTTCTGCGGCAGGGATACTCTACACGATGAGGTAATTTTATGAATTCACTGGTTCTTGCGTCTCTGAGCCTGCCGAATCTGGTTTCGCGCCTGCCCGGCGGCGTTGCCCAGGGCATCATCTGGGGCATCATGGCCCTGGGCGTGTACATCACGTTCCGCCTGCTCGATGTCGCCGATCTGACGGTCGACGGGTCGTTCACCACCGGCGGCGCCGTGACGGTCATGCTCATCATCGCCGGCTGGCCGGCATGGGCGGCGCTGCTCGCGGCCGTGGTCGCGGGTCTGCTCGCGGGTCTCGTGACCGGCCTGCTGCACACGAAGCTCGGCATCCCGGCCATCCTCGCCGGCATCCTGACGCAGTTCGCGCTCTACTCGATCAACCTGCGCATCATGAGCATGAAGGCCAACACCCCGGTCAACCCGGATAAGTACAGCCTGTTTCTGACGCTGCGCAGCGTGCCCGGCGCGATCTGGAAGGGTCTGCTGCTCGCGGCCGTGCTCATCGCGCTCCTCTACTGGTACTTCGGCACCGAGCAGGGCAGCGCCATCCGCGCCACGGGCGCCAACCCGTCGATGAGCCGCGCGCAGGGCATCAACATCAATGCCATGAAGGTGCTCGGCCTGTCGCTCTCGAACGGCATGGTCGCGCTCTCCGGCGGCCTGATGGCGCAGTACCAGGGCTTTGCCGATATCAACATGGGCCGCGGCGCCATCGTCATCGGCCTCGCCGCCGTCATCATCGGCGAGGTGCTGTGCGACGCGTTCTTCCGCAAGGGCTGCAACTTCTCCGTGCGCCTGAGCTTTGTCATCCTCGGCGGCATCGTGTATTACCTCGTCATGGTGCTCATCCTCTGGCTCAAGCTCGACCCGAACGATCTCAAGCTCTTCACCGCCGTGATCGTGGCGGCGTTCCTGGCCGTGCCGTATCTCAAGGGGCAGGCCAAGAGCTCGTTCCACCGCCTGAAGAAGGGAGACAAGTGATATGCTGACATTAGACCATATCTCCAAGACCTTCAACCCCGGCACCATCAATGAGAAGCGGGCGCTCGACGGGCTGTCCCTGCACCTGAATCCGGGCGATTTCGTGACCGTCATCGGCGGTAACGGCGCCGGAAAATCCACCATGCTCAACGCCGTCGCGGGCGTCTGGCCGGTGGACGGCGGGCGCATCATCCTCGACGGCGTGGACGTGACCGCCATGCCGGAGTACCGCCGCGCACAGTACATCGGCCGCGTGTTCCAGGACCCCATGATGGGCACGGCCGCGAACATGCAGATCGAGGAGAACCTCGCCCTCGCCGCGCGCCGCGGCAAGAAGCGCACGCTGCGCTGGGGCGTCACGAAGGCGGAGCGCGAGGAATATCATGAGAAGCTCAAGAGCTTCGGTCTCGGCCTTGAGGACCGCATGACGGCGAAGGTCGGCCTGCTCTCCGGCGGCCAACGCCAGGCACTGACGCTGCTCATGGCCGCTCTGCAGAAGCCGAAACTGCTCCTGCTCGATGAGCACACTGCGGCGCTTGACCCCGCGACGGCGGCTAAGGTGCTCGAGCTGTCGGATCGTATCGTGCACGAAAACCAGCTCACCGCCATGATGATCACCCACAACATGAAAGACGCCATCGTGCACGGTAACCGCCTGATCATGATGAACGAGGGCCGCATCATCCTCGATATTGCAGGCGAGGAGAAAAAGAAGCTCACGAAACAGGACCTGCTCGAAAAGTTCGCCGAGGTGGCGGGCACGCAGGTCGAGTCCGACGAAGTGCTCCTGAGCTGACACGCAGACATCCCGATCGATCGGATATTGAGAAAAGAAAAATCTCCGGCGCTGAAACTGAACCGCCCCAGATTGTGCGGACAGCACAAAAAACACCCCCTAAGCAGGGATATGAAATTTTAAGCAACATACTGGCACCGAAATTCCATCGGT
>ONIG01000044.1 GCA_900317855.1 uncultured Eubacteriales bacterium | reverse complement strand
GACACCGATGGAATTTCGGTGCCAGTATGTTGCTTAAAATTTCATATCCCTGCTTAGGGGGTGTTTTTTGTGCTGTCCGCACAATCTGGGGCGGTTCATACACGGGAGCGCGGTTTTGTCGTTTGGACATTACATTTGCAGATCCGGATAGAGCGGGAAGCGTGCGCACAGGTCCAGCACCTGCGCACGCACGGCGGGCACGGCGGCCTCGCCCTCGTCGATCAGGCGGCAGATGAGCGCGCCGATCTCGCGCATCTCCTCTTCGCCCATGCCGCGGGTCGTGACGGCCGGCGTGCCGAGGCGCACGCCGCTCGTGACGCGCACGGACTGCGTGTCGAACGGGATGGTGTTTTTATTGGCGGTGATGTTCGCCGCATCCAGCAGATCCTGCATCTGCGCGCCGGTGCGGCCGCGGCTGTAGACGTCGGCCAGCATGAGGTGGTTGTCCGTGCCGCCGGAGACAAGGCGCACGCCGCCCTGCTGCAGCGTCTCGGCGAGCACGGCGGCATTTTTGACCACCTGCTGCTGATAGGCGCGGAAGGCCGGCTGCAGCGCCTCGCCGAAGCAGACCGCCTTGCCGGCGATGACGTGCATGAGCGGGCCGCCCTGCGTGCCGGGGAAGACGGCGCTGTCGATCTTTTTGGCAAGCTCGTCGCGGCAGAGGATGATCGCGCCGCGCGGGCCGCGCAGCGTCTTGTGCGTCGTGCAGGTGACGACATCGGCATACGGCACCGGGCTCGGGTGCACGCCCGCGGCGACGAGGCCGCCGATGTGCGCCATGTCGACCATCAGGTACGCGCCGACGGAATCGGCAACAGAGCGAAAGCGCGCAAAGTCGATCACGCGCGGATAGGCGCTCGCCCCGGCGATGATGAGCTTCGGGCGGACCTCCTCGGCCACACGCGCGAGTGCGTCGTAGTCGATGGTCTCGGTCTCGGGGTCCACGCCGTAAAAGTGCGCCTCAAAATATTTCCCGGACAAAGACGCCTTGCTGCCGTGCGTCAGGTGCCCGCCGTGGGAGAGGTTCATGCCGAGGATGCGGTCGCCCGGCTGTAGCAGCGCCGCGTACACGGCCATGTTCGCCTGCGAGCCGGAGTGCGGCTGGACGTTGGCATGGTCGGCGCCGAAGAGCCGCGTCACGCGGTCGATGGCCAGGCGCTCGACCTCGTCGACGTAGTCGCAGCCGCCGTAATAGCGCGCGCTGGGGTAGCCCTCGGCGTACTTATTCGTCAGGTGGCTGCCCACAGCCTCCATCACGGCCGGACTCGTGAAATTCTCGGACGCGATCAGCTCCAGATGGTCGCGCTGGCGCCCCAGCTCCCGCTCCATGGAGGCGTACAGCTCCGGGTCGGCCTGCTTCAGATGTTCATAATTCATATCGGAAACCTCCGTTTGTGTCAAAATCGCGCAACCAGTTTACCACAACTCAGACGTATTTAACAAGAGGAAGGCGCGTAAACTTATACTATCCCGATCTCGTCCGAGGTGATGCAAGTTGAACAAATGGAAGCGCATCCGCCCTTATATTGCCTTCTGCGCGATCGCGCTGGCCGTCGGCGGCGCGTCGAGCCTCGCTACCCGCGCGGGCATGGCCGGCTTTGAACTGCTGACAAAGCCGCCGGCCGCCCCGCCGGACTGGCTGTTTCCCATCGCGTGGACGATCTTATACCTGCTCATGGGCATCGCGATGGGGCTTGTCTGGCGCAGCAGCTCCGGCCGCGCGCGCAAGGAGGCTACCGCGCTCTGGAGCATCCAGCTGGCCGTCAACGGCCTGTGGCCGGTGCTGTTTTTCCTGCTGGGTGCACACGGGCCGGCGTTTTTCTGGCTCGTAGGGCTGATCGTGCTCGTGCTGTTCATGATCGCCGATTTTTCCCGCCGCAATGCCGCGGCCGCATGGCTGAGCGCACCGTATCTGCTCTGGCTGCTGTTCGCGGCGTATCTGAACCTCGGCATCTGGCTGCTCAATCGGTAAGGTTTGGGTAAAGATCACGTCAAGATTGTGTTTGCATGGCGCGGGAGATTGTGGTACACTGCCCCCGAGGAGGGAACTGCCCTATGAAAAAACCGCTCAAGATCACACTCATCATTCTGGCCGTTCTTATCGGCCTGGTCGCCGCGCTGCTCATCTGGCTGACCGCCACGCAGCTGAATGTCAAGACCGAGACCGCCGTCGTGACCCACGGCGAGAACAGCACCGCCAGCTTCGCTCCGGGCGACGACGTGTCCATCCTGACGTGGAACGTCGGCTACGCCGGACTGGGCGAGGAGTCCGATTTCTTCATGGACGGCGGCAAACAGGTCCGCGCGCCGAGCAAGGCCGTCGTGGAAAAGAACATGGACGGCATCGTCAGCACCGTGAAGGATCTCAACGCCGACTTCACGTTCCTGCAGGAGATCGAGGCCGACCCCTCGACCCGCTCTTACGGCATCGAAGAAGCCGAGCGCATGCGCACCGAGACCGGACTGGACACCGCGCACGCGCGCAACTATAAATGTGCCTTCGTGCCCTACCCCATCCCGCCGATCGGCAAGGTGAGCTCCGGCATCATGACGCTCGCGACCGCGCCCATCGCCTCGGCCGAGCGCATCGCCCTGCCGAGCCCGTTCAAGTGGCCGGTGTCGGTGGCCAACCTCAAGCGCTGCCTGATGCCGGTGTATATCGACCTCGAGGGCACGGACGCGCAGCTCGTGCTCGTCAACCTCCACCTGGAGGCGTATGACGACGGCGAGGGCAAGGCCGCGCAGACCGCCGCACTCAAGTCGTTCCTCGAGCAGGAATACGCCAAGGGCAACTACGTCATCGCCGGCGGCGACTTCAACCAGACGTTCCCCGGCGGGCTGGACAAGTACCCGATCAAGAACGACGACCTCTGGACGCCCGGCACACTCGACGACAGCATGCTGCCCGACGGCTGGCGCTTTGCCTACGACACGGCCGCACCGACCTGCCGCCTCGACAACCAGCCCTATGACGCCGGGAGCGGCGCCACGCAGCACTACGTCATCGACGGCTTCATCCTCTCGCCGAATGTGGAGCTCACGAGCGTGCAGACGCAGGACGACGGGTTCCGGTTTTCCGACCACAATCCCGTGCTGCTGAATATCCGGCTCAAATAATGCATATCAAAAAGCCCGCTTCCGACCGGAAGCGGGCTTGCTTTTTCATTTCACACCGGTGATGTGCAGCTCCCGGCAGGAGCCGGGGCCGAAGAGCGCCTCCATCCCCTTTTTGTACGCAGGGAAGGCATCGCACGGCATAAGTGCCTGCACGCACCCGGCAAAACCGCCGCCGTGCACGCGCCACGCGCCCACGCCGTCGAGCAGGTCGGCCGCGCGCGCCAGACCGCGCTCGAGCCGGTCGTCGCCGCCCGGGGCGCGGACGTTGCGCAGCAGCTGCTCCGACGAGCGGCCGGAGGCGTTCATCAGGCGCAGGTAGGCCGCGGCGTCCCGGTGCACGAGCGCGTCGCGCATCTGCGGCACGCGCGCGTTCTCCTCGAAAAAGTGCGCCGCGCGGTCATCGGCAAGGCCCGGCTGCCGATGGGCGTAAAAATCCGTCGGATCCACCTGCGAGAGCGTCTTGGCGCCGAAGCGCCGCGCCACGCTGCACATATCTGTTGGGAGCGCCGCGTAGGCCGCCGTCAGCCCCGCGTGGCTGCCGCCGGTATCCGTCAGGCTGAGCGTGAGGCCCATGTCGGCAAACGGCGCCGCGACCGGGGCGATCTCCCCGGCGGCGAAGTCGATATACACCGCGCCGTCGAGCGCGCACGCGAGCTGATCCATGAGGCCGGACGGTTTGCCGAAGTGGCGGTTTTCCGCCTGCTGGCCGAAGCGCGCGAGCTGCTCGGGCGAGAACGCGCCGCCATTGTAGAGCGCATTGAAAATGCGGCCGACAAGGATCTCAAACGCGGCCGAGGACGACAGGCCGCCGCCCGGCTTGAGCGCGGAGGACACCCACGCCTCAAAGCCGCCGACCGTGCCGCCGGCGTCCAGAATGGCCGCCGCCATGCCGCGCACAAGCGCCCACGGCTTGCCATACGCGCGCGGATCCACGACCAGATCGTCGAGCGCGACGGTGAACGGCCGGAACCCCTTCGAGTGGATACACACGCGGCGGTCGCGCCGGCGCGCCGCGCGCGCGGTGATGCCCACATCCACGGACGCCGCCAGCACGCGGCCGAGCTGATGATCGGTATGGTTCCCGGCCAGCTCCGTGCGGCCGGGGGCAAAGAATCGCTGCATGATCTTCCTCCGAAAAAAGCCGGCAGGCGTCCTGCCTGCCGGCTCCGGTACAAAAAACTCAGTGCTTGCGCGCGAGCACCCGCTCGATGCCGCGCACGACACCGGCCGCGTCCACGCCGTACTTGGCGAGCAGGTCGGTGTACTTGCCAGTCTCGGTGAACGTGTCGGGAATGCCGACAAACTCCGTCGGCGCGCCGGTGCCGCCCCATGCGAGCACTTCCGCCACGGCGCTGCCGAGGCCGCCGTAGATGTTGTGCTCCTCGGCGGTGACGATGGCGCCGGTCTCCTGTGCACAGCGCAGGATGAGCTCACGGTCGATGGGCTTGATGGAGTACATGTCCACCACGCGCACGGACACGCCGCGCGCGGCCATCTGCTCGGCCGCCTCGAGCGCCTTGTGCACGAGGATGCCGCAGGCGATGACGGTCACGTCCGTGCCGTCGCGCACGATGGCGCCCTTGCCGCACTCGAACTTCGTATTCTCATCATACAGGTCCGGGTACACGTCGCGCGACAGGCGCAGGTACATCGGGCCGTAGGTGTCCACGGCGTACTTCGTGGCCCAGCGGGTGCTGGTCGCGTCCGACGGGACGAGCACGGTCATGTTCGGCAGCGCGCGCATGACAGCGATGTCCTCCGTGGCGTGGTGCGTCGCGCCGTCGAGCGCGTCGGACATGCCGCAGTAGGCGCCGCCGAACTTCACGTTCAGGTTGCCGTAGCACACCTGCGCGCGTGCGGAGATGAGGCCCAGCGTGGTCAGAAAGACGGTGAATGTGTTCACGAACGGGATCTTTCCGGTCGTGGCGAGGCCCGCCGCCGTGGCGACCATGTCAGACTCGGCGATGCCCATGTTGAAGTGGCGCTCGGGGTGCGCCTTGGCGAAAATGCCGCTCTTGGTGGAACCGGACAGGTCAGCGTCGAGCACGACGATGTTCTCATTGGTGTCGCCGAGCTCGGCGAGCACGGTGCCGTAAACTTCACGAATGGATTTTCCCATCAGACGTTACCTCCCAGTTCCTGCATTGCCTGCGCGAATTCCGCGTCCGGAATGGCCTTGCCGTGCCAGGCGGACTTGCCCTCCATGAAGGACACGCCCTTGCCCTTGACCGTGTCGGCGAGGATTACGGTCGGCACGCCCTTGCAGGCCACGGCCGCATCGAGCGCGGCATCCAGCGCCGCGAGATCGTGCCCGTCGCAGCGCAGCACGTTCCAGCCGAAGGCTTTCCACTTGCCGGGCAGGTCGCGCAGCGGCATGATCTCGTCGGTCGTGCCGTCGAGCTGGACCTTGTTCCAGTCCACGATGGCGGTGAGGTTATCCAGGCCGAACTTCACGGCCGAGGCGGCCGCCTCCCAGACGGCGCCCTCATCGAGCTCGCCGTCGCCGAGCACGGCGTACACGCGCGCATCGGAATGATTCAGCTTCAGGCCGAGGGCCATGCCCTGCGCGGCGGCCAGGCCGATGCCCAGCGGGCCGGACGGCATGTCCACGCCCGGCGTGCGCATGCACGGGTGGCCCTGCAGGGGGCTGCCGGTCCGGCGCAGGGTGTTCATGCTCTCGGGAGGCAGGAAGCCCTTGCCGATCAGGTTGCGGTAGAGCATGGGCGCGGCGTGGCCCTTGCAGAGCACGAGCCGGTCACGGTCCGGATCGTCGGGGTGCGCGGCGGCCACATGCATGCGCTGCTGATACAGCAGCGTGAGGATCTCACAAACGGACAGGCTGCCGCCCGGGTGGCCGGACTGCGCGCCGTGGATGGCGGTGAGTACGTCGATCCGATACTGACGGCAAAGCTCCTGAAGCTCGGCCGTGCGTTCCGGGGTCAAAGACATGGTGGTTTGTCCTCCTGTTTTGTGTTACTCAATTAGGATACAACGTGCATTTTTTGATGTCAACGGCGCGCGGCGATTTTTCGCGCGTTTTCCCTTGTTAATTTTATAATCGTTGCTTTACCGGGCAACAATCGTTATAATCAAAGGGACTATATTTTACTTGTCTGCATCCCCGCAGACCATTCAGGAGGCGAGGTCAATGGACCCCAACAAAACGCTGAATATGACCATGCTCTGCGACTTCTATGAGCTGACGATGGGCAACGGTTATCTCGAGCACGGCATGCAGGACCGCATCACGTATTTCGATGTGTTCTTCCGCAGTGTGCCGGACGACGGCGGCTATGCCATCGCCGCCGGCCTCGAGCAGATCATCGACTACATCGAGAACCTGCACTTCACCGACGAGGACATTGCCTATCTGCGCAGCCGGAAGCTGTTCAGTGAGGCATTTCTGGACTATCTGAAGCATTTCCGCTTCACCGGCGACATCTGGGCCGTGCCGGAGGGCACGCCCGTGTTCCCGCGCGAGCCGCTCATCACGGTGCGCGCGCCCGCCATTCAGGCACAGCTCGTGGAGACGTATCTGCTGCTGCAGATCAATCACCAGAGCCTGATCGCCACGAAGGCCAGCCGCATCTGCCGCGCGGCGAACGGGCGCACGGTGCTCGAATTCGGCTCCCGCCGCGCACAGGGCGCCGACGGGGCGATCCTCGGCGCGCGCGCGGCCTACATCGGCGGCTGCGCCGGCACCGCCTGCACGATCTCGGACGAGGTGTACGGCGTGTACGCCGGCGGCACGATGGCGCACTCCTGGGTGCAGATGTTCGACTCCGAGCTCGACGCCTTCCGCGCCTACTGTGAGACTTACCCCGACAACGCCACCCTGCTCGTCGACACCTACAACAGCCTGCAGTCCGGCGTGCCGAACGCCATCCGCGCGTTCAACGAGGTGCTGCGGCCGAAGGGCATCACGCACTGCGGCATCCGCTTCGACTCCGGCGATATCGCCTACCTGACGAAGAAGGCGCGCAAAATGCTCGACGACGCCGGCTGGCCCGACTGCAAGATCACCGTGTCCAACGCGCTCGATGAGCGCCTGATCGCGGGGCTGCTGCGCCAGGGCGCGCAGGTCGACAGCTTCGGTGTGGGCGAGCGGCTCATCACCGCGCGCAGCGAGCCGGTGTTCGGCGGTGTGTACAAGCTCGCGGCCATCGAGGATGAGGACGGCAACATCATCCCGAAGATCAAGATCAGCGAGAACGTCGGCAAGATCACCAACCCCCACTTCAAAAAGGTCTACCGCTTCTACAGCAAGGACTCCGGCATGGCCGAGGCCGACTACATCTGCCTGCACGACGAGGTCGTGGACGACACGCAGCCGCTCGAGATCTGTGACCCCGACGCAACGTGGAAAAAGAAAGTGCTCACCGATTTCACGGCGCGCGAGCTGCAGGTGCCCATCTTCCGCGGCGGCCAGCTCGTATATCAAAAGCCCGCGCTCGACGACATCCGCGCCTACTGCGCCGACCAGCTCACCACGCTCTGGCCGGAGGTGCTGCGCTTTGACTATCCGCACAACTACTACGTCGACCTGTCGGAAAAGCTGCTGAAGATCAAGCTCGACCTGCTCAACGCCGGCGGAAAGTTGCAGGGCTGAGCCATGGACGCCGCATCCCGCCGTCAGGCCATTCTCGACCGGCTCCGGGCAGCCGACCGGCCCGTGAGCGCGTCACTCCTCGCCGCCGAGCAGAATGTCAGCCGCCAGATCATCGTGGGCGACATTGCGATCCTGCGCGCCGGCGGTGCTGAGATCTCCGCCACCCCGCGCGGCTACGTGCTGCCGCAGGCGACGGACGGCATCACGCGCACGATCGCCTGCCGCCACACGCTCGAGCAGACCGGACAGGAGCTCGATATTCTCGTCGACAACGGCTGCACCGTGCTCGATGTCATCGTCGAGCACCCGGTCTACGGCCAGCTCACCGGCCAGCTCCAGATCAGCAGCCGCTACGATGTGGAGCAGTTTCTCGCGCGCGTGCAGGCGCACGACGCCGCCCCGCTGAGCATGCTCACCGGCGGCATCCATCTGCACACGCTGCGCTGCCCGGACGAGGCCGCGTATGACCGCGCCTGCGCCGCACTGAAAGCGGCCGGTCTGCTGCTGGACGATTGACAGAAGTTTATTTTAGTTGACAAGTGCAGAGGAAGTCTTTATAGTATGCTTTACAGGTGTCATGACATCTGTAAAGCATACTTATTTTTCTGGAGGAATGCACTATGCAGCGGTTCCGGGACTTTCTGAAGCGAAAGGATATTGAGATCTCTCTGCGGCGCTACGGCATCGACGCGCTCGGCGCGATGGCGCAGGGCCTGTTCTGCTCGCTGCTGATCGGCACGATTCTCAACACGCTCGGTCAGCAGTTCCACATCGGTTTTCTCAACGCGATCATCTTCACCCTCGGCAAGGGCGACGCCGCGGTCGGCTACACGATCGGCGGGTGCGCATCGCTGATGGTCGGCCCGGCGATGGCGGTGGCCATCGGCTACGCGCTGCACGCGCCGGCGATGGTGCTGTTCTCCCTCGTCCCGGTCGGCTATGCGACCAACGCCATGGGCGGCGCCGGCGGCCCGCTGGCCGTGCTCGTGACGGCGATCGTCGCGGCCGAGTTCGGCAAGGCCGTGAGCAAGGAGACGAAGGTGGACATCCTCGTCACGCCCATCGTCACGATCCTCGTCGGCATCGGGCTGGCCATGCTCGTGGCCGCACCCATCGGCAAGGGCGCCAACTGGGTCGGCTCGCTCATCATGTGGGCGACCGAGCAGCAGCCGTTCGTCATGGGCATCCTCGTGTCGGTCATCGTGGGCATCGCGCTCACGCTGCCGATCTCGTCGGCCGCCATCTGCGCGGCGCTCTCGCTCACGGGGCTCGCGGGCGGCGCGGCCGTGGCCGGCTGCTGCGCGAACATGGTGGGCTTCGCCGTGCTGAGCTTCCGCGAAAACGGCTGGGGCGGTCTGGTCAGCCAGGGTCTCGGCACGAGCATGCTGCAGATGGGCAACATTGTGCGCAACCCGAAGATCTGGATCCCCGCTATCGTGACGTCGGCCATCACGGGCCCGATCGCCACGTGCGTGTTTAAGCTCCAGATGAACGGCGCGGCCGTCAACTCCGGCATGGGCACATGCGGCCTGTGCGGCCCCATCGGCGTGTGGACCGGCTGGGTCGCGCCGAGCGAGGCCGCCATCGCCAACGGCGCCGTGGCCACCCAGCCCGGAGCCATGGACTGGATCGGGCTCGTCATGGTCTGCTTCGTGCTCCCGGCCGTGATCTGCTGGGCGATCGGCCTGCTGTGCCGCCGCCTCGGCTGGATCCGCGAGGGCGACCTGAAGCTGGACTGATATCGGACATAGGAAACCCCGCACAGGACGATTGAACCGCCCCAGATTGTGCGGACAGCACAAAAAACACCCCCTAAGCAGGGATATGAAATTTTAAGCAACATACTGGCACCGAAATTCCATCGGT
>ONIG01000028.1 GCA_900317855.1 uncultured Eubacteriales bacterium | reverse complement strand
GACACCGATGGAATTTCGGTGCCAGTATGTTGCTTAAAATTTCATATCCCTGCTTAGGGGGTGTTTTTTGTGCTGTCCGCACAATCTGGGGCGGTTCACTTTTGCAGAGCGGGTTTTCTTAAATCAAATCACCATTTGTTGATGACCTTCTCGGCGAAGCCGGGGAGGTCTTTGACATTCAGCACCGTGCCGTCGTCGAGCACGGCGCGGCCGTTGAACACGCCGAACACCTGATGCTGGTCGGACTTGATGAGTCCAACGTCCGAGCAGCTCGCGCGGTCGAGCACGGGGGTGTAGTCCATCTCGAAGCGGCCGTCGTCACTTGTGAAGGTCCACGGCCGCATGTAGTCCGGCGTGGCCTTGCCGCCGTCGCCGGGGATGTGGAAGGTGACCTGGCTGAGCTTGTGCGCCCGGCCCTTGTAAAAGAGCATGTTCTCGCTCGCGGCGCTCGTGTTGCCGAAGCCGTAGCCGATGTTGAAGCCGAATTTCTCCCCGTCCACGAGACCGGAGGCGCTGCCCCAGTACCACGTGTTTTTGTACGTCCACACGCCGCGGCCCCAGTCGAGCACGGCGAAGCTGTCCGCCGGGTCGAAGGTATATGTGCGGTTGTGGTAGCCGTAGGTCACGGTGCCCTCGGCGCGCATGCAGTTGATCTTCTGGTTGTAGTAGAAGTGCTTGTCCTTGTCAAACGGCGTTGCGATGACCATGGACTCGGCCGGGATGTCCGTGAGCGTCACCTTCGCGTACAGCGAGCCCTCGGGGCCGAAGTTTTTCATCTGCGCGATGAGCACGCGGCGGTCGCCCTCGTTCTTGAAGAGGATGCTGTAGTTCCGCCCGGCGCTGCTCACATCGCCCCGCTCGCTGCTCTCGGGCAGGCCGACCCTGCCGTTGGTGAAGGCCTTCATCGGGCTTTTCGTGATCTCCCACCCCTCGTCGAGGTTGAGCAGGGAGATGGAGTCGAGCCCCATGTAGCTGTTGTCCGCAATGGTCAGGGCCAGGGCGAAGTGGCCGTTGTTGATGCAGTAGTAATCCCATTCCTTGATGCGCAGTTTGTTGGCTTGGATGTCGCCCCGGCGGTAGACGGGCAGCAGGGACTTCGCGTAGCCGGGCTCTGTCAGATTGCCGCTCGCGTCGAGCAGGGGGCGGCGCTCGGTGATCTCGTGCTGATTCATGCTTCGCGCTCCTTTTTGATCTGCCGGATGTCCCGCCCCACGAACGGGAGCGTCTGGTATTCGCCCTCGATGCGCGACAGGATCTGCGGCGTGTATTTTTTCTGCAGCTCCTCGTTGGAGCAGTTCGTGCTGATGATGGTAGCCTTCTTGCGCGTCAGGCGCGTGTTGATGAGCGTGTAGAGCGCGCTTGTGGAGTAGGCTGTGATCATCTCGGTGCCGAGATCGTCGAGGATCATCAGGTCGCAGCCGAGATACTGCTCCACGCGCTGCGCGGCGGCCTCGCCGCTGTCGCTGCTGCGCTGGAACTTCGCGCACTCGAACGCGTCGAGCGCGGTGGCGGCCGTCTCGTAGGCGACGGCGTAGCCCGCACCCGCGACGACGCGCGCGATGCACGCCGACAGATACGTCTTGCCCAGCCCCGTGCCGCCCTGCAGCAGCAGGTTCATCGTCCCGGGGCGGAACGTCTGCGCAAACGTGCGGCAGACCTGAAACACGCGCTCCATCTTCGGCCGCGCGCTCTCGTCGTAGAGCGTCAGATCGAAGTGCTCAAACGACTCGTCGCCGTGCTGCAGCAGGCGGCTGAGGTCGCGCGTGAGCTCGGCGTTGTAGCGCCGCAGCAGGCAGTCGCACGGCTGGCCCTGCACATAGCCCGTGTCGCGGCAGCGGGGGCAGGAATAGATGTCATCGGTATAATCCACCGGCAGGTGGTACGCCGTCAGCAGCTCGGCGCGCTGCGCCTGCGTGTCGAGGTTCGCGCGCTCGAGCGCGCGCAGCTCCTCCGTCGGGTCGCTGCCGTGGC
Source organism: uncultured Eubacteriales bacterium (assembly GCA_900317855.1). Classification (GTDB taxonomy): domain Bacteria; phylum Bacillota; class Clostridia; order Oscillospirales; family Oscillospiraceae; genus CAG-103. The sequence continues at coordinate 24,948 of ONIG01000028.1, read as the reverse complement.
GCATCGTCAGGCCGACGAGCGTGATCATCTGCTGCTGCAGCGTCTGGTCGAGTGCGCGCAGCCCGGGCACGCGGCGGTACGCGTCGTCCACGCGGCGGCGGTGCTCGCGCTCATTTTCCGCGCGCTGCTGCGCGATCTGCTCGCGGGCGCGCGCCAGATAGATCCCATTGCGGGCCATGCCGGTCCCTCCTTAGGTGTTGGTCTGCTCCATCTTGCGGAGCAGCTGTTCCACGCGGTCGAGATCGTCGCGCTCGGCCGCCGGTGCGGCGGTATTCGCCGCGCGGCGCTTGCCCGCTGCGCGCGGGTCGCCGGTCTCAATCTCCTCGGGCGTGTGCAGTCCTTTTTCGTGCCAGCTCATGAGGATGCGGTTGAGGTACGCCCACTTGCGCGCCCCGGTCGCCACGACTGTGCGGTCGTATGCCTCGGCGATGGCCTCGCAGCCGAAGCCCATGTCCAGCCAGCTGGCGATGTAGCCGCGCTCGGTGCGGCTCGGCGCACGGTCATGGATCTCCAGCACCTGCAGCACCTGCTGCGCCAGCTCCTGCCGCGCCTGCTTGCGCTGCAGATATTCCTCCGCCTGCGCCGTTGTGTGGATCTCCTGATCGGCCCACGCGTAGGCCTCCTTTTCGATCCGGCGCATCGTCGGCGTTCCGGCGTGGCCGCGCTCGGCGCGGTATTCCTGAAACACGTAGTGGATCAGCTCCATGAGCACGTCGGCCGGGAGACCCAGATAGTCGCGCAGACCCAGGAGCATATTCATCTCGGGCGTTGTGAGCTTGCGGCCATAGAGCTGCTCGGCCTCGCGGCGCACGGTCTGCATCGGCGCGTCGCTGAGCATCCGGCTGGCGATGTCCTCGGCCGTGTACTGCGGCAGCTCGGCCGCGGGCACGAGCTTCGGTTCGGCCGTGGCCGGCTTGTCCGCCGGTACGGGGGCGGCCCTCCCTGCGGCGGAGACGAGCCCAAGCGCGCACAGCCGCTCCATCGTCTGGCGCAGTTCGCGCTCGGTCAGGCCGATGCTCTCGGCGGGAAACGGCTTTCCGCCGGCGCGCAGCAGCGCCAGATATGTCAGGGCGCAGCGCCCGTCTTTTTCCCGCAGCAGCTTGTCCACTTCCTCGACCGGCAGCGACAGACACACCGGCCGCGACAGCGTAAATTCGGCTCGATCCATGCAATTACCCCTCGGGTCACTAGAAATTCATGATAGATTCACATTATAGCATGAAAATTGACTTGTAGCAAGAGCGCCTGCTGTGCTATAATGCTATATGTATGACTATAACTGGGAGTGGGTCTATGCTGGAACTGCTGGCACCTGCGGGCAACCTCGATGCCGTCATTGCGGCGGTGCAAAACGGGGCGGACGCGGTGTATATGGGCTTTGGCGACGGGTTCAACGCGCGCCGGAGCGCCGATAATTTCACACAGGAGTCGTTTGCCAAGGCCGTGCGCTACTGCCATATCCGCGGCTGCAAGGTCTATGTCACGCTCAACACCCTCGTGGGCGACCGCGAGATGGACGCTGCCGCCGCGCTCGCGCAGCAGGCGTCGGACGCCGGGGCGGACGCGATCCTTGTGCAGGATCTGGGCCTCGCGCGCGTGCTGCGCGCCGCTCTGCCGGACATTCCGCTGCATGCCAGCACGCAGATGAGCATTCACAATCTCGCCGGGGTCGAGGCCGCGGCCGAGATGGGCATCACCCGCGCCGTGCTCGCGCGCGAGCTCTCGCTCGAGCAGATCCGCTTCATCTCGCAGCACGCGAGCATCGAGACGGAGGTGTTCGTGCACGGGGCGCTGTGCTTCTGCTATTCCGGCCAGTGCTATATGAGCGCGCTCATCGGCCGCCGCAGCGGCAACCGCGGCGCCTGCGCGCAGCCGTGCCGCATGCAGTACAGCATGGGCGGCCGCATGGATGAATACCCGCTGAGCCTGCGCGACAACTGCCTGGCAGACTACTTGCAGCAGCTCGCCGACGCGGGCGTCGCCTGCGTGAAGATCGAGGGCCGCATGAAGCGGCCGGAGTACGTCGCCGTGGTCACGGACGTGTACGCCCGCTGCATCCATGAGCACCGCGTGCCCACGCCGGAGGAAAACGACCGGCTCGCGCTGGCGTTCTCGCGTCAGGGCTTCACGCAGGGCTACCTGCTCGGCCAAAAGGGGCCGGACATGCTCGGCACCCGCGCGGCCGAGCCTGACCGCGAGGCCGAGAAGATGTTCACCGCCGCGCGCAAGGCGTATGCCGACGGCGAGCGCCGCCGCGTGCCCGTGAAGTTTTATGCCAAGGTACAGACGGGCGAGCCGGTCATGGCCGCCGTCATGGACGCCGAGGGGCACCGCGCCGTGCTCACCGGCCCCGTGCCGGAACCCGCGCAGCGCGCGCCGCTGACCGCGCAGAGCCTCGCCGACCAGTTTGCCAAAACGGGCGGCACGCCCTATTATTCCACCGGCACCGAGAGCCGCATCGACCCGGACCTCTATCTCCCGGCGGCCGCCGTCAACGATCTGCGCCGCCGGCTCATCACCGGCCTGAAGGAGGAGCGTGCGGCCCTGCCCGAGCGGCGGAGCCTGCCGCTGCCGCAGCTCCCGGAGGGGAAGCGCTATTTTGCCGACCCCGCGCTCATCGTGCAGGTGCATCAGGCCGAGCAGCTCACGCAGGAGCTGGCCGCGCTGCGCCCGGCGTATGTGTACGTGCCGGTCGAGATCCTCGACACGGATTTCCCGCGCCTCGCCCCGTTTCTGGAGCAGGGGGCGCAGGTCGCGGCGGTGCTGCCGCGCGTCATCACGGACGATCAGGCCGAGGACATGCACGCTATGCTGGGGCGCGCCGCCGAAAACGGCGTGCAGGAAGCGCTCGTCGGCAACATGGGGCACATCTTCTTTGCCCGCCGCGCGGGCATGCGCGTGCGCGGCGACTTCGGGCTCAATGTCTTCAACTCCTTCACGGAGGAAGTACTGCAGCAGGCCGGTCTCGTGAGCGCGACGGCGTCGTTCGAGCTGCGCGTGGCGCAGATCCGCGACCTCGCCAAGAGCATCGACACGGAGATGATCGTCTACGGCCGCCTGCCGTGCATGATCACCGAGCAGTGCATCATCCGCAACAGCGCGGGCCGCTGCAACTGCAAGGTGCCCAACAATCTGGCCGACCGGCGCGGGGCGCTGTTCCCGGTGCTGCCGGCGTTCGGCCACCGCAACCAGATCTTCAACGCGCACAAGCTCTACCTCGCCGACAAGCATGAGGACTATGAAACGGCGGGCCTCTGGGGTGTGCGCCTCATGTTCACGACCGAGACGCCGCATGAGTGCGTCGCGGTCACGCAGAGCTACCTGGGCCTGACGGATTATCGCCCGAACGGGCTGACCCGCGGGCTGTATTATCGGGGCGTGGAATGACCCGCCCGGGAGGAACGACCATGAACTGGATCCTTGCCTCCGGCTCCCCGCGCCGGCGGGAGCTGCTGGAGATGCTCGGCGTGCCGGACCTGACGATCCGGCCGGCCACCGGCCCCGAGCGCGCGACGCCGGGCGCCGGCCCGGAGCAGACCGTGCGCGAACTGTCCCTGCACAAGGCACAGGAGGTCGCGCAGACCTGCGCGCCGGAGGACATCATCATCGCGGCGGACACGATCGTCTATCTTGACGGCGCCATCCTCGGCAAGCCGAAGGATCATGACGACGCCGTGCGCATGCTCACGGCCCTGTCCGGGCGCGAGCACATCGTCTACACCGGCGTTGCCGTGTTGCGCGGCGGCGAGCTGCGGCAGGCGGCCGAGCGGACCGCCGTGCGCTTTCGCACGCTCACGCCCGCGGAGATCGAGCGCTACATCGCCACCGGCGAGCCGATGGACAAGGCTGGGGCCTACGGTATTCAGGGCCGCGGCGCGCTGTTCGTCGCGCATCTGGACGGCGATTATTTCAACGTGATGGGCCTGCCGCTGTGCAGGCTGGGACAACTGCTGAACGAACTGGGAGTCGAGCTGCTTTGAACTGGAAAACGTATCTGAAAAAGAAAGGCGCGCGCGTTGGTGCGATCGTGGTCGCGGTCGTGCTCGTGTTCGCGCTCATCGCCGGGGCGCTCGGCGGCCGGGCGGGATTCCTCACGAATCTCGATGGCATCGTGCGCGCGCCGCTGCAGAAGGCCGCGACCGTCACGGCGCAGTGGCTCGAGAGCATCTACGGCTACATTTATAAATATGACCAGCTCAAGGCCGAAAACGAACAGCTGCGCACGCAGCTGGCCGAGGCCCAGGCGCAGGCGCGCGAAGGGCAGGAGGCGATCGCAGAAAACGAGCGCTACCGGGACCTGCTGGGCTTTACCCAGCGGCACACGGACTTTGAGCTCGAGCCCGCGAACGTCGTGTCCTACGGCGCGTCGAACTGGTCGAGCACGCTCACGCTCAGCAAGGGCAGCGACTGCGGCATCGAGGTCGGCGACTGCGTCATGAACGAGTCCGGCGCGCTCGTCGGCCAGGTCATCGAGACCGGCAGCGCCTGGGCGACCGTGCGCACGGTCATCGACGTGGATATGAGCGTCGGCGGCTATATCAGCGGCAGCGGCGCGACGGCCATGGTCCTCGGCGACTTCACGCTCATGCAGGACGGCTGCGTGCGCTTCGGCTATCTGGCCGAGGGCATGAGCATCTTCACCGGCGACACCGTGCTCACGTCCGGCAAGGGCGGCGCGTTCCCGGCGGGCCTCGTCGTCGGCACGATCACGGATGTGCGCACCGAGGCCGGCGGCCAGCAGACCTATGGCGTCATCACGCCCGCGTGTGATCTCGGCGAGCTGCTGCAGGTGTTCGTCATCAAAGACTTTGACGTGGTGAGCTGACATGTGGGCGGATCTCATCAACAGGGATAAGGTGCACCGCGCGCTCTGGTGCGCGCTGTACATGGCCGTGACGCTCCTGCTGCAGAACACGGTCTTTGCGCACATTGCGCTCTTCGGCGTGCACGCCATGTTCGTGCCGGCGGTCGTCGTGGCGGTCGGCGTGTTCGAGGGCGGCACGTGGGGTGCGGTGTTCGGCCTCATCGCGGGCTATTTCTGCGCCATGGGCTACCCCGGCACGGGCATGCTCTTTGCCGTGCTCTTCGCGGTCATCGGCTTCGGCGCCGGCATGCTCGCGGACTATCTGATCAATAACAGCCTGCTGCCGTTTCTCGTGACGTGCCTGGCGGCGTTTCTGCTCACGGCCTTCTGCCAGATGTTCCGGCTGTGGATCTTCCACGGCGCGTCGTTCTGGCGGCTGCTGGCCGTGGCGCTGGGGCAGAGCGTGTTTTCGCTGCCGCTCGCCGTCCCGTATTACTATATCAGCCGTGCGTTTCACCGCCGGCGTGCCCTGCGCTGAGTTTTTCGGCGCGCCCGCCCCCCGAAAGGATCTTCGCTATGGAAAAACCCATCAAACCCGGCCGCGTCGCCGCGCTCGCGGGCATCCTTGTGCTGCTCGTGATCGTGTTCGTCGTTGCGCTCTATAAGCTGCAGATCGTCGACGGCAAGGCGTACTATGAGGAAAACCGCAACAGCGTCGCCAGCTCCCAGACCGTGGAGGCTGCGCGCGGCAGCATCCTCGACCGCTACGGCCGCGTGCTCGTGTCGAACACGAGCTGCAATAACCTCATCTTCAACCCCGACGACCTCTTCGAGCAGGATGACCCGAACGGCATCCTCCTGCAGATGGCGCGCGCCGTCGCCGCCTGCGGCGACACGTATGTCGACGAGCTGCCGATCACGGCCGCGCCCCCGTTTGAGTACACGGACATGAACGACACGCAGCGCACGCAGCTGAAGGGTTTCCTCAAATACGCCGGTCTCGACGAGGAGGCCACGGCCGTGGAGCTCATGAGCTACTGCCGCGAAAAGTTTGAGATCAACAACAACTATTCCGCGGCCGATATGCGCATCATCGCCGGCCTGCGCTACTCGATCAAGACGCGCTATATCGACAAGCTCTACCTGCCGGACTATGTGTTCGTCAAGGACGCGAGCATGGAGCTCATCACGTCCCTGAAGGAGAATAACGTTCCGGGCTTTGAGGTCACGGTGTCCTATACGCGCCAGTACCACACGAATCTCGCGGCGCACCTGCTCGGCTACACGGGCCTGATGACCGCCGAGGAATACACCACCTACAAGACCCAGGGCTACCCCATGAGTGCGACCGTCGGCAAGGACGGGGCCGAGCTCGCCTTTGAAAAATATCTCCACGGCACGAACGGCACGGCCATCGTCACGAAAAACGCGGCCGGCACCGTCACCGGCACGACGTATACCACCGAGCCGGAGCCGGGCGACCAGGTCAGCCTCACGATCGACCTCGACCTGCAGTCGGCTGCCGAGCAGTCGCTGACCAAGGGCATCGAGAACATGAAGTCGAAGTCTACGAAAGACAGCGACGCCGTCGGCGGCGGCGCGCTCGTCGCGGTCGACGTTGCCACCGGCCAGCCGCTGGCCATCGCCAACTACCCGACGTTCGACCTGCAGACGCTCTTCCAGAGCGAGGAGAATTACAAGGCCGTCTCCGAGGCGGACAACCAGCCGCTGTTCAACCGCGCGCTGCTGGGCCAGTATTCGCCCGGCTCGACGTTCAAGCCCTGCACGGCCATCGCCGGCCTGACCGAGGGCGTCATCACCACCGGCACGACCATCCAGTGCACCGGCACGTTCCGCAAGTATGAGGACACCGGCTACGCGCCCAAGTGCTGGATCGTCTCCTCCGGCGCCACGCACGGCAATGACAACGTTACCGAGGCTATCCGCGACTCGTGCAACATCTTCTTCTACACCGTCGGTGACAGCCTGCCGATCGACACGCTCGCGCGCTATGCCGCGGCCTTCGGCCTCGGCGAGCACACCGGCATCGAGCTGCCGGAGAGCACCGGCCAGATGGCCACGGAGGCCGTGAAGAAAAAGCTCGAGAACACGAACTGGTACGTCGGCGACTCGCTGCAGGCGGCCATCGGCCAGTCGTACAGCCTGTTCACGCCGCTGCAGCTGGCGGAGTACTGTGCCACGATCGCCAACGGCGGCACGCGCCACAGCGCGTCCATCCTCAAGAGCGTTCGCAGCTACGACGGCAGCAAGCTCATCTATGAAAATCAGGCCGAGGTGCTCAGCACCGTCGAGACCAGCGACTATAACTGGGCCGCCGTGCAAAAGGGCATGTACCTCGTCGCCAATGACCGCGCCGGCAGCGCGTATGAGACCTTCGGCGACTACGGCGTGAAGGTCGCCGCCAAGACCGGCACCGCCCAGCTGGGCGACAACCAGGTCAACAACGCCATTTTCATCTGCTACGCACCGTATGACAATCCCAAGGTTGCCGTGGCGGTCGTCGTGGAGCACGGCAGCGCCGGTGCCTCCATCGCGTCCATCGCGCGCGATTTTCTAGATGCATATTTTACCGTCAAGACCGTCAACACTGCCCCCGAGAGCGAGCTCTCGCTGCTGCAGTGACGGCCGCTGACCAGACAGAGAGGAGTTAACCACATGAACATTGCACTGATCGCTGACGACGGCAAGAAAGAACTCATGGTCCAGTTCTGCATCGCATACTGCGGCATCCTGGCCAAGCATGACCTGAACTCGACGTTTACGACCGGGCGGCTCATCTCCGAGGCCACCGGCCTGAAGATCCACACCTATCTGCACTCTTCGCAGGGGTGCCAGCAGCTCGATGCGCGCATCGCCTATAACGAGATTGACCTCGTGCTGTTTTTCTGCGATGCCGAGAGCGGCAACTTTGATGAGATCAACCGTATGGCGCGCCTGTGCGACCAGCGGCAGATCCCGTTTGCCAGCAACGTGGCCACGGCCGAAGTGCTCATCCTGGGCCTGAACCGCGGCGACCTCGACTGGCGCGACATCGTCAATCCCAAGAAGAAATCGTAAGCCCGAAAGGAATCATCATCACCATGGACAAGATCAAACCCCGCACCCTGTCCGGCTTCATGGAGCTGTTGCCGGACAAGCAGGTGCAGATGAACAAAATGCGCGCCGTTCTGGCCGAGACCTACGCCCGCTACGGCTTTACCCCGCTCGACACGCCCGCCATCGAGGCAGCCGAGGTGCTGCTGGCCAAGGGCGGCGGCGAGACGGAAAAGCAGATCTACCGCTTCACGAAGGGCGACAGTGATCTCGCCCTGCGCTTTGACCTCACGGTGCCGCTGGCGAAGTACGTCGCGGCCAACTACGGCCAGCTCACCTTCCCGTTCCGCCGCTATCAGATCGGCAAGGTCTGGCGCGGCGAGCGCGCGCAGCGCGGCCGCTTCCGCGAATTTTATCAGGCGGATATCGACATCATCGGCGACGGTGCGCTCGATATTTTGAACGAGGCCGAGATCCCGGCCATCATCTACGACACGTTCACGCGCCTGGGCCTGCACCGTTTCCGCATCCGCGTGAATAACCGCAAGGTGCTCAACGGCTTTTTCGCCATCCTGGGCCTGAGCGGGCAGGCGGGCGACGTGCTGCGTACCATCGACAAGCTCGATAAGATCGGCGCGGACAAGGTGCGCGCGCTGCTCACCGATACCTGCGGCGTCACGAGCGAACAGGCGGACGAGATCCTGCGCTTCATCGCCTGCCCGGGCACGAGCGCGGATAAGCTCGTCTTTCTGGAGCAGTACCGCGGCCGGAACGAGACGTTTGATTTGGGCCTGGACGAGCTGCGCACCGTCGTGGGCTATCTGCCCGCGTTCGGCGTTCCGGAGGAGAACTTCGAGCTCGACCTCACGATCGCGCGCGGCCTCGATTACTACACCGGCACGGTGTACGAGACCGTCCTGCTCGACCATCCCGAGGTTGGCAGCATCTGCTCCGGCGGCCGCTACGATGACCTCGCGGGGTATTATACGAACAAGTCCCTGCCCGGCGTCGGCATCTCCATCGGCCTGACGCGCCTGTTTTACATCCTGCAGGAGCAGAACATGATCTCCGACGCCGTGCTCACCGCGCCGGCGGATGTGCTCATCCTGCCGATGACGGACGATCTGTCCGCGGCCGTGGCGCTGGCGTCCATGCTGCGCGCCGGCGGCCTGCGCGTGCAGCTTTACAGCGAGAAGAAGAAATTCAAGGCCAAGATCGGCTATGCCGACAAGCTCGGCATCCCGTTTGTGATCTTCCTCGGCGAGGATGAGATCGTGCAGCACGTCTGCGCGCTCAAGAACATGGCCACCGGCGTGCAGGAGGCCGTGACGCAGGAGACTGCGCTCGAGACCATCCGCGCGGAGATCGCCCGCCGCAGCGCCGGCGCAATTTTGCGCGAGCAGTAACCCGGTCAACCCACCGCCGCCGCACCGCCGGAGGCGATATTCGATAGAAAGAAAGGGAATCAGGAGTATGTTTCAGTCCCGCACACACACTTGCAACGAGCTGCGGCTCGAAAACGCCGGCGAGCCGGTCCGCATCGTCGGCTGGATGGAAAATGTCCGCGAGGTCGGGCAGAATTTTGCCTTCGTCGTCGTCCGCGATTTTTACGGCACGACCCAGGTCGTCATCGAGACCGAGGACATGATGAAGGTCGTCAAGTCGCTCAACAAGGAGTCCACCATCGCCGTGGAGGGCACCGTGCGCGAGCGCGCGAGCAAAAACCCCAAGCTGCCCACCGGCGACATTGAGGTCGTACCCACGAAGATCGAGGTGCTCGGCCGCTGCCGCTACAACGAGCTGCCGTTCGAGATCAACCGCAGCCGCGACGCCGACGAGGCGCTGCGCCTGAAGTACCGCTATCTCGACCTGCGCAACCCCGCTGTCAAACAGAACATCATCCTCCGCTGCCAGGTGGTGGCCGCGCTGCGCGCCGCCATGACCGCGCACGGCTTCCTCGAGATCACGACGCCCATCCTCACGGCCTCCAGCCCCGAGGGCGCGCGCGACTATCTCGTGCCCGCGCGCAAGCACCCCGGTAAGTTCTATGCGCTGCCGCAGGCACCGCAGCAGTTCAAGCAGCTGCTCATGACGGCGGGCTTCGACCGCTATTTCCAGATTGCCCCGTGCTTCCGCGACGAGGACGCCCGCGGCGACCGCAGCCCCGGCGAATTCTATCAGCTCGACATGGAGATGGCCTTCGCCACGCAGGACGACGTCTTTGCCGTGCTCGAGGACGTGCTCCCGCCGATCTTCGCCAGGTACGGCAAGTATGACATTGCGTCCGAGGCGCCCTTCCGCCGCATCTCCTACCATGATGCGATGGAGATCTACGGCTCCGACAAGCCCGACCTGCGCATCGACCTCACCGTGCAGGACATGACGGCGCTCGTCGCCGGCAGCGACTTTGCGCCCTTTGCCGCGGGCAACACGGTCAAGGCCGTCGTCGTGCCCGACTGCGCCATGGCGCGCAAGGCCGTCGACAAGCTCTGCGCCGATGTGGAGGTGCAGGCCGGCAGCAAGCCCTACTGGTTCAAGGTCGACGAGCAGGGCAATTTCGCCGGCGGCATCGCCAAGTTCCTCACGGACAAGACGGCCGAGATCACCGCGGCCCTCGGCCTGAAGCCGGGCTGCTTCGTCGGCGTGACGGCCGGCAAAAAGACCGCCGCGCAGAAGACGGCGGGCGTGCTGCGCACGAAGCTCGGCATGGCCGTGCCGGGCCACATGGACAGGGAGCGGTACGAATTTTGCTGGATCGTCGACTTCCCGATGTACGAGATCGGCGAGGAGTCCGGCGAACTGGAGTTCTGCCACAACCCGTTCTCGATGCCGAACGGCGGTCTCGAGATCCTCGAAAAGGCCGAGCGCGGCGAGGTCGACCCGCTCGATATCTATGCCTACCAGTACGACCTCGTGTGCAACGGCGTCGAGCTCAGCTCCGGCGCGGTGCGTAACCACGACCCCGAGATCATGGTCAAGGCGTTCGAGCTCGTGCGCCTCGGCGAGGACGATGTCAAGGCCAAGTTCCCGGCCATGTACAACGCCTTCTGCTACGGCGCGCCCCCGCACGCCGGCATCGCCCCGGGCGTGGACCGCATGGTCATGCTCCTCGCGGGCGAGGACTGCATCCGCGAGATCATTCCGTTCCCGATGAACAAGAACGCGCAGGACGTCATGATGGGCGCGCCCGGCACCGTCGAGCCGCACCAGCTTGAGGAGCTGCACATCGCCGTCGTCGGCGACACGGAGCCCGATACCGAAGCGTAAGAAAATATAATGCGACGGCGCCCCGGCGTTCGGCCGGGGCCTCGTCCGTGAAAGAAGGCGAGCGGCTTGCTGTCCAAAATCCAGTCCCTCGGCTGCCGGGGCGTGACCGGCTACGCGGTCAGCGTGGAGTGCCACGTGTCCAACGGCCTGCCGGGGTTTGACATCGTCGGCCTGCCGGATGCGGCCGTCAAGGAGGCGCGCGAGCGCGTGCGCAGCGCCATCAAGACCAACGGCATGAAGTTCCCGGTCAGCCGCCTGACGGTGAACCTCGCCCCGGCGGACACGCGCAAGGCCGGCACGCTCTATGACCTGCCGGTGCTGCTGGGCATCCTGTGCGCCACGGGGGAGATCCGCCAGCCGCCGGCCAAGGCGGCGTTTTTCGGCGAGGTCAGCCTCGCGGGGGACATCCGCCCCGTCACCGGCGCGCTCACGATGGCGCTCGCGGCCGAGCAGATCGGCCTGAAGGAGCTCTATGTCCCGGCGGGCAACGCGGCCGAGGCCGCCTTTGCCGACCGGGTGACCGTTTACCCGGTCGAGAACATTGCCCAGCTCGTGCACCATCTGCGCGGGGACAAGCGCATCACGCCAAAGACGGCGCCGCAGCTCGAGACCGAGCCGCGCTTCCCGGTCGATTTCGCCGAGGTCAAGGCGCAGGAGAACGTCAAGCGCGCGCTCGAGGTGGCCGCCGCCGGCGGGCACAACATCCTGCTCATCGGCCCGCCGGGCGCGGGCAAGTCCATGCTCGCCAAGCGCCTGCCGACCATTCTGCCCGCGATGAACCGCGCCGAAATGATCGAGACCACGCAGGTCTATTCTGTCCTCGGCCTCACGACGCCGGACGACCCCGTCGTGCGCATCCGGCCGTTTCGCGCGCCGCACCACACGGTGTCGAACGTCGCCATGTCCGGCGGCGGCAGCGCGCTGCAGCCGGGCGAGATGAGCCTGGCGAATAACGGCGTGCTCTTTCTCGACGAGCTGCCGGAGTTTTCGCCCGCCGTGCTCGAGACGATGCGCCAGCCGCTCGAGGACGGCAGCATCACCATCTCGCGCGCGACCGGCTCCGTGACGTACCCGAGCCGCTTCATGCTCGTGTGCGCCATGAACCCCTGCAAGTGCGGCTGGTACGGGCACCCCTCCGGCCGCTGCCGCTGCTCGCCGCGCGACGTGCGCCGCTACCATGCGCGCGTGTCCGGCCCGCTGCTCGACCGCATCGACATCATTGTCGAGGTCCCGGCGCTGGAGTTTGACGAGCTCACGGAGCCCTCGGCCGGGGAGCCGTCGCGCGCCATCCGCGCGCGCGTCAACGCCGCCCGTGCCGTGCAGCGCGCCCGCTACGGGGACGACACCACCACGACGAACGCCCACATGGGCCCGCGCGCCCTCACGGAGTTCTGCGCGCTCTCGCCCGAGTGTGAGCAGCTCATGCACCAGGCGTTTGACAGCATGGCCCTCACCGCCCGCAGCTATGACCGCATCCTGCGCGTCGCGCGCACGATCGCCGACCTCGACGGGGCGGAGACCATCGGCCTTGCGCACCTGGCCGAGGCCATCCAGTACCGCACGTATGACTTTTCCGTCGCCGAGCCGTGAGCCCGGCGGCCGCACCGGACAGAAGGGAGCTTCGACATGTACAACAACAACTACAACTACAACCCCAACTGGTACCAGCCGCCCGGCCCCCAGCCCGGCAAGCATGAGGCCACCGTCGCCATGGTGCTCGGCATCGTCTCGTGCGCGCTGCTCATCTTCGGCTACACGGCGCTCGGCTCGATCGTCACGGGCATCATCGGCCTGATCTATGCCTCCCGCGCCAAGAGCCTCGGCTTCAACGGCACGCCGCGCACCGTCGGCTATGTCTGCTCGCTCATCGGGCTCATCCTCGGCGTGCTCGTGTGCCTGGCCATCGTGTGGCTCGGCGCGTGGTCGATCGGCATGTTCATTGCGCTGCTCGAGCAGGCCATGTCCATGTGATATCTGTTGAGAGAAAAGGAACGAAACCGCTATGAATGATCTGCTGCTCTGCAAGCCCGGAGAGATTTTTCTCAAGGGCCTCAACAAGCACTATTTTGAAGAGAGGCTGGTCGCGAACGTCAAGCGCCGGCTCAAACCCATCGGCCACTTTCGCGTGACGTATCTGCAGTCGGCGCTGTACATCGAGGCCGCCGACGACGCGGCCGACCTCGATGCGGCGTATGACGCCGTGCGCAAGGTGTTCGGCATCGCGACGATCACGCGCGCGGCCGCCTGCGAGAAGGACAAGGACGCCATCACGGCGCTCGCCAAGACGTACCTGCACGACGCGATGACGGCGGCGCACAGCTTCAAGGTGGAGACCAAGCGCTCGGACAAGCGCTTTCCCATGACGAGCATCGAACTCTCGCAGTACGTCGGCGGCGAGCTCGCCGAGGCGTTTCCCGATACGGTCGTCGACGTGCACGACCCGGAGCTGACCGTGCGCCTCGAGGTGCGCGAGCAGGCGGCGTATGTCCATGCGCAGGCCGTCGAGGCGGCGGGCGGCATGCCCGTCGGCTGCAACGGCGCGGCCGTGACGCTGCTGTCCGGCGGCATCGACAGCCCCGTGTCCTCATACATGATCGCAAAGCGCGGCGTGCGCCTCGTCCCGGTGCACTTTTTCTCCTTCCCGTACACGTCGGAGCTCGCCAAGGAGAAGGTCCTCTCGCTGGCCAAGGAGCTCACGGCCTACACCGGCCGCATGACGCTGCAGATCGTGCCCTTCACGCACATTCAGGAGGAGATCCGCCGCGCCTGCCCGGAGGAGTACTTCACGCTCATCATGCGCCGGTTCATGATGCGCATCGCCGAGGACATCGCCGCGCACAACGAGTGCAAGGCCATCGTCACCGGCGAAAATCTCGGCCAGGTCGCCAGCCAGACCATGGAGGCCATGGCCTGCACGCAGGCCGTGACGAACCTGCCCGTGCTCCAGCCGCTCATCGGGATGGACAAGCGCGATATCGTCAAGATCGCGCGCGAGATCGGCACATTTGACACATCCATCCTCCCGTATGAGGATTGCTGCACGGTCTTCACCCCGCGCCACCCCAAGACCCGCCCGACCGTGGCGGAGGTCGCGGAGGCGGAGTCCGCGCTCGACATTGACGCGCTCGTGCGCGAGGCAGTGGACGGAATTGAAAGGATCCGGATCGATTTATGAATGCAGAACTCATTGCCGTCGGCACCGAACTGCTCCTCGGCGACACCATCAATACCGACGCGGCTGCGGTCGCGCGCCTGCTTTCGGAGCTGGGCATCAATGTCTACTGGCAGACCGTCGTCGGTGATAACCGCGCGCGGCTCGAGCAGGCGGTGCAGCTTGCCCGCACGCGCGCCGACCTCATCATCACGACCGGCGGCCTCGGCCCCACGTGCGACGACCTGACTAAGGAGGTCGTGGCCGGCGCGTTCGGCATCCCGCTCGAGCTCAACAAGGCCGAGGAGGACCGCCTGCGCGGCCTGTACCGCGAGCGCCACGCCTACATGACGGAAAACCACCTGCAGCAGGTCATGCTGCCGCGCGGCTGCACCGTGCTGCAAAACGACTGGGGCACGGCCCCGGCCTGCGCGTTCGAGGCCGACGGCTGCCTCGTCATCATGCTGCCCGGCCCGCCGCTGGAGTGTGAGCCGCTGCTGCGCTACCGCGTGCGCCCGCTGCTCGCCGCGCGCGGGGATGGGATCATCGTCTCGCACAGCGTCAAGATCTTCGGCATCGGTGAGGGCACGATGGAATACCAGCTGCGCGATCTCATGAACGAGATGCAAAATCCCACTCTCGCGCCCTATGCCAAGGAGGGCGAGTGCCTCGTGCGCGTCACGGCCAAGGCCCCCACGGAGGCCGAGGCTGAGGCCATGATCGCCCCGTGCCTTGCGCGCGTGCAGCGCGAGCTCGGCGCCTTTGCCTACGGCGTCGACACGCCGAATATCGAGACGTGCGCAGCCGAGCACCTGCTCGCGCAGCACAAGACCATTGCCGTAGCTGACAGCTGCACCGGCGGTCTGCTTGGCGACCTGCTCACGAACGTGCCGGGCGCGTCGGCCGTGTTCGCCGGCGGCATCATCGCCTATAATGACGAGACCAAGACCCGCCTGCTGGATGTCGACCCCGCGCTCATCGCGCGCTGCGGCGCCGTCAGCCCCGAGGTCGCGGCCGCGATGGCCGAGCACGTGCGCGCCGCCTTCGGCACCGATCTCGCGCTGAGCATCACGGGCCTTGCCGGCCCGGGCGGCGACGGCGTGCACACCGTCGGCACGCTCTTCGTGGCTCTCGCCACGCCGGATGGCACCTTCCACCGCACGCTGCACAAGGACAAGTGGGGCCGCGTGCGCATCAAGCACGCAGCGGCCAACCACGCCTTCGACATGGTGCGGCGCTACCTCACCGGTCTGCCGGTGGAGTTTGAGGAAAACCGCTGACGCCATCATCTGCTTTTTCTGCGGCCGGGGCAGCTGTCCCGGCCGCGTTGTGACCCATGCATGATTTGAGAAACCGGAGAATGCCTATGAACATCACCGTAGCCGGTGTGGGCTATGTCGGTCTGGCGCAGGCGGTGCTGCTCGCGCAGCACAACGCCGTCACCGCCGTGACCACGACCCCCGCCAAAGCCGAACAGATCAACCGCGGCGTCTCGCCGATCGCCGACGCCGAGATCGCGGACTTCCTGCGCACAAAACCGCTGACGCTCACGGCGACCGTGGACGCCGAGCGGGCCTACCGCACGGCCGACGTGGTCATCATCGCCACGCCGACGGACTATGACCCCGACCGCCACCTCTTCAACACCGCGACCGTCGAGGCGGTGCTTTCGCTCGTCGGCCGGGTCAACCCCGGCGCGCTCGTGGTCATCAAGTCCACGGTGCCGGTCGGCTATACGGAGCGCATCGTGGGCAGGTTCGGCTGCGCGCGGCTGCTGTTCTCGCCGGAGTTTCTGCGCGAGGGCAGGGCGCTGTATGATAACCTGCACCCGAGCCGCATCGTGGTCGGCCGCCCGCACGGCGGCACGGCGACGGAGGCGGACGCGCGCCTGTTCGCGTCCCTGCTGCAGCAGGGCGCGGCGGAGCCGGACATCCCCACGCTCTACCCGAATGCAACGGAGGCTGAGGCCATCAAGCTCTTTGCCAACACGTACCTCGCCGTGCGCGTGAGCTATTTTAACGAGCTCGATACCTACTGCGAGCTCCGGGGACTCGACACGCGGCAGGTCATCGACGGCGTGTGCCTCGATCCCCGCATCGGCGCGCACTATAATAATCCCTCGTTCGGCTATGGGGGCTACTGCCTGCCGAAGGACACGCGCCAGCTCGTGGCGAACTTCGGCGACATTCCCAACCGCATCATCAGCGCCGCCGTCACGGCCAATGACGAGCGCAAGGATCACATCGCCCGCCAGATTTTGAAGAAGGCAGCGGGCGGCGTCGTCGGCGTGTACCGCCTGACGATGAAGGCCGATTCGGACAATTTCCGCGAGTCGAGCATCCGCGGCGTCATCGAGCGGCTGCGCCGCGCGGGCGCGAGCGTCGTCATCTATGAGCCGACGCTCAGGGACGCCTCCTTCGCCGGCCTGCCGGTGATCTCGTCGCTCGCGGAGTTCAAGCGCATGTCGGCCGTCATCGTGGCCAACCGCGCTGAGCCCGCGCTCGACGATGTGTGGCCGCGGGTCTACACCCGCGACCTCTACCGCAGAGACTGAAGGGAGGCAGCACGATGAAAGGCATCATCCTCGCCGGGGGTTCCGGCACGCGGCTGTACCCGCTCACGCGGGTCACGTCCAAGCAGCTGCTGCCCGTGTACGACAAGCCCATGATCTACTACCCGCTCTCGACGCTCATGCTCGCGGGCATCCGCGACATCCTCATCATCTCCACGCCGGACGATACGCCGCGCTTCGAGCGCCTGCTTGGCGACGGGAGCCAGTTCGGCATCCGCCTGTCCTACGCGGTGCAGCCGCACCCGGACGGGCTCGCGCAGGCGTTTCTGATCGGGGCGGACTTCATCGGCGGCGACACCTGCGCCATGATCCTCGGCGACAATATTTTCTACGGCAACCGCTTCCGCAGCAACCTGCGCGAGGCGGTCGCAGCCGCCGAGGCGGGCTATGCCACCATCTTCGGCTACCACGTCAAGGACCCGGAGCGCTTCGGCGTCGTGGAATTTGACCGGAATCAGCGCGTGCTCTCCGTCGAGGAAAAGCCGGCGCACCCGCGCTCGAACTACTGCGTCACGGGCCTGTATTTTTACGATCATCGCGTCGTGGACATGGCGCGGCGGGTGCGCCCGTCCGCACGCGGCGAGCTGGAGATCACGGACCTCAACCGGCTTTATCTGGACGAGGACCGGCTGAAGGTGCAGCTGCTCGGCCGCGGCTTTGCCTGGCTCGACACCGGCACGGTCGAGAGCCTCATGGACGCGGCGGTCTTTGTCCAGACGGTGCAGAACCGCCAGGACGTGATCATTTCCGCGCCGGAAGAGGTGGCCTATCACATGGGCTGGCTCACGAAGACGCAGCTGCTGGCTGCCGCCGCGCGCTATGACCACTCGCCCTACGGCACACATCTGCGCGCGGTAGCGGAGGACAAACTTGTGTTTGAGAGGATCCTGCATGACTAGATTCGTCACCGGCGGCGCCGGCTTCATCGGCGCAAACTATCTGTTTTATCTGCGTGCGCACTATCCGGACGACCGGCTCGTGTGCATCGACAAGCTCACCTATGCCGGCAACCTCTCCACGCTCGCGCCGCTGCTCGGGCAGCCGAACTTCCGCTTTGCCAAAGTGGACATCTGCGACCGCGAGGCGGTCTACGGCCTGTTTGAAGAAGAGCGCCCCGACGTGGTCGTGAACTTCGCGGCCGAGAGCCATGTCGACCGCTCAATCGCCGACCCGTCGCTGTTTCTGCAGACAAATATTATCGGCACGTCCGTGCTCATGGACGCCTGCCGCAAATACGGCAACGTGCGCTTTCATCAGGTCTCGACCGACGAGGTCTATGGCGACCTGCCGCTCGACCGGCCGGACCTGCTGTTCACCGAGCAGACGCCGCTGCACACCAGCTCACCCTACAGCAGCTCCAAGGCTGCGGCCGATCTGCTGGCAGGGGCGTACGGACGCACGTACGGCCTGCCGGTCACGATCTCGCGCTGCTCGAACAACTACGGGCCGTATCAGTTCCCGGAAAAGCTCATCCCGCTCATGATCATCAACGCCCTTGCAGACCGGCCGCTGCCGGTGTATGGCCGGGGGCTGAACGTGCGCGACTGGCTGTATGTCGGCGACCACTGCCGGGCCATCGACCTCGTGGTCAATCACGGCCGCATCGGCGAGGTGTACAACATCGGCGGCCATAACGAGATGCGCAACATCGACATCGTGCGCCTGATCTGCCGCAAGCTCGGCAAGCCCGAGAGCCTCATCACCTACGTCGCCGACCGGCAGGGGCACGACCTGCGCTACGCCATCGACCCCGCGAAGATCCACGCGGAGCTCGGCTGGCTGCCGGAGACGCGCTTTGCCGACGGCATCGGCCGGACGATCGACTGGTATCTCGCCAACCGCCCCTGGTGGGAGGAGATCGTCTCCGGCGAGTACCGGACCTATTACGCACGCATGTACGGCGACCGCCCCATGGCATGAGCACAGAAATCAAAAAACCGCAGGCCCCGGATGCTCCGGGGCCTGCGGTTATTTATGCGGGCCTGTCGTCACGGCTCTGTGCCCAGCCACTTTTCCAGGCACACGAGCGACACGCCGTCGATGCCGTTGAACGTGCACGGCGCGACCCCGGCCTCGCGGTAGCCGAGATAGGCATACAGCCGGCGGGCATTGACGTTTTTCGCGTTCGTGTCGATGCGCAGCTCCGGGCAGCCGAGCACCCGGGCGCGCTGCTCGTAAAAGCGCACGAACTGCGTCCCGCAGCCGTGCCCGGCCGCCGCCGGGTCCACGGCGAGCGTGTGCAGCACGAGCACCTGCTCCGGCGGCGCGTCGTGCGCCCACGGCACCTCGGCGTACACCGGCACCTGCTCGCGGTTGATGCGCCCGGCTGCATAGACGGTGCCGCCGTCGGCGAGCACGAACAGCTCCCCGGCATCCAGCCCGGCCTGCGCGGTCGCGCGCGTGGGGTACACGCCGCGCACCCAGCCGATGCTGGCCGCGCCGGTCTCCTCGGCCGTGTGGATCGCGTCATAGATCTCCTCGATGCGTGCAATGTCGTGCGCAGTTGCGGGTCGGATGGTCGCCATCGGTCTTTCCTCCTGTGTGATCATGCAAAGATGTCCTCCGGGATCAGCGCGGCGAGGGCCCGCTGCCCGGCCGGCGTGTGGTGCACGCCGTCGGTCGTATAGGCGGGGAAGAGCGCGTCCGGGTCGTCGGGGTCTGCCAGCGCGTCGAGCGGGATATAGCCGTCGGCGGGGCAGTCCGCGCTCCGGAACCAGGCGTTGAGCTCCAGCCGCAGCGCGTCATATTCCGGCGACCACTGGATGTCATCCCCGCGGCCGAAGAGGTTGCGCGTGTAACCCTTCCACGGCGTGAGCTCGCAAAACCAGATGCGCACGCCCTGCGCGTGCGCCATGTCGGCGAGCGCGCGGTAGCCCGCCGTCATCTGCGCAAACGTGACCGGAGTCAGCAGCCCCTGCTTGCTCCGGCAGTGCGGGTGGATGAGATCATTGGCCCCCAGCTTGACGAGCACCATGTCCGCGCCCGCCTGGCCGAGCATGTCGCGCCCGAAGCGCTTCACGCCCGCGCCGCCGAGCAGCTTTGCCGCGCGGCCCACGCCGTCAGCCACCAGCCGGTCGCCCTTGATGGCGGCCTGCGTCACGCTCACGTTTTCGATGCCGTCTGCGCGCAGGCGCGCAGCCAGCAGGCGCGGCAGCTCGTTTGCCACGGTCGAGTCGCCGAAGATGACGCACGCGTGCGTCCCGGCCGCGGCCAGCACGTCGATCTCCGTGAGCGCGGGGATGACCTCATACGCGCCGGAGTCCGCCGTGTGCTGCAACGGTATGGCCAGATGCAGCAGGGGGCGGCGCGTGCAGTTGCCGAGTTCGGCATGGCTGCGCCCGCCGATGAGCCCGATCGTGCGCATGGCGTTGATGCCGCGGTAAAAGACCGTCACGGTCAGCGTCTGCCCGGCGGTGACCGGCAGCGCGGCCGCGTCGGACGTGCAGCTCGTCCCCGCGCCGATGCGCACGTGCGTCTGCCCGCCGAAGGTCACGGTGTGCAGCGTGGCGGGGTCAATGCCGCGCGCATCGTCCGCGCCGATGGCGACGGTGCAGGCCGCCACATGCAGCGGCAGCACGCCGAAGATGTTCGAGAGCGTCAGCCGCACGTGCGTGCCGCCGGCCGTGAGCTGCACGGCCGTGCGCGCGGACACATCCGTCACGGCGACGCCGAGCCGGTCGAGCACGCCGGTCTCGGACAGGCTCGCGTCGACGGGGCTGGTGCTCCACGCGCTGACCCAGCGGCGATCGGAAACGGGCTCCATGGATCGGACACCTCCCGGAAAATTTCAGAGTATTTAAAAGGTAATGCATCCCGCCCGAAAAGTCAAGCGGCGCGAAAACGAAAAACCGGCAGAGCGTTGGCTCTGCCGGTTTTTCTGCGTCCGGATCGCTCAGCCGTGCAGGCCGTTTTCCTGACGCTCCATGTTTTCGATGACGACGTCGTGAATGTCGCCCAGGCCCGCGCAGTATTCAAGCACCTTCCAGGGCGTGTTCGTGTGGAAGTGGATCTTGATGAGGTCCTCATCGCCGACTGCCAGCAGGCAGTCGCCCGCGATATTCTGCTGGATATAGTCATGAATGGCGTCCTCGTCGAGGCCGTGTCCTTCGATGAGCAGCTGGGTGTCAAAACGGAATTCGAGCATGCGTTGCTTCCTCCTTATTCATCGAGCTTGAGCACGGCGAGAAATGCCTCCGTGGGGATCTGGACCGTGCCGAGCTGGCGCATTTTCTTCTTGCCTTCCTTTTGCTTTTCGAGCAGCTTTTTCTTGCGTGTGATGTCGCCGCCGTAGCACTTGGCGAGCACGTCCTTGCGCAGGGCCTTGACGGTCTCGCGCGCGATGATCTTGCCGCCGATCGCGGCCTGCACCGGGATCTCGAACAGCTGCCGCGGGATGTTCTCCTTGAGCTTTTCGCACAGCTTGCGCGCCCGGCCGTAGGCCTTGTCCTTGTGGGCGATGAAGCTCAGCGCGTCGACCTGGTCGCCGTTGAGCAGCATGTCCACCTTCACGAGCTCGCTCGGATGGTAGCTGGAAAATTCGTAGTCGAGCGAGGCATACCCCTTCGTGCGCGCCTTGAGCGTATCGAAGAAGTTGTAGACGATCTCGTTGAGCGGCATCTCGTAGTGCAGCTCCACGAGCCGGCTGTCGAGATACTGCATGTTTTTATACTCGCCGCGCAGGTCCTGGCACAGCGGCATGATGTTGCCGACGAACTCCTGCGGCGTGATGATCGACACGTTCACGAACGGCTCCTCCGCGACCTCGATGGACGCGGGGTTCGGGTAGTCGTGCGGGTTGTCGATCATGAGCACCGTGCCGTCGGTCTTCGTGATGCGGTAGATGACGCTCGGCAGCGTCGTGATGAGGTCGAGATCAAACTCGCGCTCGAGCCGCTCCTGAATGATCTCCATGTGCAGCATGCCGAGAAAGCCGCACCGGAAGCCGAAGCCGAGCGCGACCGACGACTCCGGCTCGAACGAGAGCGAGGCGTCGTTGAGCTTGAGTTTTTCGAGCGCGTCGCGCAGGTCTGGGTACTTCGAGCCGTCCTCGGTGTAAATGCCGCAGTAGACCATCGACCGCGCCGGGCGGTAGCCGGGCAGCGGTTCGGCGGCGGGGCGGGCGGTCTCGGTCACGGTGTCGCCCACGCGCGTGTCCTCCACGTTTTTGATGCTCGCCGTGAAATAGCCCACGTCGCCGCAGCCGAGCTCCTCGCACGGGTCGAGGCCGATGGGCCGCAGGTGGCCGACCTCCAGCACCTTGTACGACGCGCCGGTGGACATCATCGTCACTTCCATGCCGCGCCGGAGCGTGCCGGCCACGATGCGCATGAGCACGATGACGCCGCGGTAGCTGTCATACTGGCTGTCGAACACGAGCGCCTGCAGCGGGGCGTCCGGGTCGCCCTTCGGGGCGGGGACGTGGTCCACGATGTCGTCGAGCACGGCCTGAATGTTGATGCCCTGCTTGGCCGAGATCTCCGGCGCGTCCATAGCCGGGATGCCGATGATGTCCTCGATCTCGGTCTTGGTGCGCTGGGGGTCGGCGGCGGGCAGGTCGATCTTGTTGATGACCGGCAGGATCTCCAGATCGTGCTCCAGCGCCAGGTAGGTGTTGGCGAGCGTCTGGGCCTCCACGCCCTGCGAGGCGTCCACGATCAGCACGGCGCCCTCGCACGCGGCGAGCGAGCGGCTGACCTCATAGTTGAAGTCCACGTGGCCCGGCGTGTCGATGAGGTTGAGCGTGTAGGTCTTGCCGCCGCGGTGATACGTCAGCCCGACGGCGCGCGCCTTGATCGTGATGCCGCGCTCGCGCTCGAGGTCCATGTTGTCGAGCAGCTGCGGCTCCATCTCGCGCTGATCCACCGCGCCGCACAGCTCGATGAGCCGGTCGGACAGCGTGGACTTGCCGTGGTCGATGTGCGCGATGATCGAAAAATTACGGATGTCTTCTTGTGGGATCATAGGGCAATCTCCTCCAGTGCGGCCCCGGCGCGGTCGGCGGCGGTGCGCACGTCCTGCACGAGCACGCGCAGCGCCTCAAGCTGTTCGGGCGTGCACGTCGGGCTCGGCGCCCGGCCGAGCAGAAAGTCCGCGCTCACGCCGTAGTAATCGCACGCCCGGCACACGAACGCCAGCCCCGGCTCGCGCGCGCCGTTTTCGTAGTGGGACAGCAGTGCCTGGCTGATCTTCAGATCGGCCGCGACCTTGCGCTGGGACAGCCCGCGCGCGTGGCGCAGCTCCGACATGACGGCAGCAAAATTGCGTTCCATGCCGCACCTCCTGTAACATTCATGATAACGGACTGTATTTTACCACGCCCGCGCCCAAACGGCAACAACCTCTTTATAAAATCGCGCGCAAGACTTGAAAAACGTCGAATGGGGTGTTACACTATTTACTTGTAAAACCATGTTCACAGCAAACAGAAAATAGATGAACATATTGGAGGAAAACACCATGTTTGAAAATCTGGTTGAAGTTCTCAAAGCCAATCCGCGCAAGATCGTCTACACCGAGGGCACCGACGCCCGCATCCTCGAGTCCGCTGCCCGCCTGAAGCAGGGCGGCTTCCTGACGCCGATCCTCGTCGGCAATGTCGACGATGTGAAGGCGGCGGCCAAGGCCGGCAACTTCGACATCGAGGGTCTCGAGATCATCGACCCCGCCAACTACGACAAGATGGACGAGATGGCCCAGTGCATGTTTGACCTGCGCAAGGGCAAGATGACCATGGAAGAAGTCCGTGCCAACCTGCAGAAGGGCAACTACTTCGGCACCATGCTCGTGAAGATGGGTGTGGCCGACGCCCTGCTCGGCGGCGCGACCTACTCCACCGCGGACACCGTCCGCCCGGCGCTGCAGCTCATTAAGACCAAGAAGGGCGCCCACCTCGTGAGCTCCTGCTTCATCATGGTCCGCGGCGACGAGATGCTCGCCATGGGCGACTGCGCCATCAACATCGACTATCAGGATACCGTCGACAAGGCCACCGGTGAGGTCACGTTCTCTGCCGCGCAGAAGCTGGCCGAGGTCGCCATCGAGACCGCCAAGACCGCCGAGACCTTCGGCATCGACCCGAAGGTCGCCATGCTGAGCTTCTCCACCAAGGGCTCCGGCAAGGGCGGCACGGTCGCGCTCAGCCACGACGCCACCGTCATCGCCAAGGAGCTCGCGCCTGAGCTGAAGCTCGACGGCGAGATGCAGTTTGACGCGGCCGTTTCCCCGGTCGTCGGCCAGCTGAAGTTCCCCGGCTCCCCGGTCGCGGGCCACGCCAACACCTTCATCTTCCCGTGCATCGAGGCCGGCAACATCGGCTATAAGATCGCGCAGCGTCTCGGCGGCTTCGCGGCCTACGGCCCGATCCTGCAGGGTCTGAACGCGCCGATCAACGACCTGTCCCGCGGCTGCGACGCCGAGGAAGTCTACCAGATGTCCATCATCACGGCGGCTCTGGCCTGATCGGTTTTCGTTCAAATATGATTTCCGGCGCTGTTCAGATAACAGCGCCGGTTTTTTGAAAGGAGAGAGCGCCTGTGGAGCGCGAGGACTATATGCGCGCGGCGCTCGCGCTCGCGCACGCCGCGGCGGCCGATGGGGAAGTGCCGGTCGGCTGCGTGATCGCCGACGGTGCGGGCCGCATCATCGGCCGCGGCCGCAACCGCCGCGAGCGGACGCACCGTGCCGATGCCCACGCCGAGATGGAGGCCATCGCCGAGGCGTGCCGCGCGCTCGGCACGTGGCGGCTCGACGGCTGCGCGCTCTATGTCACACTTGAGCCGTGCCCCATGTGCGCCGGTGCGATCATCAACGCCCGCATTCCGGTCGTCGTCTACGGCGCGAAGGAGCCGAACTTCGGCTCCTGCGGCAGCGTGCTCAACCTCTTTGAGGAGCGCTACGGTCACCACCCCGCCATTTACGGCGGCGTGCTGGAGGATGACTGCGCGGCCGCGCTGCGCGCGTTCTTCGGCGGCCTGCGCGGATAAAAAAACATGCGTCCCGATCGTGAACCGCCCCAGATTGTGCGGACAGCACAAAAAACACCCCCTAAGCAGGGATATGAAATTTTAAGCAACATACTGGCACCGAAATTCCATCGGTGTC
>ONIG01000045.1 GCA_900317855.1 uncultured Eubacteriales bacterium | reverse complement strand
CTGCTCATGTTCTTCCTGCCGCTTGTGACGGCGGCGATCCACATCGCGTTCGCGTTTCCGCTCATCAAGCAGATCGTGTTCGCCTTCGGGCTGCAAAACGTGCATCTGTTTTTGCTGTGCACGCTCGGAACGTTCGGCGTCTTTGCGCTGCTGTACACCTTTGTGTACCTGCTCACGGCGCGAACGTATTACCGCATCGTGCGCATGACGGATTGAATCAAAAAAGTCCGCACAGGCAGTGCCTGTGCGGACTTTTTTGTATATGCGGCCTCAGCCCCAGAGGGCGGTCAGCATGGGGATGATCTGCTTCTTGCGGCTCATTACGCCGGGCAGGAACACGGCGCTGTCCTTCGGCTCGACCGAGAAGGCAGAGCGGATCGTGTCGTCACTGCCGATGTAGAGCAGGTTTGTGCCTTCCATGAGCACGTCCGTGACCATGAGCGCGATCATGTCATAGTGCTGCTGCTCGAGCTTCGTGGCCATGACGGCCAGCAGCTCGTCCTTGCGCTCGAGCACCTTGGCCGAGTCGAGCGACGTGACCTGACCGACGCCGAGATAGTGGTCGGCGATGTGGAACTCCTTGAAGTCGGTGAAGCACAGCTCCTCGGCCGACTTGTCGCCCGCGCTCGAGGCGGCAAAGAGCAGGTTGCCCAGCTCGTTGAGCGAGACGTTGGCGATGCGGGCCATGCGCTCGGCCATGGCGACGTCGCGCTTCGTGCACGTGGGGGACTTGAACATGACCGTGTCGGACAAAATGGCGCTCGCCATCAGTCCCGCCATGTTCGGCGATGGCATGACGCCGTGCTCCTGATACATGTTGGTGATGATGGTCGTCGTGCTGCCGACGGGCTCGTTGCGCACGCGGATGGGCTGCGTGGTCTGAATATCGGCCAGGCGGTGGTGGTCGATGATCTCGAGGATCTCGGCCTGCTCGAGCCCGGGCACGGCCTGCGCCATCTCGTTGTGGTCCACGAGCACGACGCGCTTGCGCCGCGGCCGCAGCAGGTGATAGCGCGAGAGCGTGCCGACGACCTTTTCGTTCTCGTCGAGCACGGGGTAGCAGCGGTAGCGGCTCTCAAGCACGACCTCGCGCACGTCGTCGATGTAATCGTCGAGGTGGAAGCTGACCATGTCCTTCGTCTGGCACGGGCGGGAGATCGGGATCGCCTGATACACCAGCCGCGCCACGCGGCTGGCATCGAGCGGGGTGGAGATGATGCAGGTCTTGCCCGCGTCCTCCAGCCACGCCGGGTCCACGTCGGTCTGGCAGAGGATGATGCACTGCACGCCGATATCGAGCGCGCGGCGGATCATATCCGGCTGGTTGCCGCAGAGGATGATGCTGTCGGGGTCGGAGAAGAGCAGGTTGTCGCAGCTCTGGGGCAGGGCGATCGTCACTACGCCGGACACGCGGTCGACCTGCTCGGCGCCGTCGTTGAGGATGCGCCCCTCGATCACGCTCAGGAGGTTGAACAGCGGCAGCGCGTCCACGTGCCGGTCGCTGATCGTGCGCATGCTGTAGGCCGCAATGTCGCCGGCGGAGAGCATGCCGTAGAGCGTGCCGTCCTCGTTGATGATGGGCATGGCCGAGATGTTCTGGTCGCGCATGATGTGCCAGGCGCGGTCCATCGTGACGGTGGAGTTGAGCGCCGGCGGCGTGTCGTAATCCAGATCGCGCACCTGCGTGCGGACGTTGCTGATCGTTACCGGCTCCTGAAAGCCGAAGCGGTCGAGCAGGCGCTGCGTCTCGTCGCTGATGTGGCCGAGATGCGCGGCCACATAGTCGCGGTCGCCGAGCGCGTTGCGCAGCGCGGCATAGGAGATGGCGGCCACGACGGAGTCCGTGTCCGGGTTCCGGTGGCCGGTGACGTAAATTTCATTCATGAAGTGAGGCTCCTTTGATTTCATGATTGGACGGACAATACTATAATAAGCCGGCCTGTCTTGTCAATGATTGTTTGCAAAAGCGCAAAATCTGTCCGGTTTGTTGGCGATACAATGGCTGTGGTTAGACCAGTTCCATTGTGCGAAGCACTGAAAAACAGAAAATGGTGGGAAATCCATTGCACATTGTCAAAAAATATGCTATCTTTGGCTCATGAAGCCGCTGGTTGAACCAGATCGTGTTCCGACCAGCTGCCGCACCCGTAATGAAAAGTGAGAGGTGGAAGCAAACCATGAAAGACCTGAAGCATCTGATCTATTTTGAGAATCTGCTGCAGGAGGCCAACAACGAGCTGGTACAGCAGGCCAGGGCGGAGGGGGAACACGCCCTGGGCTACACCTGCTATTTCGTGCCGGAAACGCTGCTGAACCTGCCCGGCTGCTTCTCGAGCCGCCTGCGTGCGCCGAACACCGGCAGCATCGACGTGGGCACGTACTACATGTCGAGCAAGATCTGCTCGTACACCCGCAGCATCCTCGAGCGCGGCATCGAGGGCGGCTATGACTATCTCGATGCGCTGCTCTCGTCCGAGACGTGCCAGATGATGCACCGCGGCCATGAGCACTTCGAGATCCTCGGCCTCGTGAAGGAGAAAAATCCGCAGTTTTTCATGAGCATGATGGACGTGCCGTTCTCGGACGAGGACTTCGCCGTCGATCACTATGAAGAGCAGCTGCGCATCAAGGTGCTCGAGCCGCTGCACGAGACCTACGGCATCGATATCTCCGACAAGGCGATTCTCGAAGCGATCCGAGATCACAACGAAATTTCCCGCATCATCACCGAGATCGGCGACCTGCGCAAGGCGGCCAATCCCGTCATTACGGGCTATGAGTTTCATGTCATCCAGCTCGTGAGCCAGGTGTGCCCGCACAAGCGGATCCTGCCGTATCTCAAGCAGACGCTCACCGAGCTCAAGCGCCGCAAGCCGGACGCGCAGCCGTGGTTCCGTGTGCGTTTGGTCGTGACCGGCAGCGAGATCGACGATCCTGCGTTCACGAAGCTCATCGAGGACTGCGGCGCCATGGTCGTGGCCGACCGCTACTGCTATGGCAGCCTGCCCAGCCGCGAGCAGATCGAAATCCTGGACGGGGAGACGCCGCTGCGCGCCGTCGCCCGCCACTATCTGCGCACGAGCCAGTGCCCGCGCTTCATGGAGCGGGCGCGCTCCGACGGCCGCCGCACCTATATCCGCGACCTGTGCCGGGAATACAGCGCCGACGGCGTGCTCTACGAGCAGATGAAGTTCTGCGAGTTCTGGAGCTATGAGCGTGTGCTCGGCGTGCACATCCTGCAGGAGGAGTTGGGCATCCCGACCGTCGGCATTGAGAAAGAGTACACCCTCGCCGGCGCCGGCCAGCTGCGCACGCGCATCCAGGCCTTTGTGGAGAGCCTGGAGATCAAACACATTCAGGGAGGGAATTCGTGATGGCTGACAAGAAGGCCAAAGGCGCCGGGAACCGTTTTCTCCCCGGCAGCAACATTGCAAAGCACCGCGAATGGCGCGGTCTGAAAGATACGTGGTACGACTATACCGAGTGGGTCAAGGTGCTCGGCGTCATGGGCGGCTTTGTGGCCAAGAGCCCGGTGCGCATCATGCGCGGCATGCTGACCTACCGCTGGATGGGCTCGTACCTCGCGGCGCTGAACATGATCGACCGCTGCGTCGAGGGTCTGCGCGGCCCGGCGCTGCGCGTGACGCGCATTTACCTCAACACGATCATGAAGGGCTCGACCACCTCCATCGCCGAGATGATGATGGGCGACCGCCGCTTTGGTGACAACGACTTCGGCCGCACGCAGGTCGTGCTTGAGCAGACCATGTGCCCCGAGATCCTTGCGGGCTTCCCGAATCTGCGCCCCGCGCAGCTCGAGCCGTTCCAGGGCCTGCTGCTGTGCTACATGGATCAGGGCGCGAACCCGTACTATATCGACGCCATGGAGAGCGTCGGCCTGCCGGCAGACTCCTGCCGCCTGTCGAACAACGCCGCCGGCGTCGCCATCCTCGACGAGTTCCCGAAGATCGGCGCCTGCTGCATCTCGAACAACGCCCCGTGCGACTCCTCGACCATGAACAGCCAGATCATCGAGCGCCACCTCGACGTGGACACGCTGCCGGCTGCCATTCCCATGCGCTGGGCCGACCCGCACACGCGCAAGTACGCCCGCGCATCCCTGCGCCGCGTCATCAACTTTGTCGAGCGGCACACCGGCGAGACCTATGACTGGGACGCCTGCCGCGCCGTGATGGAAAAGCACAACGACGAGGTGCGCAACGAGATGGAGAAGTGGAACTTCATGGCCACGCCCTACACCGCCGCCGCGCTCACCGTGCCGAACCTGTTCCATACTTACTACTACGCCTTTTCCGGCGGCCGCAATCCCGAGGTCATGAAGGCAGAGCGCAAGGTCATGAAGATCCTCGAGCAGGCGTACGAGAGCAAGACCAACTGCTTCCCCAAGACGCGCTACCGCGCCATCACCTGGGGCGGCCCTCCGTGCTACTGGCTGCAGTTCCCGAACTGGCTGTATAACTGCTGGGGCATCCTCGTGATCGCCGGCATGGATCTGTTCTCCGGCAATGTACTCATCGACACGACGGACGAGGACACCATGCTCGACGGCATTGCCCGCAATTATGAGACCGGCGTCATGCGCCGCCACCTGACCGGCGGCTGGCAGCACCTCGTGGAGTTCTGGGACGAGGCGGAGAAGTTCCACTGCGACATGGTCATTCTGCACGATGACATCACCTGCAAGGGCGCGCTCGGCCTCACGGGTGTCATCCTCGACCAGGCGAAGGAGAAGCAGACGAAGCTCATGATGGTCTCCAACGACATGTTCGACCACCGCACCGTCTCCCGTGCCGACATCCGCCAGCAGGTCAACGACTACATGTACTCCGTCATGCAGGCCGAGCCGCTCGATGCGTCCCTGCTGCAGTATGACGACTACGAAGGCTGGTAAACAGGAGGAAATGACGATGAAAAAACTGCTGCCAAAGCTGCTCCTCGGCGCGGCCGGCGTCTGGGTGGGGAGCATGCTCATCTACTGGTTCAATCTCGATAACAAGGCGATCTATTTCCTGGTGCGCCCGCTGCTGGATCAGATCTACGACCACCGCAAGGTCGACGGGAAGGTCTGATGGGATTTCAGCAGATTCAGGCTCCGACGCTCCGGGAGCTGTTCGTCGATCAGGTCATCGGCATGATCTTTTCCGGTGAGCTGAAGGTCGGCGACCGGCTCCCGTCGGAGCGCGAGCTGTCCGAGCAGATGCACATCAGCCGCTCCATGGTGCACATCGGGCTCGAGGATCTCGAACGCATGGGCTTTGTGCGCATGGAGCCGCGCCGCGGCAACTACATCGAGGACTACGCCCGCCACGGCAATTTCGAGACGCTCATGGCGCTCGGGAAATATGGCGGCCAGTTCGACCATGCCATCGAGAGCTCTCTCGTCGAAGCGCGCGACGCGATCGAGGGCGGCGCCATGATCCTGCTCGGCGAGCGCGGCACGCCGGCCGACATTGACCAGCTGCGTGCCATCACGGACGGGCTGCGCGCGTCCGTTGCCGCGGGCGAGGGCATCGCCGCCTATGCGCAGTGGATGCGCAAGTTCGACACGACCATCACCGAGCTGAGCGGAAACCTCATTTTCCCGTTGCTCATGAACAGCCTCGCGGATGTAAGCGGCGTGCTCTGGGAGCGGTGCGTGACCTTCTGGGGGCCGGAGACGGTCATCGAGCAGGAGACGCGCATCACCGCCATGCTCGCCGAGGGCCGCGGCCGCGACGCTGCGCTGTATATCGAGAATATCTATCATCACTACTGTGATGCACACCCGAACGAGTAATACCTTTTCCCATCCTTCCACCCCTATGAAAATCCGCCTGACGGCAGCTGCCGTCAGGCGGATGACTTTTTCTGTTGTCAGGACCGGCTCAGGTTGCCGAGATAGCCGAGAATGTTGTCGTTGATCTCGCCGGTGAGCGCCTGATTGTAGTTGCAGATGAACGTGCCGGAGATGAGGATCATCATCGCCTCGGCCTCATGCATGCCGACCTCCACGCCGTAGATGCGGATGAGACACTGCTCCATGAGCGTGCGCCACGCGAGAAACTCCTCCTGCACGAGCCGGCCGATCTCGGGGTCGTAGCGCGCGAGGACGTAGGTCTGCGTCGTGGCATTCGGGCGCTGCTCGTGCGACGGGGCATTGGCCACGTAGTCCATGAAGGCGTTCATGTATGCAAGGTTGGAGTCATAGTCCGCGCGGTCGTGCCCGGCGAACCATTGGCTGCACTTTTCGCACATATACTCTCGCGTATAGCGCACATACGCGAGGATGAGGACGTTTCTGCTCTCAAAATAGTTGAGCAGCTTGGCGTGGCTCATGCCCGCCTCGGCTGCAATGTCGCGCAGGGAAACATTCATCATGGGCTTGCGCTCGATGCAGCGCTGAAACGCCATGAGAATGTCCCGGCGGATCTGGTCACGGTCGACAATGATCGGCATCTTGATCGCCTCCGGGGTACTGGGATGCTTCGATTATACAGCGATTTTCAACATCCGTCAAATGGCGGAGAAAATCCGCGCCGCACCTTGACAAAAATGTGGCAGCGTGCTATCTTTTTTCTGACCAGTTGGTAAATTACGAAAGGCGGCGACAGAAATGACGGACGTGATCCTGCGTATTTCGGGCATGGACTGCGGCGCCTGCGCGGTGCGCATCGTGCGCGCGCTGCAGGGGCTGCCGGGACTACGCGAAGTATCCGTGAGCGACACGGCCGGCTGCGCGTGCCTGACTTATGACGAGGCGGCCGTGGACCTCGGCGAGATCGCGCGCCGTGTACAGCGCGCGGGCTTTGACGTGCCGGTCGGGATGGCGGAGCTGTGCTGCCCGGGTGCGGATGCCGGGGCGGAGGCGCGCCTGCGGGCGGTGTTCGGCGTGCGCGGTGTCGCGCGCGCGGGGGATACCTTCACGGTGACGCTCTGGCCGGTCGGCACGGACGCCGGCGCGCTTCCGGCGGTGCTCGGCCCGGGCGCGGAGCTGACGGCGCAGCGCGGCGGCGAGGAGACTCTGCAGGGCCGGACGCGCCAGCGGCTGGCGCGCCGGTTGGGGCTCGGCGTGCTGCTCACGGCGCTGATGCTGTGGCGGCCGCCAGCGTTTGTGCAGCTTGCGCTTGCGGTAGCGGTACTTTTCGGCGCGGGCGCGGCCCTCTGGCGCGGCACGTGGCGCGCGCTGCGCGGCGGCAGCCTCGGGCCGGATGCGCCCGGTTTGCTCGCGGCGCTCATTCTGTTTGCGTACAGCACGTATGCGGCCTTCGCGGGCCTGCAGCCGTGCTTTCCCGCGCTGTGCGGCATCGTCTGCGTGCAGCTGGCCGGGAAATACGCGGCACAGCTGGCGCGCGGGACACTTGCGGCGCCGGTGCAGCGGCTCAGGCATCTGCGCCCGCGCACGGCGGCGGTCGTGCGCGGCGGCGCGGAGGTGCAGGCGGATGCTGACGCACTCACGCCGCAGGACGTGGTGCGCATCGTTCCGGGCGAGCGCATCCCGGTCGACGGTATCGTGCGCTCCGGCGTCTGCACGGTCGATGAATCCGCTCTCACGGGCGCGTCCCGGCCGGTGGAAAAGACAGTGGGGGACGCGGTCCTGGCCGGTACGCTCGACCGCGCGGGCAGCGCGTCGGTCACGCCCACGGCGGTCGGCGACGCGACGGTGCTGCAGCGAACGATCGCGGCCCTGCAGCGCGCGCAGACCGTGCGCACGCCGGAGCAGGAGCGGCTCGAGCGGGCGGCGTCGCGCATGACTGCATTGCTCATCATTCTGGCCGCCGGTGTTGGCGCCGTGTGGCTTTTCCGGCGGCAGCCGGGTGGCTTGGCCCGCGCACTGACCTGCGCGTGCGGCGTGCTGGCCGCCGCATGTCCCGGCGCGGCCGGACAGGCTGCGGGCGTCGCTGCGCTGGCGGGCATCGGCCGTGCGGCGGAGCGGGGCGAGCTGCTCATGCACGGCGCGGAGGCCTCGGCTGCGCAGACGGCGCGCACTGTGCGCCGGGGCATCTGGCTGCTGCTGGCGTACCATGCCGTGTGTCTGCCGCTGGCTGCGTGCGGGGTGATCGGCCCGGCCGCGGCGGCGGTGCTGGCGTGCGGTGCATCCGGCGGCGTGATGCTGTATGCGCTGCGCCGGAAAGAAACGAAGGGGGAGCGGCCATGACGACCGCGGTTCTGGAGCTGAATGTGTCCGGCATGATCTGCCGGGCGTGCGAGGATGCCATCGCGGACGCGCTGCTGCACACGCGCGGCGTCATCTCCGCACAGGCGCACTACTGGCGCGGCCGCGTGACGATTACGTATGACCCGGATATCGTCACGGAGGACGCGCTGCGGCAGGTGCTCACGAATGCCGGCTATCCGCCGGGCGCGCACGGTATGGGCGGCGTGACGGTCGATGGGATCTGCCTTGCGCTCGTGGGCGTGCTCTACTGGGGGCTGCCGAAGCTGCTCATGCTCGTGCAGGTACCGGCGCTTGCCGAGAATGCCTCGCTTGGCCTCGTGTTTCTCGTCGGTCTGCTCACGAGCGCGCATTGCATCGGCATGTGCGGCGGCATCCTGCTCGCGCAGACGACGGATGCGCACGGTGTGACCGGCCGCAGCAAGCGCGGGCTCATCGCCTCGGCCGCGTACAACGGCGGGCGCGTCGTGTCGTACACGGCGGTCGGCGCTGTCTGCGGCGCGCTCGGCGCGGTCATCACCTATACGCCGAACATCAAGAGCATGGTCTTTACCGTCGCGGGCGCGCTCGTGCTGCTCATCGGTCTGCGCATGGCGGGCATCCTGCCGGGGCTGCGCGGTGCGGAGACGGAGCTGCCCGGCGCCTGCAGCCTGAATGCGCGCACGCGCCGCCGCTTTGCGGGGCAGCCGCTTATCATCGGCCTGCTCACGGGCGTCATGCCGTGCGGCGCGCTCAGCGCCATGTGGCTCTACGCCATGAGCAGCGGCAGCGCGGCGCACGGCGCGCTCGTGATGCTGGTGTTCTCGCTCGGCACGGTGCCGCTGCTGTTCCTCTTCGGCGCACTGCAGTCGTTTCTGCCGCGCGGCTGGATGAAATACATCGTCAAGGGCAGCGCCGTGCTGGTCGTGACGCTGGGGCTGTCGATGCTCGTCAAGGGCATCCGCCTGTTTGGTATGTAAACAAAACCCCGCACAGGACATCGTGAACCGAACCAGTAAAAACGGACAATAGACAAAACACCCCCTATGTAGGAAAATAAAAGAACTACATAGGGGGTATTGCTATGCCAAGAAAATATG
>ONIG01000002.1 GCA_900317855.1 uncultured Eubacteriales bacterium | reverse complement strand
GCTGAACTGTAACGGCAGCATACGGGAGCCATGGGAGGCTCCTTTTTTGCTGCCACTATCGATCGATCAAAGGAGGAAATGACTTATGGCATTTTTCAACAGCGCAGTGCAGGTACTGCAGACTCTCGTTATCGCTCTTGGCGCAGGTCTTGCGATCTGGGGCGGCATCAACCTCATGGAAGGCTACGGTGGCGATAACCCCGGCGCGAAGTCCCAGGGCATGAAACAGCTCATGGCCGGCGGCGGGATCGCTCTTATCGGTATCACCCTCGTACCTCTGCTCTCCGGACTCTTCGGATAAGGGGAGGTGAATACCATTGGGCGCACTATTCGACAAGATCGCGGAATGGTTGAAAGGGATCCTCGTGGACGCCGCAATGGACAACCTGACATCCCTTTTCGAGTCCGTGAACCAGCAGGTGGAAAGCGTCGCGGGGCAGGTGGGAACCAGCCCCGCCAACTTTTCTCCGGACATCTTCAACATGATCCGGAATATCTCAGAGACGGTGATCCTGCCGATCGCGGGGATCATCATCACGTTCATTGCCTGCTATGAACTCATTCACCTT
Source organism: uncultured Eubacteriales bacterium (assembly GCA_900317855.1). Lineage (GTDB taxonomy): Bacteria > Bacillota > Clostridia > Oscillospirales > Oscillospiraceae > CAG-103. The sequence goes on along the minus strand of ONIG01000002.1, from coordinate 133,089 downwards.
GTAACAGAACACAACAACCTGGCACAGCTTGATACCTGGATCTTTTTCAAATGGGTCTTCAAGACCTTCGTTGCGGTGCTCATCATCACGAATACCTTCAACATCGTCATGGCCATCTTCGATGTGGCGCAGCATGTGATCAACCAGTCCGGCGGCATCATATCGGGGACGACAGCGATCGGAGCGGCAGAACTGGAGACGGTCAAAGAAAGCCTTGAGGCGATGGGTGTGGGAGGACTCTTAGGGATCTTCCTTGAGACCTTTATCTTAAAGCTCATGCTGAGGATCTTATCAGCGCTTGTTTTTGTCATCATCTACGGCCGCATGATCGAGATCTATCTGATGACGAGTCTGGCCCCGATCCCGCTGGCAACGCTGGGCAACAGAGAGCAGAGTCAGATCGGACAGAACTATCTGCGAAGTCTCTTTGCGCTTGGCTTTCAGGGATTTTTGATCCTCATCTGTGTCGGGATCTATGCGGTACTCATCCGTAACTTCGCGATCGGAGACAACCTGATCGCCGGTGTGTGGAGCGTGGTCGGATTCACGATCCTGCTTTGCTTCACGCTCTTTAAGACCGGGTCACTTGCCAAGAGCATTTTCAACGCGCACTAAGGGAAAGGAGGACGTATGGAGAACCTGTACGCAAATGTACCAAGGGATCTGACAAGGGTAAAGAGCAAGCTCTTTTTGAACCTCACAAAGCGTCAGATCTTATGCTTCGGAGCTGCGATCCTTGTCGGACTGCCGCTCTTTTTTCTTCTTAGGAAGACAGGGAACACGACGCTTGCGGCAATGACGATGATCCTTGTGATGCTGCCGTTCTTCTTTCTTGCCATGTATGAAAAGAACGGCCAGCCGCTGGAAGTGATCCTCCGGCATTTCGTGACGGCCAGATTCAAACGGCCGCAGATCCGCAGGTACAAGACTAAGAACAGATTTCACAAAGCAACTATCAAAAAGTCCTCTGCACTTTTGACAGCGGACGACAGGAAGACAAATAAGGAGGCGGCTCATGTTAAGACGTCGAAAAAAAGAATCACCGCCTGACACGGTGCAGCAGACCATCCCCTTCGACAGGATGTGGAAGGACGGTGTCTGCCGCGTTTCGGAAGGGTACTACACGAAGATGATCGCATTTGAGGATATCAATTATCAGCTGGCGACCATGAATGACAAAAAGAGCATACGACAATACGACAAAACTGTAGGCGTATCTGATGAAGGAAACACCTATCCTTTCGCCGGATACAAAGATGTGCTTGGAACAATCTATAAATCCATCATGGAGAAGCCGAACGCTGTTGTCCTTGACATCGGCTTTGGCACCGGAACGCTCACAACGAAGCTGTACGAAAATGGCTGCACAATCTACGGCCAGGACTTTTCAGCGCGGATGATTGAGCTGGCTTCTGAAAAGATGCCCAATGCGCATCTATATCAGGGCGATTTCACTCAGGGATTGGTGGAGCTGCTTCAGGCACAGAGCTATGATTTCATCGTAGCGACCTACTCCCTGCATCATCTGACTGATGAACAGAAGGTTTGCTTCCTGCGTATGCTGCACGACCATCTGAACCCCGGCGGTCAGATCCTGATCGGCGACGTGGCCTTTGAAACCCGTGCGGAGTTGGAGCAGTGCCGGAAGGACTCAGGGGACGCATGGGATGACGATGAAATCTATTTCGTCGTGGATGAATTAAGGAACGCTTTTCCCACACTCGCTTTTGCGAGTAAATCATATTGTGCCGGTGTCCTGTCGATGACATTATGAATTTATATTAATGAGGTTATGAATATGGATCAGGAACTATTAGGACAAGTGAAGGCGTTGTAGTTTTTGTTTACAGAGAAGGGCGGCTATAAAGAGTCTTCCGAAAAAGCAGATTCTGTGCTATACTCCATCTCGAAGACTTGGGATTTGGAGGTTGAATTATGATTAGATTCTTTGGAAAAGGTGCTCCGTTTTGATAGAATTTCCCGGAGGGGGGCACCAGCCCTTTAGGGGGGTTCAACCGGGTCCAAGGGGGGTTCACCTGCAAAGGGGGGTTCAAAGTGAACGATAGGTCTATCCTTCTCAAATATGTGCCTTCACAACTCTACCCATAAATCCAACGAACCTACCCAATATTCCAACGAGCTTGGATTCTGCCAAGGGCAGCAAAAAACCGTATAAAAGCAAAAAAGGCCGGTCCCGGAGCATCCGAGATCGGCCTGGTTTGCTTTTCTATCAAAAACTCTTGACAAGGTTTCGTATGAAATGTATGATTTGTATGTCACAGAGAAAGGAGCATGAGCCACATGGAGAAGCCTGAAGGAAAATATGCATGGACGGTCACGGTCGGAACGAAGGGACAGATCGTGATCCCGAAAGAAGCCCGGGGCGTCTTTGATATCCACCCCGGAGATCATCTTCTTATCCTTGCCGATGCCAAACAGGGCATGGCGATTCCCCCAAAGGGGTCCTTTGACGAATACTTCAGAAAGATTTTCGGATAAATCGGAAGCGGGAGGATTTAGCTATGCCTGTATTATTCGGAATTCCGCTGATCGGATGGATCCAGATGTTGCTCGGAACAGTCCTCGTGCTGTTTGTTCTGGTCAAATACCTGCTCCGCCCGAAGAAGAAAAAGACTGCGGGATATCTGATCCGGGATGTCCATGTCATTGTCGGCGATGGCAGCGAACTGTTTCATCAGAATGTTCTTGTAAAAGATGAGATCATTCAAAAAATCAGCAGTGAACCCGTTAAAGACTCCGCTGTGTCCGTTATTGACGGCAGCGGATATACGCTTATGCCCGGGCTGATCGACGCTCACGTTCATATCCAAGGCGGTTTCAACTGCCACAGTGAAGCGGAGAGCGATGTATTTCTGCGCGACAGGATACCGCAAATATTCAGTGAAGGCGTTCTGCCCTACGGCATAACGACGATCAAGGACCTGGATGCTCCGAAGCATTTTATCTACAAGCTGCGTGATAAGCTGAAATCAGGCGAGATAACCGGGCCTGAGCTGCTGCTTGTCGGCCCGAACTTTACAGCTCCCGGCGGGCACCCCGCCAGCACCCTTGGTTCCAACAGCCCCTGGGCAAGGGCGGAGATGGCCATTGAGGTATCCACCCCCGAGCAGGTAAGCACAGGGATCCGGGAGCTGAAGCAGGCGGGCGTTGACTTTTTGAAATTCACCTATCAGGGCGGAGACTACTGGTATTTCGACGAGAAGCAGACGATCCGGAAAATCGATAAGGCGCTGATGCAGCAGATCATCCGCGAGGGCAAGGAAAACGGTCTTCTCGCAACGGCCCATGCTTTCTATTACGATGACGTGAAGGAATTGCTTGAGGCCGGGATCTACGGTATCGAACACGGTATTCTTGACAGGGATATCGAGCCGGACGATCCGATCATCGCCCTCTGGAAGCAGTCGGGAACCCGGTTCGTTCCCACCGTCAACGCCATGACCTACGAAAAGGATCCTTCCCGACTGGCTCACAGCCTGCACAATCTCAAAGTGCTGTACGACGCCGGCATCCCGATCGCCATGGGCACGGACAACATGCTGGAGAACATGACCGGAGCGATTGAGCACAGGGAGCTGGCCTATTATGTGGAAGCCGGGCTGAGCCCCATGCAGGCCATCGTCCTCGCAACCAGAAACAGCGCCGAGCATCTTGGCCTCGCGGATCGCAAGGGGCTGGTGAGAGATGGCATGGACGCCGACCTTATTCTTCTGGAGAAGGATCCGGGAGAGAATATCTCCAACATCCAGTTCATCGATAAGGTGTTCCTAAAGGGCAGGATCGTCTTCTCGCAAAAGGCAATCTCCTCGTATGCCATACCGGAGTATTCTTACCCAGATGATGTGTCGGGGATGCGGTATCGGAGATCTGACAGTACGGAGATCCGCTGTGTTGATGTTTCCGGTTATGCGGACAGGGCGGAGATCACACAAACCCTGTTGAGAGATGACGCCCCATGGTCAGAAGAGACCTTTCATGTTGCCGGTAACCTTTCCTGCACTGACTGGCATTACAGCAGACCCTCCGACCAGACCGAACTCCTGGCGCGAAAAGACGGTGACTATATCAAGCTCTCCGGAACCTTCAAAGGAAAAGTGCAGGATAAGACGTTTAAAATCGGGGACGGCCTGTGGTACCAGATGATGGAAATGGCGATGCCTGCGTTCATCGCCTCGGAAGAAAAGCAGATCGTGTTCTATTCGATCGGCACCGGCAACAATCGCGGCGCCATGGGGCTCGGTGAGTTTGCTGCCGAAAAAGCCGGAGAGGAAACCGTAACGGTGGATGGACGCTCCTACGATTGCGTGAAGATCACCCTTGTCCTCACCGCTTTTTCCTGGGCCTGGACGGGCTTTTACTGGTATGACAAGAAGAGCGGTCAGCTCGTACAGTCAGGCGAAAAAGGAAAGAACGCCGATAAAAACGGATATAAGCTGAGTGAGATTCATTGAATCCTCGCAATTCTATCTGTCCACGGATCAGGATTCCAATGCTTGCGAGGATTTCTTTCCGTGGCGTGCCCGAATAAACGATAATCCAACGAACCTCTCAATATTCCAACGAATTGCCCTAAAAACCAACGAACCTCTCAATATTCCAACGAACTTACCCATAAATCCAACGAACCCAAGGAATAATCCAACGAGCCCATTTTTTACCAAGGCCTTCTGAAAACTGCATAAACGCAAAAAAGGCCGGTCCCGGGAGCTTCCGAGATCGGCCTTAAAACGCTGAAAAGCTTGATTTTACTGGGGTTTTTGAGAAAAAGAAAAGTACTCTGATTCTATTAAAATCAGAGTACTTTTATGGCTTAGTACTCATATTTTGATAGAAAAATGCACCCTAAAGAAAAACAGGGTGCATTTTCCGTTTTTCAGGGTGCATTTTCCCGAGAGTCGGGTGCATTTCTGAATAACAGGGTGCATTTTGGGAAAGCAGGGTGCATTTCCCGTTGCCGTGGTTTGCTATGGCCCTTCTACAACAGCCATACACTCGTGCTAAGGAAGACCATCTCCAAATGGGAAAACGGCAAGTGTATGCCGGATTACAGCGTGATAGAGGCGCTCTGTCAGGCGCTGTCCATAACGCTTCCCGAGCTGATGGACGGCGAGGATGCGGCAGAGGACAGCGTGCGGGTCTATGACGACACGCAGATGCTCGATCTGCTGCGGCGCACGCAGGAGCTGGAAAAGCAGAAGGGCGTTCTCTACGGCCTGATACTGATCGTGCTTGGAATCGCCTGCAGCGCGCTTTCCGCGACCACCGGCGGCTCCGAGGTGCAGGACTTCGTATCCGGGCTCCTGATGGGGCTATCCATTGTGGAAATGCTGGCAGGCATTGCAGTCATCGGTAAAAAGCTTCTCCGGGGATAACGCGCCGTTAGTCGCCGGTTTGCTTGAAAAGATAACGACGGGCTGATATAATAAAATCAATCCGGTATATTGAAAGTGTTTCACACACAAAGAGCATGGAAGGATGATTTCGATGTATCTGTCAGGCCATTTCCGCTCCATTGCCCGCAAGGCGCTCCGCGGCTTCTGGACGCTGACGATCGGCGTAACGCTGCTGGCCGCGCTGCTGGGCAGCGGGGTAGATTTCGCATCCGGCAGTGCCTCCGGAGGGCGCATAACCCACAGTTATCAGGATCCCGGCGAATACTACAGCGTCTATATTGAGGAACCAGGCTTCAGCATGTCGCGCACCTTTCTGAATACGCCGGCAATTACCCGCGCGCTGACCATAATTGTGCCGGTCATCACAGTGCTGGCGGTAATTCAGCTGCTGATCGGCGGCGCAATCGAGCTGGGACTGAAGCGCTACAACCTCGACCTGCTCACGCATGAAAACCCGCCCGCCTTCGCCACGCTGTTTTCCCGCTTCAGTATTTGGGGACGGGCGTTTGGCCTGCGTTTCATGACCACGCTGCTGACCTTTCTATGGTCGCTTTTGTTCATTGTTCCGGGTATTATCGCAAGCTATCGCTATGCGCTTGCGCCCTATCTAATGGCTGAGAACCCGGATATGGACGTGATGGAGGCCATTGCCCGCTCCAAGGAGCTGATGGACGGCAACAAGGGGCGGCTGTTCTGCCTGCAGCTGAGCTTCATTGGCTGGAGCCTGCTGTGCGTGCTGACGCTGGGCATTGGGTATCTTTGGCTCGCACCCTATCAGAACGCCGCCGAGGCCGCTTTTTATCTTGAGGTAACCGGTCGCACGGACGCGATGCCCCGGCCTGATCTGACCGCAGACGCGGAATAAACTGTAAAGGACGAAAAATATGAAGGAAAATCGAAAGCTGCTCAAGGAAGTGCTTCGGGATGTTCAGAAGGATATGACGGACGAAGAGGTGCTAGCGCTGCTGGCGGACAGCCGCGTATCCGTCAATCCGGCTGAGGAAAAGGCAAAGTACACCCTCGGCCAGCGGGCGGCAGACGCGATCGCCAAGTTTGCCGGCAGCTGGGCGTTCATCTTCTCGTTCACCGGCGGGCTGGTGCTGTGGATGGTCATCAACACGGTGCTGGCAACCCGCGCTTTCGATCCGTATCCGTTCATCTTGCTGAACCTTGTGCTGTCCTGCATCGCGGCTATTCAGGCGCCGCTGATCATGATGAGCCAGAATCGACAGGAGGAAAAGGATCGCCGCCGCGCCGAGAACGACTACAAGGTCAACCTGAAAACCGAGATCATGATCGAGGATCTCTACGACAAGGTCAACGCCATTGAATCAGCAGAATAGTGAAGCAGCCTCAGGCGCTGCATCGAACGAACCGAAAAAAAGCTGAAGCATTTCTATGCTGAGCTCTCAGTTTGCAGTATCTTCGTTTTACCTGACTTCATTTCAGAGGAGTGTCATGTCGCGTCCGATTTTTCATGAACTCCAGATAGAGGCTGTACAGCACGGCGCAGACAGGGACGCTGAAAAGCATTCCAAGAATGCCGAACACCTCGCCGTCCTCCCGCCAGCCCACAACGTGCCGTCCGGAGGACGCGCCGATATCGATTGCAAGGAAGTATTTCATTCATTCAATTCTGGGGAAAAATGCAGCGACAGGATATCCAAGTTGCCCTCCTTTACCGTCAGACAAAGCGCGGCATGGGGATGGCCTTGAGGAATCGTCAGCGATGCAGCCGCCCATTTTTCAGAACGGAAGGCTACGCTTCCAAAGTTTCTGTCGTTGATTTTAATATGATCCGCCCATTGCCTCTCGTGGTCACACGCAGTACGGTATTGCCCTAATAAAAATTACAATCCAGATGTAAATCAGGTCCATGTTGTTTTGTTTGATTCTGCATCCACATATTCAGGAATGGGAGCCGAAAGCAGGAGTGGCAACAGTAATGTGCAGAAAAACAAAGAGGTCAATGCTGACAATAAATTTGGGATTGATGTGATTCTAATGAATCACAACATGCCAAATATTCAAAATGTAATCGATCTTTTAGGCGGTGATTAAAAATGAAATTTCGTATCATTTCAGCATGTATGATAGCGTCATTATTCTTAACTTTCTTTGCATCCTCACGTTCGGAAAACGATTTACCTCAAGCCGAACTTCTATCTTATGATTATTCTTATAACACCAACTTTGGTATCGGATATCAAACAAATACCGAATTAGAACGATCCGATATCAAAAATAATCAGTGGAATGATGAAGACAAATGGATCAAGCTATGGTTAAGAATTCATATATTGACTCCCCAAAATGGTGAATGGAATCATCCGCAGCAGTATTGCCAGGCAATCAATGTAACCAATGTAAAGGTTAGCAGTACCTGCCTCCAAGACATCCATTATCGTCCTGAACTTCTACCTTCTTCCAACGCGCTTCCTCTCAACTGCTCTCCTACAACAAATTCTCTTTCATTTCAAACATCCCCTCTGAAATAGAAAGCGCCCCGCGGATGGCAGGGCGCTGTGGTGGTTATTTTATCCTTCGATCTGGATCGTTTTATGCTCCGGAAGCGCCACCGGCTTCTCTTTCGGGAAGTCAAGCGTCAGGACGCCGTCCTCAAACTTGGCCTTGACGTCTTCTTCATTGACATTCTCGCCGATGTAGAAGCTTCTGGTCATGGAACCCGAATAACGCTCCTGGTGGACGATCTTGCCCTTCTTGTCCTTGCCCTCTTCTTCAAGGCCTTTGGACGCGGTGATCGTCAGGTAGCCGTTCTGCAACTGCAGATCGATCTGATCTTTCTTGAAGCCCGGCAGGTCCACTTTCAGCTCATAGCCTTCGTCGTGTTCCTTCAGATCCGTCCTCATCACCCGTGCTGCATGCTTGCCATACAGCTTGTGATCCACATCGGATTCGAAGCCCCTGAACGGGAAGTCAAACCAGTCATCAAACAAACTCTCTCCAATAATACTCGGTAACATAAGTCATGCCTCCTTTTGCAATCACTATGTTTGTTACCTGAGCAAGGGGATGGAGGTCATCCATTCGATCTCTGTCATGCCTCCTTTTGCAATCACTATGTTTGTTACCTGAGCAAGGGGATGGAGGTCATCCATTCGATCTCTGTTCCTTTGTTCGATTATCATTATAGCACTGCTTTTAGCACTGTCAAGAGGAGAGTGCTAAAAGTGTGTGAACAATCATTACATATCTTGTTAACTCATACTCTTTGCACGCAATTATAGCTTTGGCAGAAGATCCCGGCGCTTTTCTTGTGTATTGGAGACCCGCAGATCAGCCAGATGCCGAGGAGATACTGATTGCACTGCCAGAAGTGAAGTTTATTCGGAAGCCTTTTGGCGAATCTTGAGAAACGCCAAATGGTGTAGGGGGTGGGTGCAAATTCAAAATTGCTCCAACCCATGAAAAAAACTGACAAAGCAAAAAAGCGAGGCAGGAAGATGCATGGTTGCACCCACTTGTCTCGCTTTGCCCTTGTATCAAGGGTTTTTCCGGATAGATACGCAAAAAAGTACACAGGCTATTGTATCATAGCCTGTGTACCAAGGTGGCTAAAGATTGCTGTTTCAACAAAAAAGGTTAATCGTTATTCTTCACACCAAGTCAGATCAGATGCGCTTTATTAGATGTGCTTTGCTTTCACATCCCAATGAACTAATCTTTTTCCGTCTCATCATAGACATGTTTTTCAGCATATGCCATCATGGAGTTATTCCTCCAGCCATGTGCTGTAAAGACCAGTAAAGGAATAATTGCTACCAACAAACTGTTTTTGATGATTATTCCCGCAGCAAACACAGCAATAATACAAATGCCAATGAGCGCCATGATCGCAACATGCTCTTTCAGCCATTTCTTTTTGAAGTACTCAATCTTGTCTTTATGGTCGAATACACTTGATTTTACCAACTGGTTCAGATTTTTCTCTGCGGCAACCATGTATTCCTGTTCGGAGAGTCTTTTGCCGCTGAGCAGTTCATTGACCGTAACGCCAAAGAGTTCGCTCATTTTCATCAAGGCATCTGCCGGGGGCATATATACGCCTGTTTCCCAACGGGAAACAGTTTTGTTCGTAACGCCGATCTGTTCTCCAAGCTGCTCTTGAGTAAGCCCGTTCTGTTTTCTGAGTTGAGCGATGAAATTACCGATTGATAAGAGATCCATTTTCATTACCTCCAGGAAGAATTATAGCAGGTTTATCTCAAATTGTCTTTACCACAAACAGCGAATCGGCTCAAAAGAGAATTCTTCTTTCTGACAGGGAACTGTTTCCGGAATAAAAACAATAAAACAGGATCGCTATCTTGTTAAAATAGCAATCCTGTTCTGGGAAGAATAATGATTTACGAACGGAAGAAGGCGTAATAACAAAAACAGGATAAAGTATAATCATTCCGGTCACAGACTCTGATAGAAAGGTGTACGAAAATGGCTGTTTCTTTTGAAGGAAAAACGGCTCTTGTCGCCAACATAGATCATGGTGACGGCACTGGAGTAATAGACGAAGAGGCTGAATTTGACAGCCCCGAAACAGTGGAGGCGATAGCTGCTTCCCTGAGAAAGAGCGGGCTTGATGTGACGGTCATAGAGGCCGGACGCGATCTTCCCGAAAAACTGAAGGCGGAGGATATCCGTTTTGTATTCAATATAGCCGAGGGCCGCGGCGGACGTGACCGCGAGGCTCAGGTTCCCGCGCTTTTATCACTACTTGATATTCCATATTCGGGCAGCGATGCCCTTGTTATGTCGCTTACACTGGATAAGGCCATGTGTAAGCGTTTTGCTATGTCCTTCGGGGTGAGGACGTCACCGTTCTGTCTCGTATCCCCCGGACACGAGAACGATATACCGGAAATGGACTATCCGGTGATCGTAAAGCCCAATGCGGAAGGCTCGGGCAAAGGTATCTCCGAGGACTGCATAGCACAGGACCGCGATGAGCTCACAGCTATGCTGAAGAGACTTTTCGCCGATTACAAACAGGATATGCTCGTGGAAACATTTTTATCCGGCCGTGAATTTACGGTAGGTCTCCTGGGAACGGGCGATGATGTTCAGGTATTTCCCCCTATGGAGATAGTTTACGAGCATCCCACGCAGGGCGATTACTGCGTCTACAGCTACAAAATAAAAAAAGAATTCAGAAAGCACGTGCATTATGAATGTCCGTCGGACATACCGGAGGCGCTCACCGAAATGACTGAAGCGGCAAGAACGATCTTCAATGCTCTCGGCTGCCGTGACCTCGCAAGGGTCGATTTCCGCATGGATAAGGACGGATGCCCCTGTTTTCTTGAGATAAACCCGCTGCCCGGGCTTGCTCCGAATTACAGCGATTTTCCGATGGCAGCCGAGGCGGTCGGGCTTTCCTACGACGATCTCATAGCAGCCGTTGCGGAAAGTGCTCTCTCATGGCAGTATTCCGCGTGGAGAAGAACAAAGGCTATACGGTGATGTCCAACCACCACCTGCGGAACAAAGCCCTGTCCCTGAAAGCCAAGGGCCTGCTGTCACAAATGCTGTCCTTGCCGGAGGATTGGGACTACACCCTAAAGGGCCTGTCCCTTATCAACCGGGAAAGCATTGACGCCATCAGGACGGCGGTGTGGGAGCTGGAACGTGCCGGATATATCAGGCGGGAGCAGGGCCGTGACGCAAAGGGCAAAATGGCCGATATGGTCTATACCATTTATGCTTGAGCATGTATTTGATCAGTGGAACACGATGACAACGAAGTAAAAAGAGTGGGGGTGGGCATTGCTTAAGTCCACCCCTCGATGTAAGGAGGATTACAATGGCAAAGAAAAAAGTTATTCCGGAGTATAGCAAAGTCAAAAAGAACGGAACCGAGTATTACAGGACGAGAATCCTTGACGCAGACGGCAAGCAAGTTGATATCTACGGTAAAACATGTGAAGAAGTCTATGATAAAGCACAAGTCGCCTCCAGAGCTGTAGCAGATGCGATCTTCCGTAAGAACAACCCGACTGTCCGAGAATACTGCGAGAAGTGGCTTAAGATGAAATCAGCCACAGTCAGGCCAAATACACTGGAGGGTTACCGCAAGGCCATGGAGAAGCATATCATTGAACCCATTGGAGACCGGTATATTGATGAGATCACAGCAGATGATCTGAAGATGCTCATGGTGCCAGTCTCCAAAATGTCCAAAGGGCTCTACGGAACAGTCAATATGCTCCTGAAATGTGTTTTCTATTCAGCAATAGAAAGCGACGTAATCCGGGATAATCCCGCAGCATGTATCAATCCCCGCGGAGGAAAATCAAAGAAGGAGAAGGTCGCACTTACTGATAAACAGATAGCCACGCTTCTTGATACAATAAAAGACCTCCCTCCTCACCTGTTCGTCATGCTTGGACTATATGCCGGTCTTAGGCGTGAAGAAATATTGGGCCTTCAATGGGACTGCGTACATATTGACGAGGAGATTCCTTACATCTCGGTTCGCAGAGCATGGAGATCAGTTAAAAACCGCCCTGAAGTGACAACACTTCTGAAAACTCCTGCGGCAAGAAGAGACATTCCGATCCCGCAGCTTCTTGTTGACTGCTTGAAAGCTGAAAAAGAAAAATCATCTTCTGACTATGTGATTTCCGATTCAAACGGAGAGCCATTGTCTTATTCTCAGTTCAGCAGAGTGTGGCATTACATTACTGTCCGCACAGTCAAGGAACGAAAAATCTATCGGTATATCAACGGTGAGAAGATCCACCACACTATTTCACCGAAGCTTGGTGAGAGATGCAGGACGGACAAGAGCATTTACTATACCCTGGATTTTGACGTGACACCGCACCTTCTCAGGCACACCTATATCACCAACTTGATTCATGAAGGCGTTGATCCAAAGACGGTACAGTATCTTGCAGGCCACGAAAACAGCAAGGTGACTATGGACATTTACGCGAAGGTTAAGTATAATAAGCCTTGGGAACTGGCTACGGTAGTAAACGAAGCCTTTCAACCAACAAATGATATAGAGGAAAACCCTGCATCTTAGATGGGTTAACTCGAAGGGGAAAACGGGAAGACACCCCGGGGAAAGCCTTGAAAACACTGGGGAAAAGGCAAAAATATTGCTTGAGTACGGTCTCAAGGCCGCCCGCCGCGCTCCGCAGTTCAGCAAGCGATAATCTACAGCTTAAAAATGCTAAAAAAGCCCGGAATACGCCATTTTCCGGGCTTTTTCTATGCCCAAAATTCTGGCTGGACTGTTCGGTTTTGATGGAATTTGAACGGAAATTTATGGGTTTATAGTGGCCGAATTACTGGTGGACAAGCCCATTTTGACCTCTTATGGGTTAAATTACTGGTGGACAATAGGAGCAAATGAAGTCCAATTTTGCCATCGACGGACGAACACATACTTGACTGATTTACATAGAGCCTTGGCTCATTCTTTGAAAACGAGAATGGGTCGAGGCTCTATTTTTTTCGCCCGAAATCCGGCGAGACAAATTTGAGTAGGAGGTAACAGGTATGACGGATTTCAATCAGAAGACCCATGACACCGATGTGGGCAGTCATGGCGGACAGTCGAGGCAGATGATGGATGTGTTTGAGAACCAGGAGTTTGGTTCGATCCGGTGTTACAGGAGGCAGGCAAGACCTTCTTCTGTGCAAGCGACGTGGCGAAAGCGTTGGGATATGTGAATCCCTACGCCGCAGTGAAACGCCATTGCAGAGACCCCCTAATGAAACGCGAGGGGGTCGTTCAGAAGGTGAATCAGTATGGGGATGCTGGAGAGCAGGTCGTTGAAATCTCCTTTATCACGGAAGACGATGTTTACCGACTGATCGTTCACAGAAAGCTGCCATCGGCAGAACGGTTTGAACACTGGGTGTTTGATGAAGTTCTCCCGTCCATCCGAAAGCATGGTGTGTATATGAGCGATTCCATTTTGGATCAGGTGATTCAGCACCCGGAGGTCATCTACACCCTGGCGAAGAAGCTTGAGGCCGAGAGAGAGCAGCTTGAGGGTATGCTGTCCAAGCGCTCGATCAGGGTGTTCAATAGCCGCCAGGGTTCCGCAGAGAATTCGAGGGAAGGAACGTCTTTCCCGAGATTTTTTCCGGTTGTAAGAACAATTGTAAAGTCCTTGCAGTATACGACGTGACCGGGAATGCTGAGAGGGCCTGTCCAGATGCTGATTTGCGTTCCCTCGGGATAGTTCAGCTCATCGTCCGTATCGAAAACATATACGTAATGCCCGTTTTTTTCTTCTATGCATTTTCCGTCAAAAACACGTTGACGCTTACCGCCGGTCGCCTTCAAATACGCAATTTCAGCGCCGAGGTCAGATTTGTATGTCGAGCAAAACTCTGCCACAGAAGAAAACGGACGGATTTCAACAGACCTGTCGGCTCCGGAATGGTCGCGCTGCAGTTTCTTTGTGCGGTAATGTGCTTGCGCTGCGTATGCAGCCTGCTACTTTTTCGCCTGTTCCTGTGCTTCATGCTGCGCCAAAGCCGTTTTTGCTTCCGTGGCAGCGGACGCATCCAGCAGAGTCAGAAACGTTTTGAAGCAGGAGGGGTATATAAATTTCTTCGGCACAGGATTCGCTATAAACTGGACGGTAATACAAGCGGCGTCTTGCTGCGTAATCGTACCTTCGCCAAACTTGCTGTGCCTGACACGCTTTCCGATGAAGCTCACAGTCAGAACCTCCATTCTTTGATGCTCCGCTTATTTATATAACCATGCGAGAAGCCTGCGCACAAGGAGCCCGGCACAGATCAGGCCGATGGTCATCGTGAAGCCGTTGATCGGGATGTCACCCGGCAGCAGGAGGCCGAGATAGATCACAGGAAGCCAAATGTCAAAGCGGAGGCAGGTGGAATTCGGTCGGCCGGACGATGATCCGGCCGGTTCCGTGTCGGATTCGCTCAGTTTCATGTCGATGATATCGTCTGCCGGATCCTGCTTTCCGTTGTGATTCCAGTCAATAGTCTATTCCTCCCATGTACAGAGTGCCTGCGTCTTTTCGGGGTTTTCCGCCATCAGGCTGCGGAAAAATGCCCGTTTTCCGTCGCCGGACAGGGCTTCGAACCCAAAGGTGGTGACGCGTGTTTTGATTTCGCAAATGCTCTTGCGGCCAAGATTGCGGATCTTGTCCAGCTCGTTTGCCTCCAGCGCCTGCACGACGTCGCCCACGGTGAACAGCCCCGCGCGTTTGAGCGCGTTCTGGCTGCGCACGGAGAACATCAGCTCATCGATGGACGTCGCGCACGCGCTTTTGGTGAAGGGAAGCGTGAGGCGGATGTTGCCGCCGTAATAATGCTGCAGGGTAGCCGGAAGACCGATGGCTTCAGCGGTCTGCGCCAGTGTGTTGAGTAGTAACTGCTCGGTCATGTTCATGCACCTCAGAATTTGAAATTCCGGGGACGATGGAACCCTTGATGAGGTCGAGCACGGAATTTGTGCGAATGCCGAGGATACCCGGCGTGCGTTGATACAGCGCCCGGACAAACAGCCGCATGTCTGCCACGCTCGGCGCGTAGCACAGTGCCACCAGATGGCATCTTCCGGTGGTCTGCATCAGCGTCAGCGTTTCCGGCGCGGCCGCCATGGCATTTTTGATTGCCTCAAATTGGGCAACCTCCGTCTCGATGTTCACCACAAAGGCCATGCCTCCGATGGCGGCCTGGGGGTCGAGGATCGCCTGATAGCCGCGGATGACGCCGGACGTTTCCAGCGCGCGGATGCGGTTTTTTGCCGCTGTTCGGGACAGGCCCACAGCCGCTCCGATCTCCGAATAGGACGCTCTGCCGTTTTTCAGCAGCAGATGAATGATCCGGTTGTCGATATCGTCCAGCCCTGCGATCTGCATGGAATCCCTCCCTCAGGTGTTGTGGATCGGTGCATGCTCCCGATTCCAGTTTTGATTATATCAGATAGATTTTGGGATTGCAATTGCCGCACTTTCCAAGTGTAAGTGCGTGCGTTCGAAACGAAAGGCTGGGTATATTTTTTTGTACTTTTTTATCCTAAAAAAGGGTTGAAAAGGGTTGCGCTTAACCGAGTTCTTCACCCAAAGACGCGAAATCCCCGGAACCGTCCGGTTCCGGGGATTTTTCCGTGTCCAAAGAGTTGGGGCGGCCGTGCGGCCGCCCCGGTGCATTTGTATATTTATTTCTCTGCCTCATCAGCGGAGGCTTCCGGTTCGGCGTTTTCCGCCGTGCCGGGGTGGTTGCGGCGCGGCCGCATTTTGCCGAGCAGACGGTTGATGTGCTTTTCAATGTCCTGCGACAGCTCGGCTGCCTTGGCCGCGACTTCTTCGGCGGCTTTGGGCGCAGCAGCCTGCGTGTCATCGCTGGCTTCCGGCTCCGTTTCCGCCGGGGCGTCCGGCTCCTGCGCCGGCAGGATGGCCTCCGGCGGTTCCGGCTGGGCGAGGATCGCCTGGAGCAGCTCCATGTCCGTCATGATGCGTTCAGACTCGATGCCAAGCTCCTTCGCGTCGTGCTCAAGCACGGCAATGAGCAGGTCGTAGTAATCACCATCGCATTTGAGCGCCTTGGCGATCTGCGGCAGCGTCTTTTCGTGGAACGTGCGCAGTGAGCCCTCATCCGGCCCGAGGTATTCGAGCAGCTGCTGGCGCGCCGCGTCCTCGGACATGGTGCGGTCGATATAATATGTGCTGCCGTAGAGCCCATAGAGCACGCGTTGGGCGTCAAAGTAGCCGAGGCGCATGTTCTGACGGCTCTGCTCGGCGTCGAAATTCAGAATGTTGCCGAGATCGACTGTCGGGCCGATCGTCGTCACGTGCACGTCGTCCGGAATGCGGAAGCGCTTTTCAATGCCGAAGCCGAAGATGCGCAGGGCGATGATGTCCTTGCAGCCGTTTTCCACCAGCGCGTGGATGGGCACCACGTCCTGCACGCCGCCGTCGGCGTAATACTTGCCGCCGAGCTTTTCCAGCCGGAACGCCGGCAGGTACGCGCTCGCGAGCAGCATGTCGCACAGTTCGTCCTTGTCAAGATCGGAGGCTTTGAGCTCCAGCTCCTGATGGTCGGTCAGGGAGTAGGTGACGATGAAAAAGTCCGTGTCCGAGTGACAGACTTTGTCTGCGTCCACGACCTCGGCGACCCATTTGCGCAGCGGCGTCACGTCGAAGCCGCGGTTGCGCACGATGTCGGCCACGCTGCGCAGCGTGCTCTTGAGTTCGGAGAGCGGAATGTCGCGGTTCATGAGCCGGCGCATTTCCTCGTCGTCCACGTCCATGACCTGGGAAAAGTGGATGTTGTTCCAGACGTTTTCGGCCTTTTCAAGGTCGTCCATGACGATCATGGCGCCGTTGAGCGCGCCGACGGACGTGCCGGACACGGCGGAAAAGCGGATGCCCGCCTCGCGCAGGGCCTTCCACGCGCCGATCTGGTAGGCGCCTTTCGCGCCGCCGCCCTCGAGCGCCAGGCCATAGGTTTTGTTACGATCCAGTTTCAGTTCCATGTCGGTTCTCCAATCTGTAGATTTTTGCGGCACAGGGCGGCAGGTCAAATGCGCCCACGCCGTCATGCATGGCAATGTGGGTGCCCTCGAAGCAATCGATGGCGCAGTCATACTCGCTGCGCACGAATGCCAGTCTTGTCTCTTCGCACAGGCCGGCGCCGGGGCGGGTGAGCTCCACGTGGCAGCGCACCGGGTGCGCTGCGCGGTTGACGATCAGCAGCAGTGCCTCGTCCTCCGCCTCCTCGCCGAAGGCGTCCCGCCCGTCTGCGATGACGCGCAGAATGCACAACACGCCGCCTGCCGGGGCAAACACGGCGACCTCACCGCGCGTGAGTGCCGGGTGCGCATGGCGCAGGGCGGTCAGCTGCGCATACCACTGCAGCATCTGCGTGTCGCACATCTGCAGCGGCGCGCGGTTGAACGGGTCGCACAGGCCCTGCATACCGGCCTCGTCGCCGTAGTAGATCGACGGGATGCCCGGCAGCCAGAACTGCACCGCCGCCGCCAGAACCTGCAGCTGCGCGCCGCGCGCGGCCATGGTGTCCGTGATCTCGAGCGCCGCGAGCTCTGCACGCGTGCGGCTGCGGGGGTCAAAGTCCAGCGCCAGCGCCGAGCGCGTGCGCGCCACGTCGTGGCTCGCCGTCAGGTTCATGAGCGCGTAGTACAATGGCTGCGGATAGTTCAGCCGCTGGCTCAGCAGCAGGTCCGCCAGTGCGCGCGCCGTGGTGCGCCCGGTCAAAAACGCGACCAGACCGTCGCGCAGGGGATAGTTCATCACGCTGTCGAGCGCGTCGCCGAGTGCGTACTGCCGCCGCTCGCCGTAGCTGACCTTCGTCACGGCGTCCTCCCAGACCTCGCCGAGAAGCACACTGTCGGGGTCCGCCGCTTTGGCGGCGGCGCGCATATCGCGCAGCACATCGTCCGGCAGCTCGTCGGCCACGTCCAGCCGCCAGCCGGACGCACCGTCGCGCAGCCAGGTCTTGGCGATGCTGCGCTCGCCGGTGATCATATATTTGCGCCAGTCGGGGTTGGCGGCGTTGATCGCGGGCAGGTCTTTGAAGTCCCACCAGCACTTGTAGTCGTCCGGGTAGTGCGCGAAGCTGTACCAGCGCGCGTAGACGGAGCTGCGGCTGTTGTAGGCACCGCAGCCGGGATAGTGCCGGAAGCGGTTGAAGTACCGGCTGTCGGCGCCCGTGTGGGCGAACACACCGTCGAGCACGATGCGGATGCCGCAGTCCGCCGCGGACGTACAGAGCTTTTTGAAGTCCGTGTTCGTGCCGAGGATGGGATCGACCTTGCGGTAATCGCCGGTGTCGTACCGGTGGTTGGAAGCGCTCTCGAAAATCGGGTTGAGGTACAGCACCGTCACGCCGAGTTTTTGCAGGTAGTGCAGCCGGTCGGCGATACCGCGCAGGGTGCCGCCGTAGAAATCGACGGGCGCGTATTCGCCCTCCGGCGTATTGGCCTGCCACTCGACGGGTTCGTCCCAATCGGCGTGATAGTGCACGGTCTGGCCCATGCGGCGGTGGTGCTCCATGCCGCGCTGCGCGGTGGCGGAGCTGTCGCGCGCGAAGCGGTCGGGGAAGATCTGATACATCACGCCGGTGCGAAACCACGCCGGGGTCGTGAAGCCGGCACGATAGACCGTCAGACGCCAGCCGTCGATCGGCGCGTCGCACAGCCGGGCGTGCCGACCGTCCGGCGCGGCGCACAGCCAGCGGATGCCGCCGTCGTTGCACGCGAGACGGAACCGGTAGCGCAGCGCCTGCGGCGCGGCGGGCAGGGTCACGGCCGCTTCAAACCCGGCGGCCGTCTGCGTCATCGCAACGGTGTCGCTGTACGCATCGCCGTAGATCTCCACGGCGGCGTCGAACACGAGCGCCTCCGTATCCGCGAAGGCGAGGCGCACGGACGTGCCGGTCTCCACTGCGCCGATCGGGCTGCGGAAGGCCTCGTCAGCTGCGTCGTGCTTCGGCGTGGTGTCCTCCGGCAGCAGGAGCAGATACAGGTGCGCATAGTCCTCCGCGGAGCGCGTGAAGCTGAAGTCCTGCGACATGGCCTGCCGCTGCACGCGGCAGTAGGCGTCGTGCTCGTTGTGATAGAGCGCGAGCGCGCGGCGGATGGCGTCCGCCAGCTCATAGGCGTTGAAGTTGGCAAACGAGAAGCCGGTGCCCTCGCCGGTGAATTGATTATACGGCTGCACGCTGTCGCGCAGGCCGCCGGTCTCGCGCACGATCGGCAGTGTGCCGTAGCGCATGGCGATCATCTGCGACAGGCCGCATGGCTCGAAGTTCGACGGCATGAGCAGAAAGTCGCTGCCCGCATACACGCGGTGCGACAGCGCCTCATCGTAGCCGATGTAGGCGCACAGGCGGCCCTTGTGCCGCCACTCGGCGCTGCGCATGAAGTCCTCGTATTCGGCGTTGCCGGTGCCGAGGAGCACGAACGCCATGTCCTCGCTGTCCATGAGCTCGTCGAGCACGCACTGCACCAGGTCGAAGCCTTTTTGCGGCGTCATGCGCGTGACCATGGCGACGATGGGCGTGTGCGCGCCGATCTCGAGCCCGAGCTCCCGGCACAGCGCGGCGCGGCAGGCGGCCTTGCCGCTCAGGTCGTCGGCGGAGTAGGGCGCGGCGATGCCGCCGTCGTGCGCGGGGTCAAAAACGGCGGTGTCGATACCGTTGAGGATGCCGGACAGCTGGTGCTGCCGGGCGTTGAGAATGCCCTCGAGCCCCTCACCGTAAGCCGCCGTGCGGATCTCGCCCGCGTAGCTCGGGCTGACGGTGTTGATATGGTCGGCAAAGACGCAGCCGGCCTTGAGCAGGTTCGCGCAGCCGTTGAGCTCCATGAACTCAGGCGTGTAATAGCGCGCGTCGATGCCGAGCAGGTCCTGTATAAATTCAAAGGAGAACTTGCCCTGATAGGCGATGTTGTGGATGGTCAGCAGTGTCTGCATGCGCGACTGCATTCTGCCGGCGTACTGCGTTTTCATCAGCATGGGCAGCACGGCCGTGTGCCAGTCGTTGCAGTGCAGGATCTCGGGCGTAAAGTCCAGCCTCGGCAGCGCCTCCAGGATCGCGCGGGCGAAAAACGCATACTGCTCGCCCTCGGCCTCGCCGCCGAGGTAGATGCGGTCACCGAAATAAAACTCGTTGTCCACGAGGTAGATGACGATGCCGTCGAGCAGCAGCCGCTCGATGCCGACGTACTGGTGCCGCCAGCCGAGGTCGATATAAAAATCCGTCAGATGCGTGACCTGAGATGCGTACTTTTCCTTGATCACGCGGTGGTACGGCGTGATGATGCGTGCGTCAAAGCCGAGCGCGGCCAGACTTTTCGGCAGTGTGCCGACGACGTCCGCAAGGCCGCCGGTCTTTGCCAGCGGCGCGCACTCGGCGGCTGCCAGCAGCACGCCGGGCAGGTCGCAGCGGCCTTTTTCGGCCAGCGCTGCGCGCAGTTCGGGTTTCATGGTGTTCCCTCCTTTACCGGGTCGTGAAGGTGAAGTATACGGTGGCAAGCTCCGGCAGCGTCACGCGCGCGGAGCAGGGGAGCGCGCCGAAGGGCACGTCCTCGCTGCGGATCTCGGGCGCGTTGTGTACGCCGGAGCCGCCGAATTCCTCGCTGTCGCTCGACAGCAGCTCGCGCAGCACGCCGCGCTTGGGCAGACCAATGACAAAATCGTCATAGCGCACGGGCGTGAAGTTGCAGACGCACACGACCCGGCGGCCGTTGCGCGCCGTGCGCAGGAAGGCGATGGCGCTGCGCTCGGCGTCGTCCACGTTCAGCCACGTGAAGCCGTCCCAGCCGTCGTCAATGTCCCAGAGCGCGCGGCTGCCGCGGTAGCAGGCGTTGAGCGCACTGCACCAGCGCTGCATGGCCTTGTGCATCGGGTAGTCGAGCAGCAGCCAGTCGAGCCCCTGCTTGTAGTTCCACTCGATGAACTGGCCGAATTCCGAGCCCATGAACGTGAGCTTCTTGCCCGGGTGCGCGAACTGATAGCCGTAGAGTGCGCGCAGGGTGGCAAACTTCTGCTCATAGGTGCCGTACATCTTGTCGAGCATCGACTTCTTGCCGTGTACGACCTCGTCGTGCGAAAACGCGAGGATAAAGTTCTCGGAGAAAGCGTACATCATCGAGAACGTCAGCTTGTCGTGATGATATTTGCGGAAGTAGGGGTCGAGCTCCAGATAGTCGAGCGTGTCGTGCATGAAGCCCATGTCCCACTTGAAGCTGAAGCCGAGGCCGCCGTCATAGGGCGGCTTCGTCACGCCGGGGTAGGCGGAGGATTCCTCCGCGACCGTCACGCAGCCGGGCCACGCCGTGAGCACGGCCGTGTTGAGCTTTTGCAGAAAGGCGACTGCGCCGAGGTTGATGCTGCCGCCGTCGCGGTTCGGCGTCCATTCGCCGTCGCGCCGGGCGTAGTTGAGATACAGCATCGAGGACACCGCGTCCACGCGGATGCCGTCGATGTGATAGCGGTCGAAAAACGACATGGCCGACGAGATGAGAAAGCTCTGCACCTCCGGCATTTCATAGTCGAAAATGAGTGTGCCCCACTCCGGATGCTCGGCCATGCGCGCATCCTTGCACTCGTAGAGCCGTGTGCCGTCAAAGCGCGCGAGCCCGTGTGCGTCCTTCGGAAAGTGCGCCGGGACCCAGTCCATGATCACGCCGATGCCGGCGCGGTGGAGCGTATCGACAAAGTACATGAAGTCCTGCGGCGTGCCGTAGCGGCTGGTGGGGGCGTAGTACCCGGTCACCTGATAGCCCCAGGAGCCCTCGTAGGGGTATTCCGTCACGGGCAGCAGCTCCACGTGCGTGTAGTGCATCGTCCGGCAGTAGTCCGCCAGCTCGTCTGCGACCGAGCGGTACCACGGCAGGCCGGTCTCCGGCCTGCGCCAGGAGCCGAGGTGCACCTCGTAAATGCTCATCGGCGCGCGGTATACATCGCGTGCGGCGCGGCGGCGCAGGTAGCTCCGGTCGTGCCAGACGTAGCCATCGAGTGTCCAGACTTTGGATGCGGTCGCGGGCCCGGTCTCGCAGTGCGCGGCGAAGGGGTCGGCTTTGAGCACCGTCTGGCCGTCCGGGCCGGTGACGGCGTATTTATAGAGCGCCCCGTCGCGCAGACCGTCCACGGTCTGCACCCACGTGCCGTCCGGCAGGCGGTCCATCGGCGCCGCCGCCGTGTCCCAGCCGTTGAAGTCGCCCACGAGCGCGACGCGCTGCGCGTGCGGCGCCCAGACGGCGAAGCGGTGCCCCGCCGCGCCGGGGAGCGCGTGGCAGCCGAACGTGCGGTAAGCGTGCACGGCCGCGCCGGTATGAAATTCCTGCAGCTCCGGCTCCATGGGGGAGCCGGGCGCGCGTCCTGCCTTATCCATGGCGCGCCTCCAATATCCCAGTCTAGCACGATCATTATACCGTGCCCGGCATGAAATTCCAACTGTTTTTTTGCGGCCTTGTTTTGACAACACGCCCCGCAGCCGCTATACTTGGGACAGACAGAATACATTTGGGAGGCGCGGTATGTTTACCTTCAATCACTTTAATTTCAATGTCCTCGATCTCGAGCGAAGCGTGCAGTTTTACCATGACGCGCTCGGGCTGGAGCCTGTGCGCACGAAGGATGCGGCCGACGGTTCGTTCCGGCTCGTGTTTCTGGGCGACGGGCACTCGCCGTTTCAGCTCGAGCTGACCGGTCTGCGTGACCGCACGCAGCCGTATGACCTCGGCGAGGGGGAGTTCCACCTCGCGTTTTCCGTGCCGGACATGGACGCCGCGCACGCAAAGCACGCGGCCATGGGCTGCATCTGCTTTGAAAACCCCGGCATGGGCATCTACTTCATCGAGGACCCCGACGGGTACTGGATCGAGATCGTGCCGGAAAAGTGAATCCCCACGCAGGAGACGGAAGACGTCTCCTGTGTTTTTTACACTTCGTTTACTTGACAAATATCTGGAAAACAGTTATCCTGAGTTTGGAAGCCTGCCGGAAAACAACCGATCGATAATATGGAAAGGAGCGATCGAACATGACGCGAAAAAAACGGATCCGCCCGCTGCTGGCGGTGCTGATGTTGCTGCTGGCGCTGAGCGCCTGCGGCACGAAGAGCAAGCTGACACTGGCGACGACAGGCATGGAACCGACGCTGGATCTCACGCTGCCGGATACGATCACGCTCCCGGATGCGGGAAAGGACCAGGTTTACCAAAGCTATGCGGACAAGGCGTATTCCATGGCACTGGCGGCTGCACTGCTGGATATGGACGCGGACACGATGCAGACGCAGCTGGCCGACCGGCTCTCGTATGATGCGCAGACCGGCTATATCCAGTACAGCACGCCGAGCGCGGAGCTGACGCCGGGTGATCTGAGCGCATTCCCGACGGACGCGCAGCTCGAGCAGACCGTGCGCGAGCGGCTGAAAAAGTTTGAACCGGAACTCGCCGACACGTCCCGGATCGTCTTCAGCAGCGCAACCTATGAGACGCACGTGAGCAGCAAAACGGTCGATGTGACGCCCGAGGTCAACGGCCGGATGGTGTATGGACAGTACCACATCTCCATTTCCTTTGACAGGGACGGCAATGTGACGGCACTGACGCAGCAGTATGCCCCGCTCAAGATGGGCGGCACCAGGACCGTCCGCCTGGCGGACGCCAAGACCGTGCAGGCACGGCTGGATGCGCACGACTTCTCGGCGAATATCGCGCAGGAGCTGACAGACTGCACGATCACAGGGTTTGAGCAGGCGTATTACATGAACGCCGGGTTCAATGCCGAGGGCGACTATGCGCTCTATCCGATCTATGTCCTGCGTGGGCAGGGCACGGCGGCGGACGGCAGCGTGCAGGACTTCGAAGTGCTCGTGTCCGCGCTCGCGGGATGATCAAATTGACGAAATGACCCGCGCCCCGCAGAAAGATCTGCGGGGCGCGCTTTGTTGGCTGGTATGTGCGTTCAGTCGTCCGGCGCCGACAGCCGGCAGATGTCGAGCACGGACACCTCGAACGCCGTACGCTCGACAGCGCCGGTGTCCAGCACCTTGATGTAGCTGCGGCTTTGCAGCCGCCCTTCGAGGGACACGCGCGTGCCCACGTCCCAGAGTGCGGTCTCGCATGCGCGCGCGCCCCAGGTGATGCACGGCAGGTAGTCGCTGCGGCCGTAGTGCCGGTTCACGGCCAGCATCAGGTCGCAGATGTCGCGCCCCATCGGTGTCGTGCGCAGGTTCGGCGGTTTGCAGAGCGTACCGCTGAGCAGGATCAGGTTGCGGTCATACGGTTCGTCGCTGAGCGAGATGTCGCGCGCGAACACCGTGATGACCAGCTTCGCGCCCGGCCCGCGGCGGTTGTTGAACGAGCGCACATCGCCGATCACGCACAGCCGTGCCGATTCCTCCAGCGGCATCTCGGCCAGCAGCCGCTCGCGCACGACGACATTCACACGGTCGATCGTGCCGGACAGCCGCTGTGTCTCGAGCGGGAAGGTGAAAAAGCGTTCCTGCCGGTTTTCGTGCGACAGCACGGGCGGCGCCGCCAGCGTGCCGCAGAGCTCGGCATAGTTGTTTTGTTCCAGTTCGTCCATGTGCTGCACCTCTCTTGTTGAGTACCACAGCCTATGTGCCGGCGGCGGAAAATATGCGTCTTGTGCAATGCGGCCGGACGCGGTATAATAAGAGCACCTATTTTTCGTGTCTCATCAGAAAGGACGAACGATTATGGAACTTCGAGAGATTCTTTCCCGCTGCGACCACACGCTCCTGCGCGTGGATGCCACTGCGGCGGAGATCCGCGCCCTCTGCGATCAGGGCATGCGTTACGGCTGCGCCAGTGTGTGCATCCCGCCGTGCCATGTCGCCGGGGCGAAGAAATATGTCGGCGACCGCCTGCGCATCTGCACGGTCATCGGCTTCCCGAACGGGTATAACACACCGGCCGTCAAGGCGTTCGAGGCGGCCGAGGCCATCCGCAACGGTGCCGATGAGGTGGACATGGTCATCAACCTGGCCATGGTCAAGGACGGCTGCTGGGACGATGTCGCGGCCGATATCCGCGCCGTGCGCGAGGTCAGCCGCGGCCGCATCCTCAAGGTCATCATTGAGTGCTGCCTGCTGACCGAGGAGGAAAAGCGCATGCTCTGCCGCATCGTGTCCGACAGCGGGGCCGACTATATCAAGACTTCCACCGGCTTTTCCACTGGCGGCGCCACGGCGGACGATGTGCGCCTGCTGCGCGCCTGCTGCCCGCCGCACGTGAAGGTCAAGGCCGCCGGCGGCATCGCAAGCCTGGCCGACGCGGAGGAGTTTATCCGCCTCGGCGCAGATCGGCTCGGCACCAGCCGCATTGTGAAGATCGCCATGGCGCAGGAGCAGCAGGCCGCCGAGGCGGCGGCCGCGCCGCAGCAGCCGGAGGCACCTGCCCAGCCGGAAACGCCGGAACAGCAGGACACCACTTACTGAGTCTGCCGGGCGGCGAGCTTTTGCCGCACGGTCCGCCCCAGCCACACGCCGGGGATGGAGAGCCCAAACCAGAACAGGGAATACAGCGGGCAGATCTGCCCGAGGACGTTGAGCGGCCGGTCTGCGTAGTTCCAGACGTTCCAGCCGAGGCGCAGGTTGACGAGCACGCCGGTGAAATACTCCACCGTCGTGACGGCGGCCGCGCACAGCGTCCAGCGCCGCCAGAGCACGGTGCGCTCACGCCCCGCGATCAGATAGATCAGCACGGCGCACACGCCGCCGCACAGCAGCATCGACCAGTGCGTCCGGCCGCGCCAGAGCAGCTCCAGCCCGCCGTAGCCCAGTCCGCCGGCGATGAACACACCGCCGTATTCGAGTACTTTCATATGGCTTCGCCTCCGTGGGGGAGTATGTCCCCGGGAGGCGGGATTCAGTACGCGTTTTTGTATGCCCGACGCAGAAAACCCTTGACAGATCGCGCTGGGACTGCTATAGTATAAAAGCTGACAACAAAGTGGGCGCCCTCTGGGCAGCCTCACCCGGCCGCAAAGGCGGTCCGCGGTCAATAAAACCCGCTCCCGTCCGGGAGGTATGTGTGTTTTATGCGCGCGGATGTGTCTTGCATCCGTGCTTTTTTGTTCCTGGAGCCACCGCTCCCGATGCAACCAATGGAGGTGTGTTCGTATCGCAACTGCAAACTATCAGATCAACGAAGAGATCCGCGATAAGGAAGTCCGCGTCATCGGCGCTGACGGCGCTCAGCTGGGCATCATGTCCTCGGCCGCTGCGCTGGAGATCGCCGAGGGGAAGGACCTCGACCTCGTGAAGATCGCTCCGGGTTCCAACCCGCCGGTCTGCAAGATCATGGACTACGGCAAGTACCGCTTCGAGCAGGCCAAGCGCGAGAAGGAAGCCAGAAAGAATCAGCATGTGATCGAAGTCAAGGAGATCCGCATGTCGCCCGGCATCGGCGAGAACGACTTCAACACCAAGCTGAAAAACGGCCAGAAGTTCCTGCAGGGCGGCGACCGTCTGAAGGTGACCATCCGCTTCCGCGGCCGTGAAATGGCGCACACCAATATCGGTGAACAGCTCCTGCGTGACTTTGCCGCCAAGTGCGCGGACATTGCCAACCTCGACAAGCAGCCCAAGCTGGAGGGGCGCAACATGTCCATGTTCCTGTCGCCGAAGCCGCAGAACACCAATAGTAAGAAGTAAGCAAACCAAGGAAGGAGAAAATACAATGCCCAAACTGAAATCTCACAGTGGCGCGAAGAAGAGATTCAATCTCACCAAGAACGGCAAGGTCAAGCGTGCCCACGCGTTCAAGAGCCACATTCTTACCAAGAAGGATACCAAGCGCTGCCGTCGTCTGCGTTCCACCACTTATGCGGATGCGACTACCGAAGCGACCATCAGAAAAATGATTCCTTATAAATAAGGATTGACCGCACGATAGGAGGAAACAACAATGGCAAGAGTCAAAGGCGCGATGATGACGCGCAAACATAGAAAAAAGATCCTCGGCCTTGCGAAGGGCTACTGGGGCAACAAGTCCCGCCACTACAAGATGGCCAACCAGCAGATGATGAAGTCCGGCCGCTATGCTTACGTCGGCCGCAAGCAGAAGAAGAGAGACTTCCGTCAGCTGTGGATTACCCGTATCAGCGCCGGCTGCAAAGCCAACGGCATGAATTACTCCACCTTTATGCACGGCCTGAAGCTGGCCGGCATCGACATGAACCGCAAGATGCTCTCCGAGACTGCGATCCATGATCCCGCTGCGTTCGCCGCTCTGTGCGAGCAGGCGAAGGCTGCCCTGTAAGACTGTATCAAAAAACCCGCCATCCGAACGGATGGCGGGTTTTTGCTGCAAAAGGGACTGGATCACGTTCAGTCGATCTGCCGCGCCACGACCAGAAAGCGGCCGTTTGCAGTGTGGTATGCGCAGGTGGACAGTGTGAGCAGCCGGTCGCCGGGTTGTATCGTGATGCCGGTATCGTAGCACCGGTTTTGTTCGATAAACGCGAGGTACTGCGCAAACTGCTCCGGGTCGGTGCCGGTGCAGTCGTAATAGCGGAAGGCGTCAGAGCCCTCAGCGGGGATTTCCGTTTCGATCGCGGCCACGACCTCATACGAATGGGAGGCGTAGAGCGTGTCAAACTGCACGATCGGGTGCGCAGCGCGAAATGCCGCATCCTTGTAGGAGATCAGGGAGCCGAACATGCTGCCGTCTTTCATGTGGTGCCCGTAGATGAGGATGTTGTCCGCCGTGCGCACATCGCAGTTTTCGGCGACATACAGCGTGCCGCGGTACGACCACTTGCCGTAGAAGTCCATGTGCAGGTACTTGCCCGGCGTGTCGGGGGCAAACATGACGACGTTGTTGATGTTGGTGCCGTCGATCCGCAGCCAGCCGATCGTATCCGCATTGTCGGCGGCAACTGCACGCACCTGCTCCATGGCCTCCGCACTGGCTGCGTCATGCGCGGCGGCGAGCGCCTCTGCGACAGCGCGGTCGCTGCGGTCACTGTGCCAGTACCAGCCGAGCACGCCAACGCAGACCAAGAATCCGACGATGCAGACGACGCGGATCACGATGAGAACGGTTTTTTTCATACAAAACTCCTGATAAGAAAATGGGCAGTGTCATTTGACGCTACCCATTTTGATTGCTTTCAGAGGTATGCTCAGCCGTTGTGGTGCTTATGCTTTCTGCGGTTCAGATACGTAGCAATAAAGGTAGCCGCAAAAATCACGATCAGCATTACGAAGAGCCAGATCATGCGTGTATCACCGGTCTTGGGCGCGTTGGAATTGGTGCCGGTGCCCGGTGTGCTGCTGTCTCCATTGGGAGTGCTGCCGCCGTTATTGTTGTCGCCGCCGTTGGGGGTGTTGCCGCTGTTATCGTTGTCACCGCCGCCGTTGGGATCGTTATCGCCGTTGTTGCCGCCGCCGTTATTGCCGCCGCCGTTGTTGCCGCCGCCGTTGTTGCCGCCGCCATTATCACCGCCGTTGTTGCCGCCGCCGTTGTTGCCGCCGCCGTTGTTGCCGCCGCCGTTATCGCCGCCGTTGTTGCCGCCGCCGTTATCGCCGCCGTTGTTGCCGCCGCCATTATCACCGCCGTTGTTGCCGCCGTTGTTGCCGCCGCCGTTATCGCCGCCGCCATTGTCGCCGCCGTTATCATTGCCCTCGCCGAGGATGACAACGATATTGATGTAGTGCAGACCGAAGTTCGTGGCAAACGCCTTGATGGTATTCGTGCCCTTGACATGGATGCCCGTGCCGCCGGGGTAGGTAATCCCGCCGACGCCGACGATGGTGGCCTCCTGAACATCGGCATCAATGCTCCAGTCGTCGACATGGTGGTTGGTGCAGGTGATGGTCACGGGGGACCACGCCGTCACTTCCATGCCGGCGTGATAGGGCTTCGTGTGCGTGCCGAGCGCGTCCGTGTAGGTCACGGAGAAGGCCGCATCGTGGCCATAGTCGCGCAAGACTGTCAAAAACAGGTGCGTTCTCACGCCCGCCACGTTGCCGGCCGCCGCCGGAGTCGTGCCGAACGAAAACAGCGACAGCGTGAATGCCAGCAAGAAGATGCCAATCATGAGTGCCTGCTTGCGATGAGTTGCTTTTTTCATGTTGATTACATCCGCCTTTCACATTAGCTGGTGATCGATAAAAAGAGATCGCGCGGGGGTGCGGGGGAACGGTTGCTGTGGGCGAAAATTGTATTGTTTACAGTCTATTCATAAAATAACACATTGATAATCGCTCGTCAATAACTACAATGCATGAGACGCGGAAAATGTTGCATCATTTTGCAAATGTGCCAATTTTTTTCCCGTTTGCGCATTTTTTTCACAGAGCGGCGCCATGTGTCCGGCAGCGGTGCAGCGAGTGAAAAAAAGCATCGGATCAAAAGCGCAGAAATCCCATAAATTAGGTTTGACAATCGCCGGGCGGAGTGTTAACATTACGAAATGCTGATTAACGGGGTTAACAAAAAGGAGGCGGCATCATGGAATTGCAGCGACTGACCGAGGAATTGCTGCAGACGGTTACTTCTTTGAACCGGTCCTGCATTCCGCAGAGTGTGCAGGAGCCGCTTAAGGGCGAGAATTTTCTGTTGGACTATCTCAGCGCGCAAAACGGCTGCAGCACGCCGGGTGCACTGCGTGAGGTTCTGGGCGTGAGCGCGCCGCGCACGGCTGCGATGCTGCGTGCGTTGGAGGAAAAGGGGATGCTGCGCCGCTGTGCAGATGACTGTGACCGGCGCCGCGTTGTGGTGCAGCTGACGGAGTTCGGCCGCACGTCAACAGAGCAGATGCGCATCACGCTGCATGCGCATGTGCGGTGCGTTTTGGAGCAGCTGGGCGAGCAGGATTCCCGCGAGCTGATTCGCCTGCTGGGCCGCATCACGGAGATCGAGGCGGGCACTTGACCGAACAGGTGCGCGTTTGCATGGATAAGGAGACGGATTTATGAAGAAATATATTCAGGAACATAAATATGTGCTGCTGGTGTTGTATTTGCCCATTTATCTGATCTGGTTTGCGCTGGTCGAGCGCATGGTGCCCTCGACGGAGGGGTGCTTCGTGTCGTACCTGCCGCTGGATGATAAGATCCCGTTTTTGCCGGGGTTCATTCTGGCCTATGTGCTCTGGTACCCGTTTTTGATCGTTCCGGTCGTTGTGACGCTGCTCAAGGACGATCGCCGTGCGTTCATCCGCTATGCGGCGTTTATCATTGCGGGCTTTTCCATCTCGCTGACAATCTGCATGATCTGGCCGAACTGCCAGCTGCTGCGCCCGTCCGTAGTGGACACGAGCACGCTGTGCGGCTGGCTGGTCAACGCGATCTATTCGGCCGACACGCCGACGAATGTCCTGCCGAGTATGCACGTGGTCGGCTGCATGGCCGTGCTGGCTGTGACGTTTGACAGCAAATATTTAAAAAAGGTGCGCATCCCGGCGGTCATCATTGCCGTTGCGATCTGCGCGGCTACGGTGTTCGTCAAGCAGCACTCCATTTTGGATGTGTTTGCGGCGCTTGCGCTGTCGCTGGTGCTGTATCTGATCATTTACGTAGCGGCACGCCGGGCTGTGGACCGGCGTCAGCCGTCGGCTGCCGCCTGAGAGAAACCGAACAGAGAAATGGATAAGCGAGGATAAATATGAGCGACCCGAAGATTCTGAAAAAGATGGAGCAGGAAAACCAGAAGTACAAACCGAAGCCGGCGGTCGTGGCCGTCTACTGGATCCTGCGTCTGATCGTCATCGGCGTCATGGTCATGACGATCATTCATAAAAACTATGAGAGCACGTTCGTATGCGTGCTGGTGCTGATTCTGTTCATGCTGCCGCAATTCGTGGAGCGCAACTTCCGCATCGAGCTGCCGAGCACGCTGGAGATCATTATCCTGATCTTCATTTTCGCTGCCGAGATCCTCGGCGAGCTCAAGAGCTATTTTATCACCTACCCGCATTGGGACTCCATGCTGCACACGACGACGGGCTTTATCAGCGCGGCGTTCGGTTTCGCCATGGTGGACCTGCTCAACCGCAACAAACCGCAGCATTTCAAGCTCTCGCCGGTGTTTCTGGCGCTGGTGGCGTTCTGCTTTTCCATGACGGTCGGCGTGCTGTGGGAGTTTTTCGAGTTCTCAATGGACTACCTCTTCCACATGGACATGCAGAAGGACGCGATCATCCACTCCTTTGCCTCCGTGACGCTCGACCCGACGAACAACAATATTCCTATTTTGGTGGATGATATCACGGACGTGGCTGTGAACGGCAAGTCGCTCGGTCTCGGCGGTTATCTGGATGTCGGCCTGTATGACACGATGCAGGATCTGTTTGTCAACTTTGTCGGTGCGCTCACGTTCAGCGTTATCGGCTACTTCAGCGCCAAGTCCGGCAACAACAAGATCGCCAAGCAGTTCGTGCCGGTGGTCCTGCCGGAGGAGTCAAAGGCAGAAAGCGAACCGGAGCAAAAGCCGGAAGCGACAGAATAAAAGCAATCCCCGCCGGACGCAGTCTGCGCCCGACGGGGATATTTGTTCGTGTCAGAAGCGGAACTCAAAATCAAGATCGTAGATGCTCACCGTGTCGCCTTCCTCGATGCCCATGGCCTCGAGCCGGTCAAACAGGCCGGACTGGCGCAGTACACGGTCAAAGTACATGCGCGACTCGTAGTCACCGAAGTTGATCGTGCCCATGAGCCGCTGCAGCCACGGCCCCTCGACGACCCAGAGATCGTCAAAGTGGCGGATCTGCAGCTCGTCACTCGTGCCGACTTCCGGTTCGGGCGGAACGTAGTCGGCCTCATACGGCGGCACCGGCGGAATCTCGGCGAGCTTGGCCGCGCACGCCTGGATGAGCTCACGCGTGCCGGTGTGGGCGGCGGCGCTCATCTCAAAGAATTCGTAACCCTGCGCCTCGACGTGCGCGCGCAGGCGGTCAATGTTCGTGCGGTCATCGCCGAGCAGGTCGCATTTGTTGGCGGCGACGATCTGCGTGCGCGAGGCCAGCACGTCGCTGTAGGCGCGCAGCTCGGCGTTGATGGCCTCAAAGTCCTCGACCGGGTCGCGCCCCTCGCTGCCGGAGACGTCCACCAGATGCACGAGCAGGCGGCAGCGGTCGATGTGGCGCAGGAAGTCGTGGCCGAGGCCGGCACCGTCGCTCGCGCCCTCGATGATGCCCGGAATGTCCGCCATGACGAACGACGAACCCTCCGACACGTACACGACGCCCAGGTTGGGGAAGAGGGTCGTGAAGTGGTAGTTTGCGATCTTCGGGTGTGCCTTTGACACTACGGACAGCAGTGTGCTCTTGCCCACGTTCGGGAAGCCGACGAGGCCCACGTCCGCCAGCAGCTTCAGCTCGAGCAGGATCGTGTGGCTCTCGCCCGGCAGGCCGGGCTTGGCAAAGCGCGGCACCTGCCGCGTCGGCGTGGCGAAATGCTGGTTGCCCCAGCCGCCGCGCCCGCCGCGCGCGGCCACGAACGGCTCGCCAGAGGACATGTCATGCATGATCGCGCCGCTGTCCGCGTCGCGCAGCAGGGTGCCGCGCGGCACGCGGATGTGCAGGCTCTGGCCCACGCGGCCGGAGCAGCGCTTGCCCTGACCGTCGGCGCCGTTGGCGGCCACGTATTTGCGCTTGTAGCGAAAATCCATGAGCGTGGACATGTTGTCGTCCACTTCAAAGATGATGTCGCCGCCGCGCCCGCCGTCGCCGCCGTCGGGGCCGCCGGCGGCCACGTATTTCTCGCGGTGGAAGGTCACCGCGCCGTTGCCGCCGTCGCCCGCGCGCACGGTGATGGTCACTTTATCAACAAATGGCGAAGCCATGGTCATTCCTCACTTTCGTTGCCGGGCAGCCCGGCGGGGGATAGAAAAACGGGGCGGGCGCGATGCCCACCCCGTTTGCGATTACTGTGCGATCTCTTCGTAAACAGAGACCTGCTTGCGATCCTTGTCCTTGCGCTCGAACTTCACGACGCCGTCCACGAGGGCGAAGAGCGTGTCGTCCTTACCCTTGCCGACGTTGATGCCGGGGTGGATCTTCGTTCCGCGCTGTCTGACGAGGATGTTGCCGGCCAGAACAAACTGACCGTCGGCTCTCTTGGGGCCAAGGCGCTTCGACTCACTGTCGCGGCCGTTCTTAGTGGAACCCATGCCTTTTTTATGTGCCATTTCGAATTACACCTCCATGTGTCAAAATCAGTTGCGGAAATCAGGCCTCGATCTTCGTGATCTCGACCTTGGTGTAGGGCTGTCTGTGGCCCTGTGTTCTGCGATAGCCTTTTTTCGGCTTCATCTTGTAGACGCGGATCTTTTTGCTCTTGCCGTTTTTGACGACATTGCCGGAAACGACGGCGTTTTCCACCACGGGGGTGCCGAAAACAGCCTTGTCCTCGTCGATGACAGCCAGAACGCGGTCAAACTTCACAGCCTCGCCGGCCTCGACATCCAGCTTCTCGACGAAGATGACGTCGCCCTCGGCCACGCGGTACTGCTTACCGCCGGTAACGATGATAGCGTGCTTCAAACTCGTTGCACCTGCCTCTCTGTAGAGTCTCGCTCTTGTGGGCGGGAGGCATGCCTCAGCTTGGTACCCACTCAATGCGGCCTTGACAGTTTATCATCCCGGACAGGTTTTGTCAACGGTTTTTCCCGGGTCATGGCGAAGTTTTTTGTGGAAAAAAGCAGGGTGGATATTATATAATGTAGTATGCCCCGCTTTGAACGAGAAAAACCACGGCGCTGATCTCAGCGCCGTGGTTTTGTGTCCCGGGAAACTCAGCCGCAGATGGCCTTCGTGTCGCGGGCGATGACGAGCTCCTCGTTCGTCGGGATGACGAACACCTTGACCTTGGAGTCTGGGGTGGAGATCATGATGTCTTCGCCGCGCTTACTGTTGGCGACCGGGTCGATCTTCACGCCCAGATAGCCAAAGTACTCGGCGATGGCGGCGCGGGAGGACTTGCTGTTCTCGCCGACGCCGGCGGTGAAGATGATGGCATCGACGCCGTTCATGGCCGCGACGTAGGAGCCGGCGACTTTGGCGACCCAGTAGTGGAACATGTCGAGCGCGAGCTGGGCGCGGTCGTTGCCCTCGGCAGCGGCGGCGTCGAGATCGCGGAAGTCGGAGCTGACGCCGGAGACGCCGAGCACGCCGGACTTCTTGTTGAGGATGTTGAGCATTTCGTCGATGCTGATGCCGTACTTGTTCATGATGAACTGGATGACACCACTGTCGAGATCGCCGCAGCGGGTGCCCATCGGCAGGCCGACCAGCGGGGTGAAGCCCATGGACGTGTCGACGCACTTGCCGCCGTCGATCGCGCAGATGGAGCTGCCGTTGCCCATGTGGCAGGAGATGAGCTTGAGCTCTTCGATGGGCTTGCCCATGAGCTCTGCGCAGCGGGCGGACACGTAGCGGTGGCTCGTGCCGTGGAAGCCGTAGCGGCGGATGCCGTCGTTCTGGTAATACTCATAAGGAATGGCGTACATATAGGCCTTGCCGGGCATGGTCTGGTGGAATGCGGTGTCGAACACGGCGACCATCGGCACGTCGTCGCCCATGACGGCGCGGCAGGCGTTGATGCCGGTGATGTTGGCGGGGTTGTGCAGCGGGGCAAACGGCGTGCATTCCTCGAGCGCGGCCATGACGGCGTCGTCGATCTTGACGGAACAGGCAAACTTCTCACCGCCGTGGACGACACGGTGGCCAACGGCGTCGATCTCCTTCATGGAGGTGACCACACCGTACTCGGCGCTGGTCAGTTTGTCGATGACCGCAGCAATCGCCTCGGAGTGGGTGGGCATCGGCAGGTCTTCGTCAAAGACCGGCTTGCCGCCGATGAGCGGGGTGTGCTTGAGGTGGCCGTCGATGCCGATGCGCTCGCACAGACCTTTGGCCAGGACGTGTTCGGTCTCCATGTCGATCAGCTGATACTTCAGGGAGGAGCTGCCGGCATTGATGACAAGAATTTTCATACTCAGATTCCTTTCTCATATAAAATATTGTAATTTTCATAAAATCACAGTATTATGATACATAACACTCTTATTGTAATCATTTCGTTGGAAAACGCAAGTGTTTTTCGAAAGAAGGTGCAAAAATGGGCAATGTCATCGGCATTGTTGCAGAGTATAACCCGTTTCACAACGGTCATGCGCGGCTCATCGAGCAGACGCGCGCGCGTCTGGGGGCGGACTGTCCGGTCGTGTGCGTCATGTCGGGCGACTTTGTGCAGCGCGGCAGCCCGGCGGTGTATGCCAAGTTTGCGCGCGCGGAGGCCGCCGCACGCTGCGGGGCGGATCTGGTGCTGGAGCTGCCGCTGCCGTGGGCGCTGTCGTCGGCGGAGGGGTTTGCCCGCGGCGCCGTGGGGCTGCTGGGCAGTCTCGGCGTGGTGACGCATCTGAGCTTCGGCAGCGAGTGCGGCGAGCTGGAGCCGCTGCAGCGGGTGGCCGAGGCACTGCTCGATCCGCTGCTGGGCGAGGACCTGCGCGCCGAGCTGCGGGTCGGCATCCCGTTTGCGGCGGCGCGGCAGCAGGCGGCCGCGCGGCGCGTGGGTGCATTGGCGGAGCTGCTGCAGGCACCGAATAATATTCTTGCCGTGGAGTATCTCAAGGCGATCTTTGACCAGCGGCTGAATCTGCACCCGCTGACGATCCTGCGCACCGGCGCACAGCACGACCGTCCGGCGGATGGAAACGTGCGCTCGGCGAGCGAGCTGCGCACGCGCATCGGCGCAGGGGAGAACGTGTCCGCCTTTCTGCCGAGGGCGGCGGCGGAGATCAGCGCACGGGAAAAGACGCTTGGCCGCGGGCCGGTGCTGCCGGAGACGCTGGAGAGCGCGCTGCTCTCGCGCCTGCGCATGCTGCCGCAGACGGTATACAACGCGCTGCCCGGCGCGTCCGAGGGGCTGGGCAACAGCCTGTACCGCGCCGCACACGAGGCGCCGACGCTCGACGGTGTGCTGGCGGCGGCGAAATCCAAGCGCTATGCGCTCTCGCGCATCCGGCGCATGACGATGTGCGCGGCCCTCGGCGTCACTGCCGGCATGGACGCCGGCACGCCGCCGTATGCGCGTGTGCTGTCCATCGGCGCGCAGGGCAGGGAGCTGCTGCGCGCGATCGATACGTGCGCGTCGGTGCCGGTCATCACGAAGTCGGCCGCCGGACGGAACCTGCCGGGCGCAGCCGGAGAAATCTTTGCCCTGACGGCGGATGCGCACGATCTCTACGTGCTCGGCTGCCCTGCCAGAGAGGAGCGCCGCTGCGGCGGCGACTGGCGTGCGAGCCCGTTTGTGCTGTGACCGTCATTGTGCGCAAAGTATTCAAAATTTTGATATGAATATTTCGTGAATTTGATATTGCAATTTTATAAAAAGGATAGTATAATCTTTGCATATTCATTTGAAGGACATTTGTCCACGCGCTGCGGACAGTGTCCGGAGAAGAAATGATTGGAGGAAAAACAATGAAAAAAGCGATTGCTCTGCTGCTCGCTCTGGTCATGGTGTTCGCGCTGTGCGCCTGCGGCGGCGGCGACAAGGGCACGGCCGACAACGGCGAGAAGGTCGTTAAGATCGGCGTGTTCGAGCCCGCCAGCGGCGACTCCGGCGCCGGCGGCAAGAAGGAAATGCTCGGCATGCAGTATGCCAACCAGGAGACCCCGACCGTCGAGATCGGCGGCGAGACCTACAAGGTCGAGCTCGTCTACTCCGACAACGGCTCCGACTCCGCGAAGGCTGTCTCTGCGGCTTCCAAGCTCGTCAATGAGAAGGTCTCTCTGGTGCTCGGTTCCTACGGCTCCGGTGTGTCCATCGCCGCGTCTGACACGTTCAAGCAGGCCGGTATCCCGGCCATTGGCGTGACGTGCACGAACCCGAACGTCACGGCCGGCAACAGCCACTACTTCCGCATCTGCTTCCTCGATCCGTTCCAGGGCACGGTTCTTGCCAACTATGCCGCCAAGGAGCTCAAGGCTGTGAAGGCCTACTGCCTCGGTGAGAACGGCAACGAGTATGACCAGGGCCTGATCACCTTCTTCAAGCAGGCGTTTGAGAAGGCCGGCGGCACGGTCGTCACCGACTCCTTCCCGAAGGATAACTCCGACTTCAGCTCCTACCTGAACAAGGCGAAGGATCAGGGCTGCGACGTTATCTTCGCGCCCGTGTCGATCGCATACTCCACGCAGCTCGTCTCTCAGGCGGCTTCCCTGAACGTCGCCATTCCGTTCCTTGGCTCCGATACGTGGGATGATAACATGGTCCTGCAGGCTGCCAAGGGCACCAGTGTCCAGGCGTTTGTCTCCACCTTCTACGCAGAAGGCGGCAACAAGACCTTCGACGACGGCATCAAGGCCTATATCAACGGCAATGCCGACGCCAAGACCACCAACGGCGGCGACGATACCATCTCCGCTGTGACGGCCATGGGCTATGACGCTTACTATGTTGCGCTCGAGGCGCTGAAGGCTGCCGGTTCCACCGATCCGGCCAAGGTCATGGAAGCGCTGCCCGGCGTGATCTATGACGGCGTGTCCGGCCACATCGCCTTTGACGAGACCGGCGACGCGATCCGCGACACCGCTTATATCAAGACCATCGACTCGGCCACCAACACGTGGAAGTTCGTGACGCAGCAGAAAGCTTCCTGAGCTTCTGCATTGGTCTGAGATCCAAAAATCCGGGGGGAGCTTCGGCTCCCCCTTTGGGATTTTGAGCCGCTGCGAAAGCTGCGGAAGCTCCGCGGTTTTCGCGGCGGCTGAATGTCCGCATTCGTAAACGATAGAGAGGGAAACAGATGGAATTTCTAGTCGCACAAATTTTATCCGGCGTTTCGCTGGGCGGCCAGTATGCCCTGATCGCCATCGGTTATACGATGGTCTACGGCATCCTGCGTCTGATCAACTTCGCCCACGGCGACGTGTTCATGTGTGCAGGCCTCATGATGGTCTTCATGTGTGCGTCCCTGCCGGTGTACGTATCCATTCCGCTCATGCTCGTGCTGACGGTCCTGCTCGGCTTCATCATCGAGCGCGCGGCCTATAAGCCCCTGCGCAGCGCACCGCGTATGTCCGTCATGATCTCGGCCATCGGCGTGAGTTACCTGCTGCAGAACGTGGCGCTGTATGCCACCGGCGGCCAGCCGCAGACGTATCCGTCGCTGCCGTTCGTGTCCGGCACGGTCACGATCCTCGGCGCGTCCACGCACTGGGTCACGGTCATTACGCCCGTGCTCGTGATCGTGCTCGTGCTGCTGCTGCAGTGGCTCATCAACCACACGAAGATCGGCATGGCCATGCGCGCGGTCGCGAAGGACTTCGAGACCAGCCAGCTCATGGGCATCCAGATCAACAAGGTCATCTCCGTGACGTTTATCATCGGCTCGTTCCTGGCGGCCGTCGGCTCGCTGCTGTACTTCACAAACTACCCGACCGTCATTCCGACCTCCGGCGCCATGCCCGGCCTGAAGGCGTTTGTTGCGGCGGTGTTCGGCGGCATCGGTTCGATCCCCGGCGCCGTCATCGGCGCGTTCATCATCGGTATCTGCGAAACGCTCATCAAGGGCACCAGCATGACGGTGTTCTCCGATGCGTTCACGTTCGCGCTGCTGATCGTTGTCCTTGTGGTCAAGCCCACCGGCCTGTTCGGTGAAAAGGCTACGGACAAAGTCTGAGAGGGGGGATCACTGTGCTGAAAGCGAAAGACAAAGAAGCACGCCGCGGCAACCTGATCACCTTCGCCATCGTGCTCGTGCTCACGCTCGTGACGATGGTGCTGGAAAATGTCATGTCCCCAGGCTCCCTGCTCTTTACGGTCATCAAAAAGGGTGCGGTGTACTCGCTCGTCGCCGTGTCCATGAACCTGCTCAACGGCTTTACCGGCCTGTTCTCGCTCGGTCAGGCGGGCTTCATGCTCCTCGGCGCGTATGCCTACGCGATCTTCATGATCCCGGACGCCGCGCGCGACAGCGTGTATTACCTCTTCGAGGGTTCGAGCATCCACTTCTCCTTCCAGGAGATGTTCCAGCATCTGTTCGGCGCCACCGGCTTCGGCGGCGGCGTGAGTCTGGTGCTCGGCGTGCTCGTGGCCATCATTTTCGCGGGCCTGATTGCCGCGTTCTTCGCGTACCTGATTGGTCTGCCGGTCCTGCGCCTCAAGAGCGACTATCTGGCCATCGCCACGCTCGGCTTTGCCGAGATCCTGCGCGCCATTTTCCAGTGGCAGACGCTCGGCAAGGTTACCAACGGCGCCAACATCCTCAAGGGCTATCCGACGTTTGCGGATTTCAACATCACGAATGCTTCCGGCAAGGTACTCTTCCGCCTGAGTGCGGTCGTGCCGATTTTGCTTGCCGGTATCTGCATTTTCCTTATTGTCCTGCTCATCAATTCGTCCTACGGCCGCGCCTTCAAGGCCATCCGTGACGATGAGATCGCGGCGGAGGCCATGGGCGTGAACCTCGCCAAGCACAAGAGCCTGTCGTTTGTCATCAGCTCGTTTTTCGCGGGCGTGTCGGGCGCGCTCTTTGCCATGTTTGCCACGACCGTGCAGGCCAAGGTGTTCACCTCGGCCATGACATATGAGATCCTGCTCATCGTCGTCATCGGCGGCATCGGCTCCGTCTCCGGCAGCTGCATCGCCTCCTTCCTGTACATCGCGTGCTCCGAGTGGTGGCTGCGCTTCCTCGACAACGAGGCGTATATCGGCGCGTTCAAGGTGCCGCTGCTGCGCAACGGTTTCCGTATGGTCGTGTTCTCGATCATCATCATGATCGTCGTGCTCTTCTTTCGCAAGGGCATCATGGGCGAGCGCGAGCTGCCGGATCTGTTCCGTAAGCGCCCGAAAAAGGCAAAGAAGAACGTAGTTGAGGAGGGCAAAGCAGATGAGTAAAGACATCCTCAGCGTGGAAAATATCACGATGCAGTTCGGCGGCGTCGTGGCGGTCAATAACCTGTCGCTGCACATCCCCGAGGGGCAGATCGTGGCGCTCATCGGCCCGAACGGCGCCGGTAAGACCACGGCCTTCAACTGCATCACTGGCGTGTATGAGCCGACGAACGGCCTCGTCAAATTCCTCGACGAGCCGATGGTCCGCAACCATCCGACCGGCAAGATGAAAAAGCTCTACAAGGGCGAAAATCCGCTGCTTTACACGGCGGAGTATCATCCGGAAGACGAGACGAAAGAGCAGATGCTCGCGCGCGACCCGCTGGCCGGGACGGGCAAGATCGTCTCGCCGACGCCGGATAAGATCACGAAGCTCGGCATCGCCCGCACGTTCCAGAACATCCGCTTGTGGAAGAGCATGACGGTGTTTGAAAACGTGCTCGTGGCGAAGCATATGCGCGCCAAGCAGAACGTATTTTCCGCGACCTTCCGCGGCAACGCCAAGGAAGAAAAGCGTATGCGCGACGAGACCATGGCCCTGCTTGTGGAGCAGGGGCTGGAGAAATACAGCGACGACATCGCAACGAGCCTGCCCTACGGCATCCAGCGCCGGCTGGAGATCGCCCGCGCGCTGGCGACGGATCCGAAGCTGCTGCTGCTCGACGAGCCGGCGGCCGGCATGAACCCGCAGGAGACGCTCGAGCTCGCGGCGTTCATCCACGAGCTGCGCGATAAATACGGCCTGACGATCTTCCTAATCGAGCACCATATGGATCTGGTCATGCGGATCTCCGATTACATTTACGTCATTGACTTCGGCAGCAAGATCGCCGAGGGCATCCCGCAGGAGATCCAGAACAATCAGCACGTCATTGACGCCTATCTGGGGGTTGTGGAAGATGAGTGAAACGATTCTGAAAATTGAAGACCTGCAGGTGCACTACGGCGGCATTGAGGCCGTCAAGGGCATTTCGTTCGATGTGCAGGAGGGGCAGATCGTCACGCTGATTGGCTCCAACGGCGCGGGCAAGAGCTCCACGCTGCGCACGATCTCCGGCCTCGTCAAGCCGAGCGGCGGCAAGATCACGTTCCATGGCGAGGACATCACCGGCAAGGACCCGACCCAGATCGTGACGCAGGGCGTGACGCTCGTGCCGGAGGGACGCCGCATTTTCCCGGACATGACCGTGCTGGAAAACCTGAAGATCGGTGCCTACCTGCGTAAGGACGATCTGTCGGAGGATCTCGAGTGGGTGTACAGCCTGTTCCCGCGCCTGAAAGAGCGCAGCTGGCAGGCCGGCGGCACGCTCTCCGGCGGTGAGCAGCAGATGCTCGCAGTCGGCCGTGCGCTCATGAGCCGCCCGAAGCTGCTCATGATGGACGAGCCCTCGCTCGGCCTTGCGCCGCTGGTCGTGCGCGATATCTTCTCCATCATTCAGGAGATCAACAAGCAGGGCGTGACGATCCTGCTCATCGAGCAGAACGCGAACATGGCCCTCAAGATCGCCGATGTCGGCTACGTGCTCGAGACCGGCCGCATCACGCTCACCGGCAGCGGTGAGGAGCTGCTGACCAATGACGCGGTGCGCGCGGCGTACCTCGGCGCATAACTGCATACGCTACCAGACGGAAGGATGCCCGCGGGCGTCCTTCCGTTTTTTTCGGAACATTCCTTGACCGCACGCGTCCAATCCTGTACAATGCAGTTGAAAACCATCGAACCATAGAGGTGTGCTATGAAAAAGTTTTTTTCCGGATTTCTGGTGCTGTGCCTGTCGCTCGCGCTGCTGACTGCCTGCGGAACCGGCGGCCAGACCGGCAAGACGGTGACGGCCGGCGGCCTGACCTTTGCCAAGAGCTACAGTGAGGTCTATTCCGCGCTGACCGATGCGCAGAAAGCGATCGCAGACCGCGACAAGTCGCTCAACATGT
The DNA here is from genome assembly GCA_900317855.1 of uncultured Eubacteriales bacterium. Taxonomy (GTDB): domain Bacteria; phylum Bacillota; class Clostridia; order Oscillospirales; family Oscillospiraceae; genus CAG-103. The sequence goes on along the minus strand of ONIG01000002.1, from coordinate 91,384 downwards.
CCGACGGTACCTCCGGCGACCCGGAGGCCGGCGGCAAGGGCGACGGCGAGGGCACGTTCTACTCCGGCACGAATGTGCAGGTCGCGGGTGTCGATGAGGGCGACATCGTTAAGACCGACGGCACGTATATCTACATCCTGCGCGGCAGTGAGCTGATCGTCATGCAGGCGGACGGCGCGGACGTCACGGATGTGTCCAACGTGTTCGTCGGACAGGACTGGGAGCAGACGACGACCGAGGACGGCCGGGCGCACACGCAGGAAAAGCTGCCGCTGGAGCTGTATCTCGCAGATGGCCGTGCGGTCGTTCTCTCGTCGTATACCGACTGGACGGGCAGCGACACTTCCTCGGATGAGCTTTCCGGCAGCGGCAATAACTACGTCACGGTCGATATTTATGACGTTTCCGATCCGGCGGCCCCGACGCTGGTCCAGTCGCTTGGACAGGACGGCTACGAGATCGACTCGCGCATGATCGGCGGCGTGCTCTATCTGTGCACGTCGTATTATCCCGATGCGCCCGAAAAGGGCGACGAGGCCACGTATGCGCCCCGGCTGTACGATGGGGACACAGCGTCGGTCGTGCCGTGCGACAGTATCGGCCTCGTGCCGTATAACAACTCCATGACCTACGCGGTCGCGGCGTCGTATGACATTGCGTCCGGTACCCGGCTCTCCAGCCAGTCCGTGCTCGGCGGCGGGGAGACGGTGTACATGACGGCAGAGAATCTCTACCTGTGCGCAAGCGTCTACGACGACGGTGCTGGCAAGACGTATAAAGACGGCAGTTACACGGTCACGGACTATACCTCGAGCGTCAACACGGTGGTCAACCGCTTCGCGATCGCGGACGGCAAGCTCACCTTTGCCGCCAACGGCGCTGCGGCCGGCGCGCTCAACAATCAGTTCTCGCTCGACGAGCGGGACGGCTATCTGCGCATGGCCACGACCGAGCAGACGTATGCCTACAGCGTCTACCGCGATGAAAAGCACGACTTTGAAAACACGAAAACCAATGACGACGCCACACAGACGCGCAACGATGTCTACGTGCTCGACAGTGATCTGAACACCGTCGGCAGCGTGGCCGGGCTCGCGGAAGGGGAGACGGTGTTCTCCGCGCGCTTTGACGGGGATTACGGCTATCTGTGCACCTACCGCCAGACGGATCCGGTCTTTGCGGTCGACCTGACCGACCCGGCGAACCCGAAGGTCGTCGGCGAGCTCAAGCTCAGCGGCTATTCCGACTATCTGCACATCTGGTCGGACGGGCTGCTCTTCGGCCTCGGCATGGAGACGCAGGCGGTCGACGGCGCGACCGTGGACGGCATGAAGCTCGTCATGATTGACACGTCCGACCCCGCCAAGCTGCATGATCTGCACACGCAGACCATCGACGCCGACTACAGCGAGGCGTTGTATAACCATAAGGCGATCCTGGTGGACGGCGGCAAGGACCTCATCGCTTTCCCGGCGGAAAACAGCTACCTTGTCTACGGCTATTCGGCGGAGGAAGGCTTCACGCTGCGCAAGGAGATCCCTGTCTCGCAGTGGGATGAGAACAACCGCGGCCTGTACATTGGCGACTACTTTTATGTTGTCGGCTCCGACCAGGTGAACGTGCTCGACCTGGGCACGCTCGAGAATGTGGCGCAGGCGATCATCCCGCGCGGATAAATGAAGTGCAGATTTTCTGACAGGCGGTGCGCTCGAACGCACCGCCTGTTTACATTTTTGTGCCGCTGTGGTAAACTGATACATTGAGCGAATATCGCAACAAGGGAGGCGGCGCTGTGCTCGAAAAGCTGCGACAAATTGAAAACCGGTATGCCGAGCTTGAGAGCAAGCTGGCCGACTCCGCGTACTATTCCGACCCTGCGGTATTCACAAAGCTCTGCCGTGAGCAGCGCGAGCTGCAGCCGGTTGTGGAGGCCTACCGGGCCTATACCGCCTGTCAGGCGCAGATCGCACAGGCGGAGGCGCTGCTGGGCGACCCCGAGCTGCACGAGATCGCGCACGAGGAGATTGAGCAGGGCAGGGCCCGCTGCGCGGAGCTCGAGCAGCAGCTGCGTGTCCTGCTGCTGCCGCGCGACCCGAACGATGACCGCAACGTCATTCTGGAGATCCGCACCGGCGTCGGCGGAGAAGAATCGGCGCTCTTTGCGCATACGCTTTATCGGATGTACAACATGTACGCCGATGCGCACGGGTGGAAGACCGAGATCGCGAACCTCAACGAGACGGAGCTTGGCGGCGTGCGTGAGGCGAGCCTGCTCATCAGCGGGCAGGGGGCCTACTCCCGCCTGAAGTTTGAAAGCGGGGTGCACCGCGTCCAGCGCGTGCCGGAGACGGAGACCGGCGGCCGCATTCACACCAGCACCGCCACCGTGGCTGTGCTGCCGGAGATGGACGCCGTGGAGGTGCATATCGACCAGAAGGATTTGCAGATCGACACCTACCGCAGCTCCGGCGCCGGCGGCCAGCATGTCAACAAGACCGAGAGCGCCATCCGCATCACGCACCTGCCGACCGGTACGGTCGTCGAGTGCCAGGATGAGCGCAGCCAGTATAAAAACAAGGATCGCGCGATGAAGATCCTGGCCTCGCGCCTGTATGCCGCGGAAAGCGCCCGGCAAAACGCCGCACGCTCGGCCGAGCGGCGCAGTCAGGTCGGCACCGGCATGCGCAACGAACGCATCCGCACCTACAACTTCCCGCAGGGGCGGGTGACAGATCACCGCATCGGGCTGACGCTCTATAAGCTCGATCAGGTGCTCGACGGTGATCTGGATGAGATCATCGATGCGCTCACGCTGGCCGATCAGGCCGAAAAGCTGCGCGCATCCGTGGAGGAAGCATGAACACGAAACGAATCACAACCGAGATCGCGCAGGCGGCGGATGCCATCTGCGCCGGGCAGCTCGTCGCCGTCCCGACGGAGACGGTCTATGGTCTTGCCGGCAACGGGCTGGACCCAGATGCCGTCGCGCAGATCTATGAGGTCAAGGGTCGGCCGGCCGTCAAGCCGCTGTCGTTGATGGTGCACGATGCGTCTGCCATGGCGCGCTACTGCATTGATGTGCCGCCGGCGGCGTACACACTGGCCGAGGCCTTCTGGCCCGGGCCGCTCACGATCGTGCTGCGGGCGCAGGACTGCGTGCCCGAGATCGTGCGCGCGGGCGGGGAGACCGTCGGTCTGCGCTGCCCGGATCACCCGGCCACGTTGGCGCTCATCGAGGCCGCGCAGCTGCCGCTGGCTGCGCCATCCGCCAATCCCTCCGGCGCGCCGAGCCCGAAAACGGCGGACGACGTGCTCGCGTATTTCGACGGGCAGATCGCGGCCGTCATCGACGGCGGCCCCTGCGGCATCGGCCGGGAGTCCACGCTCGTCGACCTCTCGCACACGCCGTACCGCATCCTGCGCTCTGCCGTCGTGCCGGACGACGCTGTGTGGGACGCGCTTGTGCAGAAAATGCACATCGTCGGCATTACGGGCGGCACCGGCTGCGGCAAAACGACCGCGCTCATGGAGCTCGAGCGTCAGGGCGCGCTCGTCATCGACTGCGACGCGGTGTATCATGAGCTGCTGGCGTCCAATACCGCTATGCTCGCGGAGATCAATGCCCGTTTTCCGGGTACAATAGAAAATGGGGTGCTGCAGCGCAAAAAACTCGGCGCGGTCGTGTTCGCGGACGCGGCGGCGCTCGACGATCTCAACGCCATCACGCACCGGTATGTCCGCGCCGAGGTGCGCGCTCGTCTGCGCGCGTGGGCGCGTCAGGGCGGCACGGCCGCGGCGATCGATGCCATCGCGCTCATCGAGAGCGGGCTGGCGGAGCTGTGCACCGTTACCCTCGGCGTGACGGCGCCGCGCGAGGTGCGCATCGAGCGGCTCATCGCGCGCGAGGGCGTGACACGCGCCTATGCCGAGGCGCGCATCGACGCGCAGAAGCCCAACGAATGGTTTGCCAAACATTGCAGCTACGTGCTGGAGAACGGCGGCACGCTCGCCGATTTTCAGCGCCGCTGCCATCAACTGATACAGGAGGTGCTCTCATGAGCGAAGATAAGGAACTCAAGCAGTGGAAGGAAAAGCTGTTTTATCAGCCGAAAAACGGCTATGATCAGATCGACGCCGAGCAGACCGGGGAGATCTTTGCCTACGCTGAGGGATATAAGCGCTTTCTCGACGCCGCGCGCACCGAGCGCGAGGCCGTTAAGGAAGCAATCCGCATGGCGGAGGAAGCGGGCTTCGTGCCGTATACGTTCGGTATGGAGCTGCAGCCGGGCTCGAAGGTGTATGTCAACAACCGCGGCAAGGCGCTCATGCTGGCCGTGCTCGGTCAGCAGCCGCTTGACCACGGCTGCGTGATCGCGGGCGCGCACATCGACTCGCCGCGCCTCGATCTCAAGCAGACGCCGATGTATGAGGATTCGGAGCTGGCGTATTTCAAGACGCACTATTACGGCGGCATCAAGAAGTACCAGTGGGTCACGATCCCGCTGGAGCTGCACGGCACCGTCGCGCTCAAGGACGGCAGTACGGTCGATATCGCCATCGGCCGCGAGCCGGATGAGCCGCAGTTTGTCATCACCGATCTGCTGCCGCACCTCGGCAAGGATCAGATGCGCAAGACCATGGAAGAGGGCATTACAGGCGAGGCGCTCAACATCGTCATCGGCAGCATGCCGTATGCCGGAGAGGGGCGCGACCGTGTGAAGCTCGCCGTGCTGTCCCTGCTCTATGATGAATACGGCATCACGGAAGAGGACTTCCTGTCGGCGGAGCTGGCCGCCGTGCCGGCGTTCCCGGCGCGCGACATCGGCTTTGACCGCAGCATGATCGGCGCCTACGGTCAGGATGACCGCGTGTGCGCCTACGCCGAGCTGCGCGCCATCCTCGACCTTGACGGCGCGCCGGAGCGCACGGCCGTGTGCATCCTCGCCGATAAAGAAGAGATTGGTTCCGACGGCGTGTCCGGCATGCAGTCGCAGGCGTTTGAGGCCTTCATGGCCGACCTCTGCGAGCAGCAGGACGTCGCGCTGCGCCACTGCTTTGCCAAGAGCTTTTGCCTCTCGGCGGACGTCTGCGCGGCCTTTGATCCCAGCTTCCCCGAGGTGAGCGCCAAGCGCACGGAGGCCAAGCTCAACTACGGCATGGGCATCTGCAAGTTCACGGGCGCGCGCGGCAAGTCCGGCACGAGCGACGCCTCGGCCGAGCTCGTGGCCTATCTGCGCCGCCTGTTTGCCGACAACGGCGTCGTCTGGCAGCTGTCCGAGATGGGCAAGGTCGATCAGGGCGGCGGCGGCACGATCGCCAAGTTCATGGCCGACCGCAACATCGACACCATTGACGCCGGTGTGCCGGTGCTGAGCATGCATTCGCCGTTCGAGCTCGTGGCAAAGTTCGACTGCTGGATGACCTACCGCGGCGTGCTGGCGGCCTACTGCGACACGCAGGCATAATCGAATCGGACGGGGGAGAGCGGGCGCTGTGCCCGTTTTCCCTTGTGGTGAGCAAGAAGTTGTGTTATAATCAAACGCTCATATCTGCACATTGGGAGGAACATCCGTGAGCATCTGGAATGCGATCCTACTCGGTCTGGTGCAGGGCATCGCAGAGTTTCTGCCGATCTCCAGTTCCGGCCATCTGTCCATCCTGCAAAACCTGTTTCACATGTCGACGACGGAAAACGGCCATCTGTTTTTCGATGTTCTGCTGCATCTGGGCACGCTCATTTCCATCTGCATCGTCTACTGGCGGGACATCGTGGCCATGGTGCGCGAGACATTCGCGTTTTTCCGCAACACGCGTCTGCCGGCTGAGCAGCGACAGCAGCAGCTTCCCGCCGCGCGCCTGGTGCTCATGATCATTCTGGCGACGCTGCCGCTGTTTCTGGTCCTGCCAATCAACGATCAGGTCGAGCAGCTCTACTACCACACCTTCTTCATCGGCCTCATGCTCATCCTTACGGGTTTTCTGCTGTTCGTGGCCGATAAAATGCCCAAGGGCACGCGCACGGAGAAAAACATGCGCGTGCGCGACGCGCTCATCATCGGCGTGTGCCAGGCCGTGGCGACGATCCCGGGCCTGTCCCGGTCGGGCACCACGATCGCAGCCGGCATGGCCACGGGACTGGACCGCAGCTTTGCGGTGCGCTTCTCGTTTCTGATGTCGCTGCCCGCGGTGCTGGGCGCGAACATTCTGTCGCTGGCCAAAGCGGCCAAGACGGGCATTGACGTATCGCTCCTGCCGGCGTACCTGATCGGCATGTTCGTGGCGATGGTTTCGGGCGTTGCGGCCATTGGCCTCGTCAAGCGCCTGACGTCGAAGGGGCGCTTCGGCGCGTTTTCCTACTATTGCTGGGGCGCGGGCGCACTGACGATGATTCTGTCTCTGATTTTCTGAGAGGACGTTATATAATGGCAACTTCATCATCCAAAAAGAAAACCGGTACGGCGAAAAAATCCGCTCCGGCAGCAAAAAAGCCGGCCTCCGCGCCGAAAAAGCAGCCGGCTGCCAAGGCGGCTCCGGCACCTGCGCCGACGGCACCGACGTGGCCATATGCGCTTGTGTGCATCATTTTGTCGCTGCTGGCATTTCTGGGCCTGTTTCATGCCGAGGGCGTCATCATCGACGGCTTTGCGGGTTTTTTGTGCGGCATCATGGGCTGGGGCTTTTGGGCGTTTCCGTTTGCGATGCTGCTGCTGGCGTGGATCTTTGTGCGCAATCCGCGCGAGCACTTTGGCCTGCGGGTGACGGCGGCGCTGCTGATCGCGCCGCTGTTCGGCACGATCGTGCACCTGATGGTCTGCCGCGTGGCGTTCACTGCGCAGACGTTCGGTGCGATCGTCGGCCAGCTCTATGACGGCGGAAAAGCGCTCACGTCCGGCGGCGTGATCTCCGGCGGCGTGGGCTATCTGCTCAAGGCCGGCATCAGCGTGTATGCGGCGCTGCCGCTGACGATGGCCGCGTTCGTGCTCTGTGTGCTGGGCAGCATGGACCTGTCGGTCGGCAAGATCGCAGCATGGTCGCGCGCACGGCGCGAGGCACAGTACATCCCGGACGAGGATGTGCCGCTTTTGGATGATGACGAGGACGAACCGGTCCCGCAGCCGCTGCCTGATCCGCAGCGCAGTCCGCGCCGCACCGCGCCGGACAAGCCGCCTGAGAAGAAAAAACGCATTGATATTCCGTTCGATGAAACAAAAGCGGAGCCGGACGACGATCTGATCGACCCCATTCCGGTGAAAAAGCCAGCCCGCGGCGCGAAAAAGGCCGCGCCGGCCGAGGCCACGCAGAACGTCCAGCCACTGTCTGTGGAGGAGGCGGCCGATATCTGCGGCGTCACCGTGCCGGCCACGCAGGAGATTCAGGACCCGCCGAAGCCATCCAAAAAGGCAGCCAGCGCCGCCGTCGCGGCGGAGACGGCCGCCATCACCTCCGCCATCGAGAGCGAGAATGCCGACCACTCGGCCTATCAGCTCCCGCCGGTGTCGTTCCTGCGTGCCGGGAAGAAGGACCAGACGGACGCGACGGAGGAGATCCGCTTCAACCGCGACCGGCTCAACACCGCCCTGAGCAGCTTCGGCGTCAATGCTACCATCCGCGACGTGACGCGCGGTCCTACGGTCACGCGCTACGACCTCGAGCTCGAGGCGGGCGTGAAGCTCAACAAGATCACGAACCTTTCCGGTGACCTTGCGCTCGCGCTCGGCGTGGAAAACGTGCGCATCGCGCCGATCCCGGACAAAATCTCCACCGTCGGCATCGAGGTGCCGAACAAGATCGTCAGCGCCGTGTGCCTGCGCGATATTATCGACTCGCCCGCATTCCGCAATGCCAAGTCCAAGCTCTCGTTTGCCGTCGGCAAGGACATCGGCGGCAACTGCATCATCGGCAACATCGCCAAGCTGCCGCATATGCTCATCGCCGGCACGACCGGTTCCGGCAAGTCCGTGTGCATGAACTCGCTCATCCTGAGCCTGCTCTACAAGGCGACGCCGGATGAGGTGCGCCTGATCATGATCGACCCGAAAATGGTCGAGCTTGGCATCTATAACGGCATTCCGCACCTGTTCATCCCCGTCGTGACCGACCCGAAGAAGGCCGCCGGTGCGCTGCAGTGGGCGGTCGTGGAGATGCTCAAGCGCTACCGCCTCTTCTCCGAGGCGCAGGTGCGCGACCTCGCCAGCTACAACGCCCTGCAGAAAAACGAGCCTGACGGTCAGACCCTGCCGCAGGTCGTCATCGTCATCGACGAGCTGGCCGACCTCATGCTCTGCGCCGCCAAAGAGGTGGAGGAGAGCATCTGCCGCGTGGCGCAGATGGGCCGCGCCGCGGGCATGCACCTCATCATCGCGACGCAGCGTCCGTCCGCGGACGTCATCACCGGCCTCATGAAGGCGAACATCCCGAGCCGTATCGCCTTCGCGGTCTCGTCCTCGCTGGAAAGCCGCATTATCCTCGACACCTCCGGCGCGGAAAAGCTCATCGGTATGGGCGATATGCTCTATGCGCCCATCGGCACCGGCAAGCCCCTGCGCGTGCAGGGCTCGTACGTGTCGGACGAGGAGCGCGAGGAGGTCGTGCGCTTTATCAAGCAGAACTCCGAGGCGCAGTACAGCGACGACATCATCGCCCAGATCGAGAAATCCGCCGCCGAAGCCGACAAGAAGTCCGGCCCCGCGCCCGAGGCGGACAAGCCTGCCAAGAGCGACTATGACGAGCTGCTGCCGCAGGCCGTAGACGTCATTCTCGAGACGAAGCAGGCGTCGGTGTCCATGCTGCAGCGCCGTCTGAAGCTCGGCTATTCGCGCGCCGCGCGCATGGTCGATCAGATGGAGGAGATGGGCATCGTCGGTCCGTTCGAGGGCTCGAAGCCGCGTAAGATCCTCATCACGAAGCAGCAGTGGCAGGAGATGCAGTATGTGCAGGGCACCGCGCCGAGCGAGGTGCTGCAGGCGCAGACAGACTTTGCAGACGTGAACGAAGAGGAACCAGAAGACGATGAATCATGATCTTCACACGGGGCGGCCGGAGCGCCGCCCCGTCGGCACGATTGCCTTTCCGGATGGGCCGGACTTTGCCCCGGAAATGACGCCGGCGCAGGTCGGCGCCTACAGCACGCTCGCCCTCGCGCATATCGGCGACGGGGTGTACGAGCTCATGATGCGCACGGCCCTGTGCGCCGCCGGGCTCACGGCCGCGACCGACCTGCATCGCGAGACGGTGCGCCGCGTCAACGCGCCCGCGCAGGCGCGCGCGGCGGAGGCCATTCAGCCCGCGCTCACGGACGAGGAGCGCGCGGTCTATAAGCGCGGCCGCAATGCGAAGGTGAACTCGGTGCCGCAGCATGCGGACACCGCGCAGTATCACGCCGCCACAGGGCTTGAGACGCTCTTTGGCTGGCTGTATCTGCTCGGCCGCACGCAGCGGCTGCGCGAGCTCTTCAGCAAGATCACGGAGGTGCTGTAACATGCCAATGGACGCAGTTTTTCTGCACGGCCTGACGCAGGAGCTGACGCAGAGCCTGACCGGCGCGCGCATCGACAAGGTGCAGCAGCCGGAGCGCGACCTGCTGCTGCTGTCCGTGCGCACGCAGAGCGGCAACGCAAAGCTGCTCGTGCACGGGGGCGTGGGCAGCGCGCGGGTGCATTTCACGGCCGGCACTTTTGAAAATCCGGCCGAACCGCCGATGTTCTGCATGCTCCTGCGCAAGCACCTCGTCGGTGCGCGCATCACGGGCATTGCTCAGCCGGACTTCGAGCGCATGCTCGTGCTCGACCTTGACGGGCGCGATGAACTCGGCACGCCGGTCAAAAAGCGGCTCATAGTCGAGATGCTCGGCCGCCAGTCGAACGTCATTCTCGTCAGCGCCGACGGGCATATTATCGACTGCATGCGCCGCGTGGATTCCTCCATGAGCGAGACGCGCCAGGTGCAGCCGGGCCTGTTCTACCGACTGCCGCTGCGGCAGGACAAGCCGGTCCTGTTCGACACGACGCCGGAGCAGCGCACGCAGCTGCTCTCCGGACCGGTTACGGCGGCGACGCTCGATAAGTGGCTGCTGGGCCTGTTTTCCGGCGTGTCGCCCCTGCTGTGCCGGGAGGTGTGCTTCCGTGCGCTCGGCGATGCCAGCCCCCGGCTGGAGCGGCTGGACGATGCGCAGCGTGCACGCCTGGAGCACGAGCTGGACGCGCTCGTGTTCTCGGTCGAGACGAACAACCTTGCGCCCACCATGCTGCTCGATGGCGACCGGCCGAAGGACTTTTCCGCCGTGTCGATCCTGCAGTATCAGGGCGCGCTGGAAAGCCGCGGTTGCGGCTCGTTTTCCGAGCTGCTGGATGAGTTCTATCTCCGCCGCGACAAGGCGGAGGCCATGCGCCGCCGCTCGCAGGAGCTGACGCATCAGGTGCGCACCCTGCGCGACCGCACGGCCAAGAAGCTGGCCATCCAGCAGTCTGACCTGCTGCGCTGCGCCGACCGCGAGGCCCTGCGGCAGAAGGCCGACCTCATCAAGGCCAATCTCTACCGCATCCGGAAGGGCGACCGCGCCGTAACGGTGCAGGACTACTATGCTGAGGGCTGCCCGGAGGTGACGATCGAGCTTGACCCGCGCAAGACTCCACAGGAGAACGCCGCCGCGCTCTATAAGGCCTACCGCAAGGCCAAGACGGCCGAGCAGCACCTGACCGGCCTGATCGCGGAGGCGAGCCGGAACCTCGACTACCTCAACAGCGTGCTCGATGAGCTTGCGCGCGCCGAGAGCGAGCGCGACCTCGCTGACATCCGCGCCGAGCTGCGTGCGACCGGGTATCTGCGCCAGCCGCGCAATGCCAAAAAGGAAAAAACGGCGCAGCGCGCGCCGCTCTCCTTTGTCTCGAGCACCGGGTATGAGATCCTGGTCGGCCGCTCCAACACGCAAAACGACGAGCTGACGCACCGCACCGCCCGCCGCACGGACCTCTGGCTGCATGTGCAGAAGGTGCACGGCTCGCACGTCATCATCCGCGCGCACGACACAACGCCGGACGATCAGACGATCGCCGAGGCGGCGAGCCTTGCCGTGTACTATTCGCAGGCTCGCGGCGGCGGAAAGACGCCGGTGGATTACACCATGGCGCGCTTTGTGCGCAAGCCGTCCGGCGCGCTGCCGGGCATGGTGCTCTACACGGACTATCAGACCTGCATGGCCGAGAGTGACGAGGCGCTCGTGGAGCGCCTGCGCGCGCGATAAGGCAGCAAAAAGCTCCCCCGGCGGGGGAGCTTTTTGTGTTTCTCCTGAGGTATGCAGCAGCAATTTTGACCGTATTGGCCGGACGGTTGACGGCTGCGGAAAACTGCGGTATGCTTTTGGCGGCAATGTGGGTTCAATCCGGCGTTGCCGGAGACTTTGACGAGCTATGGAGGGAGCAATGCGCAGATCATGGAGCTGCCCGCCCGGGCAGGGCGCAGCGATGCCCGGACGCCGCGGAGGCATCCGGCTGCGGTTCGATCCGGGCGTTGACCCGGAGGTGCGTCGCGCCCTTATGCAGTTTGTGCGCTGGCTGCAGACGCAGTATGCGTTCCCTGTGCGCGTGCCGGTCTATGTGCGGGCGGCCGAGCGGCTTTTGTGCCGGGATGGCGATCTGGCCTGCGGGACATTTCTTGGCCCCAGCGATCCGGAACAGGAGCCGTATATCCGCCTTGCCGTCGGCGATTACCTGCAGCTGCTCGCAGCGTGGGGACAGGACAGTGCGCTGGCATCGATCCTGCGCTCGCTTGCGCACGAGCTGACGCATTATTTTCAATGGGTGCGCGATCCCGTGGGTATCAGACTGCGGACGAGTCCAGACTGGAGCGGCAGGCGGATCGCTGCGCCCGCGAGACCTTATACGATTACGCGGATGTGTATGCGCATCTGTGAGGTACACATATCCTTTTAGGGCAGAAAACGGAGGAATCCTTATGAAAAAACTCATTGCCTATTACTCCCGCGCGGGAGAGAACTATTTTTCCGGGACGCACCGCGCCATCGCCGTCGGCAACACGGAGAAGGCGGCGCGGCTGCTCGCCGAGCTCACCGGTGCGGAGCTGTTCCACATCGAGCAGAAGGTGCCGTATTCGGACGACTATGACACCTGCGTCGCCGAGGCGCGGCGCGATCTGCGCGCGAACGCTCGTCCGGAGCTGACGGCGCTGCCGGAGAGCCTGGACGACTATGATGAAATTTATCTCGGCTATCCGAACTACTGCGGTACCATGCCGATGGCGGTCTACACCTTCCTCGAGCACTATGACTGGCAGGGCAAGACCATCCATCCGTTCTGCACGAACGAGGGCAGCGGCCTGTCGAACACGGAGCAGGACATCCGGCGGGCGGCGAAGGGCGCGCGGGTCGCGCACGGCCTGTCCCTGCGCGGCAGTGCGGTCGAGGGCGCAAAACCGAAGCTGGAGCAGTGGCTGCGCGGATAATACGCGCGTTCTGACCGGCAGAGAGGAAGGAGGCTGTGCATGAGCCGAAACGCAAAGATTCTCATCGATTTGGCCGTGCTCGCGGCCGTTTACGGCATCTGGCTGCTGCCGAAGTGGCGGCCGCTGGGGCGCAGAACGCTCACGGTCTATACGCTCATGTACGGCTGCCTCGCCAGCATTGCGCTCTTCACGCTCATGCCGGTGCTGGCGGCGCTCCCGTTCTGCTTTGACCATCCGTATGTCCCCATGCACATGGCGCCGTTTGAGGATGTCATTCTCCGCCACGGCGATTATGTTCGGCAGATCGTGCTGAATATCGCCCTGTTTGTCCCGTTCGGTGTGCTGCTGCCGCTGTGCCGCAGCTGCTGCGGCAAGCGGTGCAGCTTCTGGCGCTGCCTGCTGCTGACGCTGGCGCTCAGTGTCGGCATCGAGGTCGTGCAGCCGCTGCTGCACGCATTCCGCAGTTCAGATATCACGGACGTCATCACGAACACGACCGGCGGCGTGCTGGGCTATGCGCTCTGGGCGATCGTGCACGCTTGCCGGAAAAAACGTAAAGATTGACCTGCCTTGAGATACCGGTGCTTTTGCCGGTATCTTTTTTTGTTGAAAATGTGCCGCTGTTTCGTTATACTATTACAAAAAGCGGAATTTTACGGTCAAAAACGGAGAAAAAACAAAATCGGAGGAGAGAAACATGGACGAGCGGATCTATCGCGAATACGTCGCGATCCTGAAAGAGGAACTGCAGCCCGCCATGGGCTGCACAGAGCCGATCGCCGTGGCGTACTGCGCGGCGCTGGCCCGCAAGACGCTTGGTGCGCTGCCGGAAACGGTCGAGGTGCTCGCGAGCGCGAACATCATCAAAAACGTCAAGAGCGTCATTGTGCCGAATACGAACGGCCAGCGCGGCATTGCGGCGGCCGCGGCGGCGGGCATCATTTCTGACAATGCCGACGCGCAGCTGCAGGTGCTCGCGAGCCTCACGCCGGAGCAGGTGGACGCAGTGGGCGCCTATCTGCGGCAGGCGGCCTTTACCGTCCGGCGCGCGGACAAGGACTACGTGTTCGACATTCAGGTGCGCGTCACGGCGGGGGCAGACAGCGCGTCCGTCGAGATCGCGGGCTACCACACGAATGTGATCCGCATCGAGAAAAACGGCGTCGTGCAGTTTCACAAGGACTATCAGGAGTCCGGCAGCCAGCACGCCACCGACCGCAGTCTGCTGACGGTCGAGCAGATCATTACCTTTGCAAACGAGGTGGACGTTGCCGACGTGCAGGAGACGCTCCAGCGGCAGATCGATTATAACTGGGCCATCGCCGAGGAGGGGCTGCGCGGAGATTACGGCGCGAACATCGGCCGTATTCTGCTGCAGTCTTACGGTATGAGCATCCACAACCGCGCCAAGGCCTATGCCGCGGCTGGGTCGGACGCGCGCATGAACGGCTGTGACCTGCCGGTGGTCATCAACTCCGGCAGCGGCAACCAGGGGCTGACAGCGTCGCTGCCGGTCATTGTCTATGCCAAGGAGCTGGGCGTCACGCAGCAGATGCTCTACCGCGCACTCGTAGTGTCAAACCTTGTCACCATCCACCTGAAAACCGGCATCGGCAGCCTGTCTGCCTACTGCGGCGCCACGGCGGCCGGCTGCGGCGCTGCCGCGGGCGTGACGTATCTGTACGGCGGGCAGTTCCGCGAGATCGCGCACACCGTCGTCAACGCCATCGCTATCGACTCCGGCATGATCTGCGACGGCGCGAAGGCGAGCTGCGCGGCCAAGATCGCCTCGGCAGTCGAGGCGGGTCTGCTGGGCATGCAGATGCAGATGCACGAGAGCCAGTTCTACGGCGGCGACGGCATCGTCGTCAAGGGCGTGGAGAACACGATCCGCAACATCGGCACGCTTGCGAGCGAGGGTATGCGCGAGACCGACCGCACGATCATCCGCATGATGATCCAGGAGCACTGATCCACCGCTCCAAAACCGGCTGCCGGCTGGCGGCCGGTTTTTTTGCGCCTTTTTCCGCGGCGGCGGAGAATCGGCGTTGCATTTTGCGTGCGGGACGCGTATAATATCTCATATTTCTTTTCTGTCGCACTGCAATGTGCAAAAGTATCTTCACATCCAAGGAGGCGCACCATGCGTTTGTTTGATATTCTCGGGCCGGTCATGGTCGGCCCGTCCAGCAGCCACACGGCCGGGGCCGTGCGCATCGGCCTGACGGCCCGCAAGCTGCTCGGCGACCAGCCGGTGCACGCGGACATTTCGCTGCACGGCAGCTTCGCCCTGACCGGTCACGGCCACGGCACGGACTGCGCGCTGATCGCGGGCCTGCTCGGCATGCAGCCGGACGACCTGCGCATCCCGGACAGCTTTTCCGTCGCGGCGGAGCAGGGGCTGACGTTCTCGTTCCAAAAAGTGCAGCTGCGCAACGCGCACCCGAACACCGCGCGTCTGCAGCTCGAGGATGCCAAAGGCCGCACGCTGGATATCGTGGCCGAGAGCATCGGCGGCGGGCGCATCCGCATCCGCTCCATCGACGGCATCGAGACGAACTTTTCCGGCGAGCACAACACGCTCATCGTCCACAACCAGGACACGCCGGGCCATGTCGCGGCCGTGACGGCGGCGCTCATGCAGCGGCATGTCAACATAGCCACCATGCAGCTCTACCGCAGCGAGCAGGGCGGCTATGCGGTCATGATCCTTGAGTGCGACCAGCCGATCCCGAAGGACATTGAGCAGTGGCTGTCGCACATCGAGGGCATCCAGAAGATCACGATCTTTAACCAGGAGGAACCGGTATGAGCTTTTCGAGTATTGCAGCCATGCTTTCCATGGCGCAGGCGAGCGGGCAGCCGCTCCATGCCGTCATCCGCGACGCGGACTGTCAGGAAAACGGCTACGACGCCGCGGCGTCCCACCGCCAGATCGCGGCGCTCTGGACGGCGATGCAGCAGTCGAGCCGGCAGTACTGCGCGGCCGACCGCTCCAACAGCGGGCTCATCGGCGGCGACGCAGCCCGGCTCCGCGCGGCGGCGGAGAGCGGCCGTCTCCTCGGCGGAACATATTTTCAGCGCGTGACGGAAGAGGCGCTCAAGGTCGCCGAGTGCAACGCGTGCATGAAGCGCATCGTCGCCGCGCCCACGGCGGGCAGCTGCGGCGTGCTGCCGGCGGTGCTCATCCCGTTGGCGGAGGAGCGGGACGTGCCGGAGGAGACGATCCTGGAGGCGCTGTATATCGCGGCCGGGTTCGGTCAGGTCACGGCGCTGCGCGCGAGCGTGGCCGGGGCGGAGGGCGGCTGTCAGGCCGAGATCGGCACGGCCAGCGCCATGGCGGCGGCTGCGCTGACGCATATCCTCGGCGGCACGGCGCAGCAGTGCGCGGATGCGTACGCCATCGCGCTCGGCAATCTGCTCGGTCTTGTCTGCGACCCGGTCGCGGGCCTTGTTGAGGTGCCGTGCGTCAAGCGCAATGTCATCGGTGCGGTCAACGCCGTGAGCGCGGCGAACATGGCTGCTGCCGGAATCCGGAGCCGCATCCCGGTCGATGAGGTCATCGACGCCATGGGGGAGATCGGCAGCGCGCTCCCGGCCGACCTGCGCGAGACCGGACTTGGCGGCCTTGCCGCTACGCCGACCGGAAAGCGGGTGGCGCAGTCTCTGGCGGAGTAACAAACATATGAATATTGTGGATGGGGTCAGAAATTTGCGGAATGCAAATTTCTGACCCCATCACCATTTAATTAAATTCTTTACATTATCTGTTGCCACGCGCGTCGATATATGCTATATTTTAAGAGATTTTGTCGAATGGCTTGTTATTGCAAAGCGCAGATATGGCGCAGGCGCGCGGCATGCACCGTTTGCCGGTGCATGATCGAGGAAAGCGATGGGAATGGCAACAGATGTTAACTGCTACAACACAAATACAGCAGCCGCAGTGCGTGTATTACGTAGAGCGCGTGACACCAAAACGCAAGCCGGTCTATCGGTTTGCAAAGCGTGCTTTTGATCTGATCGGTGCGATTGCGCTGCTGATAATCCTGGCGGTCCCGATGGCGATCCTGGCGGTGCTGATCCGTCTGGTTTCCCCCGGGCCGGCACTTTTTCGGCAGGAACGCCTTGGAAAAGACGGCGTTCCTTTTACTATTTATAAGTTCCGAACCATGTGTCTGGATGCCGAGCGGGACGGTCCGCAGTGGGCGCGTGAGCATGATTCCCGCTGTACAAAGCTTGGAAAAGCGCTGCGCAAAAGCCGAATGGATGAGCTTCCGCAGCTCATCAACATCGTTCGCGGAGAGATGAGCTTTGTGGGGCCGCGGCCGGAGCGCGCATATTTTTATGCCAAGTTTGAGGAATATGTGCATGGCTTTCGGCAGCGCCTGCAGGTGGTGCCCGGCGTGACCGGCTGGGCACAGGTCAACGGCGGGTATCTGCTGCGGCCGGAAGAAAAGATCCTTTATGATATGGAGTATATAGAGCATCAGTCCGCGGCATTTGATGCCAAGTGCCTCTTCCGGACGATCGGTGTCGTGTTTTGCCACGAGGGAGCAAGATAGTGCAGGATCAGACAGCGCCGCTGGTTTCGGTCGTGATGCCGGCGTATAACGCGGACAAGTTCATAGAGGCGGCCGTTCGTTCCGTGCAGACGCAGACGTTTCCGGACTGGGAGCTGATCCTTGTGGACGATTGCTCGACAGACGGCACGGCGGATCGGATCCGCGCGCTTGCCGCAGAGGATGGCAGGCTCCGGCCGGTTTTCAGCGCGGAAAATCATGGCGCGGCAGAGAGCCGGAATCTCGCGTTTTCGTATTGCCGGGGGGATTATGTGGCTCTGCTGGATGCGGATGATCTCTGGCGGCCGGAGAAATTGGCCCGGCAGCTGCTGCTGGCAAAGGAAACCGGGGCGGATATCCTTTACTGTTCCTATGGCATGATCGATGAAGCGGGGCGGAAGGCGTACCCGGACTTCATTGTCGGGCCGTCAACGGATTTTGACGGGATGCTGATACGAAGTGAGCTGAGCTGCTCGACCGTTCTGCTGCGCCGGGAGCTTGCGGAAACGCATCCGTTCGAAACCGGCTTTTATCATGAGGATTATGCCTACTGGCTTCGACTTTTGCGGGATGGTTTTTCTGCTTCCGGAACGCCGGAGGTCCTGGCAGATTACCGGGTTTCAAAGAATTCGCGCTCGAACAACAAGTGGAAAAGCGCTGTTCACCGCTGGGAGATCTATCGCACATACCTGGGTCTTGATCTGGGCACCAGCCTGCGGGCCATGTGCGGGTACGCTGTTGGCGGCGTGAAAAAGTATTCTGCGAAGGGGAATGACCGGAGGGGCGCACTGTGAAGGTCCTGATCATCAGCCACACCTGCTTTTCTACATATAACAACATGGGGAAAACATTTTGTGCGTTGTTTTCCCAGTTTGCCAGCGAGGAACTCTGCCAGCTGTATATTTATCCGTCCTATCCGGATGTGGACATCTGCCGCTCCTATTACAGGGTCACGGATAAGGAGATCCTCGGCAGCTATTTTCGGCTTCATGCGCCCGGCGGCCCCGTGGCCGACGCGTGCCTGCAGGCCGGAAAACCGGCGGCGTTTGCGCGGGCAGCGGATGCGCCGATTTATCAGCGCCGGTCAAATTCGGCGCCTTCCGTTCGGCTGCTGCGGGATGCGATGTGGAAGTTTTCACGCTGGTATACGCCGCAGCTCCGCCGGTGGCTCGACCAGGAGAAACCGACCTGTATCTTTCTGGCGCCCGGCTATGCAAAGCTGATCTATGATATTGCGCTGAAAATCAGCCGGGAGTACGGGCTCCACATCGTGACCTATATTTGCGACGATTACTATTTCGTGAAGCGGCCGGATACGCTGGCGGGACGCCTGCAGCTGTGGCTGCTTCGGAGGAAAATGGACCGGTTGATGGCGCAAACCCGCCACTTGGTGGCGATCTGCGAGGAGATCCGGGATGTTTATACCGAAAGATTCGGTACGGATGCAACCGTGATCATGACTGGCACCGCACAGAGGGAGCGGGTGCGGCATCAAGACCATGACGGTGAGATCCGCATTTCCTATTTCGGCGCGCTGCGCCCGAATCGGGAGTGCGCTCTGTCTCAATTCGGGCAGGCGCTGGACGCGTGCAACGCCAGACACGGGACGAACTGTTTTCTGGATGTCTATACTGCAGAAGCCGAGCAGACCATTCTCCCAGCACTGGAGGGCATCCGCTCCATCCGCATGCACGGTTTCGTGTCCGGCGAGGAGCATCAAAACGCGCTGCAGGGCACGGATTTTCTTTTGCATGCAGAGGCGTTTGACGCGGAAAGCCGAGAGCTGGTCAGGCGCTCTATTTCCACCAAGATTGCAGACAGTCTTGCGAGCGGGATTCCGCTGCTGGCCTATGGCCCGGAGGACATTGCGTCCATGCAGCACCTGATTCGCAACAACTGTGCGTTTGTTGCGGTTTCGCAGCAGGAGCTGGGCTCCATGCTGGAAACGGCGCTCTTTTGCCCCCAAACGCGGGAGGAAATTGTGGAAAATGCGCTGCGTGCGGCGTGTAAGTACCATGACTTGCAAAAAAACAGTCTGCGCCTGCATGCGCTCGTGCAGTGTGTGACTGCGGATGCAGGCTGCGATCCCGGGCAGGCGGATCCGATCTCGCCCGGGAAGCCGGACGGCGAAAAAGATCATGACGGAGAGTCGAAAGGAGTGTTCACGGGGTGCGACTCCACATAAGAAAAAGCGCAACTGCGCTGATGCTGGCGGCGTTTCTGGCTGCGCTGATGGTACTGGCCGGGTGCGCTTCCTCCGGCGGCACGGATCTGCATGCTTCACGGAAAGTGCAGAAGGCACTGGATAAGATGAAAACGGATACCCAGACGACGGAACAGCTTGCCGAGGACGGTTCCTATGTGCAGTCAACAGTGAACACAACGACGTGCGATGACGGTACGCGCATTGAGGACACGACGATGACGATCTCCTACCCGAACGGAGACGAGGAAACGAGGACGATCAGCGACACGCAGAACAAGGATGGTTCCGGCGAATGTATCACACATTCCACGCGCAGGCTGCAGGATAGTACGGAAGTCATCACGGAAACGAAAGTGAATCATCTGGCCGACGGCACCACCGTGACGCGGGAAAAGGTGACGGAAGCTGCGCCGGATGGATCTAAAACCTGCACGGAGACCATTACGTCCACAGACAGCAGCGGCGCACAGTCAACGGAGGAGAGCCGGTATCGGATCGGCGCGGATGGAAGTGTCATTGTCGATGATGAATGAACTGCAGCAGGCCGAATTTGCGCTGCTGAAAGCGTTTGACCAGGTGTGTGCGAAATTGGGCCTGAAGTACTTTCTGGTTTGCGGCAGTGCGCTGGGTGCCGCAAAGTACCGGGGGTTCATTCCCTGGGACGATGATATCGACGTGGCATTGTACCGGGAGGACTACGAGATATTCTGCGCACATGCGGCAGCGCTTCTGCCGGAGCATCTGTTTGTCCAGAATTATCGCACGGATCCGGCTTTTCCGGCGATCTACAGCAAGCTCAGGGATTCCAATACGACCTATATTGAGAAGAGCGCAAGGCATTTGCCGATCCACCACGGCATTTTCATAGATGTGTTCCCGCTGGATGGTTATCCGGATGGACGGCTTGCGCGCAGACGGCTGGAGTTTTTCAAGCGTCTGTATAAGCATGCGCTGGCCGCGGCGTTCAGCCTGGACAGATCCGGCGGTGAGCAGCTGCTGTATCTGGTCGACCGGCTCCTTGGTACGCCCAAACGAACTGCGCAGATTGCCCGTAAATATACGGAGCGGATCTCCCGGTATCCAGCCAAAACCAGTGATATTCTTTGTAATCATGGCAATTGGCAGGGGAAACTGGACTATGCGCCCAGGGAGCAATACGGCGATGGCGTGTGGGCGGTATTTGAGGGATTGCCTGTCCGCATACCTGTCCGGTATGACCAGTACCTGACGCAGAAGTACGGCGACTGGCGGGCGGATCTTCCGCCTGAACAGCAAAAAGGGCACCATGACTATGTGGTGTGCGATCCGAAACACGCTTATCGGCTTGCCGATGAAGCGGCGGATCCGCGCCCTGAAGAATAGAAAGTGCACATGGGCAGCGGCTGCGCTGAGAAATATCTGTGAAATGCTTTCCTGTAATCAGGATGGAGAAAAATGGAAAGTAGAAAAGTGATGAGAAAATAGTTGTTCAAACAGATTTTTTCGTTCCTCCTTTGTGTCGTGCTGACGATCAGCCTCATTCCGGGCGCTGTTGTTGCGGCAGATACAAGCGGCGGAAACGGAAGTTTCGTTTCTGAAACACATGACGTGTTTCAGCATACGGAATCCACGCTTGTCCCGGGCGTAGAGCAGTACACCAATTATGCCTACGCCAAAGACGGCAAACAGATGGTATACTATGTGGCCACTGCGGACATCAGCCGGGATGATGTTGTGGTTCAGACTTCCTATCTGAAGCAGCATGAAAACGGCGTGATGGGCATGGACAAGCTGATCAATCAGATCGCGTATGCCAACCAGAAATACAGCGATCCGAGTGATCCGCAGTACATCAGTGAGTATTACAATGTTGTGGCGGGTGTGAATGCATCTTTCTACAATATGACCACCGGTCAGCCGATGGGCATCACCTATATTGACGGCGTGTCTTTTGGCACCAGCAGCTATGATAACTTCTTCGCCATTCTCAAGGACGGCAAAACGGCGGTCATTGACTACGCAAAGAATATCGGCAACTATGTGGACGCCGACGGCAACAGCACGATTTGGCAGGCAGCTGCGGGCTCTCAGTGGCTGGTGTGCGACGGGAAAGACGTGACGGCCGGCGCTGCATCCAATACCGGCTTTGTGAATCCATATCAGGAGCCGGGCTGGCACTATCTGTCCATCGATCTGAGCGCCTATAAGGGCCTCTATCTCCATCAGGGCTATATCGTTCAGTTTTATATTTCTGACCGCGACGGCGCCGCTTATGACTATTACTACAACCTGCACAAGTCCTATAACGGACGCTACGTCATGTATGTCGACGATATTACCGTCGACTATTCCGATGCGGTGGAGGACCATGATGCACCGGTGTTCGGTGACGTTACCTATGCGAGCACGTCCATGTCGGACGCAGCGGTCCTGAATGGGCAGACTGTGGCGGACAATACGCTCAGCTTCAGCACCAAGGCGGCCGATCCCCCGGACAAGTCCAATGATACCGGTCTGGATGCCGCCACGGACAAGGCATACATCGACGGCGTGGAAACTGCGTGCGGATTCAAAGACGGCGTCATGTCCGTTTCGGATGCCGTGCTTGCAGACGGTGTGCATCATGTCAAGTTTTCGATCTGCGATCGGCAGGGGAACTATGCTTCCGTGATCCGCACGATCAATGTCCAGGCCAATTCCGGCCTGCCCACCGTGAAGGTCGCTGCGCACGATCCTTCTCTCGATAAGATCAAGCTCGGTTCTGTCTGGAATGCGGACGTTGTTGCGACAGACATGCAGCAGGTCCAGTCCGTTGTGGTCGACATTGACCTCAACAACATGAGCCGCTGGGAGCTCGACCACATGCGTGTTGCGCCTGGCTTCACGGCGACTTAGCCGTTCAGGATGACGAGAACATTGCAACGATCGTGATCACCCGAACGGGTAAGAACGATACGGCGGGGGAAGGTATTCTGGTTTCCATGTCCATTCGCACTTGGGAACTCAAGACGGGCTACACTTGCGAAAGCGGCACGAAGAACGGAAAGCCGGCCTTTACCTATAAGCAGTTCCGCGATATGAAGGAGTTCTGGCCGGTCGATATCAGCATGGAGATCGACCGCGGCCTTGTGACCTTTGTCGACGGTACGACCGACACCTTCTCCGGCGAAGGGCTGCAGGTGGATACGGAGTCGTACAAGATGGCGAAGGATATGATCTCCACCGTCGAGGGCAAGGCCTGTTACGACGCGTGGGACGGCGGCCATATCCACACTGCCGCAGCGCTGCCTGATCAGGCTGCCACCTGCACGGAGGATGGCTATACCGGCCGCACCTATTGCGAGAGCTGCAATTTTGTGGTAGACTGGGGCACTGCGATCCCGGCCGGTACTTGCCTGTTCGGCGAGGACGGCGTCCTGGTGGGCCCCGGTGACGCGGCAGTCGTTGCGTCGGGCAGCTGCGGAGAGAACGCGACGTGGACGCTGTATGACAGCGGCAAGCTGGAGATCGGCGGCACGGGCGCGGTTTCGGACTACGAGAGCCAGCTGGTGACGCCGTGGGTCGGCTACCGGGACCAGATCAAGAGCATCGAGATCGGCGCCGGCATCACGTCCATCGGCAGATATGCGTTCTCACACCTGTATGCGTGCACCAGCATCACCTTCGCCGAGGGCAGCAAGCTGGAGAAGATCGAAGTGACCGGCTTCTACTACGATTTCCAGGTCACGAGCGTTGTCCTGCCGGAGACGGTCCGTTCGATCGGCATGCTGGCATTTGGCAATATGTACGGCCTGACGGATCTGCATGTGCCGCAGGGCGTGTCCATGATCGGCGACAACGCCTTCAGGGGCAGCAGGCAGGTGACGCTGTCCGTCGCGGCCAGCTCGTATGCGGAGCTGTACGCCGTGAATCAGAATATCGCGCATATTTCGAGAGACAAATAATCCCTGTATATATCCATGCACTGTCTGTGTATTTGCGCAGGCAGTGCATGGATACGACCTTTTTTGATGCACCGGGGACAAGAGAACGGAGAACGTTATTTTGTATGTTTTACATATCAATTGCGTGTACCCATATGGAAGCACCGGGAAAATAACGGCCTCCATTCATCACACTGTCTGTGATTCGGGTGAACGATCCTTCGTGATCTACGGCCGCGGCCGGAAATCGGACGCGCCGCTGACGAAGAAGGTCGGTTGTGAGCTGCTTGCAAAATATAACAATGTCAGATCCAGAGTGTGCGGGGACCCTTACGGCGGCTGTTTCCTTTCAACATCGCAGCTGCTACAATTTCTGCGGATGCAGAGGCCGGATGTCGTGCATCTGCAGTGCATGAACGGCTTTTTTGCCAACATTCCCCGCGTGATTCTGTTTTTGAAGGAACATCACATTCCCACGGTCCTGACCCTGCATGCGGAGTTTATGTATACCGGCAACTGCGCGCATGCCGGGTCCTGTGAACGGTGGAAAGCCGGCTGCGGCCATTGTCCGCGTCTGAGAGAGGCTACCGGCAGCCTTTTGCTTGACCGCACGGCAAGTGAATTTCGGAGAATGTATGACGCGTTTCATGGTTTTTCGGAGCTGACGGTCGTTGGCGTTTCGGAATGGATCTGCCAGCGCGCTTCCGTCTCGCCGATTCTGCGAGAGCATCGGATCTGCAAGATCAACAATGGCATTGACCTGCGCGTTTTCTCGGATCGGTACGATCGCGGCCGCGTCCGGGAGAACCTGAAAACCGGGCAGCGAAAGCTGGTCTTGCTGGTTACGCCTTCGTTTGATCCGGCGAAGGGAAGTGATCTGTTTTTTGCGCTTGTGGATGCAATGCATGCGCTTCCGTTCCAGTTTGCGGTCGCCGGGGCGGATGCGCCGGCCGGATATTGCGGAGATGTCGTGTTTCTGGGGAACGTGAAGGATCAGACGGAACTGGCGGCGTACTATGGCGCTGCCGATGTGGTGGTTTGCTGCAGCCGGTACGAGACTTATCCTACGGTTTGCCTGGAGGCCGCCGCCTGCGGTACCCCGGTCGTCGGGTTTGACGTGGGCGGAGAAGCGGAAGCGGTCCATAACGGGATCGGAGATGTGGTAGCGCTTGGAGACATTCCGGCCATGAAGCAGAAAGTGCTGGAGTATAGTGCCCGCCCAAAGGCGTATTGGAAGCAAGTCCTGAGCGGGAAACGAGACCAGCTGTCGGATACCCGGATGAGTCAGGCGTATATTGCGCTGTATGAACAACTGTTGGAGAAGCAACATGAGACTGAGAAAAACATATGAAACGGCAAATGTGCTTTCTGTGTTTGTCGGAGGGCTGCTTTTCCTGTTTGCGCTGGGCGCTTTTAATTTACCGGGATATTTTTTCCTTCTGCTGACGTTTGTGTACCTCCTGCTTGAGAGCCGGTCCGTGTCCTTCGGCATGCGGGAGATCCCGCTCGTGCTCTTTTCCGTTTCCTATTTCATTGCGTATACCTATTATTACGACTTTGAGGTAAAGAGCCTGATCGTCTATTTATGGGGGCCGTGGGCGGCGTATCTGTTCGGGAAGTATTATGTTCTGCACAGCGGAGGAGAACGGGCGCTCAGGCGGCTTTTGACCATGATCGCATGCGGTTTTTTTGCGCACGGTGTGCTGAATCTGATCGCATATCTGCGGTCGGGCTACTATGCGCAGTATGCCTATCAGAGACTGTCGGTCGACTTTTGGAGGCAGGATATCGTCTCCGTCATTTCCACCTGCCTGTTGTTGACGTTTGCGCTTTCCTGGGCGATCAGCTCTCTGTTTTCCGCCTGTTCCATACAAAAAAAGCTGTTGTGTTTCGCGGTGCTGGCGGTCGGCACTGCGGAAGCGGCCTTTTTTGCGCATCGCTCCATGATCCTGATGATTGCCATTCTTCTTGTGGTTCGCTTTGTGCAGTGGGTGAAGGATGCAAAGGTCACAAGCGCGAAAAAGGCAGCCTTGATCTGCGTGCTTTTTCTGGCGGCCGTCCTCTTTTCTCTGGCGGTATACCTGAATGTACACAACATCCGGACAAACCTGCTGTCTTTGAAAATCGTCCGCCGGTTCATTTCCGATGAACGGACTTCGCGGCTCCGCGCATGGGTCTCCTTTTTCACTTCGGGAGACTGGTTCCTGCATCCGTTCGGCGGCCAGAAAATGACCTCCGCAGTGGGAGGAAAATGGATGCACAATCTGTGGCTGGATATTTACAACAAGGCGGGGGCTTTCCCGTTTTGGATGTTTGTCATTTTTACAGTTACCAGTCTGGCTTGTGTAAAAAGGGCTGTTGCCTGCCTGCGCGCGCGCGAAAATGCCATTCTGGCGGATGCGGTCGCTTATGTTGTTGCCGGCGTGATGCTGATATGCACGCTGGAACCCGTGATCGATGCAAACCCCTATTTCTTTTTGGCGTTTTTGATGATCCTTGGCGGTGCGGCAGGGGCGGAGGCGCTATACAAGGAGCAAGGAGCCATATGAAGGTAGCTTTTATCTCGAATTACTTCAACCATCATCAACGCGCGCTTTCCGACGCACTGTATGATGCCGTTCAGGATGATTTTACATTCGTCGAAACAACGCCGATGCGTCAGGAGCGCCGCCAGCTGGGGTATGGCCGGGAAGAAAAGCCGGCCTATGTGTACACAGAATACGAGACGGGGGACACAAAGAAAACACGCGCATGGATGACAGACGCGGATGTGGTCATTTTCGGGTCCGCGCAGGAGTGTTATCTCCGGCAGAGAAAGCGCCGGGGACAGCTGATCTTCCGGTATTCGGAGCGGCCTTTGAAGCAGGGAGCGGAACCGCTGAAGTATTTGCCGCGCTATGTTCGCTGGCATTGCAAAAATCCGGCGAGCCGGCCGGTCTATCTCCTGGCCGCAAGTGCGTTCGCAGCGGGCGATTATGCGGAATTCGGCCTGTTCCGTGACCGGGCCTACCGGTGGGGATATTTTCCGGAGACGAGGATCTATGCCGAACCGGACGCGCTTGTGCGTCAAAAGGATCCGACGGAGATCCTTTGGGCCGGCCGCTTTCTGGACTTGAAGCACCCGGATGATGTGCTTTCGGCCGCATGGCGGCTCCGGCAGGACGGCTGCTCTTTTCACCTGAATATGATCGGAGCCGGACCGATGGAAGCGCAGCTGCGGCAGATGATCGATGCATACGCCCTCCAGGATTCCGTGCAGCTGCTTGGGACGATGCCGCCGGAGCAGGTGCGCGCGCATATGGAGCGCGCGGGCATCTTCCTGTTCACGAGCGACCGGCGGGAAGGCTGGGGCGCAGTCGTGAATGAGGCGATGAACAGCGGCTGCGCGGTGGTCGCCAGTGACGCGGCCGGATCGGTCCCGTATTTGATCGGGCACGGGCAAAACGGGCTGATCTATCCGTCCGGCGACGTGGCGACGCTGTATGCGTCGATAAAGCGTCTGCTGGAGGAGCCGGAGCGGCAGCGCCGGCTTGGAGATGCGGCTTACCACACGATCGCCGACCTGTGGAATGCGGAAGTGGCTGCGAAACGGCTTCTGCAGCTATCACAGGCGATCATGAATGGCGATGCGTTTCCGGACCTGTTCGAGCGCGGTCCATGCAGCAGAGCGGAGATTCTACATGAGGATTGGTTTGTGACATGAATTTTTCGTCCATCAAGCGCAGATGCACGATGTATTTCGTGAACCATGTTTTTGCCGGTACAAAATATTTTGGCATCAAACGGTGGCTCCTGAAGCGTATCGGTTATACGATCGGCAGCAACACGAAGATCGTCGGCCCTGTTTTTAATACCGGGCGGCTCATTGTCGGCGCGAATTGCTGGGTCGGCAGGAACCTGACGATTCATGGCAATGGCGTGGTCATGATCGGCGATAACTGCGATGTTGCGCCGGATGTTACCTTCCTCACGGGCGGCCACCGGATCGGCGGTCATGACCGGCGCGCCGGGCTGGGGGAGCGTTATCAGATCACGATCGGCAGCGGTGTGTGGCTCGGCGCCCGCAGCACATGCTGCGGGGAGATTTCCGTCGGGGACGGCAGCGTTGTTGCCGCCTGCGCGTGCGTCGTCGGTGACGTTCCGGAAGATGTTCTGGTCGGCGGTGTCCCGGCAGGGGTCATTCGGGAACTGCCGCATGCATGATCAGATGACGACCGGAAGAAAAGTTGCCCGGAATGCCGGGTGGATCATTGCCGGAAAAGTCTTTCACATGCTGCTGACATTTTTCATCGGCCTGTTGTCAGCACGGTATCTGGGGCCCAGCAACTACGGCCTCATTAACTATGCAGCGCTGTATATCACGTTCTTTACAGCACTTTGCACCCTTGGCATCAACTCCGTGATCGTCAAGGATTTTGTTGACCATCCGCAGGAGGAAGGCGTGACGGTCGGCACAACACTGGTGCTGCGTGCGGCGTCCAGTTTCCTTTCGGCGGTGATGATCGTCAGGCTTGTCTGCATCGTGGATGCGGGAGAAACGCTGACCATCGTGGTGGTGGCGCTGTGCAGTCTGTCACTGCTGTTTCAGGTGTTTGACACGATCAATTACTGGTTTCAGGCCCGGCTGCAATCCAAATTCTCTGCCATTGCCACCTCCATTTCATATACGGTCGTATCGGCTTATAAGGTCATACTTCTGATCTGCAGGATGGACGTCCGCTGGTTTGCGCTGGCAACATCCCTTGATTACATCGTCGCGGCAGTCGTGCTGCTGATCGCGTATCGAAAAAACGGCGGCCCAAGGCTGACGTTTTCCTGGGAAAAAGGCAAACAGCTGCTTGCAGGCAGCAAGAGCTTTATCCTCTGCGGCATGATGGTCGCGATCTACAACTGCACGGATCGCTTTATGCTCAAGCATATGCTCAGCGAAGCGGCGGTCGGCTATTATGCGGTCGCCACAAGTATTTGCTCCATGTGGGTTTTTGTGCTTTCCGCGATCATTGATTCGATGTATCCCTCGATCATGCAGGCGCATCTGGAAAGCGCTGCGGTATATGAAAAACGGAACCGGCAGCTATATGCGATCGTATTTTATCTGTCCGTGCTCGTGTCGGCCGTGATAACGGCTGCCGCCGGCCTGATCATGCGCATCCTTTACGGGGAAGCGTATCTCCCGGCCGTGGGGCCGCTTCGGATCATTACGTGGTATACCGCTTTTTCCCATCTTGGCGTGGCCAGAAATGCGTGGATGGTATGTGAAAACAAGCAGAAGTATCTGACGCCGATCTATATTGGCGCAGCGGCAACCAACGTGCTGCTCAATGCTTTGATGATCCCCGCGTGGGGCGCATCCGGTGCGGCGGCGGCTTCCCTGATCACGCAAATAACGACGATTTTTGTGTTTCCGTCCCTGGTGCGGGATCTGCGCCCGAACGCAAAAATGATGCTGGATGCGATTCTGCTCAAAAACGTTCTTCCGACGCGCAGGACGAAGAAAAACGAGGCAATGTTATGACGCAATTGAAAGAAAAAACGCTATTGATCACCGGCGGGACCGGCTCGTTCGGCAATGCCGTGCTTGACCGCTTTCTGACGACGGACATCGGTGAGATCCGCATTTTCTCGCGGGATGAGAAAAAGCAGGACGACATGCGCCATGCCTATCAGCTCCAATACCCGGAGTATGCGGACAAGCTCCGCTTTTACATCGGCGATGTGCGCGAACCGGCATCGATACGGGATGCGATGCATGACGTGGACTATGTCTTTCACGCGGCTGCGCTCAAGCAGGTGCCGTCGTGCGAGTTTTTCCCGATGGAGGCCGTGCGCACGAACGTGATCGGCACGGACAATGTCCTGACGGCGGCCATCGATGCCGGAGCGGAGCAGGTGATCTGTCTGTCGACGGATAAGGCGGCCTACCCGGTCAATGCCATGGGCGCCAGCAAGGCCATGATGGAAAAGGTCGTTGTGGCCAAAAGCCGCACGAGCCGCAGGACCAAGGTCTGCTGCACGCGCTACGGCAACGTCATGTGCTCACGCGGCAGCGTGATCCCGCTGTGGGTCGAGCAGATCAAGTCCGGCGGACCGATCACGGTCACGGAGCCGGCCATGACGCGCTTTATCATGTCGCTCGAAGAGGCGGTCGATCTGGTGCTGTTCGCGTTCGTACATGGCACGAACGGGGATATTCTGGTGCAGAAAGCGCCGGCCTGCACGATCGGCGATCAGGCGCGGGCATTGCTGGAGCTGTTCCATGCGGACAATGAGGTCAAGATCATCGGCATCCGCCATGGCGAGAAGCTCTATGAAACCCTGCTGACGAACGAGGAGTGCGCACACGCCGAGGATCTGGGGAATTTTTACCGCGTTCCGTGCGACAAGCGCGGGCTGAACTACGATCAGTATTTTACGGCCGGTGATACGCAGCGAAACCCGTTCACGGAGTTTAACAGCAGCAATACCCGGCAGCTGATGATCCCGGAGATTCAGGAAAAACTCCTGAGTCTGGCGTACATACGCAAAGAGCTGGAAGCGTGGGAGCAGAGAACATGAACATACTTGTGACAGGGGCCCATGGCTTCGTGGGCAAGAATCTGGTGGCGGCGCTCGAGGCCGTCCGCGACGGGAAGGACCGCACGCGCGGCGCGCTGCAGGTCGGGGAAGTGGATACCTTCGGTTCGTCAGACACGCAGGAAACGCTGGAGGCGTATTGCCGTCGGGCGGATTTCGTGTTTCATCTTGCGGGTGTGAACCGCCCGAAAGAGGCGGCGGAATTTCAGCGCGGGAACGCAGCGCTGACGCAGACGCTGCTGGAGACGCTGCAGCGGGTGGGCAACCCGTGCCCGGTGATGCTGGCGTCATCTGTGCAGGCCGTGCAGGATAATCCTTACGGTGTATCCAAGCGTGCGGCGGAGGAGCTGGTGCGTGCCTACGGCGCGCAGACCGGCGCGCGCACGTGCATTTACCGCTTCCCGAATCTGTTCGGCAAGTGGTGCCGGCCCAATTACAACAGCGTCGTGGCGACATTTTGCCACAACATCGCGCATGACCTGCCGATCACGATCCACGATGAAGCAACGGTCCTGACGCTGGCGTATATCGATGACGTCGTGGATGAGCTCATTCGTGCGCTGTCCGGGACGGAAACGCGCGAGGGAGCTCTCTGCACGGTACCTGTGACGCATACGGTATCACTCGGAGCGCTTGTGGCGCTGCTGCGCAGGTTTCATGCGCAGCCGGAGACGCTGCTGCTGCCGGAGATGCCGGCCGGCAGCTTCGCCAAGAAGCTCTATGCGACCTATCTGTCTTACCTGCCGGAGGAGAAAACGAGATTCCCTCTGACGATGCACACGGATGCGCGCGGCAGCTTCACGGAGCTGCTGCGGACAGCCGGCTGCGGGCAGGTGAGTGTGAATATTTCCAAACCCGGCGTGACGAAGGGCCAGCACTGGCACAACACAAAGTGGGAATTTTTCATCGTTGTGTCCGGCCGCGCCCGTATTCGGGAGCGGCGGATCGGTTCGGACACCGTGCGGACGTTCGACGTTTCCGGGGAAAAGATCGAGGCGGTGCATATGCTGCCCGGATATACGCACAGCATCACGAATTTGAGCGACACGGACGATCTCGTGACGGTCATGTGGGCGAACGAACCCTTTGACGCCGGGCATCCGGACACGTTTTTTGAGGAGGTCTGACATGGGCAAGCTGAAACTGATGACGATCCTCGGCACGCGGCCGGAGATCATCCGCCTGTCGGCGACCATTCAGGCGTGCGACCGGTATTTTGAGCAGATTCTCGTCCACACCGGTCAGAACTATGACTATGAGCTCAATCAGGTGTTTTTTGAGGATCTCGGTCTGCGCGCACCGGATCACTATCTGGACGCGGTCGGCACGGACCTCGGCGAAACGATCGGAAATATCATCGCCAAAAGCTATGCCCTCATGGTGCAGACGCAGCCGGACGCCGTGCTCGTGCTGGGCGATACGAATTCCTGCCTGTCCGTACTCGCGGCCAAGCGGCTGCACATTCCGATCTTCCACATGGAGGCGGGCAACCGCTGCTTTGACGAGTGCCTGCCGGAGGAGACGAACCGCCGGATCGTGGATGTGACGGCGGATGTGAACCTGTGCTACTCGGAGCACGCGCGGCGGTATCTGAACGCGTCCGGCGTGCCGAAGGAGCGCACATATGTCGTCGGCAGCCCGATGGCCGAGGTGCTGCGCGCAAATCTGGAGCAGATCTGTGCCAGCGATGTGCTGGAGCGGCTGGGTCTGGAGCAGGGCAGGTATATCCTGCTTTCGGCGCACCGCGAGGAGAACATGGACACGGAGGCAAACTTCCTGAGCCTGATGCAGGCGGTCAACGCCATGGCGGAGACCTATGATCTGCCGGTGCTGTATTCCTGCCACCCGCGCAGCCGGAAGCTGATCGCGCAGCGCGGCTTCCGGCTCGATCCGCGGGTCATTCAGCACAAGCCCATGGGGTTTCATGATTACAACTGCCTGCAAATGAATGCCTACTGCGTCGTGTCCGACAGCGGCACGCTGCCGGAGGAGGCAAGCTTTTTCCTGTCGGCCGGGCATCCGTTCCCGGCAGTGTGCATCCGCACCTCGACCGAGCGGCCGGAGGCGCTGGACAAGGGGAACTTCATCCTGGCGGGCATTACGGCGCCGCAGGTGCTGCAGGCGATCGACACGGCGGTGGCGATGCAGCGGGACGGCGCGTTCGGCGTGCCGGTGCCGGACTACACGGATGAAAACGTGAGCGGCAAGGTCGTGCGCCTCATCCAAAGTTATACCGGCATTGTGGACAGAATGGTGTGGCGGAAAACATGAACTACGCGGATATGCACTGCCATATGCTCTATGGCGTTGACGACGGTGCGCAGGACCGGGAAACCTCCAGAGCCGTGCTCGACGCGGCCTATGCCGACGGTACGCGCACGATCTGCTTTACGCCGCACTGCCACCCCGGATATTACGGTGAGCACACGGATGAGGCGCTGCAGCGGTATGCGGAGCTGAGAACTTACGCAGCGGAACGGTACTCGGATCTTGCGCTGTACCTCGGCAATGAGCTGCACGATGACCCGGCGTGCCTGAGCTGGCTGGATGCCGGCACCTGCCGTACGCTCAACGGCAGCCGGTACCTGCTGGTGGACTTTTCGGACGATGTGTCGCTGTATACGATCACAAAAGCGCTCGACCAGTTGCTCAACGCCGGATATACGCCCGTGCTCGCGCACACGGAAGTGTACCGTTCTCTGCGGGGCGATATGTGGACGATCTGCTCGCTGTCCGACAGCGGCGTGATCCTTCAGCTGGACAGCCAGTCGATCATGGGCGATTTCGGCCTCGGTGCGAAGCGTGCTGCGCGCAGGCTGCTGCGCCACGGTCTGGCGGATATCGTTGCCTCGGATGCACACGATATGGACCGCCGCCCGCCGAGACTCAGTGCCTGCCATGCATTTGTGGCGGAGAAATACGGCGCGGCATATGCCGGGCTGCTCTTTGCGGACAACCCGCAGCGCATACTCAGGGATGAATACATCGGGAAGGATTAAGACATGAAACGTGAATCCAATGTACGAACGGTAACGCTCAAGGACCTGTGGCAGGTGTTTCTGCGCAGCCTGTGGCTGATGGCGGCAGCGGCCGTGCTGTGCTGCGCGGCAGTGTTTGCCGTGAACCGGCTGACCTTTGATCCGCAGTACCAGTCTACGGCGACACTGTACATTCTCAAGCAGGAAAACGGCGAGGACTACAAATACACTTCCTCGGACTTCTCTCTGGCGCTGAATGTGGTCAATGACTGCACCTATATGCTCAAGAGCCATGCGGTGCTCGATCAGGTCATAGACGACCTGGATCTGGATATGGAGTATGGGGAGCTGTCCAAGAATATTTCGACGGTCAACCCGGACAACACACGTATCCTGGAAGTGACCGTCAAGACCGGGGACGCCCGGCTGTCACAGCGTGTCGTGGATAAGATCTGCCAGGTCGGCGCGGAGAGCATTGCCAAGGCAATGGGCTTTGAGCAGGTGAATCTCTATGAATACGGAACGCTCAACGAGAAGCCCTGCAACACGCTTGGCGCCAAGGTATATGTGCTGATGGCTGTGGTCGCGGCTGTGCTGATGTACACGGTCAAGCTGCTCGTGTTCCTGCTCGATGACAAGATCCGCACGCCGGAGGACGTGGAAAACTATCTCGGCATCAGCGTCCTTGGTGAGATCCCGTATATCGGGAAGGCGCAAAAGGGCAAGCGCGGGTACTATCGATCCCGGAGCAGCAGCGTGTATGCGTATCAGGCGGCCGGGACCGGCGGCGCAGAGAAGGACAAGGGTGAGAATCATGGCAAATGAAGTGATGCTTCGGCTCCCGGGCATGGAGGAATATTTCACGCAGGAGGCGTACAAGTTCCTGCGCACGAACATCCAGTTTTGCGGCGCGGATATCAAGACGATCGCCATCACCAGCTCCGGCACGAACGAGGGCAAGACGACGATCTCGATGCATCTGGCGGCAAGTCTCGCAGAGCTTGGCAAGCGGGTGCTGCTGGTGGACACGGATATGCGCAAGTCGGTCATGGCCGGCCGTTACTCCAACGTGAAGCATCCGCGCGGCCTGAGTGAGCTGCTTTCCGGCCAGTGCAGAGTGGTGGATGTGCTTTACCGTGTGCAGGAACCGCGGATCAACATTGTTTTTTCCGGTCAGTATCCGCCGAACCCTGCCGAGCTGCTTTCCAGCAATTACTTCGATCAGTTCCTTACCTCTGCCAAGGAGAACTATGACTATATCCTGCTGGATACTGCGCCGCTGGGTATGGTGGTCGACGCGGCTGTGGTCGCATCCAAGTGCGACGGCGCGATCTTCGTCATCGGCGAAGGGGTCCATGCCCCGCAGGCGCAGGAAGTGCTGGACATGCTGCAAAAGAGCGGCTGCAAGGTGCTCGGTGCGGTCATGAACCAGGTCGGCAGCAGGAAAAACGGGTACTATCAGCGGTACGGGAAATACGGCAAGTACGGCAAACGCTATCAGGCGGCGGAAAAGTGACGGCCCGGCTTGCTTTTGCCGGCACAAGGTGCTAAAATCAAATACTGTATGACGGATAAAAGGCGCGGGTACTCTCCTGCGCCTTTTTTGATATGACAGGCGAGAAAGGCGGTACCAGAATGGAATACAACAAACCCATTGCGGATATGCTCCCCGGCATGGATGTCGAGGGCTTTTATATTCTGCGCGCGGCGGCGCTCAAGACGACCAACAGCGGCAAGCCGTTTCTCAGCGGCACGATCTGCGACCGCACGGGCAGTGTGGAGATCAAGCTCTGGGACTACAGCGGCCCGATCGGTGCGCGCCCGGAGGACACCGGCCGCGTCGTGAAGATCCGCGGCAGCGTCTCGGAATACCGCGGTGCGCTGCAGATCAGCGTCCACCGCATCCGCATGGCCGAAGCGGCGGACGATTACGACACGTCGCTGCTCGTGCCGACGGCACCCATCGACACGGACGCCGTGCTGGCGGATGTGCAGCGGCTGGTCGCCTCGATCACGGACGCGGATTACCGCAGCGTCGCCGAGACGATGCTCACACGGCACCTCGACGCGTTCCGGCGCATCCCGGCCGGGAAGAGCGTGCACCACAGTTTCCTGTCCGGCCTTTTGATGCATACTTACAACATGCTGCGCACGGCGGATTTCCTCGCGGGCCTGTATCCGGAGGTCATTGACCGCAGTCTGCTGCTGACCGGCACGCTGCTGCACGACTTCGGCAAGGAGCGGGAGTTTGCATTCTCCGATCTCGGCATCGTGACAGAGTACTCTACGGCCGGGCAGCTTCTCGGCCATCTGGTCATGGGGGCGCAGGAGGTCGCGGACGCCGCGCGCGAGCTTGGTATTCCCGAGGAAAAGTCCATGCTGCTGCAGCACCTGCTGCTCTCGCACCACGGCGAGCCGGAGTTCGGCGCGGCCGTGCGGCCCATGTGCGCCGAGGCGGAGCTGCTGTCGTACATCGACCTCATCGACAGCCGCATGGAGATCTATGCGGAAACGCTCCCGGCCGTGCCGGCCGGCAGCTTCAGCGCCCGCATTTTTGCGCTGGAAAAGAAGATCTATCATCATAACTGAGGAGTGTGCCCATGCTGACCCTGCCGCCACAAGTGCATACGGCGCTCGACCGCCTCGCGGCGGCGGGCTGGGAGGCCTATGTCGTCGGCGGTGCGGTGCGCGATGCGCTGCGCGGCTGCGAGGCGGGGGACTGGGACATCACGACCAATGCCGTGCCCGCGCAGGTCGAGCGGGTCTTTGCCGGCGAGCGGCTCATCGAGACGGGGCTCAGGCACGGCACTGTGACCGTCCTGCTCGACGGTCTGCCGCTCGAGATCACGACCTACCGCGTCGATGGAGACTATACCGACCACCGTCGGCCGGACGCCGTGCGCTTTACGCGCAGTCTGCGCGAGGATCTCATGCGCCGCGATTTTACGATGAACGCGCTGGCCTACAACCCGCGCACGGGACTGGTGGACATCTGCGGCGGGGCGGAGGACATTGCGCGCGGCGTCGTGCGCTGTGTGGGCGAGCCCGACCGTCGCTTTCAGGAGGACGGGCTGCGCATCCTGCGCGCGCTGCGCTTTGCGTCCGTGCTCGGCTTTCAGATCGCACCGGAGACGGCGTCGGCCATCCACCGCAATGCTGCGCTGCTGCAGTATCTCGCGGCGGAGCGCGTGCAGAGTGAACTGACGAAGTTGCTCTGCGGGCAGAACGTGGGCGCGGTGCTGCGGGAATTTGCCGATGTGCTGGCCGTCCCGATCCCGGAGCTGCGGCTGATGTTCGGCTTCGAGCAGCACAACCCGCACCACGACCGGGACGTCTGGCAGCACACGGCCGCAGTCGTGGAGCACATCCCGCCGGAGCCGGTGCTGCGCTGGGCGGCGCTGCTGCACGATGTCGGCAAGCCGCCGTGCTTCTCCCTCGGGCCGGACGGTGTCGGGCATTTCTACGGCCACGCGGCCAAGAGCACCGAGCTGGCGGACGCCATCCTCACGCGCCTACGCTTTGACACGGCAGGGCGCACGCGCATCACACAGCTCATCCGCTATCACGACCTGCCCGTACCGCCGGAGCCGAAACCGATCCGGCGGCTGATGAACAAGCTCGGCGTCAAGACCGTGCGGCAGCTCTTTGCGCTGCACATCGCCGATACCTGCGGCCAGTCGGCTATCTGTGCCGGCCGCGTGGAGGTCTACCGGCAGGCGGAGCGCGTGCTCGACGAGCTGCTTGCGGCGGATGCCTGTTTCTCGCTCAAAGACCTTGCGGTCAAAGGGAATGATCTGCTCGCGCTCGGTCTGCGCGGCCGGGCGGTTGGCGCGGCGCTGCAGGCGTGCCTGGATGCGGTCATGGATGAGGCGGTGCCGAACGACAGGGCCGCGCTGCTTGCCTATGCGGCGGAAAATTTGCAGCGCTTTGCAAATTCCTGAAACTCAGGGCTTGAAAATTGTGGAGCGATGTTATAAGATGAAGGACATATTTGAATTACATTGTAATAGAATATGCGGAGAACACGGTCATGGAACAGATTCGGTCGCGGAAAAATCAATATATTCTGCACCTGCGCGCGCTGGCAAGGGACAATGACGCGCGCCGGGACGCGGGGGAGTACGTCTGCGACGGCGAAAAGCTGCTGCGCGAGGCGCTGCAGTTCGGCGCGGAGGTCACGTCCGTGCTCTGGCGCGATGCGGCGGCGTTCCCGCTGCCGGACGGCATTGCGCAGTACGCGGCCGATGCGGAGCTGGTCGCGTATGCCTCGCCGCTCATGCACTCGCCGGGCCCGGTCTTTACCGTGCGTATCCCGGAGATGCGCCTGCCGGATCCGCTGCGGCACGTCATCGTGCTCGAGGGCGTGCAGGATCCCGGCAACGTCGGCACCGTCATCCGCACGGCGAACGCCCTCGGCATGGATGCCGTGGTGCTCACCGGCGCGTGCGCCGATCTCTACAGCCCCAAGACCGTTCGCGCCGCGATGGGCGCGCTCTTCCGCCAGCCGGTGCTGACGTGCGCGATGGACGCGCTGATGCAGCTGCTGCATGCCCACGGGCTGAAGCTCTACGGCGCGGCGCTGACGGACACGGCGCACGACCTGCGGCGCGTGCCGCTCTCGCCGGCCGCCGTGGCGATCGGCAGCGAGGGCCGCGGCCTGAGCGCGCAGCTGCTCGCACAGAGCGACGGGCAGATCATCATCCCCATGCAGCCGGGGGCCGAGTCGCTCAATGCGGCGGTGGCCGCGGCGGTCATCATGTGGGAGATCGCCCGCGCCGGAATGTGAGGAGGCGCGCCGATGTCGCAGCTGCAATACTGGGTCTGGCTGTCCATGCGCTTTGGCGTGCGCCCGAAGGTGAAGCTCGCGCTCGTGGAGCATTTCGGCACGCCGCGCGATGTGTATTTTGCCACGGAGGCGGATTACCGCGTCCGTGTCCCGCTGCGCCCGGAGGAGCTCCGGCTGCTGCAGGATAAGGACCTGAAGGATGCCAACCGTGCGCTCGCCATCTGCGACCGGGAGCACATCCGCATCCTGACGGTCCAGGACGCGGCCTACCCGCAGCGTCTGCTGCAGATCTATGACCCGCCGCTCGTGCTCTATGTGCGCGGCACGCTGCCGCAGATCGACGACCGAGCGGCCGTCGCCGTCGTCGGCACCCGCAGCGCAACACCGTATGGTATGCGCACCGCGCGCAAGTTCGGCTCCGAGATCGTGCGCCACGGGGGTATTCTGCTCTCCGGCCTCACCGCCGGGATCGACCGCTCGGCCGCCGAGGGGGCGCTGCACGCCGGGGGTATTTGCGTGGGCGTGTCCGGCACGGCGATCAATCTGGATTTTGCGGGCACATGCACGCAGGAAGTTGCGCGCTGCGGCGCCGTTGTGAGCGAGTTTGCGCCGAATATGTCTGTGACGCGCTTCGGCTTCCGGCTGCGCAACCGCATCACGTCCGGTCTGGCCGTGGCGACGGTCGTGGTCGAGGCGCCGGAGAAAAGCGGCGCGCTCCTGTTCGCCGACGATGCCGTCGCGCAGGGCAGGGAGGTCTTTGCCGTGCCTGGCAACGCGGACTCCCGCGCCTCGGTCGGCAGCAACGCTCTGCTCAAGGACGGCGCCCGCCCGGCCACGTGCGCGTGGGACGTGCTGAGCGATTTTCGCCGCATGTTTCCCGGCACGCTGCACGAAAACATCGCGCTCGAGTCCGACGCTCCGGTACCCGAACCGCCGCCGGAGACGGGCAGCGGCTTTGCACAGGTGCGCCGCCCGGTCGCGGAGAAAAGGATTGACAAGCCGCAGCCGGAGGCATATATTGACCTGGAAGCGCAGCTGAAGTCGCTCACGACCGAGCAGCTGCAGATCGTCGCGGCGATCGACGCGCCCGGCACGCAGGTGGATCTCATCATCGAAAAGACGCAGCTCCCGGCGAGCAAGGTGCTCGCGGAGCTGACCGTGCTGCAGATCCGCGGCGTCGTCCGGCAGGAGCCGGGCAAACGCTTTTCATTAAATGTACGCGCAGGCACTGCGCAGCAATCATAAGGAGTTGGAGTAGACCCGATGGCAAAAGCAAAAACCGATCTGGTGATCGTCGAGTCTCCGGCGAAGGCCAGAACAATCGAAAAATATCTGGGCAATCACTATCAGGTCGTGGCCTCGATGGGCCACCTGCGTGATCTGCCCAAGAGCACCATGGGCGTGGACATCGACGGCGATTTTACGCCGCAGTACCTGCCCGTGAAGGACCGCGCGGACGTGATCGCCGACCTGAAAAAGCGTGCGAAAGCGGCCGGTACCGTCTATCTCGCGACCGACCCTGACCGCGAGGGAGAGGCTATTTCGTGGCACCTGAAGGAGCTGCTGAATCTGCCGGATGACAAGGCCAAGCGCGTGACTTTCAATGAGATCACGAAAAAGGTCGTCACCGAGAGCATCCAGCACCCGCGCGAGATCGATCAGGATCTGGTCGACGCGCAGCAGGCGCGCCGTATTCTCGACCGCATCGTGGGCTATAAACTCAGCCCGCTGCTCTGGCGCAAGGTCAAGCCCGGCCTGTCCGCTGGCCGCGTCCAGTCCGTGGCCACGCGCATCGTGGTCGACCGCGAAAACGAGATCCGCGCTTTCCAGCCGCAGGAGTACTGGCTGCTCGACGCGCTGCTCGACTGCGGCGCGGGCACGTTCACGGCGCGCTTTTATGGCACGGCCGATAAGAAAATGGACGTCCCGGACGAAGCCACGGCCGACAAGATCATTGCCGCCGTGTCGGCCGAACCGTTCAAAATCGCGAGCGTCAAGCGCGGCGAAAAGCAGCGCAGCCCGTCGCCCCCGTTCATCACCTCGACCCTGCAGCAGGAGGCTTCCCGCCGCCTGGGCATGACGCCGCGGCGCACCATGTCGGTTGCGCAGCAGCTCTATGAGGGTGTGGACATCACTGACCGCGGCACGATCGGTCTCATCACCTATATGCGTACCGATTCGCAGCGCCTGTCCGATGAGGCGCTCGCCGCCGCGCAGGCGTTTATTGTCGAGCACTACGGCCCGGAGTACCACCCCGGCAAGCCGCGCACGTATAAGACCAAGGCCGGCGCGCAGGACGCGCACGAGGCCATCCGCCCGACGGACGTCACGCTCACGCCGGATCGCGTGCGCCACGACCTCACGCCGGAGCAGTACCGGCTCTACCGGCTCATCTGGGGCCGCTTCACGGCCTGCCAGATGGCCAATGCCGTGTACGACAACGTCGTCGTAGACGCCGGCAGCGCGGGCTATCTCTTCCGCGCCAACTATTCCGAGCAGAAGTTCGCGGGCTACACCGCCGTGTATGAAGAGGCAAAGGACGAGGAGACGAGCGAGGTGCGCCGTCCGCTGCCGTCGCTCAAGCAGGGCGACGCCGTGGATCTCAAGCAGGTAACGAAGGAGCAGCAGTTCACGCAGCCGCCTGCCCGCTATACGGAGGCGACGCTCATCCGCGCCATGGAGGAAAAGGGCATCGGCCGTCCGTCCACGTACGCGCCGACGATCTCGACCATCCTCAGCCGCAACTATGTCGTCAAGGAGGGGCGCTACCTGCGCCCGACAAATCTCGGCATCGTCGTGACCGAGATGATGGAGGAATATTTCCGCAACATCGTCGATCTGAAGTTCACCGCCAATATGGAGACGGATCTCGACAAGATCGAGGCCGGCAAGATGGCGTGGAAGGACGTGCTGCGCGAATATTATAAGGACTTTGACGCAAACCTCAACAACGCCGAAATCCAGCTCGAGGGCAAGCACCTCAAGGTGCCGGATGAGGAGTCGGACGAGGTCTGTCCGAACTGCGGGCGCAAGCTCGTGTATAAAAACGGCCGCTTCGGCCGCTTCCTTGCCTGCCCGGGCTATCCGGAGTGCAGCTTCACGATGCCCATCGTCGTCGAGATGCCCGGCAAGTGCCCGGCCTGCGGCGGCCGTCTGCTCAAGCGCACGTCCCGCAAGGGCTTTGCCTATTACGCCTGTGAGCGCGGGCACGATTGCCCGGGACATGGCGAGGGCGAGGGCGGCGAGAACATCCAGGGCTTCATGACCTGGGACGTGCCGACGAAGGATTACTGCCCCGAGTGCGGCAAGACGATGTTCAAGCGCGCCGGCAAGGGCGCCAACAAGCCGTTTTGCATCAACCCCGAGTGCCCGAACTATCTGCCGCCCGACAAGCGCGGCTACAAGCGCAAGCCAAAACCGGCGGACGACGCGGCCGAGGCCAAGGCTGAGGCCGAGCCGGAATCCAAAGAGACGAAACCGGAGACCAAGAAGCCGGCTGCAAAGAAGTCCGCGGCAAAAAAGCCTGCTGCCAAAAAGCCCGCAGCAAAGAAAACGGCCGCCAAGAAGCCGGCCGCAAAAAAGACGACGAAACCCAAGAAGGAAGCATAATTGGAAAGGCGGCCTGACCGGCCGCCTTTTTCGAGGAGGAACGCTATGACCCCAGTGACCGTGATCGGTGCGGGCCTGGCGGGATGCGAGTGCGCGTGGCAGCTGGCCGGGCGCGGCATCCCGGTGCGCCTGATCGAGATGAAACCCAAGAAAATGACCCCTGCGCACGTATCCGAAAACTTTGCCGAGCTCGTCTGCTCCAACTCCCTGCGCAGCGATGAGCTCACGAACGCCGTCGGCCTGCTCAAGGAGGAGCTGCGCCGGCTCGACTCCGTCGTGCTCGCGAGCGCGGACCACAACCGCGTCGCCGCCGGCGGCGCGCTCGCCGTGGACCGCGAGGCGTTCGCGCGCGAGATTACGGAGCGCATCTGCGCGCATCCGAATATCACCGTCGAGCGCGCCGAGGCGGACGCCATCCCGGACGGGGAGGTCGTCATCGCGACTGGCCCGCTCACGAGCGACGCCATGGCCGCCGAGATCCAGCGTCTCTGCCCGGAGTTCGACCTGCATTTTTACGATGCCGTGGCCCCCATCGTCACGCTCGAGAGCGTGGACATGGACAGCGCCTTTTTCGCCAGCCGCTATGACAAGGGCACGGCCGACTACGTCAACTGCCCCATGGATCAGGCGGAGTACACCGCCTTCGTGCAGGAGCTGCGAAATGCAAAGGAAGCGCCCATCCACGGCTTTGACGACGGTGCGGTCTTTGAGGGCTGCATGCCGGTCGAGGTCATGGCCCGCCGCGGGGAGGACACCCTGCGCTACGGCCCGCTCAAGCCGGTCGGCCTGCGTGACCCGCGTACCGGGCGAGACAACTATGCCGTCGTGCAGCTCCGGCGCGACAACGCCGAGGGCACGCTGTATAACATCGTCGGTTTCCAGACGCATCTGACGTTCGGCGAGCAAAAGCGCGTCTTTTCCATGATTCCGGCGCTGCGGAACGCGGAGTTCGTGCGCTACGGCGTCATGCACCGCAACACTTATTTAAATTCTCCGCAGCTGCTCGACCGGTATTACCGCCTCCGGCGAGCGCCGCGCATCCGCTTCGCCGGGCAGATGACCGGTGTTGAGGGCTATGTGGAGTCGTGCGCGTCTGGTGCGCTTGTCGGCATTGAGACAGCTGCGCAGCTGCTCGGCCTGCCGCCGGTCGATTTCCCGCAGGAGACGGCCATCGGCGCGCTGTCCCTGTACATTTCCGGCGGCAGCGTCGGTGATTTTCAACCCATGAACATCAATTTTGGCATCATCACACCGCTGGATCACCGTGTTCGCGGCAAGCGCAACAAGAATGCGGAGATCTCGGCACGCAGCCTCCAGATCCTGGATGGGCTGAAACAAAAGGAGGTTTTTCATCTATGAGAATTCTTGTGGACGCAATGGGCGGTGACCTCGCCCCGGACGAGATCGTCAAGGGCGCGGTGCACGCGCAGCAGGAGCTGGGCGCGGAGATCGTGCTCGTCGGCCAGCGCGCAGCCATTGAGGCCTGCCTGCGCAACGAGCAGGCCAAGCTCGAGATCATCGACGCCAGTGAGGTCATCACCATGGACGACGACCCCAGCACGGCCACCCGCCGCAAGAAGGACGCTTCCATGACGGTCGCGCTCAACATGCTGCGTGACGGGAAGGGCGACGCGGTCGTCTCCGCCGGCAGCACCGGCGCGCTGCTCACCGGTGCTACGCTCATCGTCAAGCGCATCCACGGCATCCGCCGCGCGGCGCTGGCCCCTGTGCTGCCGAACGGCGATGCGGGCGTCATGCTCATCGACTGCGGTGCCAACGCCGACTGCACGCCGGAGTATCTGCTGCAGTTTGCCTATATGGGCAGCTACTATGCCCGCACCATGCTCGGCATCGCCGCGCCGCGTGTCGGCCTGCTGAGCAACGGCACCGAGGAGCATAAGGGTTCGGAGCTCCAGCACGAGACGTTCCCGCTGCTCAAGGCAGCGGACGCCGCCGGCCGCATCCGCTTTGTCGGCAATGTTGAGGCGTCGCAGGTGTTCAGCGGCGATGTGGACGTTGTTGTCACGGACGGCTTCACCGGCAACGTGCTGCTCAAGGGCATCGAGGGCAGCATCAAGTACATGACGCGCCAGCTCAAGGGCATTTTCATGAAAAACTTCAAGACCAAGATGGCCGCTCTTGCCATCAAGAACGAGTTCTACGCGCTCAAGGCGTCGCTCGACCCGAACGAGGTCGGCGGCACGGCCATGCTCGGCATCAGCAAGCCTGTCATCAAGGCGCACGGCTCATCCGACGCGCGCGCGATCTACAATGCCATCCGTCAGGCGATCGCTTTTGTCGATTCCGGCATTATTGATGATATCACGGCCAATATTTCCTACATGCGTGTGGACAAGCACGCGGCGAAGGAGTGCGACTGATGGAGGCGCTGGAGGCCCGCTTGGGCTATACGTTCCGCGACCGGGGGCTGCTGGAGCATGCGCTTATGCACAGCTCCTATGCCAATGAGAACCGCGCGCGGGGCTATACCAGCAACGAGCGGCTCGAGTTTCTGGGCGATTCCGTGCTTGGTATGGTCACGGCGACGCGGCTCTATCAGCTCTATCCCGACATGCCGGAGGGGAAGATGAGCCGCCTGCGTGCCGAGCTCGTCTGCGAGCAGGCGCTGCACGGCGTGGCGCTTA
Source organism: uncultured Eubacteriales bacterium (assembly GCA_900317855.1). Lineage (GTDB taxonomy): Bacteria > Bacillota > Clostridia > Oscillospirales > Oscillospiraceae > CAG-103. The sequence goes on along the minus strand of ONIG01000002.1, from coordinate 47,667 downwards.
CGCTGCATCTGGGTGACTATATCCGCCTTGGCCACGGGGAGGAGCGCAGCGGCGGCAGAGAGCGGCCGTCCATCCTTGCCGACGCGGTGGAGGCGGTCATCGCCGCCATGTATCTTGACGGCGGGCTGGAGCCTGCGCAGCGCTTTATCCTCGCGCACATCCTCAACGGCCTGGCTGAGGGGGAGATCCACCACGTTGAGGATTATAAGACCGAGCTGCAGGAGCGCGTGCAGCGCCGTGCCGGGCAGACGCTTTCCTATACCGTCTGCGCCGAGAGCGGCCCGGACCACAACAAGACGTTCACCATGGCCGTGCTGCTCAACGGCAGCGAGATCGGCCGCGGCACCGGCCGCACGAAAAAGGAGGCGGAGCAGTCCGCCGCCCGGTGCGCGCTCGAACAGATGACACAATAACGGCATGCAGCCGTCCGTATTTTTGCGGGCGGCTGCATTTTTCACATCTGAAAAAATGCGCTCCGGCCGTTGCAAAATGGCATTTTTGGCGGTATACTCTACTTTATATTACTTTGATTTGAGATATCAGCGGCGTTTCTGCGCGTGCAGGCGCCGGATATGCGAGGGATTTTGTGTACTTAAAAGCATTGGAGATTCAGGGCTTCAAGTCTTTTCCGGACAAGACGCGCCTGAATTTTGACCAGGAGATCACGGCAATCGTCGGCCCGAACGGGAGCGGCAAGTCGAACATATCGGACGCCATCCTGTGGGTCATGGGCGAGCAGCGCACGAAAACGCTGCGCGGCGGCAAGATGGAGGACGTCATCTTCGGCGGCACGGAAAAGCGCAGCCCCATGGGCTTTGCGCAGGTGTCGCTCATCCTTGACAACAGCACCGGCATCTTCGACACCGAGAACACCGAGGTCATGATCACCCGCCGCTATTACCGCAGCGGCGAGAGCGAATATTATATCAACCGCGAAGCCTGCCGCCTGCGCGATATCAACGAGCTGCTCATGGACACTGGTCTCGGCCGTGACGGGTACTCGATCATCGGGCAGGGCCGCATCGCCGAGATCGTTTCCGGCAAGAGCAACGAGCGCCGCGAGATCTTTGAGGAAGCGGCCGGCATCTCGCGCTACCGCTACCGCAAGGAGGAGTCGGAGCGCAAGCTCGCCCGCACGGAGGAAAACCTCCTGCGCATCAACGACAAGGTCGATGAGTTGGAGCTGCAGGTCGAGCCCCTGCGCAAGCAGGCCGAGACGGCGAAGAAGTACCTGCGCCTGCGCGACGAACTCAAGAGCGCGGAGGTCTCCGTCTGGATGGAGACACTCGACCGTCTGCACGCGCAGGCAGAGACCGTCAACCACGATTATCAGACCGCGAAGGAGAATCTCGCTGGCGCGCAGCGCGAGCTCGAGCAGCTCTACGCTGCGTCGGAGAACATCGCGCAGAAGATGCGCGAGAAGGACCTTGAGTCCGAGCGCACGCGCGAGCAGATCTCCGAGGCTGAGAGCGCTGCCGCCGAGTGCGAGAGTGCCGCGGCCGTCGTGCGCACGAACCTGCAAAACAGCGCCGACAGCATTGCGCGTCTGCGCGTGGAGGTATCCGAGCAGGCCGACCGCGCCAGCGCCCTGCAGGCGCAGATCGACGCGCAGCAGCGCCGCCTGCAGGAGATCGAGGCCGAAAAAGCGCAGCACGCGCAGGAGATCCGGTCCGTGCTCGACGAGATCGACCGCAACGCGGCCTCCTCCGGCGAGGCCGAGCGCGCGTATACGGAGCTGCTGGCTAAAGAGAGCGCGCAGAGCAGCGCGCTGGCCGAGTGCCGCACGCGCATCACGCTCCTGGCGGATAAATCGCAGGAGCTGCTCGATCAGGAGAACGCCGTCGCCACCGCCGCCGCGGAAGCGGCCGAGCATCTGGCGGCGCTCGAGGCGCAGGCGCAAGAAAAGCAGGCCGCGCAGCAGCAGGCGCGCGCCGCGTGCGATGCCATGCGCGCGGAACAAAGGGAGAAGGCCCAGCGTCTTTCTGCCTGTGAACAGGCGCTCGCGAAGCAGCAGGAGCGATTGTCCGGCCTGACAGTCGACCTGCGCAGCACCGAGTCGCGCATCCATATGCTCACCGAGATGGAAAAGGACTTCGATGGCTACAACCGTGCGGTCAAGGCCGTCATGCACGCGGCCGAAAAGGGGATGCTGCGCGGCGTGCGCGGCCCGGTCGCAAGTCTTATCAAGACTGGCGACCGCTACGCCCTCGCGATAGAGACGGCACTCGGCGCCGCGGCGCAGAACATCGTCGTCGATACGCAGAGCTGCGGCGCACAGGCCATTGAGCTGCTGCGCCGGCGCGAGACCGGCCGCGCGACGTTCCTGCCGCTCGACACCATTCGCCCGATGCACTTAAACAGCGTGCCGGATCAGGAGCCGGGCTATGTCGGCGTGGCCGATACGCTCGTCACCTGCGCCGCCGCTTACCGCAATATTGTCAGCAATCTTCTGGGCCGCACCGTCGTGGCCGAGACGATGAAGGACGCCATCGCCATCTCCAGGCGCTATGACCACCGCTACCGCATCGTCACGCTTGACGGGCAGCTCGTCAACGCCGGCGGCTCGCTCACCGGCGGCAGCGCCGCCAAGGGCAGCGGCATCCTCTCTCGAGCGAACGAGCTCAAGCGCCTGCGCGAAACGCTCGACACGCTCACGCTGGAGAAAAAACAGTGCGAGGCCGAGCTTGAGGACGCGCAGACGGCGCTCGACACGGCGCATGCGCAGCTCGACACCGCCCAGGCACAGCTGGAGCAGGCGGTCGAGACGCTGCACAAGGCGGAGTCCGAGGCCGTGCAGGTCGCGCTGCTGAAAAACGCCGCGCAGGAGACCATCGCGGGGCAGAATGCGTCCATCGACGCCTGCCGCGCGCAGCAGAAGGCAAATCAGGACCGTATCACGGCCGCCCGCGCCGACGCGCTTTCGGCGGAGCAGGCACTCGCCGAGCTCCGCGCCGAGCGCGACCAGAGCGAGCTTGGCCGCGGAGCATTTGACCGCCGCCGTCAGGAGCTGGCCGACCGGCTGGCCGGACTGCGGGCGGAGTCGGCGTCTCTCGACGCCGAGCGCGAGACCATCACGCGCACCACACAGCAGATCCACGACCTCTTTGAGGAAATGACCGGTGACCGCACGGCCCGCCTCGCCCAGATCGAGCAGGCCGAGGCCGGCACGCAGCAGCTGCAGCAGACCCTGCAGATGCACGAGCGCCGCCTGGCCGAGCTGCGCCAGCGCGCAGAGACGCTGCGCGGCGAGCTCGCCGCGTGCAGCAGCCGCAAGCTGGAGCTCGAGGGCCAGCGCACCCGCACCGACCGCGACGCGCAGGCGCGCAACCGCGATCTGTTGGATATGCAGGGGCTCGTGTCGCGCTTTGAGCAGAAAAAGCTCTCGGCCGACATGGAGGAAAAGCAGATCCTCGACAAGCTCTGGGACAATTATGAGCTCAGCCGCACGGCGGCCGAGGCATTGCGTCAGCCGATCGAGAACATGACGAAGGCCAGCCGCCAGATTGCCGAGCTGCGGCGCAATATCGGAGCACTGGGCACGCCGAACCTCGGCGCGATCGACGAATTCACACGTGTGAACACACGCTATACCTTCCTCACCGGCCAGCGGGACGATATCCTCAAGGCCAAGCGCGAGCTGACCGGTATCATCGCCGACGTGACGGGAGAGATGGAGGGCATCTTCACCACGCAGTTTCAGGCAATCGATCAGGCGTTCCGCCAGACGTTTCTGGAGCTGTTCGGCGGCGGCAAGGCCGCGCTCGTGCTCGAGGATCCGGAGCATGTGCTCGACAGCGGCATCGAGATCAAGGTGCAGCCGCCCGGCAAGGCGCTCTCGACGCTGAGCCTGATGTCCGGCGGCGAGATGGCGTTCGTGGCCATCGCGCTCTACTTTGCCATTTTGAAGGTCCGGCCGACGCCGTTTTGCGTCATGGACGAGATCGAGGCTGCACTCGACGAGGCGAACGTCACGCGCTATGTGCAGTACATGCGCCGCCTCGCCAAAAACACGCAGTTTCTCGTCATCACGCACCGCCGCGGCACCATGGAGGAGGCCGACCATCTGTTTGGCGTGACCATGCAGGAAAAAGGCGTATCCCGCGTCATCGAGCTTTCGCTGGATGAAGCGGCTAAAACCATATCGTAACGGAGAAGATAGTTCTATGGGATTTTTCGATAAGATCAAACAGGGCCTGACCAAGACCAAGACGAAGATGGACGCCCAGCTGACCGGCATTTTTGCCGCCTATGAGCCGGGCGACGAGGAATTTTTCGAGGACCTTGAGGAAACGCTCATCCTCGCCGACACCGGCGTGGAGACGACGACCAAGGCCATCGCACAGCTGCGCAAGGCCATCGAGCTCAAGAAGCTGCGCACCGGCGCCGAGGTAAAAAAGGAGTTCGTGCAGATCCTCACGCGGATCCTCAAGGTGCAGGACACCATGCTCCTGCTCACGACGCAGCCGTCGGTCGTGCTCGTTGTCGGCGTCAACGGCGTCGGCAAGACGACGACGATCGGCAAGCTCGCCGCCCAGCTCAAGAAGGAGGGCAACCGTGTTCTCCTCTCGGCGGCGGACACGTTCCGCGCCGCAGCGGCTGACCAGCTCACCGTCTGGGCGCAGCGCGCGGGTGTGGACATCGTCAAGCATGAGGAGGGCTCCGACCCCGCCGCCGTGGTGTTCGACTCCATTCAGGCGGCGAAGGCCCGCGGCACGGACGTTGTCATCATCGACACCGCCGGCCGCCTGCACAACAAGGCAAACCTCATGAACGAGCTCAACAAGATCACCCGCGTCATCCGCCGCGAGCTGCCGGAGGCCGACATTGAAACGCTCATGGTGCTCGATGCCACGACCGGCCAGAACGGCCTCATCCAGGCCAAGCAGTTTCTCGACACGGCCGACCTCACCGGCATCGTGCTCACGAAGCTCGACGGCACGGCCAAGGGCGGCATCGTCTTTGCCATCGCAAACGACCTGCAGCTGCCGGTGAAATACGTCGGTGTCGGCGAGCAGATCGACGACCTGCTGGAGTTCAAGCCCGCGGAATTTGTGGAGGCGCTGCTGTCATGATCCTTGCAAGCAACAACGCACATAAGCTCGAGGAGTTTCGCGCCATCTTTGCGGACATGGGCATCGAGATCATCCCGCAGAGCGCGGCCGGCTGCCATTTCGAGGTGGACGAGACGGGGGAGACCTTCGAGGAAAACGCTTATCTGAAGGCCATCGCCGTGACCCGCGCGACGGGGCAGCCCGCCGTCGCGGACGATTCCGGTCTCATGGTCGACGCGCTCGGCGGCGCGCCCGGCGTGCACTCGGCCCGTTATACCGGCCGGCACGAGGACTCGGACGCTGCGCGCTACACGCTCCTGCTCCATAACCTCGGCGACCGCACCGACCGCACGGCCCGGTTCGTGTCGTGCATCTGCTGCACGTTCCCGAATGGCGATGTCCTGCGCGCCCGCGGCACCTGCGAGGGCAGTATCCTGTTTGCGCCGCGCGGGGAAAATGGCTTCGGTTATGACCCCGTGTTTCAGCCGGACGGGTATGCCTGCTCCATGGCGGAGCTGCGCCCGGAAGAGAAAAACGCCATTTCCCACCGCGGAAATGCACTCAAAATCCTGAAAGAAGAATTGAGGAACTACTATGCTGACAAGTAAACAGCGAGCCCAGCTGCGCGGTCTCGCCGCGACGGAGGACACCATCGTCCACATCGGCAAGGGCGGCATCACGGAAAACATCATCACCCAGATGAGCGACGCGCTCAAGGCGCGCGAGCTCGTCAAGGGCCGCGTGCTGGAAAACTCGCTCCTGACCGCGCGCGAGGCGTGTGACCAGCTTGCCGAGACCTGCCGCGCCGAGCCCGTGCAGGTCATCGGCTCGAAGTTCGTGCTCTACAAGCGCAATGAGCAGAAGCCGAAGATCGAGCTCGTGAAAAAGGCGAAAAAATGAAGATCTGCATCTATGGCGGCAGCTTCAACCCGCCGCACCTGGGACATACGGCCGCGCTGCGCGCGGTGCGCGCGGCGATCCGGCCGGAGCTGACGCTCGTCATCCCGGACCGCATCCCGCCGCATAAGGAGCTCACGGAGGGCAGTCCGGAGCCGACGGAGCGCCTGCTCATGACGATGCTGGCCTTCTCCGGCGAGCCGGGCGTGGAGGTCTCCGACATGGAGCTGCACCGCTCCGGCAAGAGCTACACGGCCGACACCGTGCGCGAGCTGCGCGCGTGCAATCCGGACGCGGAGCTGTACCTCGTCATCGGCACGGATATGCTCACGACGTTCGAGCAGTGGCACGATTTCCGGTATCTGCTCGGGCAGGTGACGCTCGTCGCACTCGCCCGCACGGGCGATGAGCATGATGAGGTGGAGCGCTTCAGCGCCTACCTGCGCGAGACGTATGCCGCCCGCGTCATCGCCCTGCCGGCCGAGCCGGTCCCGGTTACGAGCACGGCCGTGCGTGCGCTGCTGCCGCAGCGGCGCGGCAGCGAGTACCTTGCGCCGAATGTGTATGCACACATCATCCAGCAGCGGCTCTATGGCGCAAAGCCCGATCTCAACTGGCTGCGTGAGCAGGCTTACCCCATGCTCAAGCCGCGGCGCATCTCCCACGTCTGGGGCTGCGAGCACGAGGCGCGCCGGCTCGCCGAGCGCTGGGGCTGCGACCCGGATGCTGCTGCAGAGGCCGGAATTTTGCACGATTGCACGAAAAAATTAGAGCTATCTGACCAATTGCTATTGTCCGAAAAATATGGTATCATAAACGATACGGTCGAAACGGCCAACACCAAGCTTCTGCACGCCAAAACCGGCGCTGCCGTGGCCAAGGACCGTTTCGGCGTACCGCTTGAGATAGAAAACGCCATCCGCTGGCACACGACCGGAAAACCCGATATGACCACGCTCGAAAAGGTCCTGTATATGGCCGACTATATCGAGCCGTCGCGGGACTTTGACGGCGTGGACGAGCTGCGGCGGCTCGCTTACACCGATCTTGACGCGGCCATGGTGCTCGGGCTGAAAATGAGCCTTGAGGATCTGGAGGCCGGCGGCATCACGCCGCACGAGAACACGGTGCAGGCATTAAACTGGTATCAGGGCAGGGAAAAAGAATATGAAAAGACGACAGAGTGACGATCGCTATCCGGGCGATTACGGCGGATATGACGATCAGGGTTACGACCGTTACGACGGCGGCTATGATGACGGTTACGACGACGGCAGCGGCTTTCAGGACGACCCGTTTTCCGAGACGTCCGCGGCGGTGAATCACCGTGTGCGAGCGCAGCAGTCGCAGGCAAAACGGAAGAAAAAGAAGAAAGTGCGCATCACGGTCATTGTGGTCGTGGTGCTGGCGCTGCTCATCGGCGAGTTTGCGATCCTGATGAACCACTGGGTCAGCCCGCCGAGCCTGACCGGCGGCCTGAGCGACGGCAATCCGGACGACGGTGTGAACGTCAGCGCCGACGGCCGCAAGAAGGGATGCTATACGTTCCTCATCGCCGGCAAGGACCGCGCGGCCGGTCTGACGGATACGGTGCTCGTCGGCATGCTCGACACGGAGAACAAGTCGCTGAAATTTGTCAGCATCCCACGCGACACGGCCGTGAACGTGTCCTATAAACCCAAGAAGATGAACCAGTACTACGCCGCGGCCGAGAACAACGGCAAGGACGGCGTGGAGGCGCTCATCGGCGGCGCGGAGCAGATTCTCGGCTACCGGGTCGACAGTTATGCGCTCTTTGATGTGGAGGTGTTCGTCGAGCTCATTGACGCCATGGGCGGCATCGATTTTGACGTCCCGGTCGATATGGACTATGATGATCCCGGACAGGATCTGAGCATCCATGTCCAGAAGGGCTATCAGCACCTCAATGGCTATCAGACCATGGGTGTGTTCCGCTTCCGCAACACGTATGCCAACGGCGATATCGGCCGCATCGACGTGCAGCACCAGTTGCTTAAGGCCATGACGAGCCAGTTTTTGAAGCTGCACAACATCCCAAATCTCAACAAACTCATTGACATCTATGAAAAGGAAGTCACCACGAACCTGTCGGCAGGCAACGTGATGTTCTACGTCAAGGAGTTTTTGAAGCTTGATGAAAGCGCCATCTCGTTTGAGACGATCCCGGCCAACTACAACGGCACCAAAAACGGTATGTCCTATGTGTTCATCCACGTGGATGAGTGGCTGGATTATCTCAACACCTGGCTCAACCCCTATACGACAGAGATCACGTCCGCGAACGTGGACATTCTCTATGAATCCAATGGGCAGGTCGTGGCCACGTCCGGCACCGTCCAGAGCCCGAACAAATGGTAACGAAAAGGAAGGATGTAGCATTATGATGCCTGCTAACGAGCTCGCTGCGGTTATCGTCAAGGCGCTGGACGCAAAAAAGGGCGAGAACATTCAGCTGCTCAAGACCCGGGAACTGACGACGCTGGCGGACTATTTTGTCATCTGCACGGCCAGTTCCTCGACGCACGTCAAGACCCTGACCGACGCCGTGGAAGCGGCGGCGGACGACGTGGGCGAACCCGTCCTGCGCCGGGAAGGCCACCGCAGCGGCAGCTGGGTCCTGCTTGATTACGGCTGCGTGATCGTGCACGTGTTCCAGGACGAGGCCCGTAAGTTTTATGATCTGGAGCGGCTCTGGAGCGACGCGGAGGTCGTGGACATCTCCGACATGCGCGCCTGAGCGCCAAAAGAAAACCAACCGGGGCGGACAATCGCGCCGCCCCGCGATCTACTTATGATTTTTTGATTTTTCAGAGAGAAGTGAATGCTATGAAGTACGATTTCCAGGCGATCGAGAAAAAATGGCAGGCGCGCTGGGAGGAAGAAAAGCCTTTCGCAGCCATCACCGGCGACCCGCGGCCGAAGTTTTACGGCCTGATTGAGTTCCCGTACCCCTCCGGCCAGGGCCTGCACGTCGGCCACCCGCGTCCGTTTACGGCGATGGACATCATCTGCCGCAAGCGCCGGATGCAGGGCTACAACGTTCTGTTCCCGATCGGCTTTGATGCGTTTGGTCTGCCGACCGAGAACTATGCCATCAAGAACCATATCCACCCGGCTGTCGTGACGAAAAACAACATTGCCAACTTCACCAGCCAGCTCAAGATGCTCGGCTACAGCTTTGACTGGGACCGCGCGGTCGATACGACCGACCCGTCTTATTACAAGTGGACGCAGTGGATCTTCCTGCAGATGTATAAGCACGGCCTGGCCTATAAGACCACCATGCCTGTCAACTGGTGCACGAGCTGCAAGTGCGTGCTCGCCAACGAAGAGGTCGTCAACGGCGTCTGCGAGCGCTGCGGCAGCGAGGTCGTGCGCAAGGAGAAGAGCCAGTGGATGCTCGCCATCACGAAGTACGCCCAGCGCCTGATCGACGATCTGGACGATGTGGATTACATCGAGCGCGTCAAGACGCAGCAGCGCAACTGGATCGGCCGCTCCACCGGCGCGGAGATCACGTTCAAGACCAACGTCGGCGACGACATCACCGTCTACACCACCCGCGCCGACACGCTCTTCGGCACGACGTATATGGTCATCTCGCCCGAGCACCCGCTGCTCAAGCAGTGGCAGCCGCACATTGCCAACTGGGACGCCGTAGCCGCCTATCAGGAAGAGGCTGCGCACAAGTCCGACTTTGAGCGCGGCGAGCTCAACAAGGAAAAGACCGGTGTCCGTCTCGAGGGCATCGAGGTTATGAACCCCGTGACGCATAAGGCGCTGCCCATGTTCGTCTCGGACTACGTTCTCATGGGCTACGGCACCGGCATCGTCATGGGCGTTCCGGGCCACGACCAGCGCGACTGGGAGTTTGCCACGAAGTTCGGCCTGCCGATCGTCGAGGTCGTCGCCGGCGGCGACGTGACGAAGGAGGCTTTCGTTGCCAAGGACGACAGCGCTATCATGGTCAACTCCGGTTTCCTCAACGGTATGACCGTTAAAGAGGCCATCCCCGCCATGAAGAAGTACGTCGTGGAGCAGGGCTTCGGCAAGGAAAAGGTCAACTATAAGCTGCGTGACTGGGTCTTCAGCCGCCAGCGTTACTGGGGCGAGCCGATCCCGCTCGTCAACTGCCCGAAGTGCGGCTGGGTGCCGATCCCGGAGGATCAGCTCCCGCTCGTGCTCCCGCAGGTGGACAGCTACGAGCCCACCGACGACGGCGAGAGCCCGCTGAGTAAGATGACCGACTGGGTCAACACCACCTGCCCGCAGTGCGGCGGCCCCGCCAAGCGCGAGACCGATACCATGCCGCAGTGGGCCGGCTCGAGCTGGTATTTCCTGCGCTACATGGACCCGCACAATGACAAAGCGCTCGCCTCCAAGGAGGCGCTGGACTACTGGAGCCCGGTCGACTGGTACAACGGCGGCATGGAGCACACCACGCTCCATCTGCTCTACAGCCGTTTCTGGCACAAGTTTTTGTATGACATCGGCGTCGTGCCGACCAAGGAGCCGTATCAGAAGCGCACGAGCCACGGCATGATTCTCGGCGAGGGCGGCGAGAAAATGTCCAAGTCCCGCGGCAACGTCGTTAACCCCAACGATATCGTCGATCAGTACGGCGCGGACACCATGCGTCTGCACATCATGTTCATCGGCGACTTTGAGAAGGCCGTCACCTGGTCCAACGAGGCCGTCAAGGGCTCGAAGCGCTTCCTCGACCGCGTCTGGAACCTGGCCGAGAGCTGCACGGACGACCCGGCCATTTCGGACAAGAACGAGGCGATCATCCACAAGACCATCAAGAAGGTCACGGAGGACATCGACGAGCTGAAGATGAACACCGCCATCGCGTCCATGATGACCATGGCCAACGAGTTTGCCGCCAACGGCTGCACGAAGGGCGACATGGAGCAGCTGCTGCTCCTGCTCAGCCCGTTTGCGCCGCACATTGTCGAGGAGCTCTGGGAGCGGCTCGGCTTCGCTGCCAAGTACGGCAAGATGTGCTGCCAGTGTGACTGGCCGACGTATGACGAGACCAAGACGGTCGACACGACCGTCACCATGGCTGTGCAGGTGCTCGGCAAGCTCAAAGGCACCGTCACCGTGGCCAAGGACAGCGACCAGCAGGCCGTCGTCGAAGCGGCGCTGCAGCTCGATAAGGTCCAGCGCCAGATGGAGGGCATGCAGATCATGAAGGTCATTCACGTCCCGAATAAGCTCGTCAACCTGATTTTGAAGCCGAAGGCCTAACTTCATCTTGACATCTGCGATCATTGCAATTATAATATGAACGCTAAAGCCATGCATGATGGCCCTTGAAGCGCCGCAAGGCGTATTTGGAGGGAGGGAATAAAATGTCTGAAATCTACGTCAAGGAGAATGAGTCTCTGGACAACGCGCTCAAGAGATTTAAGCGCAGCTGTGCCAAGGCCGGCGTCATGTCTGATCTGCGCCGCAAGGAGTACTACCAGAGTCCCAGCGTTCGTCGCCGCAAAAAGTCGGAGGCTGCACGCAAGAACAAGAATAAGCGTTACTACTAATGCAAACAAAAAATCCTGCATCCGAGGATGCAGGATTTTTCTTTGCTTTTTCAGCCCTGCTGCTCATATACCGGCAGGTCCACATACGTCGGCGCGTGCGCCAGCGCCGGGATCAGCACGTCGACGGCGTCCGTCATGCGCAGCTTGAGCGTGGAGGTGTTGATGCACGGGTGGCAGCAGAGGTACGTATCGTCCAGCAGGTCGCGGTCGATGAGCAGACGCACGCGATGGTCATGATCGTTCATCAGCCCCAGCACGCTCACGGAGCCGGGCGTGATGTCCAGCAGCTCGCGCATATGCTCCGGCGATGCGAACGACAGCCGCGCGCTGCCGATCTGGTGCGAGAGATCCTTCGTGCGAAACGGCTTGTGCCCCGGCATCAGCAGCAGGTAAAATGCCGTCTGCTGCCGGTTCGTGAGAAAGAGATTCTTGCAGATCCCGGCCCCCAGCACGTCCTCCACGGCGGCGCAGGCCTCGATCGTGTCGGCGGCATCGTGATCGGCCCGGTCGTAGGCGAGACCCAGCCGGTCGAGCAGGTCGTAGCAGCGCAGCTCCTTGTCCAGCCGCTGCCCGCTTGCCGGGCGGCCGTGATATAAATTCTGATCAACATACATGGCGGTAGCTCCTTAAAAATCGGTCTGCCGCCATTATAGCTGCTTTGGCGTGCGGGTTCAAGTCCCACCGTCCGGTTGACAGGGCGGGGCGAAACGGGTACAATATACACTGTAAAATTGTGCAGAAAGGAACTTCTCATGGCGTATCAGCTCATCGCCGTCGATATGGACGGCACATTGCTCAATTCCAAAAAAGAGATCACACCGCGCACGGAGGCCGCCGTCACCGCAGCGCTCGCGCGCGGATATCACGTCGTCATGACGACCGGGCGCGGCTACCGGCAGATCGTGCCGTATATGGCGCAGTTTCCGGCCATGCGCTATGCCATCACGTCCAGCGGTGCTGCCGTGGCCGACTGCGCGCAGGATCGGATCATTTCGGCGCAGAACCTCCCGGATGACGCGGCGGCGGAGCTTGTCCGTGCGTTCGAGGGACTTGACGGGTTTCCGATCATCTTCTCGAACGGTGAGGCGCTCTACCGTCCGGAGCTGCTCGATGACCCGCAGCACTTCGGCATGGACGCCTATGTGGAGAATTTTAAGAGCCACTGCACGGCCGTTCCGGACATGGAGCAGCGCTTTCTCGCCGCGCCCTATCCGGTGGAGAAGCTGGACTTTTACTTTGTCGATTCCGCCGAGCGCGCCAAGTACCTCGCGCGCGTGCAGGATGTGCGCGCCTGGGTCGTTCCGTGCGAGAGCGCGGGCGTGGAGATCAACGCCGTCGGCGTCGATAAGGGGAGCGGTCTGCAGGCGCTGTGCCGCTGCCTGAATATCCCCATCAGCGCTGCGATCGCCATCGGCGACTCGGAAAACGACCGCCCGCTCCTTCGGGACGCCGGTCTGCCGCTCGCAATGGGCAACGCCATTGCGGACGTGAAGGCGGCGGCGCAGTACGTCATGCCCGACTGTGACCATGACGGTGTGGCCGAGGCCATTGAGCGCTTTCTGCTCGCGCAAAGTTGACCGGGCGCGCGAAGCGTTGTATGATAAAAACACCCCATTTGCGGGGCAGTGTAACAGGAGGCAGTGTCCATGGACAACATTCAGCAGCTGAAACAGTGGATCGACGGCAGCGACCGGATCGTGTTTTTCGGCGGTGCCGGCGTCTCGACCGAGAGCGGCATCCCGGATTTTCGCAGTGTGGACGGCCTGTATAACCAGAAGTATGATTATCCGCCCGAGACCATCCTGAGCCATTCCTTCTTCATGGCGCACCCGGAGGCGTACTACAAATTCCACCGGGACAAGCTCGTTGTCGACGGGGCCAAGCCCAACCGCGCCCACCTGCGTCTGGCGGAACTGGAGCGCGAGGGCAAGCTCCAGGCAGTCATCACGCAGAATATCGACGGTCTGCATCAGGCGGCCGGGAGCAAGAACGTGCTCGAGCTGCACGGCAGCATCCACCGCTGCTACTGCATGCGCTGCGGCCGGCCGTACCCGGCGGAGCGTGTCAACCACGGCACCGGCGTGCCGCACTGCGACTGCGGCGGCATCATCCGGCCGGACATCGTGTTTTATGAGGAGTGCCTGGACGACGATGTCGTGTCCAAGGCAGTCCATTATATCCGCGAGGCGGAGGTGCTCATCGTCGGCGGCACGTCGCTGGCCGTGTACCCCGCAGCCGGACTTTTGAATTACTACCGGGGCAATAAGCTGGTGCTCATCAACCGCAGCGCCACGCCGTATGACGATCAGGCGAATCTCATCATCCATGAGAAGATCGGCGAAGTCTTTGCTCAGGTATAACGGAGGAAACAGGTTTTCATGCGAATTGACGTAATGGGCGTCGGGTTTGACAGCCTGACGATGGACGAAGCGGTCGCGCGTGCGCGTGACCTGATGGCGGAGCGGCGCGCGGCCTATGTCGTCACGCCGAATCCGGAGATTGTGATGCTCTGCCGCGACGATCCTGCGGCCATGCAGGCCGTGCAGGGTGCGGACCTTGTCCTGCCGGACGGCATCGGCGTGATCTACGGCGCAAAAATTCTCGGCACGCCGCTGCGCGCAAAGCTGCCGGGCATCGACTTTGCCTCGGCGCTGATGGCGCAGATGGGGCAGGAGGGCAAGAGCGTGTTCCTGCTCGGTGCCAAGCCCGGTGTCGCAGATGCGGCGGCGGAGAAAATGCGCGCGCGCTTTCCCGGTCTCGTCATCGCCGGGACGAACGACGGCTATTTTCAGGATGATGACCCCGTGGTGGAAAAAATCAACGCCGCGCAGCCGGATCTGCTGCTCGTGTGCCTCGGCGCACCGAAGCAGGAGCTATGGATGCAGCGCAATGCACCGCGTCTGCGCGTCGGCCTCATGGCCGGCCTCGGCGGCAGTCTGGACGTGTTCGCCGGCAATGTCAAGCGCGCGCCGAAGTTTTTCCAGAAGCTCGGGCTCGAGTGGTTTTACCGGCTCGTTAAAGAGCCGAAGCGCATCGGCCGCATGATGAAGCTGCCGAAATTCCTGTTTGCGGCCATCGGCTGCAAGCTCCGGGGGAAGAAACGCCATGGCGAAGGGTAAACTGATTGTACTGGAGGGCATTGACGGCAGCGGAAAATCCGCGCAGTACCGCCGCCTGTGCGCTCGTTTTGACGAGATGGGCATGGCCTATCACCACATCGTCTTTCCACGCTACGACCAGGAGTCGTCGGCGCTCATCCGCATGTATCTCAACGGCGCGTTCGGCGCGCACCCATCGGATGTCAACGCGTATGCCGCGTCCACGTTCTTTGCGGTCGACCGCTACGCGTCTTACCGTACCGACTGGGGCGAGATCTATGAAAACGGCGGCCTGATCCTCTCAGACCGCTACACGACTTCAAACGCCATCCATCAGGGTTCCAAGCTCCCGGAGGCGGAGCTGCCGGCCTTTTTTGACTGGCTGTATGATCTGGAGTATGGCAAGATGGGCCTGCCGCGCCCGGATCTGGTGCTCTATCTGGATGTCGACCTGCCGACCTCGCTCAAGCGGATGCAGCACCGGCAGGAAAAGCACAACACCAAGGCCGATATCCACGAGCAGGACGTGGCCTATCTGGAAAACTGCCTGCGCATCGGCCGCCTCGCCGCCGCGCACTATGGCTGGACGGTCGTGCCGTTCATGAAAGACGGCGCGGAGCGCGCGCTGGAAGAAAAGCACGAGGAGATCTTCTCCATCATCCGCAGCGCGCTGTGAGCATTTCCAGGGAAAAGGAAGCCCTGCGCGCGGACCTGCGCGCCCGGCTTTCGCAGAGCGACCCGGCGGAGAACGCCGCGTGCGACGTGCGCATCACGCAGCAGGTGCTCTCGCTGCCGGCGTTTCAGGCGGCGGAGCGGGTCTTTGCCTACTGCAGCGTTGTGCCCGAGGTGGACACGCATGCCCTCCTCGCGCAGGCGCGGCGGCGCGGCAAGACGGTCGCGCTCCCGGTCACGCAGTCGGACGGGCAGATGCAGTTTGCGCGTTACGACGGTGCGCTCGTGCCTGGGCGCTTCGGCATTCCGGAACCGCCGCGCGGCGCGCAGATCCTGCTGCCGCAGCCCGGCGACCTGATGCTCGTCCCGGCGCTGGCGTATGACCGCGCGGGACGGCGTCTCGGCCGCGGCGGCGGGTACTATGACCGCTTTCTGGCGCGTGTGGACTGCTGCGCCGTGGGCCTGATCCGCGCGGCATTTTTGCTCGACGCGCTGCCGGCAGAGTGGAACGATGTGCCGGTTTCCGCCGTCATAACCGAGGACGGCATTTTCTGCCCACAGGAAAAACCGGGGCTCCCGGAGGAGCCCCGATCGGTGCCAAGCCGTTAGCAGCCGCAGCCGCAGCCGTTATTGTTGTTATCGCAGCCGCAATTGCCCCAACCGCCGCAGCAGAAGAGCAGGATCAGAATGAGGATGATCCAGAGACAGCTATTATTATTTCCGCAGCACATAACCAAAACCCTTTCTCCGCGCAACTGTTTTTTGCGTGGCCAGACCCCGCGCGGTGCATGGATCTGGCGCGATGTTTTCCGGCGTGACCGGAGAAACGGCGCCGTTTCCGTCCGTCGCCTTATCTTATGCCCCTCGGGGCATGGGGGTTCCTCCGCCGTGTGGGCGGCAGGGACGAATTCCATGTTGACAGGGAGACCGAACCATGTCTGATCACTTTAAGAACTTTGATGAGCTGTTCCGCGATGAGCGGGATTCGTCCCGTCCGCAGCGTCCGGCCCAGCAGCGTCCGGCAGCTGCACAGCCTGCCCGCCGCCGCCCGGCCCAGCCGCGTCCGGTGCAGCCGGAGGGACAGCGTCCCGTACGCCCGGTGCAGCCGCGTCCGGTGCAGCCGGAAGGACAGCGCCCCGCGCGTCCGGCGCAGTCGCATCCGGTGCAGCCGCGTCCGGTGCAGCCGGAGGGACAACGGCCTGCTCATCCGGCGCGTCCGGATGCTCAGCGGCACACGGCAGCACGTCCGCACGCCGTGCAGCCGGAGGGGCAGCAGCGTCCTGTCCGTCCCCGTCCGGCGCAGCTGCATGCCCAGCCCCGCCCGGAGCAGGCACAGCATCCGCACGCTCAGCAGCCGCAGCGGCCGGTTCGTCCGCGCCCGGAGCAGGCGCACACCGCGCGTCCGCAGCAGGTCTCGCGCCCCGTGCCGGAGACAGAGGTACAGGCAGAACCCACCGTGCGCCCCGCGCGCCCGGCCCAGCCGGAAGCGCCGCGCCGTGCCGGCCGCAGCGGCTGTCTCGGCGGCCTGATCTATTTTGCCTTCGTTGTCAGCATCAGCATCATTCTTGCCTGTGTCGGCTGGATGGCGGCGTCGGACGTGCTCGCGCTCAACAAAGAGCCGATCACGGCGACGGTCACGCTCGACAAGGCCGAGTTCAAGGACGTCACCATTTCGTACACGGACGCTGACGGCAATGCCAAGGAGCGCTCCGGCCATCAGGTGAGCGTGGGCTATGTGGCAAAGCAGCTCAAGGACGCCGGCATCATCAAGTATAAGGGCCTCTTTGAGCTTTACTGCAGCGTTTCGCACGCGAAAACGAAGATCGACCCCGGCACGTACGAGCTGAGCACGAACTACGATTACCGTGCCCTCGTCAAGAAGATGCAGGTCGGCTCCGGCGCCATGGTCACGACCAAGGTCACCATCCCCGAGGGCTATACGATGGAGCAGATCTTCCACAAGCTCGAGGATGAAAACGTCTGTTCGTATGACGACCTTATGGACGCGGCGGCCAATTATTCCTACAACTACTCGTTCATCGACCAGAGCATGCAGGGAGACGCCAAGCGCCTCGAGGGCTTCCTGTTCCCGGACACGTATGAGTTCTATCAGGGCATGCAGGCATCGAGCGCCATCAATAAGTTCCTGGAGAACTTCCACGACCGCATCACGGCTGAGATGCTCGAAAAGGCGGACGAGCGCAGCATGACCATGCAGGAGGTCGTCACGGTCGCGTCCATGATCGAGAAGGAAGCGGCCAACGACGATGAGCGCGCCATGATCGCCGCCGTTATCTATAACCGCATTGCTGCGGGCATGCCGCTGCAGATCGACTCGACGATCATGTACGTCCTGCCGGAGCACAAGGATGTGCTCACCGTGGAGGACACGAAGATCGACAGTCCGTACAACACCTATCAGAACAAGGGCCTGCCGCCCACGCCAATTGCGAACCCCGGCCTTGCGTCCATCAAGGCGACGCTCTCGCCGGCAAGCACGCAGGCGCTGTACTACGCGCTCGACGCCGAGTCCGGCACGCACAAGTTCTTCACGAGCTATGGCGAGTTCCAGGCGTTCGTGGCCAAACAGAGTTATTCACAATAAGCGGGGTCGATTCATGAACAAACCGGAATTGTTATGCCCTGCCGGAGATCTGGAGCGCCTGCAAATGGCGCTCCATTTCGGTGCAGACGCAGTGTATCTGGCCGGGGCGCAGTTCGGCATGCGCGCCGGAGCCGAAAATTTCACGCCGGACGGCATCCGCGCGGCCGTGCAGTTTGCGCATGCGCAGGGCGCCGCCGTGCACGTGACGTGCAATACGCTGCCGCGTGATGACGAGATGGCGCAGCTGCCGCTGTATCTGGAGCTGCTCGACGATGCGGGGGTGGATGCAATCATCGCGGCCGATCTCGGCGTCATCACGCTCGCAAAGCGCTATGCGCCGCACGTCGCGCTGCACGTCAGCACGCAGTTCGGCGTGGTCAATTCGGCGGCTGCCGCGGCGCTGCATGATCTCGGCGCGCAGCGGGTCGTGCTCGCGCGCGAGCTGTCGCTCGCCGAGATCGCCGCCATCCGCGCCCATACGCCGCCCGAACTTGAGCTCGAGGCGTTCGTCCACGGGGCAATGTGCGTGTCGTTTTCCGGCCGCTGCCTGCTGTCGAACTACCTCACCGGGCGCGATGCCAACCGCGGCCGCTGCGCCCAGCCCTGCCGCTGGAAGTACGGCCTCACGGAGTTCAAGCGCCCCGGCCAGGTGTTTGACATCACGGAGGACGAGCGCGGGACGTACATCTTCAACTCCCGCGACATGTGCATGATCGACCACCTGCCGGAGCTGCTGGCGGCCGGCATCACGAGTCTGAAGATCGAGGGGCGTACCAAGAGCGCCTATTACGTCGGCGCGGTCACGAACGCCTACCGTCATGCGCTTGATGATGCCATCGCCGGCCGGCCCCTCGACCCGGTCTGGCAGCGCGAGGTGCTGCAGATCAGCCACCGGCCGTACAGCACCGGGTTCTACTTTGGTCAGCCGGGGCAGTATACGGCAAACTCCGCCTACTTTGCCGGTGCGGAGGTCTGCGCCGTCGTGGAGGGCACCGCGCCCGACGGACGCGCCGTGCTGACGCAGCGCAACAAGTTTGCCGTCGGAGATACGCTCGAGCTTGTCACGAACACCGCGGCACCCGTGACCTTCACGGCGCAGGACCTGCGCGATGAAGACTTCCTCCCGCTCGAGAGCGTGCCGCACCCGATGCAGCGCTTTACCATGCCGCTGCCGTGCAAAGCCGCACCGCTGTCGCTCGTGCGGCGGAAATTACCCGCTGAAACGGTTGACATTCGGCTCGAATGTGGTAAAATAGAAAAATCCAGAACATAACGCTTGGATGGAGAAAAGCTGTGCAGCACCCGGTCAGCAGAGAGAAGGGGACGGTGGAAGCCCTTCGGCCGGCAGCATGGCGGCCGCTCCGGAGCGGCCCGGGACGACCGGGACGTCTGTCCGCGTTAAGGACGACTTGAGACGCCGCGTGAGCGGCAATCAGGGTGGTACCGTGAATGCTCAAATGCCTTCGCCCCTGCATATGGGGCGGAGGCATCTTTTTTTGAAAGGAGACATGCTATGGACTGTCTGCGTTGTCACGGCGAGATGGAGCATCTGGGGCAGGAATCCCTGCAGCTCGGGCAATACGGCTTTTTTACCGGCCACCTGTCCAACCTCTTTTCCGGTGCGCTGGAGGTCGATATTTATGCCTGCAGGCACTGCGGCAAGCTGGAGTTTTACCGCGCGGACGCGCCCAGCCTTTCCGAGCGGCTGCAAAAAGAGTGAAGCAAGAGAATTTGAATTGGAGGATAGATGATTATGAAACCATATGGTCTGAATGAACTGCGTGAGATGTTCCTGCGCTTTTTCGAGACGAAGGGGCACCTGCGTCTGCCGAGCTTCTCGCTCATCCCGCAGGATGATGCGAGCCTGCTGCTCATCAACTCTGGCATGGCGCCGATGAAGCCCTACTTCAAGGGCGATAAGGAGCCGCCGCGCCACCGCGTCTGCACCTGCCAGAAGTGCATCCGCACCGGTGACATTGAAAATATCGGAAAGACCGCGCGCCACGGCACGTATTTTGAGATGCTCGGCAACTTCTCCTTCGGCGACTACTTCAAGCATGAAGCCATCGCCTGGTCGTGGGAGTTTCTGACGAGCCCGGACTGGGTCGGCCTCGACCCAGAGCGGCTGTACCCGTCTGTGTATGAGAAGGACGACGAGGCATTCGCCATCTGGCGCGATGAGATAGGCATCCCTGAGAGCCGCATCACCCGCCTCGGCAAGGACGATAACTTCTGGGAGCACGGCTCCGGCCCGTGCGGCCCCTGCTCGGAGATCTATTTTGACCGCGGCGAGGAATACGGCTGCGGCAAGCCGGACTGCGCGCCCGGCTGCGACTGCGACCGCTATATGGAGGTCTGGAACAACGTCTTTTCCCAGTTTGACAACGACGGCAACGGCAACTACTCCGACCTCATTCAGAAAAACATCGACACCGGCATGGGCCTGGAGCGTCTGGCCGTTGTCTGCCAGGGTGTGGATTCGCTCTTCGATGTGGACACCGTCATGAACATCACGCACAAGGTCAGCGAGATCACCGGCGCGCACTATGGCGACAGCCATAAGACCGATGTGTCCCTGCGCGTCATCACTGACCACATCCGCGCCTCCGTCATGATGATCTCGGACGGCATCCTGCCGTCGAACGAGGGCCGCGGCTACGTGCTGCGCCGTCTGCTGCGCCGCGCAGCGCGCCACGGCAAGCTCCTCGGCGTCAACGAGCCGTTCCTGTATCAGGTCGTGGACATGGTCGTGCACGAAAACGAGTGCCAGTACCCCGAGCTGCGCGAGAAGCAGGCGTATATTACCCGCGTCATCCGCAACGAGGAGGAGAACTTCGCCAAGACCATCGACGCCGGCATGCACATCTTTTCCGACCTGCTCGCCGAGCATCAGGCCAAGGGCGAGCGTGTGTTCTCCGGTGCGGATGCGTTCAAACTCTATGATACCTACGGTTTCCCGATCGACCTGACCCGCGAAATGGTGCAGGAGCAGGACATGACCGTGGATGAGGATGCGTTCCAGGACCTCATGGAGCAGCAGCGCGTGCGCGCGAGAAAGGCGCGCGAGGCGCTCGGCGACCTGGCGTGGGCCGGCGTGGACCTCGGCCTCGACCCGACGCCGACGCAGTTCACCGGCTATGACCACACGGCCGATCAGGGCACGATCCTGGCCATCGTCTGCGAGGGGGAGGTCTGCTCGGAGATCGACGAGGGCAAGCAGGGCGTGCTCGTGCTCGACTGCACGCCGTTCTATGCCGAGATGGGCGGCCAGGTGGCCGACCACGGCGTCATTGAAACCGACGGCGCGCTCTTCCAGGTGACGGACGTCCAGAAGGACAAGGCCGGCAAGTTCCTGCACCACGGCGTGATGCACTCCGGCCACCTGCAGGTCGAACAGACCGTCACGGCGCGCATCGACACCGACCGCCGCAAGGCAATCATGCGTGCGCACTCGGCCACGCATCTGCTGCAGGCCGCGCTGCGCGAGGTGTTGGGCGATCATGTGCATCAGGCGGGCTCACTCGTGGAGCCGGATCACCTGCGCTTTGACCTGACGCATTTCTCGGCCATCACGCCCGAAGAGCTGGAGCAGGTCAATGAGATCGTCGGCGACTGGATCCTCGACGGTATGGACGTCACGGTGTCCGAAATGTCCATGGAGCAGGCCAAGGCCAGCGGCGCGACGGCGCTCTTCAGCGAGAAGTACGGCGATGTCGTGCGCGTGGTGAACATGGGCGGCAAGTCCATCGAGCTCTGCGGCGGCACGCATGTGGATAACACCGCCAAGATCGGCCCGTTCCGCATCACGGGCGAGAGCTCGGTCGCGTCCGGTGTGCGCCGCGTGGAGGCGATCACCGGCAAGGCCTATCTGCGCGAGATGGAGGCCGTTAACCGCCGCATGTACGCGGCGGCCGAGGTGCTGCACGCCAAGCCCGCCGACCTCATTGCGAAGGCGAAGGGCTTCACAGCGGAGCTCAAGGAGGCGCGCCAGAGCGTCGAGCGCATGAAAGAGAAGATCCTACACAGCGACGTCGATCGCTTCCTCTACGCCTCGAAGAACATCGGCGGTATCAAGGTCATCACGACGACGCGCACCGACCTTGAGGCCGGTGACCTGCGCAAGCTCGGCGATTTCCTGCGCGATAAGGATCCGGACACGGTCGCGGTGCTCGCGACGGCGACGGAGAGCAAGGTCACGTTCGTGGCCGTCTGCGGCAAGAACGCCGTGGCCAAGGGTATCCGCGCGGGCGATCTTGTGCGCGCGGTGTCGGCGGTCGCCGGCGGCAAGGGCGGCGGCAAGCCGGACTCTGCCATGGGCGGCGGCAGCGAGGTGCTGAAGATCGACGACGCGCTGGCTATCGTGGACGATTTTGTGGCGGAAAAACTGGGACTGTAAGGAGGTTACCATCATGAACGACTGCCTGTTTTGTAAGATCGCGGCGGGGGAGATCCCTTCCACCTGCCTGTACAATGATGACGATGTTTATGCGTTCCGCGACATCAATCCCCAGATGCCGGTGCATTTTCTCGTGATCCCAAAGCAGCACATCGACTCGGTCGCGGCCATCACGGCGGAAAACTCCGCTGTGGTCGCCAAGTGCTTTGAGGTCATCGCGAAGCTCGCCGCGCAGGAGGGGCTGACCGGCGGCTATCGCGTCATCTCCAACTGCGGCGACGATGCCGGCCAGACCGTGCATCACCTGCACTTCCATGTCCTTGGCGGCGCGCCGATGGGTGAGAAGCTGCTGTAAAGGCAACAAAATTCGGCGGCGGGCCTTGTTCCCGCTGCCGTTTTTGTTTATAATGTCCCCAGAGAAAGAGAGGGAGACGGCGTGCGAAAGCTGGCATACTGCGCAGGCGGATTTTCGGCTGCGATTTTTCTGGCGCACTTTTTGCTGCCGGCGCGTTGGGTGCTGCCCGGTGCGCTTGCGGCGGTCGTGCTCGCGCTCGTGACGCTGCTGCTCCCGGGGCAGACGCGCCGCCGGATCATGGTCGCGCTGTTGTCGGCGGTCATCGGCTTCGGGTGGTATGCTGCTGCTACGGCTATGCGCCTGACACCCGCACAGAACGTCTCCGGTGATGTGCAGACGGTCACGGCGCGTGTGACGGAGTATCCCGTTGCCTATGAGCGCAGCTATGGTCTGACCGTCCTGCTCACAAGCCCGGACGTGCCAAACTGTAAGGCACGCCTCTATGCCGCCGATGCGGGCGCTGCTGCTCTGTGCCCCGGCGACGAGATCACGGCGGACGTGAAGCTCCGCCCGTCCACGCTGCGCTACGGGGAGGAGACGGACTCCTACATTTCCAAGGGCATTTACCTCATCGGCAGCGTGCAGGACAAAACGCTCGAACGCACCGGCGTCTGGAGCCGCAGCTGGCTCTACTGGCCGAAAACCGTTGCCCAGTCGCTCAAAGCGAGCGCGCAGGCTGCCTTCCCGGCAGATGTGCTGCCGTTTGCGCAGGCGCTCATGCTCGGCGATAAATCCGCGCTCTACGCGCAGGATCTCGACATTCCGCTCAGTACGACCGGCATCATGCACACGGTCGCGGTCTCCGGCCTGCATCTGGCGTTCCTGCTGGGCTTTTTGCGTCTGTTCACCGGCAACCGGCGCACGACGGCCATCATTGGCCTGCCGCTGATGGCCGTGTTCGTCGTCATGGCCGGGTGCAGCCCGTCGGTGCTGCGTGCCGCGTTCATGACGGCGCTGGTGCTCTTTGCGCCGCTGCTCGGGCGGGAGAATGACCCGCCGACGTCACTGCTGACCGCGCTGGCCATATTGCTCGCGGACAACCCGTTTGCAGCGGCGAGCATCAGTCTGCAGCTGTCGTTCACGTCCATGGCTGGCCTGTTTTGTGTCTCCGGTGCGCTGCACCGCGCGCTCGATGCGCGCCTGCTGCCCGCCGGCACGAAGCTCTCGTGGCCGCGGCGGAAGGTCCGCGCCTTTTTCAGCGCCACAACGGCGAGCTCCGTCGGCGCCATGGTGTTCACCGTGCCGCTCACAGCGCTGCATTTCGGCAATATCTCGCTCATCGCACCAGTCACGAACCTGCTCATTTTGTGGCTGCTGCCGGTTGCGTTCATCGGGTGCTATCTGGCGGCATTACTCGGTCTTGTCTGGGCGTGGGGCGGCATGGCGCTCGCGTGGGTGACGGCGTGGCCGCTGCGTTATATCATCGCGGTGGCGAAAGTGCTCGCCAAGCTGCCGGGCGCGGTGCTCTTCACCGGCAACCGCATGGTTGTCTGGTGGCTCGTGCTGGTGTATGCCATGTTCGGCGCGGCGTGGCTGATCTCCCGCCGGCGCAAGGCACGCTACTGGATCCCGGCAGCGTGCAGCGTGCTGGCGCTGTGCGCGGTGCTGACGGTCAACGCCGTGCAGCTGCAGCGCACATCGACCGTGACGGCACTCGATGTCAGTCAGGGGCAGAGCATCGTGTTTTCCAGCGGACGGGCCTGTGCCGTGGTGGACTGCGGCGGCCGTTCCACCGTGGAGGATCCGGGCGACCTCGCGGCGCGCAAGCTGCTCGCACAGGGGCACCGGAGTCTCGACCTGCTCGTGCTCACGCATCCGCATGACGATCATGTCAACGGCGTGCTGCGTCTGATGCATTGGCTCCCGGTGCGGACACTGGTCATCCCCGCCGCGGCAGACACGACGAAAGCCCCGCTGAGTGACATTCTCGCGCTCGCGGCGGTAAACCATACGACCGTCGTGCGTGTGGATGCCGAGCAGACGGTCACGGCCGGCGGCATCTCCGTGCACCTGTATCCGGAGCCCTGTGCCGGGCAGGAGGACGGCAGCATGATCGTCCTGACCTCCATCGGCGATTATGACACGCTTGTGCCCGGCGACGTGGACACGACGGCAGAGGTGAAGTTTCTAAGCTCCTGCACCTATCCCAGTGTTGAGCTGCTGCTCGTCGGCCACCACGGCTCCAAACGATCCACCTGCGACGCATGGCTCGATGCCATCGCGCCGGATGCTGCGATCATCTCCGTTGGCTACAACAACTACGGCCATCCGACGGCCGAAACACTCGAGCGCCTGCAGGCGCACAACATACCGATCTACCGCACCGATCAGATGGGTGACATCACGGTGCATCTCTCGTGAGGAAACATTATGGCAACAGGAAAAGGGAAAAAGAAGCAGGAAGTGCTGAATTATAAGGCGCAGGAGCGCACACTGCGCGAGCAGGGGCCGGGGCGGCTGTATCTGCTCTGGGGCCGGGAGGATTATCTGCGCGAGCAGTATCTGCTGGAGCTGAAAAAGCTCTGCCTGCCCGGCGGGGAGGACGACTTCAGCTATCACCGGTTTGACGGCGCCGAGCTCGACTTTCAGGCGCTGGCGGACGCGGTGGACGCGGTGCCGTTTTTGTCCGAGCGCACGCTCATCGAGGTGCGCGGCTTTGATACGAACAAGTGCCGCGAGGAAGATGCGCAGGCGCTCGTCCAGGTCATCGGCGACCTGCCGGATTACTGCACGCTGGTGTTCGTCATGGGCACGGACTTTGAGCCGGACGGCCGCCTGAAGACGACAAAGGCATTCAAAAAATACGGGCAGCTCATCCAGTTCACCGCGCAGGGGGAACCCGCGCTCGTGAATTGGGTTGGCAAGCGTTTCAAGGCCCACGGGAAAAATATTTCCTCCGAGGATGCCCGCCAGCTCATTTTCTTCACCGGCGGGCTGATGAACACCATGATCCCGGAGATCGACAAGATTGCGGCCTATGTGCAGGGCGACACAGTCACGCGCGCGGACATTCTGGCTGTGGCGCACCGGATGCCGGAGGCGGTGGCTTATGAGCTGACCGACCGGCTGGCCGATCAGGACTATGACGGCGCCATGCGCATCCTTGCGGACCTCCTCGCCGATAAGGCGAACACGCCGATCTTCCTGCTTGCCGTCATCGGCCAGCAGATGCGCAGGCTCTATGCCGCGCGGCTTGCGCGCCGTGCGGGCCTCGCTACGGGCGACCTGCGCGCACTGCTCGGCCTGTCGTTTGATTTCATCGCGGAAAATCTCCTGCGCTCGGCCCGAAAGTTCTCCGGCCGCCAACTCGAGGAGGCGGTGCGTCTGTGCGCGCAGACGGACTTTGCCATGAAAAATACCGGCGCAGACGATACCGAACTGCTCAAGGAGCTGCTGCTGCGCATTGCCGTGGGAGGTGCGGCATGATCCGCATCCGGGAGGCCATCATCGTTGAGGGCCGGTATGACAAAAACACGCTTGCGCAGGTCGTGGACGCGCCCATTCTGGAGACATCCGGCTTCGGTATCTTTCATGACAGCCAGCGCCTGGCGCTGCTGCGCCGCCTGGCCGAAACGCGCGGCATCATCGTCCTCACGGACAGCGACGGGGCGGGCTTTGTCATCCGCAACTATCTGCGCGGAGCCATCGACCCGGCGCAGGTCAAGCACGCGTATATCCCGGACGTGGCCGGCAAGGAGCGGCGCAAGCGCGCCGCCTCGAAAGAGGGCAAGCTCGGCGTGGAGGGCATGCGGCCGGAGGTGCTGCTCGAGGCGCTGCGCCGCGCGGGCGCGACCATCGAGGGCGAGGACGCACCGCCGCCGGGCGCGCGCATCACGAAGGCCGACCTTTACGCCGCCGGACTCACCGGCGGGCCGGACAGCCGCGCCGCCCGGCAGCGGCTGCTCACGCAGCTTGACCTGCCCGAGCATCTGAGCACGAACGCGCTGCTTGAGGTGCTCAACGCGCTCATGACGCGCGAGACGTTCCAGAATCTGTACAAATAGCTGAAAATTCGCCGTATCTGAGGGAGAAAACGCCAGATACGGCGAAATTTTTCGTGCAAATGTGCCGGGGCTGTGGTATAGTACTGTACGGTATTATGTAAAGTAAACGGAAACCAGATATATGGAGGAACCAACGTATGAAATGCCCGTTTTGCGGCTTTGCCGAGAGCAAGGTCATTGATTCCCGCCCAGCCGAGGAGGGCGCGACCATCCGCCGCCGCCGCGAGTGCCTTGCGTGCCAGAAACGCTTTACGACCTATGAGATCATCGAGACGCTCCCGCTCGTCGTCATCAAGCGCGACGGCAGCCGCCAGAGCTTTGACAAGAGCAAGCTCATCAACGGCATGGTGCGTGCCTGTGACAAGCGCAAGGTGCCGCTGCCGGTGCTTGAGAAGATCGCCGACGAGATCGAGCAGGAGCTGCAGAGCGCGCTCGAACGCGAGATCACGACCGAGCAGGTCGGCGAGATGGTCATGAAGCGCCTCAAGGACGTGGACGAGGTCGCCTATGTGCGCTTTGCTTCGGTTTACCGCCAGTTCAAGGATATTGATACGTTCATGCAGGAGCTGACGAAGCTGCTCAACGACCGCGGCTAAAAGATATTGCCGAGCGTGATGCGCTCCCCGTCGGCGAGTCCCTGAATGCGCACGCGCAGCAGGGCAATGTCCGCCGCGGCGGACGCGTCTCCGGTCTCCACGGTGCGGATGGCCCGGCGGAAACCCTCCGTCACAGCGTCTGTGCTCTCGTGCGGGAGCATACAGTGGGCATAGTCCTCGGTGTCGCTCCAGCGAGCGGCCGCTGCGCGCAGCGTCTCGGTCGTGCGCGCCGGGTCTCCGGCGGCGTAGCTTGTCTCCGCCTGCGCCACGGCATCGTCGAGCTGCGTGCACATCCGGCTCAGGTACCAGAGGTTCCACGCGCACAGTCCAATGAGCACGAGCAGCAGCGCGCCTGCAAACAGTTCCTTTTTCATCCGAGCTCCTTTGCCGCAAAATAGATTTGCCCGGCGTCGTTCATCATCAGCAGGTAGACGTCCTCGATGCACTGTGCGCCGCGCTGCTGCACCTGCTTTTGCAGCCAGCGTTCATCGCGCCCCATGCGCCGGAGATTGTCGCGCAGGATGCGGCCGTTATTGATGAGGATGGAAAAATAGCCGGTGTCCTCGACACCAATGTGCATCTGCTCGGCTGTGACCGGCTGCTGTGCCGGGGCGAGGATGATGTTGAGCTGGCCGTTGGTCTCAAGCACGGCGTATTCCACGCTTGCAATGTCAAGAATGCCCTGATTGCGCAGCTCCTGCGTCAGCTCGTCGAGCGTGAAGCGGTTGCGGTGCATGGCCTGCTGGGCGATGCGGCCGCGCTCGATGATGAAGTTCGGCCGGCCGTAGAGCAGCTTGCGCAGGTGAATGCTCTTGTACGTCAGGCCGGAGAAGATCAGCTCGCAGCAAAACAGCACCAGCAGCGGAATGAGCCCGTAGCTCAGCGGCAGGGAAGGGTTTTGCAGCGGGATGGACGCGATGTCCGCGATGAGCACGGCCACCACCAGCTCGGACAGCTCGAGTTCGCCGAGCTGCCGCTTGCCCATGAGGCGCATGGCCACGATGAGCGCAAGAAAAATGATCAGTGTCCGGATGAGAATGATCGCCATGAGATTACCACCTTTCCAGGTCGGTTTAGTTTTTCCGGTTTGTGCGGGTTCATACCCGGATAGGAGGTGCCCAAAATGAAGTTTACAAAAATGCAGGGCTGCGGTAATGACTATATCTATGTCAACTGCTTCGACGAGACGGTGCCCGATCCGTCGGCTGCGGCCATCCGCCTGTCCGACCGCCACTTCGGCATCGGCGGGGACGGTCTGGTGCTCATCTGCCCGTCGGAGGTCGCAGATTTCTGCATGGAGATGTACAATGCCGACGGTTCGCGCTCGGAAATGTGCGGCAATGCCATCCGCTGTGTGGGCAAATATGTCCACGACCGCGGTCTGACGGATAAGACCGAGCTCACGATCGAGACGCGCGCCGGTATCAAGACGCTCTGGCTGAACGTGGTCGACGGCGCGGTCGAGACCGTGCGTGTGTGCATGGGCAGCCCGGAGTTCCGGCCGGAGAAGATCCCGGTCGCGGCGGCGGGGGAGACCTTCCTCGAGCAGCCGATCGACGTGCTGGGCGAGACGTGGATCGTTTCGTCCGTGAACACCGGCAATCCGCACTGCGTCACTTACGTGGACGATGCCATGGCGCTGGATTTTCCGCGCATCGGTCCCGCGTTTGAAAACCATAAGATGTTCCCTGCGCGGGCAAATATCGAGTTTGTCGAGGTCGTGGACGATCACACGCTGCGCGTGCGCGTGTGGGAGCGTGGCAGCGGCGAGACGCTCGCCTGCGGTACGGGTTCCACGGCGGCGCTGGCTGTCACGGCGCGGCTGGGCAAGTGCGGCGACGAGGCGGATGTGATCCTGCGCGGCGGCAAGCTGCACATCGCATGGGACCGGGTGCAGAACCTGCTGTATATGACCGGCCCCGCGACATTTGTATTTGATGGCACGGTCACGCTCTGAGCGCGGCCGCGATGATGCTACAGGAGGTTATGAGCCATGAAAACGATCGTCGGAACGCAAACAGATGTGATAAAAGAACTGACGGCGCAGGTCGCGGATGCGCTCGCGCGCAAGCCGGAGGCAAATATCGCCATTTCGGCGGTGGACCTGCCGGTAGAAGTGCTCGATGCGCTCGCTGCCAGCGACATTGCCTTTGACAAGGCGACGCTCTTCCAGGCGTGTGAATACTGCGGCGAGGCCGGTAAGGGCGCGCACGCGGTCGGCGCGGCGTTTTCGCCCCTCACGGCAGCAAAGCCGTTTGCGGCCGTGCACGCCCCGGATCCGGACGCGGACGCCGAGCACACGGCGGACTACGACGCTGCCATCCAGGCAGCCGGCGGGCTCGACCTGGTCATCCTTGGCCTTGGTGAGCGCGGTCACGTCGCGTTCAACGAGCCGGGCGCCGGTTTTGGCGAGAAGACGCATATCGCCAAGCTCGCGGAAGTGACGCGCGAGGCCATTGCTGCGGATTTCGGCACGCTTGCGCAGACGCCGGAGCACGGCATCACGATCGGCATCCATACGATTCTGGGCGCGAAAAAGATCCTGCTCGTCGGTTTCGGCGCGCGCTGCGCGAAGGCTGCCAGCGCGACGCTCACGGGCCGCCCGGAGACGTTTATCCCCGCGTCGTTCCTGCAGCTGCACACGGATGTCGAGGTTTATCTTGACGCGGACGCTGCCGCGCAGTTATAATAAATAGTTGCCCGCGGCAGTTTGCGGGTGATTTTGATCGGAGGAAAGCATCCATGTCCAAATATTTCGGTACCGACGGCTTCCGCGGTGAGGCCAACGTGGGCCTGACGGTGGAACACGCCTACCGGATCGGCCGGTTTCTCGGCTGGTACTACGGCCGGGCGCACAAGTGCGCGGTCGTGATCGGCAAAGATACCCGCAGATCCAGCTATATGTTTGAAAATGCGCTGTCCGCCGGCCTGACGGCCTCGGGCGCAGACGCCTATCTCATGCACGTGACGACGACGCCGAGCGTGTCCTACATCGTCCGTTCGGACGATTTTGACTGCGGCATCATGATCAGCGCGAGCCACAATCCCTATACGGACAATGGCATCAAGCTGCTCAACAGCGCCGGTGAGAAGATGGAACAGAGCGTCATTGACGAGATCGAGAACTATCTCGACGGCAATCTGGAGATCCCGTTTGCCACGGGCGCGAACATCGGCCGCACGCAGGACTATTCCGCCGGCCGCAACCGCTACATCGGTTATCTCATCAGCCTGTCCACGCACTCGTACAAGGGCATGAAGGTCGGCCTTGACTGCGCCAACGGCAGCACGTGGATGATGGCAAAGAACATCTTTGACGCGCTCGGTGCGGATACGTATGTCATCGGCAATGAACCGGACGGCACGAATATCAACCGCGACTGCGGCTCGACGCATATTGAGAACCTGCAGAAGTACGTCCGTCTCAACCGGCTGGACGTGGGCTTTGCCTTTGACGGCGACGCTGACCGCTGCCTGGCTGTGGATGAAAACGGTTCGGTCGTCAACGGCGACAAGATCCTCTATGTCTGCGCGCGCAACATGCAGACCGAGGGCCGCTTCGGCAATTCCAAGGTCGTCACGACGGTCATGTCCAACCTCGGCCTGTACAAGGCGCTCGACGAGGCCGGCATCGGCTATGAAAAGACGGCCGTAGGTGATAAATACGTCGCGGAGAATATGCGCGCCAACGGACACCTGATCGGCGGCGAACAGTCCGGGCACATTATTTTCGGCAAATATGCCAATACTGGTGACGGACTGCTGACGGCCATCAAGCTCATGCAGGTCATGCTCGACCGCAAAAAGACGCTCTCCGAGCTGGCCGCGCCGGTGCGCGAGTACCCGCAGCAGCTTACGAATGTGGAGGTCGATGACAAAGATGCCACGCTCAATGACCCCGCGGTCGTTGCGGCGGAGCAGGCCGTCACCGAGCGGCTCGGCGACGAGGGACGCATCCTCGTGCGCAAGAGCGGCACGGAGCCGGTGCTGCGCGTCATGGTCGAGGCGGCCACGCACGCGCTGTGTGAGGAAAACGTTGCGTATGTGATCGATGTCATGCAGAAGAGCGGACACCTGATCCGGGTGAGATGATATGATGACGATACAAGACCTGCTCGACCTGAGCAAAACGATCGCAGCACCGCTGTTTGCGGGCAAGACCTATCCGTGGGAGGCACTGGCAGAAATCGGAGACTTCATTCTTCAGCTCGGCCCGACGCTCCCGGCGGAGGAATACGAGCAGCGCGGCGAGAACATCTGGATCGCGCGCGATGCCAAGATCTTCGACAGCGCTTATATCGCCGGCCCCTGCATCATCGACCACGGCGCCGAGCTGCGCCAGTGTGCCTTTGTGCGCGGCAATGCGATCGTGGGCAAGAACGCTGTCGTCGGCAACTCCTGTGAGCTGAAAAACGTTGTCCTGTTCGATAGCGTCCAGACGCCGCATTTCAACTATGTTGGCGACTCCATCCTCGGCTACAAGTCCCACATGGGCGCAGGCTCCATCACGTCGAACGTCAAGAGTGATAAGACGCTCGTCGTCATCAAAAACGGGGCCGAGCACATCGAGACCGGCCGCAAGAAGGTCGGCGCCATCCTCGGTGACTATGTGGAGGTCGGCTGCAACAGCGTCCTGAACCCCGGCACGGTTATCGGCCGGCACTCGAACATTTATCCGGTGTCGTGCGTGCGCGGCGTCATCCCAGCGGACAGCATCCTCAAGTCCTCGGGCGAGGTCGTCCACAAGAAGTAAAAGCAAAATCCCATCGGATGGAACCGATGGGATTTTTTCTGCCGCCTGCTGCCTTACAGCAGGCTGCGGTAGTCCTCGTCCGGTGTTACGCAGTCCGGCGGGAAGAACTCGTCGATGGGGAAGTGGATGCGGCTGAACATCGAGCACGGATCGTCCTCGGTCGAACCCTGGCACGCTTTGTCCGGCATGCAGTAGTCGTACGCCGGGATGAGCAGCTGCGTATCGCGCTCGAGCCGGATGATCGAAAACTGCCCCAGCGTCACGTACAGCTTCTTGCCGCAGCAGGTCAGCGAAAGCTCCTCGCCCATGGCGTCGAGGATCTTCTGCGGGATGGCGCGCGGCTCCTGCTCGGGCTCCACGGAGCTGCCGCAGTCCACCAGCTTCATGTGCAGAGCGATCGGGTCGACGGATTCGACCACACCGATCGGCAGGCCGTTCTCGCACGGGTCGCAGCAGCAGTCGTCGGAGGCGAACACCTTCGCGCTTGCCTGGCTGCCGAAGAGCATGACGCGCTTGTCGAAGATCGCAAGGCCGCACACCGGCTCGCAGCCGGGGAACGTTTCGCCGCGCACACGGTAGAAGTACGTCACGTCCACCGTGTAGTAGCCTTTGTTGAAGGTGATCTCCTTGACGTGCACATCGGCGCACAGCAGTTCGGCGCTGCGCGGACGCACGCTCAGGGCGCAGTCCAGCTTCGCCTGCGAGCAGGCCGTGGGATACACCCGCAGGTCTTCGACGCAGTCTTTATCGCGGCAGGAATCGAAGATCTTGCGCGTATGGATACAAACCGCTTCCCGGACGGCTGCGCTGCCCTCGACCGGTCCCGGTACCACTTTGTCTGCCATTTCATAACCTCCTGGCATCAGATTGAAGCACGCTTCAGTAACAGTGTATGCGTGGCGGTTTTCGATGTGCTTCCTTTTGAAAACCCTTTACACAAAACGCTTTCCGCGTTATAATCATATATTATCCCAAATGGGAGGTGCGCTATGGAAGGCATCGGCTTCATCCACGAGAAACTGGACATTAAGATCCTGATCCTCTACATTTTGAATCATTTACCCGCGGCAGTGGATGCGCAGACGTTGTCCGATCTCGTTTTCTGCGACAACGGCATCGGCTATTTTGATTATTCCGACTGCCTCGCGGAATTGGTGGATACGGCGCACATCACGGAAGAGGACGGCAAGTACCGCATCACGGAAAAGGGCAGCCGCAACGTAAATGAAGTTGCCAGCAGCCTGCCGTATTCCGTGCGCATGAAGGCCGACCGCGTCACTGAGCCGATCGCCGAGCAGATGCGCCGCGCTGCCATGATCGTCGCGCAGCATACGAACACGCCGGAGGGCGGGTGCAATGTGCATCTTGCGCTCTCGGACGGGATCGGGCAGATCGTCTCCATGCAGATCCTGGCCGCCGATGAGGCACAGGCGCGTACGATGGAGCATTACTTCAAGGCACACGCAGAGGACGTCTATCAGGCGCTCGTGCGTATGCTCACAGAAAGCGAGGAAAACAAAGCATGAACACCTACATTCCCGAGGGCTACAAGAGCCTGCTCGGCGTTTATGACACGCAGAAGGCCATTGGCTTGCTCAAACGTCTGTTTGAGGATCAGCTCGCCGCGAAGCTGAATCTGTTCCGCGTTTCGGCGCCGCTGTTCCTGGAGGAGGCCAGCGGCCTGAACGATAATCTCAACGGCTATGAGCGCCCGGTCTTGTTCGATATTCCGCAGGCCGGCAAGGAGGCACAGGTTGTGCAGTCGCTCGCCAAGTGGAAGCGCATGGCGCTCTACCGTTATGATTTCTACCCCGGAAAGGGCCTCTATACCGACATGAACGCCATCCGCCGCGACGAGGATGTGCTCGACAATCTGCACTCGGTCTACGTCGATCAGTGGGACTGGGAAAAAATCATTGAGAGCAGCGACCGGAATCTGGACTATCTCAAGTCTACGGTTATGGATATTGTCGCCGCCGTCTGCGAGACGCAGCGCACCATGCGCGCGATCTATCCGCAGCTTCAGGTGCTGCCGGAACTGGAGCGTCAGGTGACGTTTGTCACTGCGCAGGAGCTCGAGGACCGCTATCCGGATCTGACGCCGAAAGAGCGCGAGCATGCCTTCGTGCGCGAGCACCATACGACGTTCATCATCGGCATCGGCGGCGCGCTGCGCTCCGGCAAGCCGCACGACGGCCGCTCACCGGACTATGACGACTGGACCATGAACGGCGATATTCTGTTCTGGAACGAGCTGCTCGACTGTGCGTTTGAGCTCTCGTCCATGGGCATCCGTGTCGACCCCGAGAGTCTGGACCGCCAGCTGACCATCTCCGGCTGCGATGACCGCCGCAAGCTTACCTATCACAAGATGCTGCTGGCGGGCGAGCTGCCGCTGACGATCGGCGGCGGCATCGGCCAGTCGCGCCTGTCCATGCTCCTGCTCGGCAAGGCGCACATTGGTGAAGTGCAGGCGTCCATCTGGGACGACGAGACGACCGCCGCCTGTGAGCAGGCCGGCATCCTGCTGCTGTAAATACGTTTCTATGCAAAGGCCCGGAGCCATCGGCTCCGGGCCTTTTGTCGTGTATTTTTGCGCACTTTGTCGAATTAAGATGTGAAACATAGCCGAATCCCCGCACAAAGATGCCGTGGTGTGTTATACTGCCCCACGCAAAGGAGGGCGGACGATGCAGTCGTTGTTTCAAAAATACAGGCACGCGCTCTGGTTTCTGCTCTTCGGTGCGCTGTCGGCGTTTTATTTCGTGTCGCAGCACCTCGGGCTGCGGTATCATGTCGTGCATTTGCCGCTGGATGACCGGCTTCCGTTTTGGCCGGGCTTCATCGTGTTTTATGTTTTGTGGTATTTCTATGTCCCGGGGTGCATGCTCTGGGCCTGTTTCCGGGCCAGGGATGTGTTTTATCGGCAGGTGGCGGCGCTGTTTTCGGGTGCGTTTGTCTGTGCGGCCGTGTTTGTGCTTTATCCGACGTGTGTGGATTTTCGCCCAAGCGCAGCGGGGCCCGGCATGTTTCGGGCGCTTTGCCGCCTGATCTATGCCAACGATGCGCCGGTCAACGTGTTTCCGAGTCTGCACTGCTATGAGGCGCTGGTCATGCATCTGGCGACGTTTCGCATGCCGCCGCTGCGTGCACGCAAGCGGCTGCGTCTGGCGTCCGCTGTATTGGTCATTTTGATCTGCCTGTCCACGCTGCTGGTCAAGCAGCACTCGGTGGCCGATCTGGTCGCCGGGTGCACGCTGGCTGTGGTGATGTACTTGCTGACAGCCTATCTTTTTGACAAAAGGAGGGGACATCATGATCATACGACCGTTTAATACCGGTTTCTTTCTGCTGATGGCGGTGATGATCGGCGCAATCGTATTGCTTTGGGCGCTGCTGCGCGGCCGGTCGGAGCAACGGCGTGAAGCTGTACTGATTGCGCTGTGTGTGGTCAATATCATTGGCTTTTTTGTTTACAAGGGGTTTCTGTCCGGCGATGCGCAGTTTCTGCAGGTATCCGGGCTGGACAAATTCAACTGGTTCAACGAGCTGCCGCTGCAGCTCTGCAATATCAACATGTTCCTGATCCCGATCGGTGTTCTGACACGCCGGCGCTCTCTGCTTGGTTTTGCGTTTTTTGTCGCGCCGCTCGGTGCGCTCATGGCGCTTGTGTTTCCGGAGGCGGCATTTTCCGGCTATTCGCTCTGGACGCCGCGCATCTTCGGCTTTTATTTCACGCACATGCTTATCATCATTTGCGGCCTCAGCCTGGCCACACTTGGGTTTTACAGGCCACGGCCCAAAGACCTGCCGGGTATCGCGGGTACATTTCTGATGCTTGGCTTTAGTGCGCTGCTGGTCGATCTTTTGCTGCGGCACACGGTTTGCCCGCAGGCAAACTATTTCTTCGTTTTTGGTCAGGATGTGGATATTAGCATTCTGAATCTGTTTTGGAAATGGTTCCCTGTGCCGCTTTTGTATGAGCTTCCGGCGCTTGCCATTCTCTTTGCCTATATGGGACTGATCTGTTTTGTGTTTTCAGCGCTGGATAAGCACCGTGCACGCCGGGGGACTGCAGTATAAAATAAAGCGCCTGACGCAAGTCTGCGTCAGGCGTTTGCTGCGGCTTTATAAAAAGCGCCGCTGCGAACATGTAGTCCGCAGCGGTTCGTGGAGCGGGATACGGGAATCGAACCCGCCTATCCTGCTTGGGAAGCAGGTGTTCTACCAATGAACTAATCCCACAAGCGGGATTATTATAACACGGCCGCGCGTCGTTTTCAAGTGAAAAATGCAGCACACCTTGACATTCCGCTGCGGGCAACCTATAATAGGCATTCGTGACGTTGGACTTTATTTGCGGATACTTTTAGGAGAGACGATATGCCGGAAGAAACCCTTCGCGAAAATAAAATGGGCACCATGCCTGAAAATAAGCTCCTGCTGTCCATGGCGGTTCCGATGATGATCTCTATGCTCGTGCAGGCGCTGTATAATATTGTAGACAGCATTTTTGTCTCGCGCATCTGTGAGGATGCGCTCACGGCCGTGTCCATGGCGTTCCCGCTGCAGAACATCATCATTTCCATTGCCGTCGGCTTTGGCGTCGGCATCAATGCGCTGTTGTCACGCGCGCTGGGGCAGAAAAACGCCGAGCGCGTCAATCAGGTTGCGGTCAACGGTCTGCTGCTGGCGCTGCTGAGCTATCTGCTCGTGCTCGTTGGCGGCTTGCTCGGCATCCGCGCCTATATGCGCGCGCAGACGGATATCGCGTCCATCGTTGAGTACGGCATTACGTATCTGAATATCTGCGTGCTATGCTCGTTCGGTGTGTTCTGCGAGATCACGTTTGAGCGCTTTCTGCAGGCGACTGGCCGCACGATCTATTCCATGGTCACGCAGCTGGTCGGCGCGATCACGAACATCATCCTCGATCCGATCCTCATTTTTGGCCTGCTCGGCTTCCCAAAGATGGGCATTGCCGGCGCCGCCTGGGCGACGGTGATCGGTCAGTGCCTGGGTGCGGTCGTGGCGGTTATCCTCAACCATTGCAAGAACCCGGAGGTGCACCTGCGCCTGCGCCACATCCGGCCGAGCGGCAAGCTCATGGGTGAGATCACGGCCATCAGCATCCCGTCGATCATTATGAGCTGCATCTCGTCGCTGACGTGCTTCATCATGAACCTGATCCTCATCACGTTCTCGTCCACGGCGGTCGCCGTGTTCGGCGTTTATTTCAAGCTCCAGAGCTTCGTGTTCATGCCGGTCTTTGGCCTCAATAACGGCATGGTGCCGATCATTGCCTACAACTACGGCGCGCAGAAGCCGGAGCGCATCCATAAGACGATCCGTCTGGGCATGCTCTACGCCGTCATTATCATGGCGCTGGGCTTCCTCGTGTTCCAGCTCATACCGAAGGAGCTTCTGTCGATGTTCGACGCGTCGGATGCCATGCTGGAGATCGGCGCGCCCGCGCTGCGCATCATGAGTCTGGCGTTCATATTTGCCGGTATCAGCAT
Organism: uncultured Eubacteriales bacterium; assembly: GCA_900317855.1. GTDB lineage: Bacteria > Bacillota > Clostridia > Oscillospirales > Oscillospiraceae > CAG-103. The sequence continues at coordinate 10,157 of ONIG01000002.1, read as the reverse complement.
CGTGGCCGGCTCCTCGTGCCAGGCGTTTGGCTACAGTGTCTACAGCATGTTCATCTCCATTGCGCGTCAGATCGTGGTGCTCATCCCGGCGGCCTATCTGCTGTCGCTGGCCGGTGTGCTGCGGGACGTCTGGTTCGCGTTCCCCATCGCGGAGATCGCCTCGCTGACGCTCTCGCTCCTGTTTTTGCGCATTACGCTCAAAAAGACCGGCATGGCACTGCCGAAAAAGAAATAACGATCCGTTCCGTACAGGCGGCGCCATTCGGCGCCGCCTATTTTCGTCCTGTTCCGCACCGGCCAAACCGGTCCTGCATAAGATAATGCGGGCCGAGTGCCCGATCTGAAAAGGAGGAACGACTGTGGACAAATGCAATTTCAAGCAGGGCCCGCTGCCGGAATGTGCGCCGCTGGCGCTGGCGCAGACGCCCATGCAGCAGTCCAGCGAGCCTGCGTATGACAAGCGCATGGCACTGGCGCGCGGCACGCTGTTCCCGGGGCTGGACCTGCCGTTTATGAACATGGTCAACAAACCCGGCGACCTCAGCACGCCGCTGTGCGAACTGATGGCGATGGACTTTGTCATTCGGGAGCTGAACCTGTATCTGGACACGCACCCGGACGATCGCGAGGCGTTCGAGACGCTGCAAAAGTGCATCCGCCTGAGCGCGGAGGGACGTAAGCGGTACGTGGAGCAATACGGCCCCATTTCGCTGCGGGATCTGGAAAGTTCGGATGTCTATGACTGGCTCAACGCGCCTTGGCCGTGGCAGCAGGAAGGAGAGGGGAAGTAAGCGATGTTTGTCTATGAAAAGAAACTGGAATACCCGATCCGCATCAAGAATTCCAACCCCGCGCTGGCAAAGTTCATCTGCTCGCAGTATGGCGGGCCGGACGGCGAGCTGGGCGCTTCCCTGCGCTATCTCAGCCAGCGCTATGCCATGCCGTACCCGGAACTGTCGGCGATCCTAACGGACATTGGCACGGAGGAACTGGGTCATCTCGAGATGGTCGGAACGATCGTCTATCAGCTCACGCGCAGCATGACGCCGGAGCAGATCAAACAGTCCGGTTATGACACGTATTTCGTCGATCATACGGCGGGGGTGTTTCCGCAGTTTGCGTCCGGCACACCGTGGACGGCAGCGACGATCGGCGTGACAGGCGATGTGATCGCCGACCTGTCGGAGGATATGTCTGCCGAGCAGAAAGCGCGCAAGACGTATGACAATATCCTGCGCCTGTGCGATGACCCGGATGTGACGGATGTGATCCGCTTCCTGCGCGAGCGTGAGGTCGTGCACTACCAGCGCTTTGGCGAAGCACTGCGACTGGCCACGGAAAAGATGGATCAGAAGAATGTCTATATGACCAACCCGGCATTCGACCGCACCTGATTCAGGCGCGTATAAGCAAAAAGGGCAGGGCCCGGCAAAAATGCCGGGCCCTGCCGCGCAGAGAGAAAAAACAGCAGACACCCGAAGGTGTCTGCTGCAGATTGATCAGATCAAATTACTTGATCACAGTCCAGCGCTCGGTGATCGGGTGCTTGATGTTCTGGAAGAAGTCGCCCTTAAGATCCTTCAGGGTGTTGAAGTTGACGTCCAGCGTGTAGTCATGGCTGTTGGTCGCTTCCTGAACAGCGGCGTAATACCAAGCAGAGGTGTCCATGTTGTCGGGCCAGGTCTTCATCTGGTCAGCGACAGCGCCGAAGCTGGTGGTGCCATCGCCCGGCAGACGGCCGATCAGCTTGTTGACGATCGTGATCGCCTGAGCACGGGTCAGAGAATCCTTCGGTCCGAAGGTGTTGTCGCCCTTGCCCTCGAGGATGCCCATGGCGTACAGCAGGCTGATGTACTTATCAGCGAAGCTGCCGTTGAGGTCCTTGAAGATATAGCCGGTGATGGGCTGGTTGACCTCCTGGTTGACCTCGATCTTGAACAGCTGAGCGATCATGGTTGCAAACTGCTCGCGGGTGATCACGGCGTCCGGAGCAAACTTGCCGTCGCCGGTGCCGACCATAATGCTGGCCTTGGTCATCATGGTGATGGCTTCATACGCCCAGTGATTCTTGCTCACGTCGACGAAGGTCTTACCGTTCTTCTTCGCGTTCTCTGCCTTCGCTTCATCGGTCATGAGCGTGTAGATGATCTGAGCAGCCTCGGCACGGGTGAGCGTGTCGTTCGGGCCGACATAACCGGTGTCGTAGCCGACAACGTACGCATCATGATCCGTGTCCTTCAGGCCGATGCGGAACGTCGGGTAAACGGTGACGATGTCAAGATCCGGCAGCTTGCCGAGAGACAGCTGCGGGATAGACTTGTACTGAATGCCAGTGGACTTCTGCTCCCAGGTTGCAGACAGGCTGTAAGCATTGAGACGATCCTTCTTGGCGAAGACCGCAACACCGTAGGTAGCAGCGGCAGATGCAACGATCTCGTCCTTGTTCTGGTTGTAGAGGACGACCTGAGCACCGGTTGCGAGGGTGCCCCACGGGGTCTTCACGACGACCAGATAGTTGGGCAGGTTGGTGAAAATGTTTCCGAGTGCGTCAGAGATGACGCCGGCGGTCTCCGGAGAATTCTCCTCGACCGAAGCCGCGACGCTTTCCTCGGCTGCGACATCTTCATCGGCTGCAAAAGCCATGACCGACAGCATGCTGAAAATCATGACCGCAGCGAGAAGCACGCAGAGCAGTTTGCGGGACTTTTTCATTGATTCCACTCCTTTGATAAATGTGCATAAGTGCTGTTGTGCCGGATGTCGGGTAACACATGCCGACCCACGTACACTTATGCGTTTAGTATACACTGCGCCCCCCTGAAAAGTCAAGCTATGGAAACCGTGCGCGCAAAGCCCGCTGGCGCAAAGATTTGAGAAAACGGCGGTGATTTTCCACACATTTGCCCGAAAAAGTCCCGAAAATGGCCGCAAAAAGATGAATCACGACTTGCTTGTTGCTTTTTAATAACTTTGTCAGTTAATGGTCGAGCGTCTATTAACGAATTTTTCGCGGGAAAAGAAAATGAAATTCCCTATTGACATACTGGGAAAAACGCGATATAATCCCATTAACCTATAGAGAAGGTAGGCGATGAAAAATGCGTAACCGCATTTTCGGATGCTTGTGTATCTGCTGGCGATGTTGTACCGGCTGAAGCACAGAAACATAAGCCAAGCCATACTACATATATTATTCATTACGATACATAAATGGAGGAACATATCATGAGCAAGATTTATACATCCGCTGACCAGCTGATCGGAAAAACGCCCCTTCTGGAGCTGACGCATATTGAAAAAGAGCAGCAGCTCGAAGCCCGCATTCTGGCAAAGCTCGAGTACTTCAACCCGGCCGGCTCCGTGAAAGACCGCGTGGCGCTGGCAATGATCCAGGACGCGGAGCAGCGCGGCGTGCTCAAGCCGAACTCCGTCATCATCGAGCCCACCTCCGGCAACACCGGCATTGGCCTGGCGTCCGTCGCCGCAGCCAGAGGCTACCGCATCATCATCGTTATGCCGGAGACCATGAGCGTGGAGCGCCGCCAGATCATGAAGGCCTATGGCGCGGAGCTCGTCCTCACGGACGGCGCACAGGGCATGAAGGGCGCGATCGCGAAGGCCAACGAACTGGCCGAGCAGATCCCGGACAGCTTTGTCCCCGGCCAGTTTGTCAACCCGGCCAACCCGGCGATCCACCGCACGACGACCGGCCCGGAGATCTGGCAGGATACGGACGGCAATGTGGACATCTTCGTCGCGGGTGTCGGCACCGGCGGCACCGTGACGGGCGTCGGCGAGTACCTGAAGTCCCAGTGCCCGAAGGTCAAGGTCGTGGCCGTGGAGCCGGCGACCTCTCCGGTCCTGAGCGAGGGCCACGCCGGCCCGCATAAGATCCAGGGCATCGGCGCGGGCTTTGTGCCGGATGTGCTCAACACGAAGGTCTATGACGAGATCATCCCGGTCAGCAACGAGGACGCGTTTGCGACCGGCCGCCTGATCGGCCATAAGGAAGGCGTGCTGGTTGGCATTTCCTCCGGCGCTGCCGTCTGGGCGGCAATCGAGCTGGCCAAGCGCCCGGAGAACAAGGGCAAGACCATCGTCGTGCTCCTGCCGGATACCGGCGACCGCTATCTGTCGACGCCGCTGTTTGCAGACTGAGTGCAGGCAAGCGTTCGTTCTTCTTTCACATGCAACGGGAGACACCGCAGGGTGTCTCCCGTTGTGCGTTCAGCGGCAGCGCATGGCCAGACCGCAGAACATATCGTCGGCCATCCGCAGCGCCTCGGTCTTGATCTGATCGAACATGCGGATGTCGGCCGCATAGTCGCTCTGCAGGCGCAGCGCCGCTTCTTTTTCCGTCATCTCCAGATGGCTGTAGAAGAAATTCGCGCCATGTTTCCTCATTCCAGCAGGCGTTGATACCGGCGAGGAACGCACTGATGGCGTCGGCGTTTGCATACCAGCGCCGGCGGGCGTCGTCGGCTTTGGCTGTCTCGTCGTTTTTCAGGTCGGTCACGAGCTCACCGCCGATCTCCAGGTGCTCCGTGAGCAGGTCGCCGAACTGTCCGGCCGTGCGCGCGTGATTTTTGGCGCTTCTTTTGCGCAGCAAAGGCAAAAAGGGATGCAATTTTGCGCCCGATGCGCTATAATAAATGCAATTATTCAGCAAGAGGGATCATTATGCGAATCGTTATCAAAATCGGCACTTCCACACTGGCACACGCCACCGGGCGGCTGAACATACAGCGTATGGAGCGACTGTGCAAAGTGCTCAGCGACCTGAAAAATGCAGGTCATGAGATCATTCTCGTCTCGTCCGGTGCCATCGGCATGGGCGTCGGCAAGCTCAACCTGCCCGGGCGCCCGGCGGATATGCCGGGCAAGCAGGCGGCTGCCGCCGTCGGCCAGTGCGAGCTGATGTATTTTTACGATAAGCTCTTCACGGAGTACAATCACATCGTGGCGCAGCTGCTGCTGACCGGCGAGGACATCCGCAGCGAGCAGCGCAGCCGCAATGTGCGCAACACGCTCTCACGCTTGTTGGAGCTGGGGGCACTGCCGGTCATCAACGAAAATGACGCCGTGGCGACGGACGAGATCGGCGTGGAGAACACCATCGGTGAGAACGACAGTCTCTCGGCCATCGTGGCTGCCGCCATCGGTGCGGATCTGCTGATCCTGCTCTCGGACATCGACGGCCTGTATGACAGCGATCCGCGCCAAAATCCGGACGCGCATCTCATCGAGACGGTGCCGGTCATTGATGCGCACATTCTCTCGCTCGCCGGGGACAAGGGCTCCGCGCTTGCCACCGGCGGCATGGTCACGAAGCTGCACGCCGCGCAGATCGCAACGGCGGCCGGCTGCGAGATGGTCATTGCCAACGGCGAAAAGCCAGAAGTGCTCTATGACATCGTGGATGGCAAACGCGCCGGCACCCGATTTCTGATACCACATTCCTGAGGAGGGACTACTATGACGACTATGGAGATTCTCAAGCGGACGAAGGCCGCGTGGCCCAGCATCTGCAACGCTGCTGCCGAGGACAAAAACCGCATCCTGTCCGCCATGGCCGACAGCCTCCAGGCGGAGAGCAATGCCATCCTGCGCTGCAATGCCGAGGACATGGACGCTGCACGCGGCCATATCTCGGACGTAATGCTCGACCGGCTCTATCTGGACCGGGGCCGCATCGACGCCATGGCCGACGGTATCCGTGCGACCGTGGCGCTGCCGGATCATACGGGGCGCATCCTCGCGCAGATCGACCACCCCAACGGCATGAAGATCTACAAAAAACAGGTGCCGCTCGGTTTGGTCGCGATCATCTATGAGAGCCGCCCGAACGTCACGTCTGATGCTGCGGCGCTCGCCATCAAGAGCGGCAACGTCTGCATGCTCCGCAGCGGCAAGGAGGCCTTCCACACGGCCAAGGCTATCGTGGCCGTGCTCAAGCAGGGCATCGCGTCCGTGGGCGGCGATCCGGACATCGTCAACATCGTCGAGGATACCAGCCACCAGAGCGCGACGGAGATCATGCAGGCCAAGGGCCTTGTCGACCTGCTCATCCCGCGCGGCGGCGCCGGACTCATCCGCGCCTGCGTGCAGAATGCCACCGTGCCCTGCATCGAGACCGGCACCGGTATCTGCCATGTTTACGTGGACAAATATGCCGACCTTGACAAGGCCGTGCGCATCATTGAAAACGCCAAGACCAGCCGCCCCTCGGTCTGCAACGCCGAGGAGGTCTGCCTTGTGCATCGGACGGTCGCGGCTGAGTTTCTGCCCATGCTCAAGAAGGTGCTGGTCGACGACCGCGCGGCGAAGGGCCTCACGCCGGTCGAGCTGCGGCTGGATGCTGCCGCAGCGCAGATCATCGACGGTACGCCCGCGTCCGACAAGGACTTTGACACGGAGTATCTGGACTATATCCTCGCTGTCGGCGTGGTCGACAGTCTGGACGCCGCCATCGCGCACGTGCTCGCGCACTCGACGCACCACAGCGACGCCATCGTCACCGAGGACGCCGCAAGTGCCGAGCGTTTCATCAACGGCACGGACAGCGCGGCGACGTATGTCAATGTTTCCACCCGCTTTACCGACGGCGGCGAGTTCGGCCTCGGCTGCGAGATGGGCATCTCCACGCAGAAGCTCCACGCCCGCGGCCCCATGGGGCTCGACGAGCTGAGTACCTATAAGTATATTATCCGCGGCGACGGACAGATCCGCTGAGGAGGGAGTACCATGATGAAGTATGAAGCCGGTTTTATCGGCGCCGGCAATATGGGCGGCGCGCTGGCGTCTGCTGCGGCTCGGCAGGTCACGGGGGAGCAGGTCGCCGTTGCCTGCAGCAGCCCCGCGCACAGCGCGGCGGCGGCCGAGCGGCTGGGCTGCCAGGCAGCCGCGCCGGAGGAGATCCTGAGCGGCAGCAAATTCGTGTTTCTCGGCGTCAAGCCGCAGATGATCGACGGCGTCGCGCAGTCGCTGGCGGCACCCATCGCGGCATCGGAGAGTATTTTCGTGTCCATGATCGCCGGTGTGCAGCTCGAGCGGCTTGCGCGTCTGCTCGGCGCGGATAAGAAGATCATCCGCATCCTGCCGAACACCGCCTGTGCCGTGGGGCAGGGCGTGGTGCTCTATTGCGCCAATGGCAATGTCACGGATGCCGATCTCGCGGCGTTTTGTTCGCTCATGGCGGACGCGGGCATCGTCGACCCCATCCCCGAGACGCTCATCGACGCCGGCTGCGCCATCACCGGCTGCGGCCCCGCATTTGCGTATATGTTTATGGAGGCGCTGGCCGACGGCGGCGTCAAGTGCGGCCTGCCGCGCGCAAAGGCCATCCGCTACGCGGCGCAGATGCTCTCCGGCAGTGCAGAGATGGTGCTGCAGTCCGGAAAGCACCCGGAGCAGCTCAAGGACGATGTCTGCAGCCCCGGCGGCAGCACGATCGCCGGCGTGGATGCGCTCGAGCAGCGCGGTTTTCGCGGCAGCTGCATCGCAGCCGTGGATGCCGCGTTTGAAAAGACCCGCCAGCTCGGGTGACAGCGGCATCTAAAGCCGGCCGGGCCGCACCCATTCAGGTGCGGCCCGGCTGCTGCATGTTTGTTTATGCAGACGTGATGTAGCACTCCTCGGCTTCCTGCTGCGCATGGATCAGCAGCAGCCTTGCCTCCTCATAGTCATGGGTATTGATGCGTTCCACAGCGTTGCTCAGGGTGTTGAAGAGGGTGAAGTACAGTTTCTTGAAGTCCATGGTGATCTCCTTTTTGTTCAGCGTATTTGCAGTTCCCGGCGCGTCTTCCGGTCGCTGCGATGCGCATTTAACACAGAATGGAGTAGAAACGTGTCGAACGCTGTAGATGCCGAAAAAACTTCATAAAATTCAAATTTTTTGTCAGGTATGGGACAATCTTTGTGCCAAGCGACGAAAAGCAAGTGCCCGCACTCCATAATGGAGCGCGGGCACGGATTGTTTATAGCAGCTTGATCAGGATTGTGACGGCACCCAGCAGGATCAGCACGACACCGACAATACGATTCAGGCGCCGGATCTCACAGCGGTTGGCGAATTTTGCGGAGACGACTGCGCCCAACAGGCACGAAGCCACAACGATCGCCATGGGCAGCGGAAACAGCTGCGCCCCCAGCGAGACATGGCTGACGGCGCCGGTCAGCGCGACGAGCGACATGATCATCGTGCTGGTGCCGACGGCGACTTTCAGATTATAGCCAAGCACCAGCGTAAAAACCGTCAGCATCAGGATACCGCCGCCGCTGCCGGTAAAGTCGCAGACCCAGCCGATGCCGCAGCCAAGCGCCATGGCGAGGATGGTCTTGCCGGTGGATGGGCCGGATGCGGCAGCGGCATCGTGCCCGCCGGTGATCGGTTTGAGCAGGAACTTGAAGCCGAGAAAGACCGTCGTGAGCATGGAGATATAGCCGAGCCCATCCGGTGACTGCTGGCTGAAGAGGTAGCCGCAGTAGCTGCCGATGATCGTGCCGAGAAAGGCCGTGACCGTGACGAGACTGCCGCGCTTGAGGTCGATGTTTTTGTTTTTATAGTATGTGTATGCCGAGAGCAGGCTCGCCAGCACGTCGGAGGCCAGTGCGACGGTCACGGCGTCGTAGCTGGCCCAGCCGCAGAGACTGACAAGTACGGGCGTGATGACGACGGCGGCGGACAGACCGGCCAAGCCGGTCACAACGCCGGCACCGATCCCGGCCAGGATGCAAAGGATGCATTGCGCGATGTTCATGGGATCACCTGATGTCGTTTTTTCGTTTCTGAGCCACTTATTATAGGCGCTGCATGAAAATCGTCAAGTCCCTGCGCGCGGAGTTTACAAACTGTACAGAATTGTGGGGGAGGGGAGAAACGAAAAAATCCGCCGAAGCATTTCGCTTCAGCGGATTTTGGTCCGAGTGAGAAGATTCGAACTTCCGGCCTCTTGAACCCCATTCAAGCACGCTACCAACTGCGCTACACCCGGATATCACATTTTCTCAAATAATATAGCACACGGAATACGAAAATGCAAGGGGGAAAATGCGATTTCTGCTCAGAAAGTTTTTTGTTGCACTTTTTTGCATCTGTATCAAAAAATCGAATAAATGGATTTCGAAATTATGATTATTTTTTTAAATAAAATAATTGAAATGTTTTGACCGATTTGTTAACGTATTCTTAACACCTAAGCCTGACCAGCAGGTCGCGCTGCCGTATACGGATGCCACGACCGTTGATTACGACGCGCTGCGCGCGGCCATTCTCCAGCAGGTCGTGAGCGAGGACACCACTCCGGCCCTGACGACGGAGAATACGGAAATCAAGTACAAGTTTAAGTTTGACACATGGGTCGATCTTGACGGCGGTAAGATTGCTCCCGCCGTCTCCGCAAAGAGCTACGAGATCCAGATCAGCTTCAAGGGCGACGACGCTTACAAGGCGTCCTCTGAAACGACGACGGTGACCTTCACCGAGCGCCCGAGCATCGAAGCGGCGACGAATGAAAACCCGACGTTCAAGCTCGCCTTCACCGCCGACGGCGAGGCGATCTACGACAACATCCGGCAGCAGGTCTGGGATGCGGTCGTTGTGAGCACGAACCCGACTCTGACCGTGGATGATGTGACCATTGAGTATTATGCGACTGCAACGACTGGCGCTGTTGATAAGCTTGGTCATACTTGGGTCGCGCTGACGGGTGGAAAAGTCAATGGTCTGACCTATCCCGCCATCGGTGAAGGTACGCAGGAGGTACGCATCACCTGGGGCGGCAGCAAGGACTATGCCGCCTGGAAGTGGCAAGGGAATGTGGCCGTCACCGGCCGCGCGGACGCACCGTTCCGGCTCAAAGAGGGTGTGACCGAGGGCATGACGGTCGCGATGGTCTACAATCGCGATCAGAGCATCAACTATGAGGCGACCGCGCAGGCACTGCGCGAGGCGCTGCTCGAGAGCACGGATCCGAATATCTCTATCGACGACGTGACGGTGCAGTACAACGCCGGTATCAAAAATTATCAGCCCTTGAATTATAGCCCGACGGGCAGCGACTTTATTGACCAGCTTGTTAAATTTGGTCTCGGATCACAGACCATCCACTTCGCGTGGAACGGCAATGCCGACTACAAGCCGCTCAAGCTGGATGACG
>ONIG01000024.1 GCA_900317855.1 uncultured Eubacteriales bacterium | reverse complement strand
AACGATATGAAATTTTGAAATTCGATCCGGCGAAAACCCTTATAAATCAAGGATTTTCAGCGGAGAAAACGGCCAGAGCCAACGCGCATTTCGAGTCAGTCCCGTTATGACCACTTCGATACCGCTCCGTATTTATCTCAACATCAGCACCTCGGAAAACGGGGAGAACTGATGGGGAGAACAAGCAAAAATATTAAGTTAAGAATACCCGAAAAACCCCGTAAAATCAAGGGTTTCCGGTCAGGGAGCTACCGGATGGCGACCACGATTTCGAGTCAGGGCCGTTATGACCACTTCGATACCTATCCATGGACGCGTTTCACGAACGCACGGATGATTATAACCAATCCCGCGAAAAAAATCAAGTATGGCGGTGGAATTTCTGCAAATTCTGTTGTATAGTACGTTTGTTCGCGCCCGTTTGCGGCGCAAATACACACAAAAAGGAAACCATCACCGTGGACGATATGAAAAAAGAGGCCGAACGGGAAGCGCGCACCATGTGGCAGTTCATACGCACGTTTCTCAAGTGGCTCGTCATTGCGGGCGTGACCGGCGGCATCGGCGGGCTGGTCGGCTCGGCCTTTCACCTGAGCGTGAACTGGGCGGCGGCATTCCGCGCCGCGCACCCGTGGCTGCTGTGGCTGCTGCCCGTGGGCGGTCTGCTCATCGCGGCCATCTACCGCCTGACCAAAATGGAAAACAAAAACACCAACGCCATCATCGACGCCATCCACTTCGGCGACAAGGTGCCGCTGCTGCTCGTGCCGGCGATCTACCTGTCGACCGTCATCACGCACCTGTTCGGCGGCAGCGCCGGGCGCGAGGGCGCTGCGCTGCAGATCGGCGGCAGCCTCGGCTGCTACATCGGGCAGCTGTTCCACCTCGATGAAAAGGACATGCGCATCGCCACGCTCTGCGGCATGAGCGCCGTGTTCTCGGCCCTGTTCGGCACGCCGCTGACGGCAACGATCTTCGCGCTCGAGGTCATCAGCGTGGGCGTGTTTTATTACTCCGCGCTCGTGCCGTGCATCGTCGCATCGCTCGCCGCGCTCGCGATCTCGAACGCCTTCGGCATCGCGCCGACGCAGTTTACGTTCGCGCTCACGGCCGTGCCGAAGCTGCTGCTTCTGCGCGTGGCGGCGCTCGCCGCCGTGTGCTCGCTCATGAGCATCCTCTTTTGCGTGACCATGCACGGCACGGAGCGGCTCTTTGCCAGTCGCATCCCGAACACATGGCTGCGCATCGCTTCCGGCGGCGCGATCGTGGTCGTGCTGTCGCTGCTTGTCGGCACCGGGGACTACAACGGCGCCGGCATGGACGTCATCACCCGCGCCATCGAGGGCGGGCAGGCCGCGCCGGACGCGTTTTTCTGGAAGCTGCTGTTCACCGCCGTCACCATCGGCAGCGGGTTCAAGGGCGGCGAGGTCGTGCCGACGTTTTTCATCGGCGCCACGCTCGGCTGCGTGCTCGGCGGGCTGCTCGGCATCCCGGCCGGATTTGCCGCGGCGCTCGGGCTCGTGTGCGTGTTCTGCGGCGCGGTCAACTGCCCGATCGCGTCGATGGTGCTGAGCATCGAGCTCTTCGGCGCGGGGCAGCTCGTGTACTTCGCGCTCGCGTGCGGCATCGCCTACATGCTCTCGGGCTACTTCGGGCTCTACAGCAGCCAGAAGATCCTTTATTCCAAGCTCCGGACGGAGTTTATCAACATCCACGCGAAATGAGCTCCGTCCAACGAGAACCGCTTCGCTGGGTTCTCGCCGGAAGGGGACGCGGTCCGCTGCAGCGCATGCGCCGAGCGTGCACGTTTGCGGGCCGGGCGGTATTTTCTCCGCCGTACATGCCGCCGGAGAAAATGATTGGAATTTCTTTGCGTCTGCGGACGCAAACTCTGCGAGGCTTTTTGGCCATTCGATGCCCGGACACGAAACGTGTCCGGGCAATTTTTACGCTCGAAAGAAATTATATAATTTGCGAATAAATTTATATAAAAACGCTTGACAAAGTTATAGGGCGGGTGTACAATGCACAATGTAAGAAAAAAGAAAGCGGTGACCAACCGATGAAGAAAACACTATACAGCCTCATGCTCAACGAGGAGGTCGTGCGCGAGATCGACCGCATGGCCCACCGCATGGGCACGAACCGCTCGGCACTCATCAACCAGATCCTTGCCGACTATACCTCGGTCGTGACGCCGGAGCGCCGCATCGAGAACATCTTCCACGAGATCGAGCAGCTCGTCGCGCCGGCGCGCGACCTGGTGCCGTTTTTCGCGCCGCACACGACGAGCATGTCGCTCAAGAGCAGCCTCGAGTACAAGTACCGCCCGACGGTCAAGTATGAGGTCGCGCTCTACGGCGACAAGCAGGAGGGCCTCGGCGAACTGGCCGTCATCTTCCGCACCCAGTCGGCGCAGCTGCTGCAGAGCATGACGCAGTTTTTCCGCCTCTGGAAGCAGATCGAGGACGCGCACCTGTCCGGCGTGGAGCCGGATTACGCGCTGTACGACGGCAAGTTTGTGCGCACGCTCTCGCTCCCGCCGGATCACGACTACACGAGCGAGGAGATCGCCCGCGCGATCTCGGGCTATGTGCAGCTGTTCGACCGGCTCATGAAGGCATACCTCGCCGGGAAGTACACCCCGCCTGAGATCGAGGCGCTCTACTGCGCGGAGCAGCAGCGCGCGGCGATCCTCATCTGATCCATTCGCAACCATCCATGAAAGGAGGCGCTGCGTGCCGGAACACGCAGCAACCCGACTATGAACGCTGATAAATTCACCCAAAAGACCATTGAAACCATTCAGACCGCCCAGAGCATGGCGCAGGAAAACGGCAACCAGTATCTCACGCCGGAGCACCTGCTCTATGCGCTCGTTGATGCCGACGGCGGCCTGATCGGCACCCTGCTCGGCCGCATGGGCGTGGACTGCAACGCCGTGCTCAGCGAGCTCGACACCGCCATCGACCAGCTGCCGAAAGTCTCCGGCGGCAGCGGCGAGGTGTACGCCTCGCCGGAAACGAGCAAGATCTTCAGCTTCGCCGAGCGCGAGGCAAAGTCCGGCGGTGACGCCTACGTCTCCGTCGAGCACCTGATGCTCGGCATCTTCGCCAACGAGACCGCCGCCATCAAGCGCATCTTCAGCGCCCACGGCATCACGAAGGCGGGCTTTACGGCGGAGCTGAAAAAGGTCAAGACCGGCCCCGTCACGAGCGACAATCCAGAGGACACCTATGACGCACTGAAAAAGTACGGCACGGACCTCGTCGAGCGCGCCCGCGAAGGGAAGATGGACCCGGTCATCGGCCGTGACCAGGAGATCCGCAACGTCATCCGCATCCTCTCGCGCAAAACAAAGAACAACCCCGTGCTCATCGGCGAGCCGGGCGTCGGCAAGACGGCCATCGCCGAAGGGCTGGCGCAGCGCATCGTGCGCGGCGACGTGCCCGAGGGCCTGAAGGACAAGACCATTTTCTCGCTCGACATGGGCGCACTGGTCGCGGGCGCAAAGTACCGCGGCGAATTCGAGGAACGGCTCAAGGCCGTGCTCGAGGAAGTGCGCAAGAGCGAGGGCCGCATCCTGCTGTTCATCGATGAGCTGCACACCATCGTCGGCGCCGGCAAGACCGAGGGCAGCATGGACGCCGGCAACCTGCTCAAGCCGATGCTCGCCCGCGGCGAGCTGCACTGCATCGGCGCGACGACGCTCGACGAATACCGCAAGTATATCGAAAAGGACGCCGCGCTCGAGCGCCGCTTCCAGCCCGTGCAGGTCGATGAGCCGACGGTGGAGGACACCATCTCCATCCTCCGCGGCCTGAAAGAGCGCTACGAGATCTACCACGGCGTGCGCATCCACGACAACGCGCTCGTCGCCGCGGCCACGCTCTCCAACCGCTATATCACCGACCGCTTCCTGCCCGACAAGGCCATTGACCTCGTCGATGAGGCCTGCGCCATGATCCGCACGGAGATCGACTCCATGCCGTCGGAACTCGACGACCTGCGCCGCCGCATCATGCAGATGGAGATCGAGGAAATGGCCCTCAAGAAAGAGGACGACCAGCTCTCGCGCGACCGGCTCGAAAAGCTCACGCAGGAGCTCGCCGAGCTCAAGGACCGCTTCAACGAGCAGAAGGCCCGCTGGGAGGCCGAGAAAAACAGCGTCGAGGAGGTCAAGTCCCTCAAGGCGGACATCGACCACCTGCACGCCGAGATCGAAGAGGCCCAGCGCAACTATGAGTACGAAAAGGCCGCGCGCCTGCAGTACTCCGACCTGCCGAACCTCGAGAAGAAGCTCAAGGAAGCCGAAGCCGCGGCTGAGCGCCGCAAGAGCGATAACTCCCTCGTGCACGACACCGTGACCGAGGAGGAGATCGCCGGCATCGTCGCCAAGTGGACCGGCATCCCGGTGGCAAAGCTCATGGAGGGCGAGCGCGAGAAGCTGCTGCACCTCGACGAAGTGCTGCACCGCCGCCTGATCGGTCAGGACGAGGCCGTGGAGAAGGTCTGCGAGGCCATCCAGCGCTCGCGCGCCGGCATCAGCGACCCGAACCGCCCGATCGGCTCGTTCCTGTTCCTCGGCCCCACGGGCGTCGGCAAGACGGAGCTGGCCAAGGCGCTGGCCGAGAGCCTGTTTGACGATGAGCGCAGCATGGTGCGCATCGACATGACCGAGTACATGGAGAAATTCTCCGTCTCGCGTCTCATCGGCGCGCCTCCCGGATACGTCGGCTACGACGAGGGCGGCCAGCTCACCGAGGCCGTGCGCCGCAAGCCGTACTCCGTCGTGCTGTTCGATGAGGTCGAAAAGGCGCACCCGGATGTGTTCAACATCCTGCTGCAGATCCTCGACGACGGCCGCATCACGGACAGTCAGGGCCGCACGGTGGACTTCAAGAACACGATCATCATCCTCACGTCGAACCTCGGCAGCCAGTACCTGCTCGACGGCATCGGCCCCGACGGCGAGATCACCGCGGACGCGCGCGAGCGCGTGCAGGGCGAGCTGCGCCGCGCCTTCCGGCCGGAGTTTCTCAACCGTCTGGATGAGATCCTCATGTTCCGTCCGCTCACGCGCGACAACCTGTCGCACATCATCGACAACCTCGTCGCCGCCCTGCGCAGCCGCCTGGCTGACCGCACCCTGAACCTCGAGATGACCGACGCCGCCAAGGCGCTCATCATCGCCAACGGGTATGACCCGGTCTACGGCGCGCGTCCGCTCAAGCGCTACCTGCAGAGCCACGCCGAGACGCTCATTGCCCGCACCATCCTCTCCGGCGACCTGCACGCCGGCGACACGCTCGTCGTGGACGCCGAAAATGGCGCGCTCGTCTGCCGTGTGAAGGCATAAGGCATAAAACTTCATGCATGCGTGCTGTACTACGAAAAAGCGCAAATGCCGGTGCATGAAGTTTTTGTGCATCATTTCCGGTTGCCCCGCAGGGGCGAGGAAATGGCACATTTCTTATTTTGCTATGCTTTTGCATAGCAAATGACCCATGGGTCTGTGCACACTGCACAGGCTCATGGGGTTTTTGTTTTCTCAGGCTTCGGGCCGTTTCCGGCACAGGCGGAAGATCAGCAGCGTCAGCAGCGCGCCGGTGAGGTAGCCCGCCGTGTCGAGCCAGACGTCCGTGATCTGTCCGCTGCGGCCGGGGACGAAGAGCTGGATCGTCTCGTCGCACAAGGCGGCAAGCGTGCCGGGCAGCAGCGCCGCCGGCCATGAAAAGTGCGTCCCCGTGCGCAGTGCGGCGGCCGTCAGCGCGCCGAGCACGGCGTACTCGGCAAAGTGCGCGCATTTGCGCAGCACATGGTCGGTCATCCACGGCAGGAGCCGCTGCACCACGGTCAGCAGCGCGCCGCTCTCGGCGCCGCTCTGCGTGGCGGGCATGCACGAGTGGCCCCAGATGACTAGCAGCCACACGGCAGCGCAGACCGTCAGGATGCGGCTGGCGCGGCAGTTCATTTTTCCTCCGCTTCCTTCTGCGCGCGGATCTTGTCCACCCAGCACTTGTGGCACATGGCGACATAGCTGTCATTGCCGCCGAGGAGGATCTGCCCGCCCTCGGTGATGACGCGGCCGGTGCCGTCGATGCGGGCGTTGACCGTCGCCTTGCGGCCGCAGGCGCACACGGTCTTGATCTCCGTGATGGAATCGGCCAGCTCCATGAGCCGCCGCGCGCCGGGGAAGAAGTGCGTCAGAAAATCCGTCCGCAGGCCGAAGCACAGCACGGGGATGTTCTGCTCGTCAACGATGCGGCGCAGCTGGTCGATCTGCTCCGGGGAGAAAAACTGCGCCTCGTCCGCGATGATGACATCGGCGTGACCCGCGCGGGCAAACGTTGCGATGATATCTTCGTCAGGATGGATGACCTGCGCCTCGCGCTGCAGGCCGATGCGCGAGCGGATGATGTTCGCCCCGTCGCGGTCGTCGACCGACGGCTTGATGAGCCAGACCGTCATGCCCAGCTCCTCATAGTTGAACTGCGTGATGAGCGCCTGCGCGGACTTCGACGAGCCCATGGCGCCGTATTTAAAGTAGAGTTTGGCCATTTAATCCCGCTCCTTTACATAGGCCCGGATGCGCTCCATGACAAAATCGAGCGCGACCTGATTATGCCCGCCTTCGGGGATAATAATATCGGCGTAGCGCTTTGACGGCTCGACGAACATCTCGTGCATGGGCTTGACCGTGGTCAGATACTGCGTGACGATCGACTCCAGGTCGCGGCCGCGGTCGCGCACGTCGCGCACGATGCGCCGCAGGATGCGCACATCGGCGTCCGTGTCCACAAAGAGCTTGATGTCCAGCCGGTCGCGCAGCTCGGGCTCGGCAAAGATGAGGATGCCCTCGACGACGATGACCTTGGCCGGACGGACCGTGATCGTCTCGGCCGCGCGGTTGTGCACCGTGTAGTCATACGTCGGGCATTCGATGGCCTGCCCGGCGCGCAGCGCGTCGAGGTGCTGCACGAGCAGCGGCGTGTCGAACGCGTTCGGGTGGTCGTAGTTGAGCTTTTTGCGCTCGGCGAAGGGAATGTCGTCGTGCCGCTTATAATAGTTGTCGTGGTACAGCACGCTCACATCGCCGCCGAATTCGTCGAGAATGCGCCGCGTGATGGTGGTCTTGCCGCTGCCGGTGCCGCCGGCGATGCCGATGGTGATGACGTCGCTCATGGTGCCGCCTCCCGTATGTCGCTGTTTTTCTCCAACATTCTACCACAGGCGCAGGGCCGTTGCAATTTGACTTTTGCATTTTTTGCGGTTAAAATAAAACCGGCCGCGCACATGCGGCCAAACATGAAAAATTGAGAAAAACGGAGGTATCATCATGCCTGTTCCCACGCCGCATATCGCAGCCAAAGCCGGAGACATCGCCAAGACCGTGCTCATGCCCGGTGACCCGCTGCGCTCGAAATTCATCGCCGAGACCTTTCTGGAAAATCCCGTGCTCGTCAACAACGTCCGCGGCGTGCAGGGCTACACCGGCACGTGGAAGGGCGTGCCCGTGACCGTGATGGCCTCCGGCATGGGCATCCCGTCGATCGGCATCTACAGCTGGGAGCTGTACAACTTCTACGATGTCGACAACATCATCCGCGTCGGCTCGGCCGGTGCGCTCGCGGACGACCTGAACCTCATGGACGTCGTCGCCGGTGCGGGCGCGTGCACGGACTCCAACTTCGCGCACCAGTTCGGCCTCAACGGCACGTTCGCGCCCATCGCGGACTACACGCTGCTCAGCCAGGCCGTCGCCGCGGCGGCGGAGAGCGGCGTCACGCTGCACGTGGGCAACGTGCTCTCGTCCGACAACTTCTACAATGACGGCAGCGACGGCCCGGACCAGTGGAAGAAGATGGGCGTGCTCGCCGTCGAGATGGAGGCCGCCGGCCTGTACATGAACGCCGCCCGCGCCGGCAAGCGCGCGCTCGGCCTGTTTACGATCTCGGACCACATCTACCGCGCCGAGGAGCTCACGAGCGAGCAGCGGCAGAATTCCTTCGTGCAGATGATCACGATCGCGCTCGACACCGCCGTCAACATGGCAAATCTTTAACACAAGGGCACCTGTCCGCCCGCGGCGGACAGGTGCTGACTTTGTTTATAAAATTTTTATATTTTCGAAACAAATGGGATTGCTTGCAATTCCTGCGCGTGGTATACTGAAACCGGTTGTGGAAACGCAACCGAAAACGCCCGAATGTCGGGTAAAATTTTAATGGAGGAAAAAATAGCATGAACATGAACATGAAGAAGCTCGTTGCTCTGCTCCTCGCGCTCGTCATGGTCTTTGCGCTGTGCGCCTGCGGCTCCAAGGACACCCAGGACACGGACAAGAAAGACGACGGCAACAAAACGGCTATGAAGGCAGACGACATCCCGGACGAAATGACGTCCAGCGATGGCAAGTATCAGGTCGCGTTCGTCACCGACGTGGGCGATCTGAAGGATAAGTCCTTCAACCAGAGCACTTACGACGGCGTGAAGCTGTATGCCAACGCCAACAGCAAGTCCTACAAGTACTATCAGCCCGCCAACGGCGACAAGGCCACCGATGACGATCGTTACGACGCCATGAAGGCCGCTGTCGACAACGGTGCGGAAGTGGTCGTGGCTGCAGGATACCTGCAGGGCACCGCCCTCGAGAAGGCCGCGAAGGAATTCACCGACACCAAGTTCGTGTTCATCGACGGTTCGCCTGTTGAAGGTGTGACCAATCTGGCCGCCATCAGCTTCCGTGAAGAGCAGTGCGGCTATCTGGCCGGCTATGCTGCCGTCATGGAAGGCTACACCAAGCTCGGCTTCTGCGGCGGCGGCGGCGGCACGAACCCTGCCTGCTGCCGTTACGGCTACGGTTACGTTCAGGGCGCTGAGGCGGCTGCCGCTGAGAAGAACGTGAACGTCGAGATGAACTACACCTGGAAATACGGCGAGAGCTTCAAGCCCTCCGCTGAGCTGCAGACCCTGGCCTCCGGCTGGTACAAGAACGGCACCGAGGTCATCTTCTCCTGCGGCGGCTCCATCTTCGACTCCATCACCGCTGCTGCTTCCGCGAACGACGCGGCTGTCATCGGCGTGGACGTCGACCAGTCCTACACCTCCGACACCGTCATCACCTCCGCCCTCAAGGGCGTCGGCGCGGCTGCTCAGCAGGCTCTGACCGCCGCTTACGGCAGCGATTGGGCCAACTACGGCGGCAAGCTCACCACCCTGGGCGCGGCCGAGGGCGCTGTTGGTCTGCCGACCGACACCTGGAGCCTCAAGAACTGGACCGTTGACCAGTACAACGCCATGTTCGAGAAGATCGTCAAGGGCGAGATCACCATTGACAACGACTTCAGCAAGCTCGCCAGCACCGATCACGTCACCCTCAATCTTGTCAAGTAATTTGACCGGATCCCTTTTAAGGAGAGAAAGCTTCGGCTTTCTCTCCTTTTCTTGTTTGCCCCGGAACAGCCGCGCCGTGTGCAGACCCGTGCGCCGCGGGGGAGCCCGAGGGGGCGAAGGGCCCGCCTCGGATGAGATCCTTTGCCGCCCGGCGGGCGGCGTCTCGGCCCGGGTGAAAAACTCCGGGTTTTCGCCCGGGCTGAGAGAAAGCGCACGCTTTCTCTCCTTTTTTCGTTCGTATTCTGTACACATTTGGGGCGGAATGCCTTGAAATCAGGCAATCAAACAGGTATAATCGAAATACCAGCAGAGCCATTTCGCGCGCCGGGCAGCGCGGTTCCCCGTCCGGCGGCTGCCGATATGCAAGCACAGAAACAGAAATAGGAAAGTAGGTGGCGGTATGGACAACGCTCCTCCGTATGTGATCGAAATGCTTCACATCACCAAGGAGTTCCCTGGCATCAAGGCCAACGACGACATCACCCTGCAGCTCAAAAAGGGCGAGATCCACGCCCTGCTCGGTGAAAACGGCGCCGGCAAATCCACGCTCATGAGCGTGCTCTTCGGCCTGTATCAGCCGGAGGCGGGCGAGATCCGCAAAAACGGCAAGCCCGTCAAGATCGACAACCCCAATGATGCCACCGCGCTCGGCATCGGCATGGTGCACCAGCACTTCAAGCTCATCGACGTGTTCACCGTGCTCGACAACATCATCCTCGGCGCGGAGACGACGAAGCTCGGCTTCATCCAGCGCAAGGAAGCGCGCAGGAAGGTCGAGGAGCTCTCGGAAAAATACGGCCTGAAGGTCGACCTCGACGCCAAGGTCGAGGACATCACCGTCGGCATGCAGCAGCGCGTCGAGATCCTCAAGATGCTCTACCGCGACAACGAGATCCTCATCTTCGACGAGCCGACCGCCGTGCTCACCCCGCAGGAGATCGACGAGCTCATGGCCACGATGAAGGAGTTTGCGCGCGAGGGCAAGTCCATCCTCTTCATCTCGCACAAGCTCAATGAGATCATGGCCGTGGCCGACCGCGTCACCGTCCTGCGCAAGGGCAGGTGCATCGGCACCGTCAACACCTGCGACACGAACAAGCAGGAGCTGTCGAACATGATGGTCGGCCGCCCCGTGCAGCTCGTCATCGACAAGACGCAGGCCCACCCCGGCGAGGAAATCCTGCACGTGGAGGACCTGTGCGTCCTGTCGCACCTGCACAAGCGCAACGCCGTGGACCACGTGTCGTTTTCCGTGCGCGCGGGCGAGATCGTCTGCATCGCCGGCATCGACGGTAACGGCCAGACCGAGCTCATCCACGGCCTGACCGGCCTCGATAAGATCACCGGCGGCTCCGTTACCCTCTGCGGCGAGACGATCACGCACGCCTCCATCCGCCGCCGCGGCAAGAATATGAGCCACATCCCCGAGGACCGGCACAAGCACGGCCTCGTGCTCGACTTCACGCTCGAGCAGAACATGGTGCTCCAGCGCTACAAGGAGCCGCAGTTCCAGCACGGCGGCTTCATCCGCCGCGACGCCGTGCGCGCCTACGCCGACCGGCTCATCGAGCAGTTCGACGTCCGCAGCGGCCAGGGCGCCGTCACGATCGCGCGCAGCATGTCCGGCGGCAACCAGCAGAAGGCCATCATCGCCCGCGAGGTCGACCGCGACAAACCACTCATCATCGCCGTGCAGCCGACGCGCGGCCTTGACGTCGGCGCGATCGAATACATCCACAAGCAGCTCGTCGCCCAACGCGACGCGGGTAAGGCCGTGCTGCTTGTGTCGCTCGAGCTCGACGAGGTCATGAGCCTGTCCGACCGCATCCTCGTCATGTACGAGGGGCAGATCGTCGGCGAGCTCGACCCGAAGCAGACGACCGTGCAGGAGCTCGGTCTGTATATGTCCGGCGCCAAGCGCAGCGGGAAGGACGGTGAATCGGCATGAAGCAGAGCAAACTCCACACCCTCTATGAAAAGGACATGACCAAGAAGATCCTTGCGTCCCTGCTGTCGATCCTCATCGGTCTCGTCGTCGGCAGCATCATCATCGCCGCCGTCGGCTTCTCGAATCCGGAGCTCGGCGCGTCGAGCGTCTGGGACGGCATCCGCATCGTGTTCGCCGGTCTGTTCAGCACCGGCCGCACCGCCTCCGGCGTGCTCACGTGGGGCTTCAACTCCACGAACTTCGGCAATATGCTCTTCCGCGCCACGCCGCTGATCATGACGGGCCTGTCCGTCGCCGTGGCGTTCAAGACCGGCCTGTTCAACATCGGCGCGCCCGGCCAGTACCTCATGGGCACGCTCGTGTCGCTGTGCATCGCGCTCGGCATCCCGTCGAGCAGCGTTGCCCCGTGGCTGATCTGGATCCTCGCGTTTCTCGGCGGCGTGGCCGCCGGCGCGGTCTGGGGCGCGATCCCCGGCGCGCTCAAGGCGTTTTTGAACATCAACGAGGTGCTCGCAAGCATCATGACCAACTGGCTGGCGGCAAACCTCGTGACCTGGATGTTCGACATCAGCAATTTCAAGAACCTGGTCGAGAACACCAAGTCCGGCTACATCTACAAGACGACCTATAACGACGTGGCCACGGCGAAGCTCGGCCTCGACAAGCTCTTCCCGAACTCGCAGGTCAACGCCGGTATCCTCGTGGCAATCCTCTTCGCCATCGGCATGTACATCCTCATGAACAAGACGACGCTCGGCTACGAGCTCAAGGCCTGCGGCATGAACCGCCACAGCGCCCGCTATGCCGGCATCCGCGACAAGCGCAACATCGTCCTGTCCATGGCCATCGCGGGCGGGCTCGCCGGCGGCGGCGCCGCGCTGTACTACCTGTCCGGCAACACGGAGTTTTTCTGGAGCACGTATCAGACGCTCCCGGCCGAGGGCTTCAACGGCATCCCGGTCGCCCTGCTCGCGGTCAACAACCCCATCGCCGTCATCTTCACGGCCATCTTCATGTCCGTGCTGGACATCGCGGGCCTGCAGCTGACCAACCTCACGGCGTATAACGAATACATCACGGACGTCATCATCGCAGCCATCGTGTATCTGAGCGCGTTCTCGCTCGTGATCCGCATGCTGCTCGACGGCCGGAAGAAAAAGCGCAAGTCCGGCGACACGCCGGCGGACGATCAGCCCGTCGAGCCCGCGCAGTCGCTCGGAGACCCGGATCTGCATCCGGACCCGGCCATCACAGACCCGGACGCGGATGCGCCCGTCGCGGAAGGAGGCGAGCAGGCATGAGCTTTCTCATCCAACAGACACTGATCTATGCCGTCCCGCTCATGATCGTGGCGCTCGCCGGCGTGTTTGCCGAGCGCAGCGGCATCATCAACCTCGCACTCGAGGGCATCATGATCTTCGGCGCGTTCATCGGCGTGCTCTTCGTGCGCCAGATGCAGGGCGTGGACACCTTCATCGCTGCCAAAGCCGCCGGCGACTGGGGCACGCTGCAGGGCCTCGTGCTGCTGGCCATGCTCGTGTCGGCGGCCATGGGCGCACTGTTTTCGCTGCTGCTGTCGTTTGCGTCGATCAACCTGCGCGCCGACCAGACCATCGGCGGCACGGCGCTCAACCTGCTGGCACCCGCGCTGGTGCTGTTCTTCATCCGCATCATCGCCAACCAGAACACCCTCAACATGGCCAGCGGCGACTCGGCCAGCTGGTTCATGATCAAAAAGAGCACGCTCGGCATCGACAAGTCCGTCGACCTCGGTTTCTTCGGGGAGACCTTTGTCAATAAAGTGTATCTCGCCACCTATGTGTGCATCCTGCTGTTCATCATCCTGTCGATCCTGCTGTACAAGACGCGCTTTGGTCTGCGCCTGCGCGCGTGCGGCGAAAATCCACAGGCGGCCGACTCGCTCGGCATCAATGTCTACAAGATGCGCTACGCCGGCACGACCATCTCCGGCGCGCTGGCCGGCATGGGCGGCTTCGTCTACGCGCTGACCACAGCCAACTGCTCGTCCAACGGCGACGTGGCGGGCTTCGGCTTCCTGGCGCTCGCCGTCATGATTTTCGGCAACTGGAAGCCGCTGAACATCGCGGGCGCGTCGCTGCTGTTCGGCCTGTTCAAATGCATCGCCGCGGCCTACACCAGCCTGGACATCAACGGCGACGGCGTGTATCTGCTCGCGCAGATCGGCATCAGCGCACATTTCTATCAGATGCTGCCGTACCTCATCACGATCATCGTGCTCGCCTTCACGTCCAAGAGCTCCCGCGCCCCCAAGGCCGAGGGCATCCCTTACGACAAGGGCAGCCGCTGAGTCAGACGACCGTTCCATTCCGCACCTGCCGGGTACCCGGCAGGTGCGTTCCATTTTGCCGGCCCGGTTTGACCGCCCATGTATTTTTGTCGAAATTGCACAAACAATATGTGAATTTCCTGTGAAAAGCGCAAGAATATACAAAATTCACAAATTGGTCATAAAACTGGTTGACATTTCGTATGGACGACCGTATACTGAGTTTGCTGAACAAAGCATGATAGAGGCGCGGACGTCATCAGTACCCTCGCTCACCGGCAGGTAACCGGGAGGGGAAAGGGGCAGCCGCCGAAGGGTCTCGCAGGTTCCTGCCGCGGGATTGCCTGGGCCGTCGGAGAATATCCGCCGGACTGCCGCATACGCGGAGCGCTGTCATTGACCAGGAGTTTCGAGTGTCATGAACAGTATGCTCTGTTCATGACATTTTTTTATGGGAGGAATTTCAAGATGAATTCCAGACGCAAGATCCTGGCCGTGCTGCTGCTCGTCGTGCTGGCCGTGTCACTGCTGAGCGTGTGCGCGCTCGCCGCCGACGACGGGGACGACGTGGCCAAGTCCATCACCTGCACCACGTGCAACGGCACCGGTGTCTCGCAGGGTGAAGAATGCGGTGCCTGCGAGGGCACCGGAGAGATCACATCCACCAGCCGCATGGCGTTTTCGTTCTGGGCCCTCGTGCCGCCGATCGTCGCCATCATCCTCGCGCTCATCACGAAGGAAGTTTACTCGTCGCTGTTCGTGGGCATCCTGCTCGGCGCACTGTTTTACTCCAACTTCAACCCGATCACCGGCCTTGACGCCATCATCAACGACGGCATGGTGCCCGCCGTTGCCGACAACGCCGGTATCATGCTCTTCCTTGTCATCCTCGGCGCCATGGTCGCGCTCATCAACCGCGCCGGCGGCTCCGCCGCCTTCGGCCGCTGGGCCGAGACCCACATCAAGACCCGTGCCGGCGCCATGGTCGCTACCTTCCTGCTTGGCATCCTCATTTTCGTCGATGACTACTTCAACTGCCTGACCGTCGGCTCGGTCATGCTGCCCGTCACCGACCGGCACAAGGTCTCCCGCGCCAAGCTTGCCTACCTCATCGACGCCACGGCCGCGCCCGTGTGCATGATCGCGCCGATCTCCTCCTGGGCGGCCGCCGTGTCCGGCGTCGTCGAGGACTACAACGGCTTCGACCTGTTCGTGCGCGCCATCCCGTATAACTTCTACTCGCTGCTCACGTTCGTGTTCATCATCGCGCTCATCCTCATGAAGTTCGATTACGGCCCGATGCGCCTGCACGAGATGAACGCTCGCTTCAAGAATGACCTCTACACCACCGGCGACCGCGCCGATGCCAACAGCGATGCCATTGAATGCAACCAGAACGGCCGCGTCATCGACCTGATCCTGCCCGTCGCCGTGCTGATCGTGACCTGCTTTGCCGGTCTGGTCTATGTCGGCGGTTTCTGGGACGCTGCCGGTGACTACTACCACGACTTTGTCGGCGCTTTCGGCAACACCGACGCCTTCGCCGCGCTGCCCTGGGGCTCGCTGATCGCGCTCGTGTTCACGATCATCTACTTCCTGTGCCGCCGCCTCATCAGCTTCAAGGCCGCTATGGACTGCCTGCCGAAGGGCTTCATCAACATGGTCCCCGCCATCACGATCCTGACCTTCGCCACCTCGCTCAAGAACATGACCGGCCTGCTCGGCGGCAAGTACTTCGTCGCTTCCGTCATGAACTCCGCGGCCGGGTCGCTGTTCAGCTTCCTGCCGGCGATCATCTTCCTGGTTGCCGGTGTGCTGAGCTTCTCTACCGGTACGAGCTGGGGCACGTTCGGCATCCTGCTGCCGATCGTCACCTATGTGTTCGACCCGACGAGTGAGCTGTTCATCATCGGCGTGTCCGCGTGCCTGGCCGGCGCCGTGCTCGGCGACCACTGCTCGCCCATCTCCGACACGACCATCATGGCCTCTGCCGGCGCGATGTGCAACCACGTCAACCACGTGTCCACGCAGCTGCCGTATGCCGGCACCGTCGGTATCATCTGCTTTGTCAACTACATTCTGGCGGGCTTCATCCAGAACGTTTACATCTGCCTCGCCATCGGTGTCGTGCTCGTGATCGCAACGCTGTTTGTCATCCGCGCCATTACCGCCAAGAAGCCGGTGCCCGGCTTCGAGGACGTCGCCTGAAGGGTATAAAACCGCATAGGAAACGCCGCCGCCGGACTTCGGAGGCGGCGTTTTTTCGCCCGTTTGCCACGGCGTAAAAAGGCTTGACCTTTGACAGAGAGTGTGGTATAGTGAATCTACCTGTCAGTCGAGAGGTTCCCTTTTTATGCCCTTTCGGCCCATACAGGGAGGCAATCACGTCCCGACAGGGACGAAATCAATAAGGAGGTGCCGAAAAATATGGCTAAAGCTGGATCCCGTGTCAAGGTGACGCTCAGATGCGCAGAGTGCAAGCAGCGGAACTACAACACCATGAAGAACAAGAAGAACACTACCGAAAAGCTGGAACTGAGTAAGTATTGCCCCTTCTGCCGCAAGCACACCAAGCACGTTGAAACCAAATAAGACTTTCGAAAGGACGGAATGATTCATGGCTGATAAGAAACCGGAAAAGAAAGAAACTTCCACCGAAGCCGTCAAGAAAGTCGATAAAAAACTCCCGTTTTTCAAACGCATCGGCAAATGGTTCCGCGACATGAAGAGCGAGCTCAAAAAAGTTGTGTGGCCGACGCCGAAGCAGACGGCAAACAACACCGCGGTCTGCCTGGTGGTCATGGTCGTCTCCGCACTGGTTCTGTGGGGCTTCGACTCGCTGGCCGATCAGGGTGTGCAGCTTCTGCTGAAGCTGGGTGGATAACATGTCTGAACTTGCAAAATGGTATGTTGTCCATACCTACTCCGGCTACGAAAACAGCGTGGCCGCGAATATCCTCAAGGCGGCGGAAAACCGCAAAATGCAGGATCTGATCCAGGAAGTCAACATCCCGATGGAGACGGTCAAGGAGATCACCGATTCCGGTGAAAAGACCGTCGAGCGCAAGGTCTTTCCGGGCTACGTGCTCGTGAAGATGGTGCTGACCGATGAGAGCTGGCATCTCGTGCACAACGTGCGCGGCGCCGCGGGCTTCGTCGGCTCCGACGGGAAGGCGATCCCCCTGACAGAACAGGAAATCTACGACCTCGGCGTCGAGCACCATGAAGTGGTGGTCGGCTATGAGCTCGGCGACTCCGTCAAGATCACCGACGGCCCGCTCGAGGGCTTCATCGGCACGGTGGACGAGCTTGAGCCCGACAAGGACCGCGTCCGCGTCGTCGTTTCCATGTTCGGCAGAGAGACGCCCATAGACCTCGAGCTCGATCAGGTCGAAGCGATCAAGGATTAAAATCTTACAAGAAAGAGGTGCTTTCAAGTGGCACAGAAAATAGTTGGATACGTCAGATTCCAGGTTCCCGCCGGCAAGGCAACGCCGGCTCCCCCGGTCGGCCCCGCGCTCGGCCAGTATGGCATCAACATCGGCCAGTTCACCAAGGACTTCAACGAGCGCACCAAGGGCGACATGGGCATGATGATCCCGGTCGTCATCACCGTGTACGCCGACCGCAGCTTCTCGTTCATTACCAAGACGCCCCCGGCAGCCCTGCTCATCAAGAAGGCCTGCGGCATCGAGCATGCTTCCGGCGTGCCCCAGAGAGATAAGGTCGCGACCATCAGCAAGGAAGACCTGCGCAAGATCGCAGAGCAGAAGATGCCCGATCTCAACTGCTCGAGCATCGAGTCTGCTATGAGCATGATCGCAGGCACCTGCCGCAGCATGGGCGTTCTGGTCGGCGAATAAGCCGTCAGATTCCGCTCCCTGATCGTGGGAGGATCATCCATCCGACGAACCACTTTATTAGGAGGAAACTGAATTGTTCAGAGGTAAAAATTATAAAGAGAGCGCTAAGCTCATTGATAAGCAGGCTCAGTACGAGCCGCAGGAAGCCTTCGAGCTCATCACCAAGACCGCCAAGGCCAAGTTCGACGAGACCGTCGAGCTGCACGTGAAGCTGGGCGTTGACTCCCGTCACGCCGACCAGCAGGTCCGCGGCGCCATCGTCCTGCCCCACGGCACCGGCAAGGTCACCCGCGTGCTCGTCTTCTGCAAGGAAGAGCAGGTCCAGGAAGCGCTCGATGCCGGCGCTGATTACGCCGGCGGCCAGGATCTCGTTGCGAAGATCCAGGGTGAGAACTGGTTCGAGTTCGACACCGTCATCGCCTCTCCCAACATGATGGGCGTCGTCGGCCGTCTCGGCAAAGTGCTCGGCCCCAAGGGCCTGATGCCGTCCCCGAAGGCCGGCACCGTCACGCCGAACATTGCCAACGCCATCAAGGAAGCCAAAGCCGGTAAGATCGAGTACCGTCTCGACAAGACCAACATCATCCACTGCCCGATCGGCAAGGTCAGCTTTGGCGCTGAGAAGCTCACCGAGAACTACAACGCGCTCATCGGCGCGATCATCAAGGCCAAGCCGGCCGCCGCGAAGGGCCAGTACATCAAGTCCTGCGTCACGGCGACCACCATGGGCCCCGGCATCAAGATCGTCACGAAGATCTGATCGCCTGACAGCAAAACACCCCGCCGCGGCGGGGTGTTTTTGTGTTTTCATAGTTAGTGCCATTGGTTCTGTTTTTCAACGCATTCAAATATTTCCTGCCTTGCGGCAGACGTTTGCTTTTGCCTTGCACAGTAGCCTGTGCGGCTTGCATCCAAAGTGCTGGACTGCACGGACGAGGAGCTGATGCTTTGCCTCAGCGTAGCCTGTGCGGCTTGCATCTGCGCGTGGGAACAGCTCCGTCGTGGCGTGGGACTTTGCCTCAGCGTAGCCTGTGCGGCTTGCATCTACATCAAGCGAGAAACGTTTTTGAAAGACATCCTTTGCCTCAGCGTAGCCTGTGCGGCTTGCATCGAACCATCGGATATATGTGTCCGTTGAAATTTATTCTTTGCCTCAGCGTAGCCTGTGCGGCTTGCATCGGCAAATATAGCCAAAACGCGGATCGCACTTTTGTGGATTACGCTGTGAGTTGGTAGATAGCTTTTCGGGTGTCGGAGAATAAGACACCCGCGCTGACTATTTTCCCAAACTCTTCTGCTGCCAAAGCGATCCATATCGCCATTATCGGCAGCCCCGGACGGACAATCGACCGGTTTTGTGGTGCGAACTGCACCGTTTTTTCTGATCAAAACACCTTCGCACTAACGAAGGCTTCTTTTAATTCCCATACTGGAGGGGGTCTTTGGCATTGCGTACAGCCGCAACACCGCATCGTGATGGTATTGGACAAACTGAGGGTAGTCTTGATGAAGGGAATTGGCGTCAAAAGTGTTTGTTTGCGGGTCGTAATGCTGTAATAAAAATGCGGAGTAGAGATCTCGCTGGATGCGTTCCCCATCAGGCATGTTGTTCCAGCGCTGTGACAGTGGCTTGGGTGTATATGTGCCGGATTGATGATTGTATTGGCTTGCCTTGACGGAGGTAGGAACTTCAATTACACCGGGAATGCCGAGGGCTGCGCTTTTTCGCTGCAGTATTCCGATTAGCGTGGCTGGAGCTTTGTTAGCGACGGATTTCCCGAACCTCTTTTTCCTTTTGATTTTTCCGGTTTTTTCGGATATTTCGGTTTCTTTCGCACGATGCGTGAGAGAAGTCCACACCATTTTTTCCACATAGAAGCAGTCGCCCAATGAGAGTAGGTGATTAGCCAGTTCCGTGTGCTGCCGCTTTCGAATTTCAGCTTGCTGATGCTGGAGATATTTTAATTCCTGCTGTGTTCTTAGATAGCGCTTCGATTTATTGTGTGTCAATGCTATTCCGCGTCGAATTGTTCCATCATCCGCGTAATTACCTGGGTTGGTAGCTCGTCTACTGCGATCTAATTTTCGCTGTAGGCGGCGCTTTTCCTGCTCAACATTCTGCACCTGATTGGCAAGTTCCACCAAGTCCGCCCCGGTGGCTGCAGAATAAGCAAGCGTTTGTGGACCGATGTCCAGACCAACAGCGCCCTTTCCAATGGGATGCCGTACTTCTCCGGTTTTGGGGTTATATTTGATCACCGGCTTTCCTTCAAGCGAGAGCTGTGCGTACCAGCGGTCTTTGCGTTTTCCGGGTTTTCTGAGTAAACGAACATATTTGACCCGATAACTCAGCATCTGCGTTTCGTAGATATTGTCCGGTGAAAGCTTTAGCGGCAATTTGAGCCCTTTCCATTCAATATATGTTTCTCGGAAAATAATCTCAACGCCGCCGCTTTTTCCGGTTACAGAATATCCGCGCAGGGAATGTATGTCCCCTTTTTTCTTGAAGTGGACTTTTTTCCCTTCTTTTTTGAAAAGCATTTTTTCAAATGCAGCCCAAACTTGAGGTGCGATCCCGTGGACGGCGACGCTGGAACCAATGTTGTTGTTAAAGTGCTTGTAATAATTCTTGATATCAGACTTGAAGCCATATTCCGAAAATCCGCCGTCTCGTAAGAGCTTATCTCGTTCTTTGTAGAGTGCTTTCAGCGCTTGCTTGTCTGCTTGTGTTTTCCAGTCAAGTGCTTGGATCTTTTCCTGATTTGCTTTATATGGTTCGGACTGTTCCATTGCTCGCAGTTTTTTGAGTTCGGCGCGAACCATGGTGTTATAAATCTGCCGGGCAATCTCAAACCGTTTCGCGAGGCGGTCTTCCTGCCATTTTTCCAGTCTTAAAGGCAGTGTCAGGCAACATGTGTCTGTGCTGCATTTTGCCATGAAACTCCCCTCCTCTAAGACGGTATATTAAGTCAGCCTATGCAATGCGCGCTGCAACTCATCGGCGCTAATAACAGTATACCATTGCAGTGGCAAAATTTCCAGCACGAATTTCCGGATATTAAGAATGACGGGGAATTCTGGAGAATAGGTCCTGACCATACGCACACTGCGGTCGATCTGTGCAGGGCGGCGGGGTTTACAAGCGGCGGCAAATGGCGTATCCTGTTGCTGAGCCGCGCAGCCCGATGCCGGGCATCGGCCGGGGCGCGGCGCAAAGGAGGTTTTCCCATGCATAACGAACGTTACTCCATCCTCTACAGCAGCGCCACCGGCAACACCCGCCTGCTTGCGGACACGATCCGCGCGGCGCTCCCGCCGGAGCTGTGCGACGCATTCGGCGTGGTGGGGGAGACGGCTGCGGAGTCGGAGCTGCTCTACGTCGGCTTCTGGACGGACAAGGGCAACGCGGACGCGGACACGCTGGCGCTGCTGCGGACACTGAAAAATAAGCGGCTTTTCCTCTTCGGGACGGCGGGGTTCGGTGTCGACACCGCGTACTTTGACGCGATCCTCGCGCGTGTTCAGGCGGTGCCGGACGGCAGCAACACCGTCATCGGCACGTATATGTGTCAGGGCAAGATGCCGCCGTCGGTGCGTGCGCGCTATGAGGCGATGCGCGCCCTGCCGGCGCCGCCGGAGAATCTGGACGCGCTGATCGAAAACTTCGACCGTGCGCGCACGCACCCCGATGCGGACGATCGCGACCGCCTGCGGGCGGCGGTGTTGCACGCGTGAGCCGCGCGGGAAACGGAGGGAACGGTATGTGGTTCGTATTTGCCCTGCTCTCGGCCGTGTTTGCGGCGCTGACGTCCATTCTCGCTAAGGTGGGCATCGAGGGCGTGAACTCCAACCTTGCGACCGCCATCCGCACGGTGGTCGTGCTGGTGATGGCGTGGGGCATGGTGTTCGTGACCAACACGCAGGGCGGACTCACGGACATCAGCAGGAAGAGCTGGCTGTTTCTGATCCTCTCGGGTCTGGCGACAGGCGCATCGTGGTTGTGCTACTACCGCGCGCTGCAGATTGGGGAGGCGTCGAAGGTCGTGCCGATCGATAAGCTCAGCGTGGTCATCACGCTCGTGCTGGCGTTCGTGTTCCTGCACGAGCGCTTCACGCCCAAGTCCCTGATCGGCTGTCTGCTCATCGGCGCGGGGACACTGCTGATGGTTTTGTGATATCGGATAAAAACGGCCGCCGGCCCGCGGAATGCTCCGCAGGCCGGCGTTTTTCTGTTTTTGGCGCTCATGTGGTCTCGGCGTTTTTGTGCGTGAGCTCGTTTGCGATGGCGAAGCCGAGGAACAGCACGACGCCCACGATCTGCACCGGGGCGAGCGGCTCGCCGAGCAGCAGCACCGACACGAGCACGGACACGATGGGGTCGAGATAGCTCAGCAGCGACGACTCCTGCCCCGGCAGCGCCCGGATGGCGGAGAAATACATGCAGTACGTCAGACCCGTGTGCACGAGGCCGACGATGAGCAGATTCACCCACCCGGTCGTGGACATCACACCCGGGTGAAAGCCCGACGTGAGCGCGACATACGGCGTGAGCACCAGAATCGCCGCGAGAAACTGCACGAACGTGCGCTCGAGCGCCGGAACGCCGGTGATGTATTTGTTGAGCAGGATGACGGTGGCATAAAACACCGCGGCGCTCACGCCAAAGAGAATGCCGCGCACATCCGACCTGCCGCCCTGCACGCCGCCGGAGCCGATGATGAGCGCGACGCCGAGCGTGGACATGAGAAAGCAGATAAGCTGCGTGCGCGTCATCCGCTCATGAAACAGCAGCGGGCACAGCGCCGTGACGAGCACGGGCGCGAGATAGTAACTGAGCGTGGCGAGGGAAATGGTCGTGTACTTATACGCCTCGAACAGCAGCATCCAGTTGATGCCCATGGCCGCGCCCGAGGCCAGCAGCAGCCAGAGCGACTTTTTGATTTCGCTCAGGCGCAGCCGCCTGCGCGTGACGAGAAAAGACAGCAGCAGAAACGCGGCCGCGAGCCCCGCGCGGCAGAGCGCGAGCTCGGCCGAGGTGATCTCGATCCGGCGCACGAACAGGCCGATCGTGCCGAACACCGTCATGGACACGATCAGGCCCAGCCGCGCGCGGCCGGTGCCGGAAGGGGTAGTTGTGGTTTTCATAGGCGCCTCCGTGGGAAGAAACTGAGGTATAGTTTAGCCGCTTTGCCCGCGCGCGTCAATGTCCCATACCGCCCTTTTTCGCGGGGACTTGACGCGGGGCACAAATGCGGTAAAATAATGCCATCGAGACACGCGGGAGGGACACGTATGGAGCTGAAACTGGGCTATGCCACGCCGGAGGCGGTGCGGGAGCTGTTCACGGAATACACGCACATGCTCGTCGCGCACGACCCGCATTTTCAGATCTATCTCGACCTGCAGCATTACGATGCCGAGGTTGCCGACCTGACGAAAAAGTACGGCCTGCCGGACGGGCGGCTCTACGTCGCGTGGTGCGATGGGCAGCCGGCCGGGTGCATTGCGCTGCGCCGGCTGGGCGACACGACGTGCGAGCTCAAGCGGCTGTATGTGCGTCCGGCGTTTCGCGGCCAGGGCATCGCCGGGGTGATGATGCAGCGCATTCTCGATGACGCGCGCGCCATCGGCTACACGGTCATGCTGCTCGACACGCTGCCGTTTCTCACGAGCGCGATCAAAATGTACCGCGCGCTCGGATTTTACGACATCCCGCCCTACAACGACAGCCCGCTGGACACGACGATCTTCCTGCGGCTGGACCTGTGACTTTACGCAAATTTGACGCACCCGCTGCTTGCCCGGCGGCAGGATGCGTGGTAAGCTGAGAGCAGAAGCAACGAGAGGAGAACGGACATGGAAATGATCGATTTCAACGCGAAAAAAGGCTTCCTGTGCGACATGGACGGCGTCATCTACCACGGCAATCATATCCTGCCCGGCGCGGCGGAGTTCATCCACTGGCTGCAGGACACGCACAAGGAATACCTGTTTTTGACCAATAACAGCGGCATGACCCCGCGCGAGCTGCACCAGAAGCTCTGGCGCATGGGGCTCGACGTGCCGGAGGAGCATTTTTACACCAGCGCGCTGGCCACGGCGGCCTTCCTGGCCGACCAGGCGCCCGGCTGCTCGGTGTACGCCCTCGGCGAGGCGGGGCTGCTCAATGCGCTGTATGACCGCGGCATCACCATGAACGACGTCAACCCCGATTACGTCGTCATCGGCGAGGCGCGGGCCTACTCGCTCGACACGCTCACGAAGGCGACGAATCTCGTGCTCGCGGGCGCGAAGCTCATCGGCGCGAACTCCGACACCTGCGGCCCGACGGACGAGGGCATCGCCCCCGCGTGCCGCGCGCTCATCGCCCCGGTGGAGATCGCCACCGGCAAGCAGGCGTATTTCTGCGGCAAGCCGAACCCGCTCATGATGCGCACCGGCCTGCGCATGCTCGGCTGCCACTCGGGCGAGGCCGTCATGATCGGCGACCGCATGGACACCGATGTTATCTCCGGCATGGAGAGCGGCATGTCCACCGTGCTCGTGCTCAGCGGCGTGTCCACGCGCGCAACGCTGGACGAGTTTGCCTACCGGCCGAGCGTCGTGCTCGACGGCGTGGGGGATATCCCGCGGCTGGCGCAGCAGGGGTGACCGTGCCGCGGCATTCGCCATCTCCTTGAGGAGATGGCGCGAAAACGCCCGGGGCCCAAAATGGCCCCGGGCGCTGTGTTATGATTGAAAAAGGGAACACGTCTTTTAAAAGAGAATGCGCCCGCGCGGTATCGCGCAGGCGCTGCAGAGCAAGCAAAAGTTTGTGTGTGTGGGGTAAAGTTGTAAATAACCGGTAAACAACCTTATGAGGAAAGCAAGCTCTGTCTCACGAAAACATGTTTCATTTCCGTTCTGCCATAATAATGCGCCAACTTCTTTTTTTAATGCATGGGCGCAAAAATATTTTTGAAAATTTTTTGACACGGCCGCGCCGCGCGGCAGGAAGCCGGTTTCCCGGTTGCCGGGCGGGGGGAGAACATGGTATAATCGGATGACAACGCCTTGCAAAGGGGAGAACTTTCATGCAGGAGAATCTGGTCGTCAAAAAGGCGACGCCGCTCGGCGCGCGCGTCTGGACGAGTCTGCTGGTGTTCGGCTTCATCGGGCAGATCGCCTGGATGGTCGAGAACGTCTACTTTTCCACCTACATTCAGAAAAACATCACGGCCGCCGGCTGGGCGACGTCCGCGACCGTCGCGGCCAGCGCCATCGCCGCCGCACTCGCGACGATCTTCAGCGCCGCGTGGTCGGACCGCGTGGGCAAGCGCCGCGCCTTCGTCTGCTGGGGGTATATCCTCTGGGGCATCACAACGGCGGCGTTCGCCCTCTTCGGCAACGGGCAGGTCGGCGGCGACGTCGGCCTCGCGGTGACGCTCTTCGTCGTCATGGACTGCGTCATGTCCGCCATCGGCAGCACGGCCAACGACTCGGCCTTTTCCGCCTGGGTCACGGACGTGACCGACGTCACGAACCGCGGCGTCGTGGACATTGTGCTGAGCATCATGCCCATCCTCGCGCTCATCGTCATCTTCGCGGGCTTTGACGGCATGACCGTGCATGGCAACTGGACGGGGTTTTTCCTCGTGCTCGGCGGCCTGACGAGCGCGGCCGGTGTGCTCGGCCTGTGCATCTTCCGCGACAGTCCGGCCCTGCGCCCCATGCAGGGCGACACGTATCTGCGCGACGTGCTCTACGCTTTCCGCCCGGCGAACATCCGCGCCAATAAGATGATCTATATCTGCTTTCTCGGCATGATGTTCTCCGGCCTTGCCATGCAGCTGTGGCAGCCGTATATGATCTCGCTCGTCGAGGTCACGCTCGGCATCGAGAACTATATCCTGCCCATCGGCATCGTCGTGCTCGCCTCGGCCGTGCTGTCCGTCCTCGCGGGCAAGGCCATGGACCGCTTCGGCAAGGAGAAGTTTTATTACCCCGTGGCGATTTTGCAGGTGCTCGGCGGCCTGATCGCTTATTCGATCAAGTTCGTCGGCCACGCCATGCCGCTGCTGTGCGTCGGCGGCACGTGCATCATGGCCGGAAACCTCGCCATGGCGGGGCTGTTCACCGCCTCGTCGCGCGATTATACGCCCGCCGGGCGCGCCGGCGCGTCGCAGAGCGTGAAGATGGTCATCTACATCATGCTGCCCATGGTGCTTGCGAGCATCATCGACCCGCTCATCATCCGGGCCGTCGCGCTCGAGCCGACGGCGGCCATCCTCGCCAAGTACCCGAGCTATGCCGGCAGCTACCTCTACCCGTATGAGCTGTTTCTGGCCGCGGCCGTGAGCGCGGTGTTCATCCTCATCCCTGCGTACTTCGTCCGCCGGGACGCCGACCGCATCCGGCGCGAGAAGCTCGCCGCGCTGGAAAAATGATGTCATGCATGAAGTAGAGAGACAAACCACCGCGCGAAAGAAGCGGAAAACTCTGTACCCACATATATTTTTGTTAACTGGTGGCAGGATAGGAGGCCTTGTGATCGCGTTATTTCCTTGCTATCTCGTATACATACTGATTCATGAACACCTAGCAGCTTTTTACTACATTTGCGCTTTAAGTATGATTGTTCCATGCATAATTGGTGTTTATTTGTTCTGGCCACTGAGTTTTGGCAAAGTAACACTGACAGAGAACTATGTAAAGTGGCATGGGCTCTTTATGCGCAGCATCAAGATCCCATATTCGGAGCTCCGCTATGTTGAGATACGGCGCATAGATGAAAAGCATGATGTTCCAGACCTTTATGGAAACGGACATATGTATCTTTTGTTGTCCTCAAAACCACTGCCACAGAAACCGGTTGAAAAAATCCGAAGCGGCGATGGGCTGATCAAGTATCAGTTCCTGATGCGGGATGCGGCGGTGTTCAGCGAATATCTTCCGGAACGGTACAAACCCATGTTTCAGTCGCGTGCAGAAGCCTACACACGTGCGAAGGAGAAGCAGGCGCGCGACTGGCAGAAATGGAAAGCAAAGCGCAAAAAGGCACGCGAAAAGCGCCGGAAAAAGCGGCAGGCAGAAAAGTAAGAAAAGCATGAATCGCAGCGGGCGGTGCTGATGCACCGCCCGCGCTTTGGTATGCAAAAACCCGCCCGCAGGCAGGGCCTGCGGGCGGGTCAGCATATCCGGATTTACTTGCGGAAGAGAGCGATGACACGGTCGAAGAAATCGCCGATGGCGGTGATGACGTCCTTGACCTTGCCGGTGAAGGACGCGACCTTGTCCTTCGCGCCGGCCAGCTGCTTGAGCGTGTCCTGCACGGCCTGCACCTTCGAGAGCAGGGCGTTCGTGTCCAGCTTTTCGAGCGAGCGGCAGAGGTTCACGAGCTGGGTCATCTGATCGTCCGTGAGCGTGACGTCGTACTCGGCGGCGATCTCTTTGATCTTGGCGCGCAGCTCGGCGTCGGTCATGTCCTTCGTCTCGTTGAGGATGAGCTTGAGCTCGTTGACGATCTCGACCGAGTCATAGTCGCCGATGGCCTGCGCGAGCTCCGCCGTCGTGGCCAGCTCCTGCGAGGAGGCGGCCTTGGCGGTCTCGTCGAGCTTCGTGCCCGTGATGTCCTCATACGCTTTGTACACGCCCGTCAGCGCCGCGGTGCCCGAGACGTCGAACGGCGCGGCCACGCTGATCTTCGCGTCCGTGATGCCGGCCGTGGCCAGCGCGCTGATGTACATCTGGCTCGTGCAGTAGGTGATGTGCGACGTGTTGACGGTCATGCCCTTGCCGGCGTCGAGCACCTCGATGGAGATGCAGGAGATGGATTTCGTGCCGATCTGCGCGTCGCTGATGACGCCGCTGAGATACTGCCGCTCGTCCTTGTTCGTGACGGTCAGCTCCTTGACGCTGCCGCGCTCGATGCCGAAGGTTTTGTAGACGGCCTTGATCTGCTCGTCCGTGAGGTCGGCGCCGATGACGGTGCGCGTCTCGCCGGCGTCGATGGCCGACACGGCGCAGAGACTTGCGAGCATGCATACGGCGAGCACAATGGGCAGGGCCCGTTTGAGAAATTTCATGGTGATGGTTTCCTTTCCCCGCGGCCGGTCGGCCACGGTGCTTTACAGGATGAGACGCTCCCATTGTAAATTGGTTCCCGAAAAAAGGATGACGATTCTGTGAAGAATCGTCTGAATTGTTTGTTAAGATATTGTGCGGCGCAGAATTGGGGGGCGCTGCCAAAGCCGCTCCTGTGTAAGGGGAGGTTGGCAAATACCATCTGCAGCGCAAATCTGAGCGTGTCAATCCCTCAGCCAGCCTTGCGGCTGCCAGCTCCCTTTGCACAAGGGAGCCAAGGGGTGCGGGACGGTCGCCGCCGCATATAAAAAAGGACAGACAGAGCTGGGGAACTCTGTCTGTCCAAAAATGTTCACTGCCCTTTGGGGTGGCAGCTATGGCACTGCGCACCGCAATGGGCACAGTTGCCGCCGCAGGAGGACTTCCCTTGCCGCTTCTGGCGGATCAGGGAAAGGGAAATGAAGGTGACAATGGCGATGAGTACAATCGAAATCAAAATCGTAGAGAGGTTCGCGCCAATCCAGCTGAACATGGAAAATCACTCCTTTGCGTTTGCGAATTTGGGGAAGGCTCAGGCCTTGAGCGTGGTGGCTTCCTTGTAGGGACGCACCAGCATGTAGATGATGCCGGCCAGCGCCAGGATCGCGCAGATGAGGCCAATCACGTTCAGGTTGCCGGTGAAGGCGCAGCCGAACTGGTAGATCATCAGGGCGATCAGGTAAGCAAAGCCGCACTGATAGCCGATAGCGAACCAGGTCCACTTCTGGCTGTTCATCTCGCGCTTGATGGCGCCGATGGCCGCGAAGCACGGAGCGCACAGAAGGTTGAACACCAGGAAGCTGTAACCGCTGATGCCGTTGAAGGCAGCCGCGATGTTCTGGTACACGGTGCCGTCGCCGCCGCCGTAGAGGATGCCGAGCGTGCCGACAATGTTCTCCTTGGCAACGAGGCCGGTGATGGAGGCGACTGCCGCCTGCCAGTTGCCCCAGCCGAGGGGCTTGAAGATCCAGGCGACGACGCCGCCGATGGCAGCGAGGATGGAGTAGTCGATCTCGTCCTCGGACAGCATACGGAACGTGCCGTCGACCGTGCCGAAGTACGTGGTGAACCAGACGAGGATCGTGGACAGCAGGATGATCGTGCCGGCTTTCTTGATGAAGGACCAGCCGCGCTCCCACATGGAGCGGAGGACGTTGCCCAGTGTCGGCCAGTGGTAGGCCGGCAGCTCCATGACGAACGGAGCCGGATCGCCGGAGAACATCTTCGTCTTCTTGAGCATGATGCCGGAGACGATGATCGCGGCCATGCCGATGAAGTACGCGGAGGTGGAGATCCAGGCGCTGCCGCCGAACAGGGCGCCGGCGATCATGCCGATGAAGGGCACTTTCGCGCCGCAGGGGATGAAGGTGGTGGTCATGATCGTCATGCGGCGATCACGCTCGTTTTCAATGGTACGGGAAGCCATAACGCCCGGCACGCCGCAGCCGACGCCGATGAGCATCGGAATGAAGGACTTGCCGCTCAGGCCGAACTTACGGAAGATACGGTCGAGCACGAAGGCGATACGGGACATGTAGCCGCAGGCCTCGAGGAAGGCCAGCATCAGGAACAGAACCAGCATCTGCGGCACGAAGCCGAGCACCGCGCCGACACCGGCGACAATGCCGTCGAGGATCAGGCCGCTGAGCCAGTCGGCACAGCCCGCCTTCTCCAGACCGTTGCCGATCAGGACCGGGATGCCCGGGACCCAGACGCCGTAGTCGGCCGGATCGGGCGCGTCAAAGCCGTTGGCTTCGAGGTAGGCGACCGCGTCGACATACGTCATGCCCACGGTGCTGTCCTCGTCGGCGTCATCGGGGATGGCGTCGTAGTAGGCGGTCAGTTCATTCTCGGCCAGCGTCTCCTCGTCCTCGACCGTGACGGTCGCGGTGTCGGCGCTCGGAACGAAGTCTTTCATGTCTGCGAGCGCGGCGTCGGCGTCGAAGTCTTCGGCTTCGGTGTCGAGACCCAGGAACGCGTCGACCGCTTCGGTCGCAGCGGTGTATTCGTCGTTGGCGTCGTGATAGGCGCTCGAGCCGATGCCCAGCAGGTGCCAGCCGTCGCCGAACACGCCGTCATTGGCCCAGTCGGTCGCGGGCGCGCCGACGGCGACCATGGCGACCCAGTAGACGAGGAACATGACCACGGCGAAGATCGGCAGGCCCAGCCAGCGGTTGGTGACGATGCGGTCGATCTTATCGGACGTGGACTGCGTGGCCTTGGATTTCTTGCGGTAGCAGGCGCGGATGACTTCCGCGATGTAGACGTAGCGCTCGTTGGTGATGATGGACTCGGCATCGTCGTCGAGCTCTTCCTCGGCGGCCTTGATGTCCGCCTCGATGTGCTGGTGCACATCCTCGGGGATGTGGAGCTTGGCAAGCACCTTGTCGTCGCGCTCAAAGATCTTGATGGCGTACCAGCGCTGCTGCTCTTCCGGCATCTCGTGCACGGCCGCCTCTTCGATGTGGGCGATCGCGTGCTCGACCGGGCCGGAGAACGTGTGCATCGGCACGGTCTTGGTGGACTTGGCGGCCTCGATGGCGGCCTCTGCCGCGGCCATGACGCCATCGCCCTTCAGGGCGGAGATCTCCACGACCTTGCAGCCGAGCTGCTGCGAGAGCTGGTTGATGTTGATCTGGTCACCGCTCTTGCGCACGATGTCCATCATGTTCACGGCCATGACCACCGGGATGCCCAGCTCGGTCAGCTGCGTGGTCAGGTACAGGTTGCGCTCGAGGTTCGTGCCGTCCACGATGTTGAGGATGGCGTCCGGACGCTCGTCGATCAGGTAGTTGCGGGCGACGACCTCTTCGAGCGTGTACGGGCTGAGCGAGTAGATGCCGGGAAGGTCCATGATGACGACGTTGTCATGCTTTTTCAGGCGGCCTTCCTTTTTCTCGACCGTGACGCCCGGCCAGTTGCCCACAAACTGATTGGAGCCGGTCAGCGCATTGAACAGCGTCGTCTTGCCGCAGTTCGGGTTACCGGCCAGGGCAATCTTGATTTGCTTTTCCATTCGGATGCTCCTTTGCGATATTCTCCTCTGCTTTGGGGGATCCTACCTTATGTAATCAGTATTTTTTGCTTACAGAAGTTTACGCCTGAACTTCGATCATCTCGGCGTCGGCCTTGCGCAGACTCAGCTCGTAGCCGCGGACCGTGACTTCCACCGGATCACCGAGCGGTGCGACCTTGCGCACGTACACATCCGTGCCCTTCGTGATGCCCATGTCCATGATGCGGCGCTTGATCGCGCCCTCACCGTGCAGCTTCACGACCTTGACCGTTTCGCCGATCTTGGCGTCTCGCAGCGTTTTCATCGTACTTCCTCCCTTAAATCATGATCTTGCGTGCCATCTCATCGCTGATGGCAACGCGGGATTCTTTGACCTTCACGATCAGATTCCCGCCGATCGCCGATACGACCGTAGCCGTCCCACCGGGGACAAACCCCAGATCGGCCAAATGCTTTCTGATCTCCGGGTTCCCGCCGACTTTCAGAATCAGTGTCTCCTCGCCGACGTTGGCGAGATTCAGCGGCATCATAGATATCCCTCCACTGGTAAACGGTTAGAGCGTGCTAACCTTGGATGAAAAAAGATCGGTTACATTCGTTTAACAGAAGTTAAACTTCCTTAACCATGCCAAAGTTTAACGCATCTAACATCGCTTGTCAAGAGAAAAATATAAAAAAGCCGCGTCTCTTGCAATTTTGGTTAAAGTGTGCTAACCTAAAAGAGATTTCACGAAAAGGTTGGTGAAAACCGCTATGCAGATACGCAGAGCTGCGGAGGACTATCTGGAGGCTATGCTGATGATGCAGCAGAAGCACGGTTACATCCGCTCGATCGACATCGCGGAGCACCTCGGCGTCACGAAGCCGAGCGTGACCTACACGACCAAGCGTCTGCGCGAAAACGGCTACATCACCATGGACCGTGACGGGTTCATCACGCTCACGCCGAGCGGGATGGACATCGCCGCGCGTATGCTCGACCGGCACCACACGCTGACCAAGTTTCTCATGGAGCTCGGCGTGGACGCCAAGACCGCCGAGGAGGACGCCTGCAAGATGGAGCACGACATCAGCGAGCAGACGTACGCGGCGCTCTGCCGCCACGCCATCGGCAAGCTCGGCATCCTCGGGGAGGACGATGCGGGCCTCGGCGAGACGGCCGGGACCGACGAAACCTGACGCGCGCAGCCGGATATTTCCGTCCGCGGCAGCCAAAGCTGCCGCGGGCGGTTTCATTCTGCGCCGCGGGCATTGACGCGGCGGCGCGGATTTGCTATGCTGAAAAAGAGAAAACTCGTTTTCCGGAGGTGCCCCCATGCTCCAGACCCGCAGACCGGCCCTGAGCGGCAACGCGCTCAAGGGCATCGCCATCCTCGCCATGACGCTCGACCACCTCACGTGGACGCTCTGGCCGGGGTACAGCACCGCGTGGTGGGTGCTTTTGCTGCACCTGCTCGGCCGCGTGACGGCGCCGATCATGTGGTTTTTCGTCGTCGAGGGCTATCACTACACGCACGATGTGAAAAAATACGCCGTGCGTCTGTTCGCGCTCGCGTTCATCTCGCACTTTGCGTATGATTTCTGCTTCGGCATCCCGTTTTTGCCGCTGTCCACCGGGCCGTTCAACCAGACGGGCGTCGTGTGGTCGCTCGCGTGGGGCCTCGTGCTGCTCGTCATCCACGATGACGCGCGGCTGAAAGGCTGGATCAAGCTCGTGCTGACGTTTTTGATCTGCGCCATCACCTTTCCGTCGGACTGGAGCTGCGTGGCCGCGATGGCGATCCTGTTCATGGGACAGGCGCGGGGGGACTTCCGCCGCCAGATGTGCTGGCTCATGGTGTGGTCGGCCGTGTACGCGCTCGTGTATTTCTTCTTTATAGATAAAGTATATGCGCTCGTGCAGCTCGGCACAGCGCTCTCCATCCCGCTGCTGCGGTGCTATGACGGCACGCGGGGCAAATGGCGCTCTATGGGCAAGCTCTTTTACGTCTATTATCCCGCGCACCTCGCGCTCATCGGCGTGCTGCGCGTGCTGCTCTGGGGCGCGGGCGCAAGCACGGCCGCCGGCAGCTTCTGAGCAAACTGTACAAGGCATCGGCCCGGGCGGAGGAAAACTTCGTCCGGGCATTTTCGTGCACGCGCGTGCATTTTCGCGCGCCGTGTGATAAAATGCATCCATATTTCAACCCGAAGGAGGCGTCGCCCATGCGCTACCAATGTCTGGTGCTCGACCATGACGACACGGTCGTCAACAGCACCGCGTCCGTCAATTACCCGGCCTTCGTGCAGACGCTCAAAACGCTGCGGCCGGACGTGCACATGACGCTCGACGACTTTTTTTCCTACTCGTTCGAGCCCGGCTTCGGCGCGCTGTGCAGCGACATTCTGCATTTTTCCGACAGCGAGATGGACTTTCAGTACCGCACGTGGCTGGAGAGCGCGCGCACGCACGTGCCGGACACCTTCCCCGGTATGCGCGAGCTGCTGCAGCGGTATCATGCCGCGGGCGGGCACATCTGCGTCGTGAGCCACTCCGTGCCGGAGACGATCCTGCGCGATTACCGCGCGCACGGCCTGCCCACGCCGGAGCTCATCTACGGCTGGGACGACGACCCGGAGCGGCGCAAGCCCGCACCGTGGCCGATCTATCAGATCGAGCGCGAGCTCGGCCTGCGGCCGGAGCAGCTCGTGGTCATCGACGACCTCAAGCCCGGCAAGGACATGGCCGACCGCGCGGGCGTGGACTTCATTGCGGCCGGGTGGACGCACACCGTGCCGCACATCATCAAAACGATGCAGCGCATCAGCCCGCACTACTGCCGCACGGTGGCGGAGCTCGAAGCGCTGCTGCTGGACGAAACGGAGGCATAACGATGGATCAAATCATTCGCACGGCGACCCTCGCCGATCTCGACGCCGTGGCGGCGGTGGAGGCGGCGTGCTTCCCGGCGGCGGAGGCCGCGACGCGGGCAGAGCTATCTGACCGGCTGGCGCACTACGGCGGCCACTTCTGGCTGATGTTTGACGGCGGCACGCTCATCGCGTTCGTCGACGGCATGGTCACCGACCGCGCCGACCTCACGGACGATCTCTATGCCGATGCATCCCTGCACGACGCGCACGGCGCGTGGCAGATGATCTTCGGCGTGAACACACTGCCCGACTACCGCCGGCACGGCTATGCGGGACAGCTTCTCGAGCGCGCCATTGCCGACGCCCGCGCGCAGGGGCGGCGCGGCCTTGTGCTCACGTGCAAGGACCGGCTCGTGCATTACTATGCGAAGTTCGGCTTCGTGAGTGAGGGCGTGTCGGCCTCCACCCACGGCGGCGTCGTGTGGTATCAGATGCGCCTGACGTTCTGAACATTTCCCGCCCCGGCGCGAAAAAAATCTGCGCCGGGGCAAATAAAACCTTGACTCTACAACCGTTATAGAGTTTAGAATGACGGTATTCCACGCAAAGGGGCAAGCACCATGGAGAAAAATCTCAC
Source organism: uncultured Eubacteriales bacterium (assembly GCA_900317855.1). Classification (GTDB taxonomy): domain Bacteria; phylum Bacillota; class Clostridia; order Oscillospirales; family Oscillospiraceae; genus CAG-103. Next base: position 2,182 of record ONIG01000024.1, on the reverse strand, counting down.
GACCGGCAGCGTCTTTGGCAACATCGTGCGCTTTTCGCTGCCGTATCTGCTCTCGTACTTCCTGCAGACGCTCTACGGCATGGCCGACCTGTTCATCATCGGCTGGTATGAGGGCGTGGCGAGCACGACGGCCGTGGCCATCGGCAGTCAGGTCATGCACATGCTCACGGTCATGATCGTCGGCCTTGCCATGGGCGCGACGGTCACGATCGGTCAGGCCGTCGGCGCGCGCGACCGCCGGGGCGCGGCCAGCTGCATCGGCAACACGACGACGCTGTTTCTGGCGCTGAGCGTCGTGCTGACGGGGCTGCTGCTCGCGCTCGCGCGGCCGATCGCGGCGGTCATGTCCACGCCGGCCGAGGCCGTGCCCGGAACGATCGCCTATCTGCGCATCTGCTTTCTCGGCGTGCCGCTGATCACGGCGTACAACATCATCGCGTCCATCTTCCGCGGCCTGGGCGACTCGAAGCGCCCGATGTATTTCATCGCCATCGCGTGCGCGGCGAACATCGCGCTCGACTATCTGTTCATGGGCGCGCTGCACATGGGCCCGGCGGGCGCCGCGCTCGGCACCACGCTCGCGCAGGCGGTCAGCGTTGTCGTGTCGCTGCTCGTCATCCGCCGCGCGCGCGACGGCATCGCCCTCACGCGGGGCGATTTTCGCCCGCAGCGGGCGGTCATGGGCCGCATCCTGCGCATCGGCGTGCCGGTCGCACTGCAGGACGGGCTGATCCAGATCGCGTTTTTATTCATCACCGTCATCGCCAACCGCCGCGGCCTCACGGATGCCGCCGCCGTCGGCATCGTGGAGAAGATCATCAGCTTTCTGTTCCTCGTGCCGTCGTCCATGCTCTCGACGGTGTCGGCCCTCGGCGCGCAATGCATCGGCGCGGGCAAGCCCCGCCGCGCGCTGCAGACGCTGTGGTACGCCATCGCTATCGCGTTCGGCTTCGGCATCCTCATCTCGGTCATCATCCAGTTCGTGGCCGAGCCGGTCGTGGGGCTGTTCACGGACAGCGCGGCCGTCGCCGCCGCGGGCGGGCAGTACCTGCGCGGGTATATTCTCGACTGCTGCCTCGCCGGGCTGCACTTTTGCTTCAGCGGGTATTTCTGCGCCATCGGCCGCTCGGAGCTGTCGTTCCTGCACAACATCACGGCCGTCGTGCTCGTGCGCGTACCGGGCGCATACCTGACGAGCAGATACTTTCCCGCGACGCTGCTGCCCATGGGCCTGGCCACGGCGGCGGGCTCGCTGCTGTCGGTCATCATCTGCGTGATCGCGTTTCTGGTGCTGCGGCGGCGCGGCCGGCTCGTGCCGGAGGAGGACTGACATGGCGCGCACGCAGGAGCTCTTTTCCATCGGCGACGTGGCGCAGCTGTTTCACCTGAGCGTGAGCAGCCTGCGCCACTATGAGACCATCGGCCTGCTCACGCCGGAATACACCGACCCCGCGACCGGCTACCGCTACTACGGGCCGCGGCAGTTTGAGGTGCTCAATACCATCCGCTATCTGCGCGCGCACGCGCTCGCCCCGGCGGACTTCTCGCGCGAGATCACGATGATCGACTACGGCCTGACCAGCGACCCGGAAAAATTCGTGACCGAGATCCGCATCCCCGTCCGGGCCACGGAGTGAATGTATATGCAAAGCCCCTCAGATCCATTCGGATCTGAGGGGCTGTTCATTTGGTTGATTACTTCTTCACATTCTGGCAGAAGTTCATCAGGATCGTCGCGACCTGCTCGCGCGTCGCGCTGCCCTGCGGGTTGAGATAGGTCTGGCCGCCGTTGCTCGCACCGGAGATCAGGCCGAGGGCCACGGCATCCGCCAGCGCGTCCTTCGCCCAGCCGGACACGCTGCCCGCATCCGGGAAGACGCTCAGATCGGCGGGCGTCCACGTGCGCTCGAGCTTGAGTACACGCGTCATGTATTCCATGAGGATGACCGCGATCTGCTCGCGCGTCACCGGCAGGTCGGGCGCAAACGTCGTGGCAGACGTACCGGAGACGACCCCGGTCTGGTACGCCCAGAGGACTGCGTCCTTGTACCAGTTTTGCGTCAGGTCGGTAAACGGCGTGGTGCCAGAAACTTTCGGCTCGCCCTCGAGGTTATAGAGGATCTGGACGATCTGCGCGCGCGTCGTCGTCATCTTCGGCGCGAACAGATTGCCGCCGACGCCG
>ONIG01000036.1 GCA_900317855.1 uncultured Eubacteriales bacterium | reverse complement strand
TCCAACTATGTGAAGGACTACCGCGGCACCTGCGAATCCCGGCACTATATCCGCGCCGACGCCGTGGAGCAGATCGTCATGCTGGAGCTCGGTCGGCTGACCTCATACCTCCGCCACGACGAGGAGGGCTTCGCCGCCCTGCTTGCACAGAAAACGAATCAGGAAATGATCGCCGAGAGAAATCAGGCGGAAGCGGATCTGCAAAAGGCCACCATCCGCGGCGAAATGCTGGTGCATTTGTTTGAAAAGCTGTATGAGGACAACGTCGCCGGAAAGGTGACAGATGAGTGGTTTTTGCAGCTGTCTCACAAATATGAGGTCGAACGACTGGAGCTGAAAGAAAAGATCTCGGCTCTCCACGCAAGGCTTGCAGAGCTGGAAGATCAGTCGCTGAAATCCGAGTCTTTCCTCACCGCGATTCGGAAGTTCATGGAGATGAAAACGCTGACCGCTCCCCTGCTGCAGGAGCTCATCGACCACATCGACGTCTATGAGGCGCAGGGCTCAGGCAAGAGCCGCACACAGCGGATCGTGATCTATTACCGCTTCGTCGGCTATATTGAGCTGCCGGAAAGCGCCTTTCGCTGCAGCCGAGACTATCGGGCAGGCGTCCGCCAGGGCGTGGAGATCGAGTACATTCCCCGCCCGGCATAAGAAAAAGCAGCAAGGCAAAAACCTTGCTGCTGCAACAAAAAAGAGTGAAGATAACGAAATCCGTTATCTTCACTCGACATGGTTGCGGAGACAGGATTTGAACCTGCGACCTCCGGGTTATGAGCCCGACGAGCTACCGAACTGCTCCACTCCGCGATATAAACTTGACCCCTCAAGGCTCATATACTATAACATATGAGCCTTGCGTTGTCAAGTGTTATTTTAGCGATCGGAAGCGGAAGATTCTTCCTTTTCCGCCGCGTCCAGCGTCTCGGCCGCCTCAGCGCGTCCGCTTTGCAGCTTGAGCTCGGCGAGAATGTCCGCCAGCAGCTCGTCCGTGGTGGGCTTTGCCGGGGCCTCCGGCTCAGGCTCTTTTTCTTTCTTGCGGTTGAAGCGGTTGATGATCTTCACCATCCAGAACACGACCAGCGAAATGCACAGGAAGTTGATGATGGACATGATGAGATCACCGATCGGGAACACGCCGATGTTCAGGCCGGAGAAGTCCAGCCCGCCGATGATGAGCGAGATGAGCGGATTGATGATGTCGTTGACGAGCGCGGTGACGATGGCCGTGAACGCGCCGCCGACCACGACGCCGACGGCCAGGTCAATGACGTTGCCGCGTGAGATGAATACCTTGAATTCGTCGAGCCAACCGGGCTTTTTCATGATGCTGCCTCCCCTATTTTCTCTGTGTTTTCAGTGCTTTGGCACGAGGACTTCCGTGCCGCCCATGTACGAGCGCAGTACCTCGGGAATGACGACGCTGCCGTCGGGCTGCAGATTGTTCTCGAGGAACGCGATGAGCATGCGCGGCGGGGCGACGCAGGTGTTGTTGAGCGTGTGGGCGAGATAATTCTTGCCGTTCTTGCCCTTGACGCGGATGTGCAGGCGGCGTGCCTGTGCATCGCCGAGGTTCGAGCAGGAGCAGACCTCAAAATACTTCTGCTGGCGCGGGCTCCAGGCTTCGATGTCGCAGGACTTGACCTTCAGGTCGGCGAGGTCGCCGGAGCAGCACTCGAGCTGGCGCACAGGGATGTCCAGGCTGCGGAAGAGCTCGACGGAGTAGCGCCAGAGTTTCTCGTACCAGTCCATGCTCTCTTCCGGGCGGCAGACGACGATCATCTCCTGCTTTTCAAACTGGTGGATGCGGTACACGCCGCGCTCCTCGATGCCGTGCGCGCCCTTTTCCTTGCGGAAGCAGGGCGAATAGGACGTCATCGTCTGCGGCAGCTGGTCCTCGGTGAGGATCTGGTCGATGTAGCGGCCGATCATGGAGTGCTCGCTCGTGCCGATGAGATAGAGGTCCTCGCCCTCGATCTTGTACATCATGGCGTCCATGTCCGTCTGGCTCATGACGCCCTCGACCACGTTGCCGTGGATCATGAACGGCGGGATGCAGTAAGTAAAGCCCTTGCCGATCATGAAATCGCGCGCGTAGGCCAGCACGGCCTCGTGCAGGCGGGCAATATCATCCATGAGATAGTAAAATCCGTTGCCGGAGACACGGCGCGCGGCGTCGAGATCGATGCCGTCAAAGCGCTCCATGATCTCCGTGTGGTACGGGATCGGGAAATCCGGCACGACGGCCTCGCCGAAGCGCTGCACCTCCACGTTGCAGCTATCGTCCGGGCCGAGCGGCACGCTGGGGTCGATGATCTGCGGGATGGTGAGCATGATCTTGTGGATCTTGGCCTCGAGTTCCTCCTCTTGCTTTTCAAGCTCGGCCAGACGCGCGGCCTGCGCGGTGACCTGCGCCTTGACGGCCTCGGCCTCTTCGAGCTTGGACGGGTCCTTTTTCGCCTGGCCCATGAGCATGCCGATCTTTTTCGACAGGCTGTTGCGCTCAGCGCGCAGATTCGACGCCTCGTTGATAGCGGCGCGGTTGGCCTTGTCAAGCTCGATCACTTCGTCGACGAGCGGGAGCTTGGCGTCCTGAAACTTTTTGCGGATGTTTTCCCGAACCAGATCGGGGTTTTCGCGGATCAATCGAATGTCAATCATGGTGTCTCTGTCTCCTCAATATTCTATATGTATCAGTTTCTGCGGCCGATGGCCTCGAGCGCCTGCAGCAGCGCCTCTCGGTCGTCCGCGTCGTAGTATTCCAGTTCGATGCGCCCGGTCTTGCGGCCCTGCGTCATGCGCACCTTGCGGCCGAGTACCTGCTCGAGATGCCGTGCGCATTCGCCGAGATAATCTACACCTGCGGGCTTTTTGACCGGCTTTTCCTGCATGTCTTTCAGTAATTGCGCGGCCAGCGCCTCCGCCCGGCGGACGGACAGGCCCTTTTCAATCACGGTTTTTGCCGCGGCGAGCTGCATTTCCGGGTCACCGAGCGGCAGGAGCGCGCGCGCGTGCCCGGCGGACAGTGTGCCGTCCTCGACGAGCTTTAATACCGGCTCAGATAAAGCCAGCAGCCGTGTCGCGTTGGCGACAGCGGGGCGTGATTTGCCCACGCTCTGCGCCACATCATCCTGCGTCATGCCGTAGACATCCTGCAGGGCTCGGTAGCCTTTGGCCTCCTCAATGGGGTTCAGATCCTCTCGCTGAAGGTTTTCGACCAGCGCCATCTCCATGGCGCGCTGCTCGTCCGCCGTCAGGATGCGCACCGGTACTTCCTTGAGCCCGGCCATACGGCTGGCGCGCCAGCGGCGCTCACCCGCGATGATCTGATAAAATCCGCCCTCGAGCGGCCGGACCGTGATCGGCTGAATGAGGCCGTAGGTGCGGATGGACTCCGCGAGCATTTCCAGTGCCTCCGGGTCAAAGTGCTTGCGCGGCTGGTCGGCGCGCGGCTCGATCTTTTCGATTGGCAATAAATCAGGCGCTGTCTCCTCGCGTTCCGGCTGCGGGGCCGGATATTCCTCCCCGAAGAGCGCGCCGAGGCCCATGCCGAGGCCCTTCTTTCCGTCTTTACCCATGTTTCACCTCCGCTGCGGCGGCCGCGGCCGCTTCCTGCGCCGCTTTTGCCGCCTTTTCCTCGCGCTTGATGAGCTCACCCGCCAGATGCAGGTACGCCCGCGCGCCCTTGGACTCCTTGTCATAGGCGATGGCGGGCTTGCGGTGGCTCGGCGCCTCGGACAGGCGCACGTTGCGCGGGATCATGGTCTTATAGACCTTTTTGCCGAAGAACTTGCGCACTTCGTTCACGACCTGATCGGACAGCTTCGTGCGGCTGTCGTACATGGTCATGACGATGCCCTGCACGGTCAGCGCCGGGTTCAGGCGCTTGTTGCACATTTTGATGCTGCGCATGAGGTCGGCAATGCCCTCGAGCGCGTAGTATTCGCACTGCACCGGGATGAGCACGCTGTCGGCCGCGACGAGTGCGTTGATCGTCAGCAGCTCGAGCGACGGGGGGCAGTCGATGAGAATGAAGTCGTAATCGCCCTGCACCGCGGCGAGTGCGGTTTTCATGATGTATTCCCGCTGCTCGGAGCCCACGAGCTCGACGGAGCAGCCAGAGAGATTCATATTTGCCGGCAGCACGTCGCCGTATTTCGTGCTGCGGATACAGTCGGCGGCGGCCGCGCCGTTCATCAGCATGTCATAGCAGTTGGGCGTCGCGGTTTTGTCCACGCCCATGCCGGAGGTGCTGTTGCCCTGTGGGTCGCAGTCGACGAGGAGTACGCGCCGCCCGCGCTTTTTGAGCGCACAGGTCAGATTCACACACGTGGTCGTCTTGCCGACTCCGCCTTTCTGGTTGGCGACGGCAATGATTTTGCCCATGGTTTGCCTCCCTGAATTGTGTTTGCAGCTATTATAACAGCGTGCGGCTGCATTTTCAACTGTCTGGGGGCTCCGCGGCAAATTTTTGTGCTGTTTCACGTGAAACAATGCGAAACGCGGCGGGCATGTTTCACGTGAAACATTGCCTCAGGACAAAAACATATCTACGTCGCCGATGGTCAGCCCGTCGTGCAGCGCGAGATTGATGCCGTAGCCGATGAGCTTGGCCGCGTCGCGCACCACGGTGTCAATGTCGCGCGGCGTGACGAACATTTGCTCGGCGCGCGGATCGTCCGAGAAGCCGCCCGCGTCGATGACGGTCGGCAGGCCGATGGCCGCGACTGGAATGCCGAGCGTGTCGCGGCTGAGACCGGCGCGGTCGTTGCCGACGCCGCTACCGGGTGTGATGCCGGTGTCCGTGATCTGGACGGTGCGGCCGAGCCGGTCGAGCTCCGCGCAGGCGAGCGCGTCCACGGCGATGATGGCGTCCGGGTGCAGGTGGCCTGCGAGTGCGCGGATCATATCGGCGGACTCCACGCCGGTCGTGCCGAGCACGCCGGCCGCGAGCGCGGCCACAGATCGGAACCGCCCGAAATGCTCCGGCAGCTGCGCACGCAGGTGCCGCGTGACCATAACGCTGTCGATCGCGTCGGGGCCGACGGCGTCAGGCGTGATGGCCCGGTTGCCGAGGCCGACGACGAGCACGGATGCGTCCGGCATCAGCGGCAGCACGCCGCGCAGCAGTTCGGCGAGCGTCTGCGCCGCGTTTTCAAATGCGTCGTCCTCGCGCCGCAGCAGCGGGTCGAGCGCGAGGGTGTAGTAATCGCCGATCGGTTTACATAACGCATTTTCGCCGGCGACATCGAGCACGTGCACCTCGGTCACGGCAAAGCCGCGGCGCTCGGTCTCCTCGGCGCGCACGCCGGACAGCTCCGTCACGGCGGCGGCGCTGCGGTGAATGGCTTCGGCCTCGACGGCGAGGTCGGTGCGGGGGAAATTCGGCATAACAGGCTCCTTTCTGACGCCACATCTTGTGGCTCACAGGAAGCGTTGCCACAAATGGATACAATTATAATGAAAATCGAAAAAAAGGCTTGCAATTTGCAGGGTTTGATGATATCATCAACACTTGCAGAACATTGCACGGTCATATCCATGACTGAATTTTATAGGAGGAGGTGGCGATTGAGAAATGCCGAACATCAAGTCCGCAATGAAGAGAGACGAAAAGTCCAAGCTGCAGAATCTGAAAAACAAGGCTGCGAAATCTGCCTTGAAGACCGACCTGAAGAAGTTTGATGCGGCTGTTGCCGAAGGCAACCGTGACGCAGCCGTCAGTACCTATAAAGTTGCTGTCCAGGCTGTTGACCGCGCGGCCGGCAAGGGTCTGATCCACAAGAACAACGCAGCGCACAAGAAGTCTGCGATGGCTCAGAAAATGAACGAGCTTGGCTGATCCACAAAATCTCGGGGGCATGGCAGTTTGCCATGCCCTTTTTGCTACCCCGACAGGAGGCTGACTATGAAAAAACGTATGATGCTGATCATCAACCCCATGGCCGGACGCAGCGGCTACAAGACCGGCTTCGGCGAGGTGATGAACATTCTCGACAGCGGCGGATACCTGACGACGGTGTACTTCACGCAGGGCCGCGGCGACGCGACGGTGATGGCGGCACAACACGCGGCGGAGTATGACACCGTGGCCTGCATCGGCGGCGACGGCACGCTCAGCGAGGTCGTCTCGGGCCTGATGCAGGTGCCGAACCCGCCCCCGCTGGGCTACATCCCGATGGGCACGACCAACGACGTGGCCTCGACGCTCGGCCTGCCGAAAAACGCAACGGACGCGGCCCTGCGCATCGTGACCGGCACGCCGACGGCGTTTGACGTCGGCAGCTTCGGCGACCAGAGCTTTTTCACCTATGTGGCGGCGTTCGGCGCGTTCACGGCCGTGAGCTACGAGACGCCGCAAAACGAAAAGCAGGCGCTCGGCCACCTGGCCTATGTGCTTGAGGCGATGGGCCGGCTCAACAGCATCGACCATTACTGCGCGCACGTGGAGTATGACGGCGGCACGGTCGACGGCGACTTCATCTTCGGCGGCGTGTCGAACTCGACCTCTGTGGCCGGTATGGTGCGTCTGCGCAAGGACCTCGTGAGCCTGGGCGACGGCCTGTTTGAGACGCTGCTCATCCGCCGTCCGAAGCAGTTCGGCGACCTGAGCCGCATCATCACGGGCGTGCTCAACCAGTATTACGACAACGAGAACGTCATCCTCGTGCAGTCCAAGACGCTGCGCTTCACGTTTGACGAGCCTGTGGCCTGGACGCGCGACGGCGAGGCCGGCGGCGTGACGACGGACGTGACGCTGCGCAACAACCACGCCGCGATCCACATCATCGCCTGACGGCGGGAAAGATACGCAAAACCGGCGGATTTTCCGCCGGTTTTGCGTTTACGCGCGCAAGAACCGGTTGAAAAAACCGCGCCGAGTGCGTATAATATAATAAAGAAGTTATCTATAAAAATCCATCGGAAACGAGGCTGATGATATGAAAAGACAGCACATCGCCGGCATCTATGCATCCCCGGGGACCTTCGGCGGCCAGACCCTGACCGTCTGCGGCTGGGCGCGCACGATCCGCGACATGAAGAATTTCGGCTTTATCGAGCTCAATGACGGCAGCTGCTTCAAGAGCCTGCAGGTCGTGCTCGAGCGCGGCAAGCTCGAAAATTACGACGAGATCGCCCGCCAGAACGTCGGCGCGGCGTTCATCGTGCACGGTGAGCTCGTGCTCACGCCGGACGCCAAGCAGCCGTTCGAGCTCAAGGCCGACAGCATTACGGTCGAGGGCGCGTCCGCGCCGGACTATCCGCTGCAGAAAAAGCGCCACAGCGTGGAGTTCCTGCGCACGATCCAGCACCTGCGCCCGCGCACGAACCTCTTCAGCGCGACGTTCCGCGTCCGCAGCGTGGCCGCACAGGCGGTGCACACGTTCTTCCAGGACCGCGGCTTTGTCTACGTCCAGACCCCGATCATCACGGGCTCCGACTGTGAGGGCGCGGGCGAGATGTTCCGCGTCACGACGCTCGACCTCGACAATATCCCGCGCACGGAAGATGGCAAGGTCGATTTTTCCAAGGACTTTTTCGGCAAGAGCACGAACCTGACCGTGTCCGGCCAGCTCAACGCCGAAAACTTCGCGCTCGCCTTTGGCGATGTGTACACCTTCGGCCCCACGTTCCGCGCCGAGAACTCCAACACCCAGCGCCACGCCGCCGAGTTCTGGATGATCGAGCCGGAGATGGCGTTTGCCGACCTCGACGACGATCTCGAGTGCATGGAGGCGATGGTGAAGTTCATCATCAACACCGTGCTCGAAAAGTGCCCGCAGGAGATGGAGTTCTTCAACTCCTTCGTGGACAAGGGCTTGCTCGAGCGCCTGCACAACGTGGTGGACAACGACTTCGGCCGCATCACGTATACCGACGCCGTGAAGCTGCTCAAAGAGTCCGGCCGCAAGTTCGACTACCCCGTCGAGTGGGGCATCGACCTGCAGACGGAGCACGAGCGCTACCTGACCGAGCAGGTGTTCAACAAGCCCGTGTTCGTCACGGATTATCCGAAGGAGATCAAGGCGTTTTACATGCGCATGAACGACGACGGCAAGACCGTCGCTGCGGCGGACTGCCTCGTGCCGGGCATCGGCGAGATCATCGGCGGCAGCCAGCGCGAGGAGCGGCTCGACCTGCTCACCAAGCGCATGCAGGAGCTCGGCCTGCGCGAGGCCGATTACTGGTGGTATCTCGACCTGCGGCGCTACGGCAGCTGCCGCCACGCCGGCTTCGGCCTCGGCTTTGAGCGCATGGTCATGTACCTCACCGGCGTGAGCAATATCCGCGACGTGGAGCTGCACCCGCGCACGGTCGGCAACGCGGACTTCTGATTTCGATTTTGTACAATCGACACCCCCGGAAGCAATCTGCTTCTGGGGGTGTTTTGCTGTGAAAAACAGGCCCCCGCACCCGCGGGGGCCTGCTGCGTATGGGGTCAGTACGCCTCGATCTCCTGAATGGTCATGTCGCGGCCGGAGAGGGGCATGAGCTTTTTCCCGCCGCAGTCCGGGCAGGAGAGGTCCTCGACGTCGGCGACGAACTCCGCCCCGCAGTCGAGGCAGCGGGCGCGGCCCGCCTCCGTCTCGACGAGCAGCGGCACGCCGTCATACTCCGTGCCGTCGGTCACGGCGGTCCAGCAGTCGGTGAGGAAGCGCGGGACGACGCCCGAGAGCGTCCCGACGCGGACCGTGATGCTGCGCACGCCCTCGAGCGACTGCTCGCGGGAGATGTCGCGCACCATTTTGAGCATCGCGTCGCACAGTGCCAGCTCGTGCATTACTTGCTGACCGCCTTTTTCACGATGCTGCCCGCGCGCTTGACGACACCCTCGGCGACCTTGATCGGCATGGTCTCATACGAGCCTGCGTGCCAGTCGCGCACCTTCTTGAGGTGGATGGCGTCGAACTTGCACTTCGTGGTGCACAGGCCGCAGCCGATGCACAGATAGCTGTCCACCTTGGTTGCGCCGCAGCCGAGGCAGCGGGCGCACTCTTTGCGCACCTGCTCCTCCGTGAACGTGACGCGCGCGTCGGAGAATGTCTTGGCCTTGGCGGCGTTGTAGCCCGGCGTCTGGCGGTGATCCTTGTCAAAACCGGCCGTCTCGATGAGCACATGATCTTTATCAAGCGCCTTGTACACTCTGCGGTCGCGGCCGGCAGTGAGCGTCTGGCCGGGGTGCACATAGCGGTGCAGGCTGATGGCGGCCTCCTTGCCGGCAGCAATGGCGTCGATGGCAAACTTCGGGCCGGTGTAGCAGTCGCCGCCGACGAAGATGTCCGGCTGCGCGGTCTGATAGGTCAGCGCGTCGGCCTCGGCAGTGCCCTTTTTCGTCGTCGTGAGCGCGCCGGTATCGAGCGTGCCCCAGTCGACCGTCTGGCCGATGGCGCCGATGACGGAATCGACGGCGATCGTCTCGAACTCGCCGGTGCCGACGGGCTTGCGGCGGCCCTTCTCGTCCGGCTCGCCGAGCGTCATGCGCTCGACCCGGATGCCCGTGACCTTGCCGTTCTTGCCGAGGATCTCGACCGGCGCGGTCAGGAAGCGGAACTGCACGCCCTCTTCCATCGCCGCTTTGACCTCTTCGGGGTCGGCGGGGAGCTCGGCCTCACTGCGGCGGTAGAGCACGTACGTCTCGTCCGCGCCGAGGCGCACTGCGCTGCGGCAGACGTCCATGGCCACGTTGCCGCCGCCGATGACGGCGCAGCGCTTGCCGATATGCGTCTCCTGGCCGAGGTTCACGGCGCGCAGGAAGTCCACGCCGCCGTAGACGCCCTCGAGCTCCTCGCCCGGGATGCGGAGCTTGGCCGACTTCTGCGCGCCGATGGCGACATAGAAGCCCTTGTAGCCCTGCGCGCGCAGCTGCTCGATGGTGATGTCCTTGCCGACTTCGACGCCGCATTTGAATTCAACGCCCATCTCGCGCAGGATGTCGATCTCGGCGTTGAGCACGTCCTTTTCGAGGCGGAAGCTCGGGATGCCGAGCGTGAGCATGCCGCCGGGCACCGGATTGCGGTCGAACACGGTCACGGGGTAGCCCTTGTTGGCGAGGTAGTAGGCGCAGCTCATGCCCGCGGGGCCGGCGCCGATGACGGCGATCTTCTCCGTGTACGGGCGGCCGATCTGGTTGAGCAGCTTCGGCACGTAGCGCGTGGCCTCGTGCAGGTCATGGTCGGCGATGAAGCGCTTGACCTCGTCGATGGCGACGGCCTCGTCCACGCCGCCGCGGGTGCACTCGGCCTCGCAGCGCTTGTTGCAGATGCGGCCGCAGACGGCCGGGAACGGGTTTTCTTTCTTGATGAGCTCGAGCGCGTCCGTGTAGCGGCCCTGCGCGGCGAGCTTCAGGTAGCCCTGCACGGGGATGTGCGCGGGGCAGGCGGTCTTGCACGGGGCGGTGCCGGTGGGCACGACATCCTCGTGGTCCTCGCGGTAGTTCGGGTCCCAGGTGCGCTTCGGGCGCAGGGTCTCGGAGAGCTTGACGTAGTCCGGCTTTTGCGTCAGGTCCTCGGTCGAGCAGAGCTTCTGGCCGAGCTTGAGCGCGTTGCCGGGGCAGGTCTCCACGCACTGGCCGCAGGCGACGCACTTGGCCTCGTCCACCTCGGCGACGTAGTTGGAGCGGATGGCGTCGCGCGCGCCGTACATCAATCCCACGCGCAGGCCGAAGCAGGCGCAGGCGCAGCAGTTGCAGATGGCCGCGCTCTCGCCCGGCTCTTCGATGTTGACCATGTCGTGCATGAGGCCGTTTTCCTCGGCGCGCTTAATGATCTCGAGCGCCTGCTCGCGCGTGATCTCCTTGGCGCGGCCGGAGCGGATGTAGTGCTCGGCGCCCTTGCCCATCTGGATGCACATGTCCTCATCGAGGTGACCGCAGCCGTCGCCGATGCTCGTGCGCGATGCGCGGCAGGAGCACGGGGACACGGAGAAGCGGTCGTACTTGTCCAGATAGTGCGAGATGCGCTCAAATTCGTTCACGCCGGGGATGCCCTCGAGCGCGCTCTCGACCGGGATGACGCGCATGAGGCCGTAGCCGTCGGGGATCATGGCGCCCATGTTTGCCGCGAGGTTGCGGGTGTACTCCTCGAACGCGCGGCCGACTTCCGGATGCGTTTCCAGCAGGTCCTTCTGGTTGACCATCATCTCGAGAATACCGGGCGCGAAGATCTGCATGAAATATGTATCCTCGCCGAGCGTTTCGTCGTGCGAGCGGCGGAAGATGCCGTAGTACACGAGGTTGTCGAGCAGGGGCTGCACCTCCTGCACGGTCTTGCCGACTTTCTTGGCCAGGTAGGCCGCGGTGCGCTCCTTGCGCAGGCCGGCCGCGATGGCGACATCCGCTTCCTCGTCGGTCAGGATGCCTGCCATGCAGTAGTATTCGGGCGCGTTTTCATCGATCTTGGTCGTAATGCCGGTGACGCCCCCTATGATCTTCGCCAGCTTCACGATCTTCGGTCTGAGTTGTGCCATGGTCGCTCCTCCTTCATGTTGTTGCGCTGAGATTGTCACCACTATAACATATGTATGCGCACGTGGGGAAACGAAATTTCCCATTGGGCGCAATATGAAACAAGTGATGCGCAAATGTGTCGGAATATGCGCAAAAACAGGCCCCCGGAAAGCAGCGGGGGCCTGTTGCGGTGCATGTGTCAGAACTTGACGAAGCCGGTGGTCGTGCCCATCGGGTAGCCGAGCGTCCACTCCTGCCTGCCGCACTGGGGGCAGACCTCGCCGCGGGCCTTGAGCTCGTCGATGAAGGCCTCGGCGCGCATGATGTACATATTCGTCTTGCGCACGTGGCGGCAGTGCCCGCAGAAGACAACATAGGTCGCGAAGCTGTCGTAGATGCCGCGGGCGCGGTTTTCCTTTTCCTCGGCGGTCAGCGGCCGGGGATTGACATTATGATTGACTGCCATGGTTTGCTCCTCCCCTGTCAGATCTGGTGCTCGCGCTTGACGCTGTCATAGTGCTTGTTCAAAAACGGCACGACGACGGAGCGCATGAGCTTCATGTCGAGGTTATAGTAATAGATCACGAACAGCACGGCCAGCGCGCCGCCGGTGATGCCAAAGGCTTTGAACAGGAACTGTGCAAATTTGCATTTCATATCGGTGGACCTCCTTTACCAGCCCATGCTGTCGTCAAAGTCGAGCAGCGACGGATCGACCGGCTCCTCGTGCATGACGTTGATCATGTATTCGTTGACGGTGCGGCGCGCCTCAGCCGGCGAGACGATGCGGTGATCCATCAGCGAGTGCGGCATCCACACCGTGTGGAAGCGCTCGTCGTGCTTGCGGATCTCCTCTTCGATCAGGCCCTGCGCACCGGCCATGCCCTTGCAGCCGATGTCGTCGTACATGATGATCATGTCGCAGTTGAACTTCTCCGCCGTTTCCCACATCTGCATCAGGTGGCGGTTGCCGCCGACGGTGTGCGTGCGCATCGGGGTGCGGGCGTGCCAGTCGGCCACGTCGCTCATCATGATGTCGCGGTCCTCGGTGTCGACGATGTTGTGGCCGGTCAGCGAGTCCATGTTGATCAGGCACAGGATGCCCCAGCAGTTATACAGCCACTGCACGCCGTGCGCATAGTACGTCGAGCCGCAGCTCCAGGCGATGGCGCGGTGGCGCGTGAGCGGGAAGGTGTCGATGTTCTTGCGCACACATTTATCAAAGATGCGCATGAGCTTGCGCGAGGCCTTGAGGAAGTACTCGTTGCCGCCCTGCTGGTAGAAGTAGATGCGGAACAGCCCCTGGCACACGGGGTTGAGCGCGCCGTTGTTCGTCTTGGCATAGACGTCCCAGCGCTCGGTCTCCTCGCGGTTGAACTGGTTGGTGTTTTCAATGTGCTGGATGAACGTGTCCCAGTTGAACGGCTGGTGGAACTGCTCCTCGAGGAAGTGGATGGCGTCGTACACCTCGTGCACGCCGAGCTCCTTGCAGGTCGGGTCGTCGTACATGAGCGGCGTCGTGAACGGGTGCACGGCCTTCTTGCCGTCGCTCGAGAGCGCACGGTACATGGCGACGTTGTCCATCATGTTCGCGTCGCAGGGGTTGTTGGTCGTGAGCCAGCAGTTGCCGATGTCGGGGTACTCGCCCTCGACGGCGACACCGGTCTCCACGAGCGGCAGCGTGCACATGTCGCCCGGGATGCCGCAGCTGACGGCCTGGTCAACGTAGTACGAGCCGAGGTTCTTGTTCAGGATCGGCACCATGAACGCCGCGTGCTGCTGGATGTTGATGCCGTAGTAGCCGGGGAAGCCGTAGATGATGTGCTTCGGCAGCGTGTAGTCAAAGGCGATCGTGCGCTCGGTCCACTTGTTCTCGCCGAAGCGGCGGTCGGCGCGGATCTCGCGCCAGAGTGTCGTGATGGAGTCCGACACCATGCAGTCGATGGCCGTCAGGTCGGCGCGCAGGACCATGCCGCGGTCGCCCTCGATCCATTTATCGACCATCATCGGCGTGGCGAGGTAGGCGCTCAGCCAGCGATACTTCCAGAATGCGCGGATCATGCGCACCGGGTCGCGGCCGATGAGCCCGGCCATCTTGCCCCAGGTCTGCAGCCAGCGGGCGAAGGCATAGGCCGTGTCCTTCACGCCGCGCCACTCGCGGTGGAAGTAGAAGTTCGTGCCCTCGATGTACAGGTCGCCGAGGTAATGACATGCGTTGTCACCCCGTAGGAAGTGGCCGAGCGTGCCGTATTCTTCTTTGAGCGTGCGTTTGCGTTTCCACATAGTTGAGCCCCTCCCTTATTGCTGCGCCTGGATCTTTTTGATCTCCAGCGACTCGATGAACGCCTGGAACCGGGTACGCAGCTGGCCGGAGGCGGCGCTCGTGTAATCCTTCTCGATCTGGCACACGGGGATGCTGCGCGGCAGCTCATAGCCCTCGTAGAACCACGTGCCGTCCTGAGCGCGCTCGTAGCCCCAGTATTCGCAGAACTTCATGTTCTCGACGATGATGCCGTCGGCGCGGTATTTCTCCGCGAGATCGAAGATGTATTTCTTGCGCGCGATGATGTTCTCGGGGCCCATGGCGCGCGGGCACTGGTTGCGCCACATATAGTAGTCGGCGATGGACTGCAGAACGTCCTTGCCCTCCTCGAGCGGGATCTCCTCGCGGCCGGGCATCGAGCCGAAGCAGTAGCGGTCGGCCACGACGAGTCCGCCGGCCATCTCGCACATTTTCGTGAACTCGGGGTCGTCGATCTCGCTGCCGGCGATGAGCACACGCGCACGGTACCACGGCTTCGGGTCGGGCTTACGCTCGCGCAGCTCCTGCAGCGTCTCGCGCAGGTACGGCAGGATGAGGTCCTTCGGGCACGTGAGCGTGCACAGCTGGATGACGTGGAACTCATAGCCCGTGATGACGGGGTTGTCCGACATGCGCATGGCGTTCATCTCCGTGATGATGCGGCACACTTCGTTGAACTGCTCGACGGCCCGGCGCAGCTTTTCCTCCGAGAAGTCCACGCCGTAGACCTTTTCGAGCGGCTGGATGATCTTCTGCTCGATCTGGCGGCGGTAGTAGCCCGCGTGCCACTCGGTCTTGCGCAGCGGCATGTCGAGATACGTGCAGAAAAACTTGTCGTTCGGGATCAGCTCGCAGTATTCAAAATACTGCTCCATGCGGTTCATCGTTGTGCAGCACTCCTGCCCGATGAGCGCGGAGATAAAGTTGTAGCCGCCCTCAAACGCACGCTCGAGGATGCTCTTGGAGTACGGGCACGAGCGGTTGGTCATGTAGTAGGTGGCCATGTCGGGGTTCGTGCAGTTCGGCGCGCGCAGACGCACGCCAAAGCAGTTGTCCGTATCCAGCAAAACCTCCGGTATGTACGAACAGTTCCATGCCAGCGCCAGCCGGCCATCCTTGCAGGCGTCCTGAACCAGGTCGTTGTTTGCCTGCTGCAGCAGGTTTTCAAAATAGATCAGATGCTTCAGGTCTCTCATTCGCACATTCCCTCCTTCGATGCACAGCTTCCGCGCGGTCGATGAAAATTTGACATTTTGCACAAGCGCGGAACGTTAACGCACATTTATTATAGAACTTTGCCAGAATCATGTCAATATGTGCAACAAATGATTATTAACGGACATTTCGCTTTTTTCTGCCTGAAAAACGGTAAAACGGCAGAAAAGCGCTTGCCAAAAGATAAACAAAGTGATAAAACAACCTTATATGTGTAAAAATTTTGCCGGAAAAACCGGCGTTCGGACGCGCGCGGAGAAGTGCCGTCCGCAGGAAAGGGGAACGAAGAAGATGGGTTACATGAAGTATCTCAAGCTCATGAACCGCATGAACGCGGTCACGCAGGTGCCGCAGCCGCCGGTGCCGCAGTTTGAAAAATACTGCAAGCTGTTCGTGACCGACGAAGAGTACGATATCATGATGGGCATGAAGCTGCGCGGCAACACGGAGGCAGAGCTGCGCGCGCTCTACACCGGCAGTGACTGGGCCGGCACGCTCTACGACATGTGCCGCAAGGGCTTCCTGCTGAAGATCTATGACGGCGCCGAGCCGACATATGACCTCGCGCCGATGCTGCCGGGCTGGTTTGAATTCCCGCTCTCGACCGGCGAGGACAGCGACACGATCCAGAAGGCGTCGGAGCTGTTCACCTCGGCCATCAACATGGTCACGACGCTCAACGTCGAGTCGCTGCGCACGGGCTACGCCGCCATGAATAACCTCAAAAAGCTGCAGGGCGACAAGGGCCACATGGAGGTGGCGCTTCCGCTCGAGGGCAAGGCCGCCGGCAAGGTCGTGCACGTCGACCGCAAGCTCTCCAACGACACGACGAGCGTCGTGCCGAGCTACCAGCTCGAGGCGTACCTCGACAGCCTGCCGGACGATGCGCCCATCAGCGTCATGCACTGCTTCTGCCGCAATATCCGCCGCAGAGAGGGCATGCAGCCCAAGCACCCCACGCCGGACGAGGTGTGCCTGTGCGTCGGCAACATGGCCAAGCAGATCATCGAGTTCGGCATCGGCCGCCAGGTCAGCAAGGCCGAGGCGCGCCAGATCCTCGTTGACTGCGAGAAGAAGGGCTGCGTCCACCAGGTGTTCCACTATGCCTGCAACATGGACGAGGAGACGACCGCCATCTGCAACTGCGACACGCAGTGCTGCGAGATGCTCGGCTCCTACACGCGCGGCGGCATGCAGCCGCTGTATATGCGCGCGCACGCAAAGCCCGTTATCGTCCACCCCGAAAACTGCAACGGCTGCAACATCTGCAACCACTTCTGCCCGACCGTGGCCACCGGCTTCAACGCGCAGAGCGGCAAGGTGTTTGTGGAGTATCAGCGCTGCATCGGCTGCGGCGTGTGCGTCACGAAGTGCCCGAAGGACGTGCGCAAGATGGTCGACGGCGACCGCGTGCTCTTCTGCAAGCCGCTCAAGAAGGACCTTGTGCGCGAGCGCAATGTCCGCCGCCAGCCGAAGAAGAAATAAATGCACGAGGCAGCCATTGCCAAGGAGGTCTTTGACATCGCCCAGCAGGCGATGGCGGAAAACGGCCTCACGCGCCTGACACGCGTCGTCATGGACATCGGCGAATACTCCGCCGTCGTGCCCGAGCAGCTGCAGCTCGTGTTCCGCATCGCGGTGCACAACACCGCCATGGACGGCTGCGCGCTCGAGATCCACGACCTGCCCGGTGAGCTGGGCATGTACGTGCGCACGATCGAGGGCGAGTAGACGCATACATATCAAATTTAAAAAACAACGCGGCACGCCCGCAGGAACTGATATGCTCCCTCTATGAGAGACAGTGAAATAACAAAAGCACTGTCATCATGGAGGGAGCATTCTTATGGCAAGAAAGAAAAGGTTAACAGCGGAAGA
>ONIG01000023.1 GCA_900317855.1 uncultured Eubacteriales bacterium | reverse complement strand
GGACGCTGCTGCGTGGGACGCTGCTGCGCCGGACGCTGCTGCGCGGGACGCTGCTGGGCCGGGCGCTGCTGGGCCGGGCGCTGCTGCGCGGGGCGCTGCTGCGCGGGACGCTGCTGCGCGGGACGCTGCTGGGCGGTATCGGAAGCGGGCCGCTGCGTGCCCGTGGGGCGCGGCGGCGCGGAAAACAGCTTCAAGAGGCGACTCCTCCTTTATGTACGGGAAATTACGAAGGGCTTGACGGCGGAAAGCAGAAAATGTTCCGCGCGCCGCCGGAAAAACGGGAAGGCTCGCCGAGCGGGCCTTCCCGGAAACGTGCGGGTCGTGCGGCCGCTCAGCAAAGCTGCGCGCCGGCGGGCACGCTGTCATCGAGCATGAGCAGGTTGAGCTTGCCGTCCTTCTCGGCCGAGAGGAGCATGCCGTTGGAGGCCATGCCCATCATCTTGCGCGGCGGCAGGTTCAGGATCGCGACGACGGTCTTGCCGACGAGCTCCTCGGGGCGGTAATACTTGGCGATGCCGGAGAGGATCTGCCGGTCGGTGCCGCTGCCGTCGTCGAGCGTGAAGCACAGGAGCTTATCGGACTTTTTCACCGGCTCGCACTTGAGGACCTTGCACACGCGCATGTCGCACTTGGCAAACTCGTCGATCGTCACGTCCGGCAGCACGGGCGCGGACTTGGGCGCGGCGGCCGCTTCCTTCGCGGCCTTGAGCGCCTCGAGCTCGGCGAGTTCCTTGGCCATGTCGATGCGCGGGAAGAGCGTCTCGCCCTTCTGGACGGTGACGTCCGCGGGCAGCACGCCCCAGACGGCAGCATTGTCCCACGTGGTCTGCTCCGCCGCAGCGCCGATCTGCGTGAAGGCTTTCGCGCAGCTGTCGGGCATGAAGGGCAGCAGGAGCGTGACGGTGATGCGCAGCGTCTCGAGCAGGTTATACAGCACCGTGGCCAGGCGCGCGCGCTTGCTCTCGTCCTTGGCGAGGACCCAGGGCGCCGTCTCGTCGATATACTTATTGGCGCGGGAGATGACCTTGAACACCTCGATGAGCGCCTGCTGGGTGCCGAAGTTATCCATATAGCCGGCATACGTTTCGCGCAGGGAGGACGCCATGGCGATGAGCTCGTCATCGAGCGCATCGTGCTCGCGCCCGGCCGGGAGCGTGCCGCCGAAGTACTTGATGACCATGGCGACGGTGCGGCTCAGGAGGTTGCCGAGGTCGTTGGCGAGGTCGGTATTGATGCGGGAGATGAGCAGCTCGTTGGAGAAGTTGCCGTCGCTGCCGAGCGGGAATTCGCGCAGGAGGTAGTAGCGCAGCGCGTCCACACCGTAGCGCTCGGCGAGCACGATGGGGTCGACGACGTTGCCCTTCGACTTCGACATCTTGCCGCCGCCGAGCAGCAGCCAGCCGTGGCCAAAGACCTTCTTCGGCAGGGGCATGCCCATGCTCATGAGCATGGCCGGCCAGATGATGGAGTGGAAGCGCACGATCTCCTTGCCGACCATGTGCACGTCGGCGGGCCAGAACTGGTCATAATCGTCGTACTTGTCGTTCAGGAAGCCGAGGGCCGTGCAGTAGTTGAACAGCGCATCGACCCAGACATAAACGACGTGGCCGGGGTCAAAATCGACCGGGATGCCCCACGTGAAGCTCGTGCGCGACACGCACAGGTCCTCGAGGCCGGGATCGATGAAGTTTTTGATCATCTCGTTGACGCGGCTGGCAGGCTCGAGGAACGTGCCGCTGAGCAGCAGCTCGCGCACGGGCTCGGCATACTTCGACAGGCGGAAGAAATACGCTTCCTCCTCGGCATAGTGCACCTCGCGGCCGCAGTCCGGACACTTGCCGTCGACGAGCTGGCTCTCGGTCCAGAAGCTCTCGCACGGCGTGCAGTACATGCCGGAATACTTGCCCTTATAAATGTCGCCCTTGTCGTACATCTTCTTGAAGATGCGCTGCACGGCCTCGACATGATAGTCGTCCGTCGTGCGGATGAAGCGGTCGTTGGAGATGTTCATCAGCTTCCACAGCGCGCGCACGCCGCCGGGGCCTTCGACGATGTTGTCCACAAACTGCTTGGGCGTGACACCGGCAGCCTCGGCCTTCTCCTCAATCTTCTGGCCGTGCTCGTCCGTGCCGGTCAGAAACATGACGTCATAACCGCACAGGCGCTTGTAGCGCGCGATCGCATCGGTCGCGACCGTGCAGTAGGTGTGGCCGATGTGCAGTTTGTCCGAGGGGTAATAGATCGGGGTGGTGATATAAAACTTTCCTTTGCTCATACTGCATTCTCCTCTGTATTAGTCTTCACCGGCGTCACCGGGGTCGTAGACGGACGGATAGGGTGTCGGCTGCGGCTTTGACGTGGGTGTGGGCGTCGGGGCCGGTTTGGTGCTGGGGGTGGGCGTCGGCTTCGGCGTAGTGTCGTGCGAGTGGTAAGTGCTGTTGGCCTCGAGCGTGTGGCTGATCTGGTTGCCGTCCTTATCATAGACGGTGCGGTAGGTCGTGGCGCGCAGGCCGTTGGCGGTGTAGCTCATCTTGACGTAGCTGCCGTCCACATCCGTGCCCCAGATCTCGACCGTGACGCTGCCGTTCTGGACATACGCCTTGATCTCGATCGGGTAGTCGCGGTTGTTCGTAAACTTGAACTCCGGCCCGCCCCAGCTGACCGTGGCGTCCATGCCGGGCTCGATATAGGCCACGGGGAAGTAGTGGCAGGTGCGGGTGTTGATCTTCAGGTTGGAGACCATGGCGCAGTAATACAGCGTGGACGACACCTGGCAGATGCCGCCGCCGACCTCCTGCACGACCTGGCCGCCGGAATAGGCCCCGGCCTCCTTGAAGCCGTTGGCCTTCGTGCGCTGGCCGACGACGTCGTTATACGAAAACGTCTGGCCGGGCTGGAGAATGACGCCGTTGATCTTCTCGGCGGCGAGCTTCACGTTTGTGATGCGGTTGCTGCTGCTGCCGGAGAGCGAGGTGGTCTTGGTGGCGAGCTTATCGGCCAGGAGGTGCTTTTGCAGCTGCTCCTGCGTCATCTCGGGCTGCGTGAGCGTGGCCGGGATGGTGACGGTGTCGCCGGTCGATGCCGCATCCCACAGGGGCTGGGCGGCGGCGACGTCGAACGCGATGCCGACCTTGCTCTCGGTGGCGGACTGGGTCTCGGGGTCGTAGCCCGCGTTGACCGGATCGCCGCAGACGGCGTCGTGCAGCTCCTGCAGCGTCATCTTATCATCGCCGCTCATATCGACCGGATAGGCCGACGTGCCGAACTTGCCGGCGCGGATGTCGCTGAGCATGCGCTCGGCGACGGCGGCGGGGTCGAGCGTGATCATGCTCGCGCCCTTGACGACGCGGATGGCGCTGTGCGCCTCGTCGATCTCGATGCTGCCGGCGGAGAGGCTGACGTTGATCTCGGCGGCCTCGCGCTCGATGCGCGTGCGCAGGGCATCGGCATCCATGTCGGCGAGGTTGTCCGAGGCCACGTCATGGCCCTGGAAGGCACAGTGCAGCCAGGTAAAGAAATTCGAGAACACATTGCCGCTGCGGCCGTAGGCATAGGCCGTTTCGGCGGCGGCATCGGGCGTAGCATCAAAGCCGATCTCCGTCGCGGTGACGGTGATGGTCCGGTCGCCCGGGAAGGTCATGGTGAGCACCGGGGCGCTCGTATCGTCCCACCCGGCGGCGCGGATGGCGTCCGCCGCGGCGGATTGCGTCATGCCGCCGACGTCGGTGCCGCAGACAGAGACGTTCGGGAAAATGGCGCTCTTTTTCGCCACGAGCACCATGCCGACGGCGCCCGCCGCCACGAGGACGGCCAGCGCGATGAGCACGACGCGCACGGCGATCCTGCCGCCGCGGCCGCGCGGTTTTTTCTCTTTCGAAGCCGGCTGCGGCTGGGCGCCGGGCGCACTGCGGCGCGCCGTCTGCTCCTGCCGGGGCACGGGCGGGCGCTGGGGCGCCGCCTGTTTCGGCGCGGCGGCGCGGCGGGCAGCCGCCTCGCTCTGTGCGGAACGGTTGGCGCCGCTGCGGTGCGCCGAGCGCTCCTGCGCTGCAAAATCCGCCGCCTCGCGGCGAGCGGCCGCGCTGCGCTTGGAAGTGTTGCCGTTGAGTTTCATTTGCTCGAATCCCTGTCTTTCCCTGTCAAAATCGGATTATTTAAATATGTATTGCGGAAGGCCTCCGCCTCGCTGGGCGGAAGCTTGGCGCGGGGCTGCTTTTCG
This sequence comes from uncultured Eubacteriales bacterium, assembly GCA_900317855.1. GTDB lineage: Bacteria > Bacillota > Clostridia > Oscillospirales > Oscillospiraceae > CAG-103. Next base: position 32,630 of record ONIG01000023.1, on the reverse strand, counting down.
ATCTGCGGCTTCATCCACGGGTTGTGCTCGGCCTTGCGGTCGGTCTGCGCCTCGAGGAGCTTGCCGATGAGCACGTTCGAGATGAGAAAGCCCGCTGGCGTGAAGTGCCAGCGCTCCCCGTCCGCGACCGCCCAGCCGGAGCGAATGAACGCCTCGAGCTGCTGCGCGATGCCGGAAAAATCGCTGCGGTAGAGCCGCTCATACTCCGCGCGCGACACGCCGTGGACGGTGCGCATGCCGAGCATGAGATACTCCGCCGCGCGCTCGAAATCGCCGACGGTCTCGTACTCGTCGATCATGTCCTCACCGTGGAGGACACCCGCAAGGTAGCGGTCGAGATCGCGCACATAACTGTAGCGCGTGCGGCCGATGCACGAGTGCGCACCGGGGCCGAAGCCCATATAGTCGTCGAGCTGCCAGTATTTCAGATTATGCCGGGATTCGTAGCCCGGTATGCTGAAATTGGAGATCTCATACTGCTCATAGCCGTAGCGCCGCAGCTCCTCGACCATGCACAGGTACATGTCCGCCTGTTCGTCGTCCGACGGGATGAGGGGCGAATCCTTCAGGGCGTACATGGGCGTGCCCTCCTCGAGCTTGAGCCCGTAGCTGGAGATGTGCTCCGGGCGCAGGGCGAGCGCCTTGGCGAGCGTGTCCGCCCAGTCGCTGCGGGTCTGGCTGGGCAAGCCGTAGATGAGGTCGAGGCTGATATTATCAAACCCCGCGGTGCGGGCATTCTGCACGGCCATCTCCACCTGGCGGAAGCTGTGGCGGCGGCCGATCATTTTCAAAATATCATTGTTCGCCGACTGCATGCCGATGCTCAGGCGGTTGAAACCCGCCTTATGCAGGGCGCGCAGGTCGTGCAGACGGACGCTGTCCGGATTGACCTCGACGGTCACCTCCGCGCGCTTGAGCAGGCGGCCGGTGGCCTTGACGGCGTCGAGCAGCTCGATGAGACGCGCCGCGCCGTAAAAGCTCGGCGTGCCGCCGCCGAAATACACCGTGTCGATGTACGCCGGGGCAATGCGCCCGGCGCTCTCTTCGATGTGCTCGAGCAGGGCGTGCTGATAGTCCGCCATGCGGTCGGCCGCGCCGGCGCAGGAATAAAAATCGCAATAGCCGCACTTGCTCGCGCAAAACGGGATGTGGATATAGATACCGAGACGCGGTTCCATAGACAGCTCCTTACATGGGGATGCCCCGGCCGCCGGGGCGCGGCGGCCGGGGGGGGGAAATCGGATCAGATGAGCGTGCAGACCAGCTCCGAATACGCGGCCGGATCCTCGAGCGGCTCGCCCGCGATGAGCAGCGCCTGCGCGTGCAGGATGCGCGCGATGCGGGCGGCCTTGTCCTTGTCGCCGGCGTCGAACGCTTCCTTCATGGTCTGATAGGCGTGGTGGTTGGCATTGAGCTCGAGCACGCGGATGGCGCGGATGTCGGTCGGCGCGCCGGGCATGCTCTTGAAATAGCGCTCCATCTCGAGTGTGACGCCGCCCTCCGTGCTCAGGCACACGGCGCTGGACACGAGCTTGTTGGACAGGCGTACGGACGCGACCTGGTCGCCGAGCGTCTCCTTGACGAAGTCGAGCAGATCCTTGTCCTCAGCCTGCTTGGCCTCGGTCTCCTTCTTCTCTTCCTCGGTCTCGAGGCCGAGGTCGTCGGTCGCGATGTTGCAAAACGGCTTGTCGGCGTAGCTCTTCATGGTGTCGACGAAATACTCATCGATCTGCGAGGTCATGCACAGGACATCGTAGCCCTTTTCGTGCAGAAGCTCGGCCTGCGGCAGGCTGAGCAGACGCTTAACGTTCTCGCCGCAGGCAAAGTAGATCTTCGTCTGCTCGGCGGGCATGGCGTCGACGTACTCCTTGAGGGACGAGAGCTTCGTCTCACTCGTGTGGTAGAGCAGCAGGTCCTTGATCTCGTCGACCTTGTCACCCGTCTCGGTGACGGCGCCGGCGCGCAGCATCATGCCGAAGGCGGCGTGGAACTGCTCGTACTTTTCGCGGTCGTTGGTCATGAGCTTCGTCAGCTCGGACTTGATCTTCTTGCCGAGGTTCGCGGCGATGAGCTTGAGCTGGCGGTCGTGCTGGAGCATCTCACGCGAGATGTTCAGCGACAGGTCGGGCGAATCGACCACGCCGCGCGCAAACGCGTAGCACGGCGGCAGGAGGTCGGTGCACTTATCCATGATCATGACGCCGGAGCTGTAGAGCTCGAGACCGGGGTCAGACTCGCGGGTGAACATGTTCGCCGGGGCCTTGGCCGGGATGAACAGCAGCGCGCGGTAGGAGATCAGGCCCTCGGCGTTGACGCGGATGACGGCCAGCGGGTCGTCCTTGTCATGGAACTTGTCCTTATAAAACGCGATGCACTCCTCATCCGTCGCTTCCTTGCGGCTGCGCTGCCAGATGGGGATCATGCTGTTGATGGTCTGCTCCTCGGTCTTGGTGACCATCTCCATCTTCGGCTCGCCCTTTTCGTCCTTCTCGCCGGTGTCGACCCAGTCGCTCTGCTCGACGTCCATGACGATCGGCCAGCGGACATAGTCGGAATACTTGCGGATGAGCATCATGAGCTTCCAGTTTTCGAGATAGGTGGAGTACTTCTCGCCGGTCTCGTCTTCTTTGATGTGCATGATGACGTCGGTGCCGACGGTGTCCTTCTCGGCCTCGGTGATGGTGTAGCCGTCCGCGCCGGTGCTGACCCACTGGTAGGCCGTGTCGCTGCCGTAGGCGCGGGTGATGACCGTGACCTTATCGGCGACCATGAACGCGGAATAGAAGCCGACGCCGAACTGACCGATGATGTCGATGGCGGCGTCCTCCTGCGCGTTCTCGCCGAGGCCGTCCTTGAACTTCAGCGAGCCGCTGCGCGCGATAACGCCGAGGTTGCTGTCAAGCTCCTCCTTGGTCATGCCGATGCCGTTATCCGACACCGTGATCGTGCGCGCGTCCTTATCCGGGGTGACGCGGATCTTGAAATCGCTGCGCGCCATGCCCACGTTTTCATCCGTGAGCGACTGGTAGCAGAGCTTGTCGATCGCGTCCGAGGCGTTCGAGATGATCTCACGCAGGAAAATTTCCTTGTGCGTGTAGATCGAGTTGATCATCATGTCGAGCAGCTTTTTCGACTCGGCTTTGAATTGTTTCTTTGCCATATCTATGCCTCCAAAAATTTAATTACACCTTTGGGTCCGTACCCGTCCGGCACGCAATAGCGGCCCACGGTACAGATTTTAATATTATAGCACATCGACCGTTTTTTTCAACACCCGCGGCCGGAATAATTGGGATTGTGCGCCGCGTTTTTTATGGTATAATAGGGCGTTAAGAAAAAAATAAGATTCTGTGAGGTGGCTCCCATGAACGATCTGAAAGACCTGCTCGACGCGCGCCTGTTCCTGCTGGACATGGACGGCACGCTCTACCTCGGGGACGACGTGTTTCCCGGCGCGGTCGACTTCATCCATACGCTGGCCGATACCGGACGGCAGTACATCTACCTGACCAACAACTCCTCGCGCGCGGGCACGGACTACATCACGCGCCTGCGGCGGCTGGGCTTCCCGTGCGAGGCCGAAAACGTGTTCACCTCCGGCATGGCGACGGCGCTGTATCTCAACCAGCACTACGCGGGCAAGCCTGTGTACCTCGTCGGCACGCAGGCGTTCCGCCGCGAGCTGCTCAGCTACGGCATCCCGCTCGTGGAAGAGGGCGCGGAGATCGTCGTGGCCGGGTTCGACACCGAGCTCGTGTACGAAAAGCTCGACAAGGCCGTGCACTTTCTGCGCCGCGGCGCGGCGTTCATCGCCGCCAACCCCGACTGGGTCTGCCCCATGCCTGCCGGCGAGGTGCTGCCCGACTGCGGGAGCATCTGCGCGCTGCTGACCGCCGCCTCCGGCGTGAAGCCGACCTACATCGGCAAGCCGAACCGCAACATGGTCGACGTCATCTCGGCGCAGACCGGCGTGCCGAACGCGCAGATCTGCTGCGTGGGCGACCGGATCTACACCGACATTGCCGTGGCCGTGAACGCGGGCGCGCAGAGCGTGCTCGTCATGTCCGGCGAGACAGACGAGGCGATCCTCAAAGCGTCCGACGTGCAGCCGAAGTACGTCCTGCGCGACGTGGCAGAGCTGGCGCAGATTTTGCGCGATGGCGCGGCAGTGTGAGAAAAAAGTTCAAACAACTTTTGAAAACCGCTTGACAAAAGTGGACACAAATGTTAGGATATGTTCAGTAAACATCGTTTTCGTAAATGATGTTGCAAATCCCTCGTTTGTGTTCTCTCTTCCACTTTGCAGCGTCCGGGTCTGCATCCGCCGCGGACGCGCAAGCACAAGCAAACAACAGCAGCCACACTGGCGTGAGCCAGTGTGGCTGCTGTTGTTTTTTCATCCTGTGTAAACGTGATACATGAGGTACTGGCGGAAACCAAAACGCTTCCACCTCATCCGGCGAGCACTGCTCGCCGCCTGCTCCTCATGGAGAAGGCGAACATCAAGAATAGCCCTCTTAGATGTCGGCGCGAAACCAGGCGCCGGGGCGGTAGTGCTCAAAGATGACGATGTCATAATCGTGCTCATGCGTCCAGGCGCGGCTCGTCCAGCCGGCGCGCACGGCGCCCATGGCCTCACACAGGCGCACGCTCAGCGGCTTCGGCCCGATCTTGTAGGCGATGAACTGCGGGCGGGCGATCACGTTCGTGAGCACGTTGCCGACGATGGCGGCCGCGGGCTTATTGAGCGCCTTGCCGTAGTCCTTCGGCGGCTGGCTGAGCTGGCCGCGCAGAATATCGGGCGCGTTGCGCCGGAACCACGCGACGATTGTGGGGTCAAAGCTCTCGACACAGTACGGCCCGCCGTAAGTACGCAGGGCGGCGAGCGTCAGCGCGCACAGGCGGCGGTTATTATGTCCGCGCTTGACCTCGAGCAGCAGCGGCACGCGGCCGCCGAGGGCGGCGAGCGCCTCGGCAAAGGTTGGGATGACGCAGTCGGTATCGCCGAGGCGCAGAGCGCGCAGCTCGGCGAGCGTGAAATCATCAATGACACCCGGCACGCCGCACATGCGATCGAGCGTGTCGTCGTGGAACACGACGAGCTGGTCGTCCGCCGTCAGGTGCACGTCCATCTCGACGGCATAGCCCGCCTCGGCCGCGGCACGAAAGGCCGGGAGCGAATTTTCCGGCACGGTGCCGTCCTCGGTGTGCAGGCCGCGGTGCGCATAGTTGCGGTACACGAACGGGGCCTTCTGTGCGCGCGTGGCGTGGCCCGGCGCGACGAGAAACGCAAACGCACCCGCGCAGGCGGCGGCCGGCGCGGCGATCTTGCAGGCAGTTTTCCAATTCATAACGAGTCCTCCTTTCGGCGGCGCGGACCGCCGGTTTGCTTTGCCCTTATTAAACAACAATTTCTGCTTTTCGTCAAATGCCTGTTGAATTGCCGGGCGAGGTATTGTAGAATGAGACAAATCCGATACAGAACGATGGAGGTAACCCTGTGAAGCTCAACTACAAACGCACCATCTGCGTTGGCTTTGCCTTTTTTCTGATCTGCGCCTTCTGGCAGGCGTATGACAACACCATCCCCCTGATCCTGACGAACAAGTTCGGCATGTCGCAGGCATGGTCCGGCGTCATCATGGCGCTCGACAACATTCTGGCGCTGTTTCTGCTGCCGCTGTTCGGCGCGATCTCCGACAAGCACACCGGCAAGCGCGGCCGCCGCACGCCGTTTATCGTCTTTGGCACGATCGTTGCGGCCATCGCGTTCATCAGCCTGTCGCTCGTCGACGATGCGCAGCTGAAAAACATCGACGCGGCCGCCGCCATCGACGATCCCGCCGCGCTGCGCGTCGTGTACCAGCAGGAGGCCGACCGCACGCTCAAGACCCCCGACGGCGAGACGTTCGTGCTCGAGGACACCTTCACGGAGGACGAATTTGCCGCCATCACGAGCCAGGTCACGACCGCTGAGGGCAAGACCGTCACGAACCATGACTACACGAATTATGTCGTGCCCGCGCGCCAGGCCTACGCCCACCAGACGACCGTGCAGCACCCCGGCGCGCTCATCGGCTTTATCGCGCTGCTGCTCGTCGTGCTCTTGGCCATGGCCACGTTCCGCTCCCCCGCCGTCGCGCTCATGCCCGATGTTACCATCAAACCGCTGCGCAGTAAGGCGAATGCCGTCATCAACCTCATGGGCACCGCCGGCGGCATCCTCGTGCTGGCCATCGGCATGGCCTTCGCCACGAGCTCCGTGCGCAACTCGCTCATGAGCTACACGGCGTACTTTGCCGTGATCGCGGGCATCATGCTGCTGGCGCTGCTGATCTTCCGCCTGACGGTCAACGAGCCGAAGTTCGTGGCCGAGATGCAGGCCGACAGCAAACGCTTCGGCATCGACAACGGCGACAGTGACGACGCGCCCGCAGGCTCCGGCAAGCTTGGCAAGGCAGAGCGCCGGTCGCTCATCTTCCTGCTGCTGTCGATCGTGCTGTGGTTCTTCGGCTACAACGCCGTGACGTCGAAATACTCCGTCTACGCCAGCAACATCCTGCACAAGGACTACAACCTCACGCTCATGCTCGCGCAGGCCGCCGCCATCGTGGCCTACCTGCCAGTCGGCATCGTCGCGTCCAAGATCGGCCGCAAAAAGACCATCCTCGGCGGCGTCGTGATGCTGGCCGTCGCGTTCGGCGTGGCCGCCTTCCTCAACGCCGAGAGCCCCACGATGCTCATGAACGCCATGTTCTGCCTCGCCGGTATCGGCTGGGCCACCATCAACGTCAATTCCTTCCCGATGGTCGTGGAGATGTGCTCCGGCAGCGACGTCGGCCGCTACACCGGCTTTTACTACACGGCCAGCATGGCCGCGCAGGTCGTCACGCCGATGTTCTCCGGCTTCCTGATGGACAAGCTCGGCATGACCGTGCTCTTCCCCTACGCCGCTATCTTCGTGGCCGGCGCGTTCGTGACGATGCTCTTTGTCCGCCACGGCGACAGCCGCCCCATCCCCGCCAAGGGCCTCGAGGCGCTCGACGTGGACGATTGACCGAAATTCACATTTGGAGGATGCAAATACTATGGAACGTCTGACCCGCAAACTGAAAAAGGGCGGCTACTCCGCCAACCGGCACTCCGAGGCCCAGCTCACCGAGCGCCTTGACCAGCTCAAGGGCGTGCACAAGCAGTGGCTGCAGGACGTATCGGACATGATGACCGGCATGAAGCAGAGCGAGGCCGCCGGACAGGAGGGCGCGCTCACGCTCATGATGCTGCAGGCGGGCTACGCTGCGATCGTGCGCATCGGCCGCCGGTTCGAGAGCGCGTGCCCCGCCGAGGGCAGCAGCGACAACACCGCCACGGCACTCGGCAAGCTCGAGGACCTGTACGAGCAGTGCGTGTCCGAGCTCGAGGACGTGAAGGAAGGGCTCGAGGAGTGCCGCGAAAACGGCTTCACGGACGATCTGGCCTATGACGAGCTGATGGTGACGAAGCTCGGCATCTCGCAGCTCATCAAGCAGTTCGACATCGCCACCGGCTACGCCGAACCGGATCCGGGGCCGTATCAGTACCAGCCCAAGGAAGACAAGCCTGCCGAATAAGCCGCGCACTCAAAAAGCAGCACGTGGACCTGCGGCGGCACCGGTGGCAGTGCGAATAAAGAAATAACCTCCGCGCCGGACAGTACAGAGGGGGTTCAGCGGGTAAAAAAGCCTCGCAGAGTTTGCCGTCCGCAGGCGGCAAAAAAGTGAAATCATTTTCTCTCGCGACATGTGCGTGAGAGAAAATACATCTCAGGCTGCAAGTGTGGACTTTGTACGCCACCGGCGCACAAAGTCTGTGCGCAGCAGCCTGCAAGCCTTCTGTCGGGAAACCCTATGAGGTTTCCCGACAGGCGCAAAAAAACCTCCGCGCCGAATGGCACGGAGGTTTTTGTGTGTAAGGGTCGATTACTTGAGTTCGACAGAAGCGCCGACTTCCTCGAGCTTCTTCTTGAGCTCCTCGGCCTCGTCCTTGGAGACCTGCTCCTTGATGGCGCAGGGGACGCCCTCGACCTTCGCCTTGGCTTCCGCCAGGCCCAGGTTGGTGATCTCACGGACGGCCTTGATGACCTTGATCTTCTGATCGCCGAAGCCGGTCAGAACGACGTCAAACTCGGTCTTCTCCTCGGCGGCAGCAGCAGCGCCGGCCACCGGAGCGGCGGCAACAGCGGCAGCGGCGGAAACGCCGAACACATCTTCGATCTCGTGCACGAGCTCGGACAGCTCGAGGACGGACATAGCCTTGATCTCTTCGATCATAGCAGTGACTTTTTCGCTAGCCATGGTAATTTTCCTCCTAAATAGTTAAGTGAAGTGGTCGCCTTATTCGGCGGCGGGAGCTTCGGCCTCGGCAGCCGGCGCGGCAGCGCCGCCCATCTGCTCGACGACCTGATTCAGGCAGACGGCCAGGCCCGTGATGGGGGCCAGCATCGTGCCCAGGACCTTGGAGTACAGCGCATCCTTGTTCTGGAGCTGCGCGATCTCCGCGATCTCAGCCTCGGAGAGGACCTTGCCCTCGAGGAACGCGCCCTTGACGATGAACTTCTTGTCCTTCGCCATCTTCTCGCTCACGTCGTGGATCATGCGGATCGGGACGATCGGGTCTGCCGTGCTGGTTGCGAGCGAAGTCGTACCATTGAGCAGATCACTCATTGCCTCGAGACCGGCGTCCTTGAGCGCAAAGCGGGTCAGGGTGTTTTTGACGACGGAATACTCCACGTCATTCTGACGCAGCTCGGTGCGCAGCTTGGTGTCTTCATCGACGGTGATGCCCTTGTAATCGACGAACACGCCGGCGCTGGCGCCCTTGAGCCGCTCGGCCAGAGCGGCGACGATTGCCTGCTTCTCGCTGAGAACTTTTGCGTTCGGCATAGTGTGATTTCACCTCCGTGTGAAAGATACACGCCCAAAAAAAATTCCGCGGCCAAAGCCCCGGAAACAGAAAAAGAAACATCATGATGGATGCATCCTCGGCAGGATTTCCGCGGTCAAGCCACCTGCTGTCTTTGGAGCGCTCTAATAGAATACCAGATGTCCCCGCGCGTGTCAAGTCCTTTTCCGCGCGGAGCACCGGTTTTTTAAATGAGATGGCCTCCGGAGGAGTACCGGAGGCCATCGCAAAAAAATCCCACAAAAAACTTTTACCCTAAACTGCTGTGATTAGTCTAGCATGTTTCCTCGCATGTGTCAAGCCTTTTTGTGACAATTTCCGGTCTGCTGTGCAGGCACGCGGCGGTACGGGCGCGTCACCAGTCCATGGTCGCAATGCCCTCACCAAGCGACATGCCGCAGCGGCCGTGGCCGGGATAGAGCGTGAGATCGGGCGGCAGCGTGCGCAGAAACGGCACGGTCCTGTCCATGAGCACGGCGGCGTCGCCCCCGCGCAGGCGCGTGACGACGGCGTTGCCCGGCACGAGCGAGTCGCCGCTGAAAAAGGCGTCCGGCCCGATGCGGTAGCACGCGCTGCCGCGCGAGTGGCCGGGCGTGGCATAGCCCTCGAGATACAGCGCGCCCCAGTCGAGCGCGATGTGATCGCCGAAGGTCATGTCCGGGGCATACGTCTCGGTCTTGAGGTCCAGCGCGCGCAGAAAGTCACGCGCGGCCGCCCCGCGCGACACGCTCAGCGCCGCGAGCAGCACGGGCGTCGTGTTGCCGGGATTGCGCAGCCAAGGGGTGCAGTTTTCCTGCCAGAGGGTGCGCGCCGGGAGCGCGCGCTGCATCCGGCCGAGGCCGGAGATGTGGTCGACATGCTCATGCGTGAGCACGAGCAGCACATGATACCCCTGCAGGCGCTGCATGGTCGCCTCGTCCGGCCAGGGGTCGAGGACGATCGCGTCGCGCCCCTGCGTGACGACGTACATATTCGAGCCGATGGGCGGAAACGGAATGCGTTGGATCTGCATGGCGGCTCAGTCCTCCCGGGGCAGGGCGAGCAGCCGGCGGCTGAGCGGCAGCTCGGACGGGCGGCTGTTTTCCAGTGTGACAGTGCCATGGCTGCCGCCGCGGACCCAGCCGCGGCGCACGAGCTGACGCAGCGTTTCGCGCGCGGTGCCGTCGCTGCCGTCATAGAGCGCGACGCCGCCGCCGAGGGCGGCGCGGATGGCCCGGCGGGCAAACGGAAAATGCGTGCAGCCGAGCACGGCCGCGTCCACGCGGCCGGCATAGGGGCCGAGCTGCCGCGCGAGGTAGGCCGTGAGCGCGGGCGAATCGAGCTCGCCCCGCTCGACGAACTCCACCAGCTCCGGGCACGGCAGCGGCGTGATCTCGGCGCAGCCGGCGCACTGCTGCATGAGTGCGGCGAACTTCTCCTCCCGCAGTGTCAGGGGCGTGGCCAGTACGAGCACGCGCCGGTGGTGCGCCACGGCGGGCTTGAGCGCAGGCTCGATGCCGATGACGGGGATGTCCGGAAAGGCGGCGCGCAGCGGGCCGATGGCCGCGCTGGTGGCCGTGTTGCAGGCGATGACGGCGGCCTTGATGCCGCGGTCATACAGCCGGGCGATGACGTCCTGCGTCAGGCGGCGGACCTCCTCGGCCGGGCGCACGCCGTAGGGGGCATTGGCCGAGTCGCCGAAATAGAGAAAGTCCTCCCCCGGCAGGCGCTGCACGAGCGCGCGCAGGACACTGATGCCGCCGAGGCCGGAATCAAACACCGCGATCGGAAGCTCCGTCCGCTCCATGGCATGCCCCTCCTTTCCGGAATGCAGTACAGAATGCATCTATTGTACCACATTCGGCGCACTTTTCAAGTCAGGCAGCAACACGCCGGCGGCGCAGGAGCTTCCAAACGAGCGAACACAGCGGGATCAGTTAGAGATAGCACGCGGCCAGCAGGCTCTGCTCCGGCGCACCGGCCGAGGCCAGCGGCACCGCGCCCGCGATCGACCACGGGACGAGCGGCGCAAGCACGACGACGGAGTTTTCCAGGTCGATGGCGCACGACGGGCCGTCCGGCTCCGTATTGGCGCAGAGCTGGTGCGTGAGCAGGATGGAGAGCGTCTGGTTGCAGGCGATCATGGACGCGGCGACGGCCGTGCAGAGCATGGCGCCGAAGGGGGTGATGCGCCGGCGGCCGCATCCGGTGCAGCGTAGCCGGTGAGCATGCAGCGCAGCACATCCGGCAGCGGCTGGTGCTGCACTGTCAGGCACAGTGTGAACGCCGCCGCAATACTCGTGCTCATGACCCAGCGGACGTGCACGTGCAGCGCCGAGAGCATAAACACATCCCCCGGAGCAGACGCTCCGGGGGATGTGTTTTGGTATGGCTTACTTGTTCCAGGGGTTGGCCGGGTCGGGATCCGTCGGGTCCCAGCCGCGGTTCGGGCTGGAGATGTCCAGCCATGGGGCCGACGGCTTCGGCACCGGGAGAGACGAGGCGTTGTAGATCGACACCGTGGTGCCGAGCGGGCAGTTGTCGTAGATCCACTTGGCATCCGCCACCGTCAGGCGCACGCAGCCGTGCGAGCAGACCGTGCCGAGCTGGTTATACAGCCGGTAGGACAGGTCGTTCTTGTTTGGGCTGTTGTACGGCGAGGAGTGGAAGAGATAGTTGCCGGTGATCTGCGTGCAGTACTGGCCCCAGCAGCCCTGCAGCGGGTGCCAGGCCGCCTTGAACGGCGTGCGGAACGTGCCGATCGGCGTGGTCTGGCCGGGGCCGCAGACGAAGGCATGGTAGAGGATGGAGTAATCGCCGCTCATGTCCAGACCGTACACGAGCACCGTGCACTGGTTGCGCACGACCTCGAGCTTATACGGGTACTGCGCGCTGAGGAGCTGATCATACTCCGCGTCCGTGTAGTTGTTGACTGGGACGACGAACGTGGTGCGGATCGCGTCCGTGCCGCACAGGAAGAGGATCTCAACCGTGTGCTGGGAAGGCATGTCGCGCTTCCAGACGGACTCTTCCACGTGGAAGCCCGGCGTGATAGACTTGCCGTCGAGCGTGTAGTGGCGCGTGGGCTGCTGCACGCCGTCCACATACCAGATGAGGGTCGCCTCGCCCGGTGTGGTCTGATATTCCGACGGGAAGTAACGGTAGGTCACGTACAGGTCGACGGCTCGGCACTCCGGAGAGAGCGCGGGCACGGGGTCGGTCGTGAGTATGTCAACGCCGCGGAGCATGGGGTCATACTCCGAAGCGGTCTTGTCGGCCGCGAGCGTGACGGTGCAGCCGCGCGCGAGCAGGCGCACAAGGCCGGCATGGCCGGTGCCTGCGACGGTCGTGTCCTCGGCCGCGACGGCGAGCGTGTCGACCGTGCCGCCGACGGTAACGGTGCCGTTCGGGTCGGTGCGCACGACGAGCGTGCCGGTGACGTTCATGCTGCCGAGGTCGCGCCCGGCGGCGCCGCCGAGGTAGAGCGTGCCGGTGAAGGCGCCCGCCGTCAGGGGCGCGGTGCCGGTGTAGACGACGCGGCCGGAGGCCGGGAGCGCAGCGGCGTCGGAGCAGAACTGCAGGCCGAGCTCATAGAGCATCTGCGCGATCTCGGCACGGGTGATGGTGGCCTTGGGGCTCAGGCGGCCCGCGTCGCCGCTGACGATGCCGGCCCTGACCAGACCGGCCACCGAGGCGACCGCCCAGTCGCTGACGGCGGAAGCGTCCGAGAAGGCGGCAAGATCGGCAGCCGTACCGTCGGCCACGGCGAAGGCGCGGGCGATGACGGACATGGCCTCCTGGCGAGTGATATTGCGGTCCGGGCCCATGGTACCGTCACCGCAGCCGCTGAAGATATTCATCTGCGCGGCAACGCTCAGCTCCGGATAATACCAGGCGCCGGCGCTGACATCGGTAAAGTGCGTGATATCCTTACCGGCCGTGCAGCCGAACACGCGCACGAGCATGGCGGCCATCTGGGCGCGCGAGGCGTTGCTGCCCGGCAGCATATTGCCATCGGCATCGCCGAAGAGGATGCCCTGATCGCGGGCAAAATCCATCGCCGCCTGATACCACGGGCCGGACGGCGTGGGCGTAGGACTGGGTTCCGGGCTGGGCTCCGGGCTGGGCTCCGGGCTGGGCTCCGGCTTGCCGGTGGGGGCAATGGGATCGCCGGTGGGGGCAGCGGGCTCGCCCGTCACGCCCGGGGACTGCACGGGGTCGGGCTCTGCGGCGATGACCGGCACGGCGGCCAGCGTCAGCACGCAGGCGAGCACGAGCAGCAGGGACAAAAAGCGTTTGCGCATGGTTCTTTCCTCCATATTTTCCTGTGGGATGTGCTATGGTTTCATTATACCGGACGGCGGTGATTTTTCAACATTTTTCGCAGCGATTTCAACTTTTTTAAGTTTCTGTGACGCGCAAAAAAGCAGCGCGCCGGGAAGCACGCTGCAAGTTGACATAATTAGGTTTACATAATTACAAGTTTAGCAGCTCCGCGACGTCGTCCTCCCCGTAGACGCGGACGCCGTGCGCAGACAGAAGCGCGGCGGTGACCCCGTCGCCGGGCGTGAGCGTGCCGGTGAAGGTGCCGTCATAGATCTCGCCCTTGCCGCACGAGGGGCTGCGCTGCTTGAGCAGGGCGGCCGTGCAGCCGAAGCGCTGCGCGAGAGCGAGCGTCTGCTGCGCGCCGCGGGTATAAGCGTCCGTGACGTCGGCGCCGGTGCGCATGACGATGCGGCTGCCCTGCCGCTCGGACGGCGCGCGCGGCGTCTGCAGGCCGCCGAGCTGCTCCGGACAGGCGGGCACGAGCGTGTGCCGGGCCATGAGTGCGCGCAGAACGTCCTCCGGAAGGCCCTTGGACGCGCCGTCATACCGGCAGGCGACGCCGAGCAGACAGGCACTGACCAGAATGTTCATCGCACCGCCCGCTTTCCGCGGCTCCACGTGAAGCCGAAGATCATGCCGAGCACGCCGCCGGCGATGTGCGTGAGCTGGGCGAGGCCGGCCGTGCCGGTGACAGCCTGAAAGATCTCGCTGCCGAGGTAGAGGATGAGCACGAGAATGAGCGTGAGCGGGATGGTGCCGGTTCGCATGCCGGCGAACGACGCGAGCACGATGAGCATGAACACGACGCCGGACGCGCCCATGAGCGCGCCGTTCGGGAAGAAGAACCAGAGCACCAGCCCCGTGACGAGCGCCGTGAGCGCGATGGCGAGCAGGATGCGCTTGCCGCCGAAGCGCTCCTCGGCCGTGGGGCCGACGACGAGCAGCATGACAATGTTGCTGCAATAGGCGGCGAAATCCGGGTGGCCGAGCACGTGCAGGAAAAAGCGCGGGTAGGTCAGCCAGTCCGTCAGCGACGAACGGTAGACGCAAAAAAGGTTCTGCGTCGTCCAGCCGTCGGTGAGCTTGCCGAGGCCGAGCGCGAGCAGGCTCAGCAGCGCGAACGTGAGGATGACGGGCGAATTATACAGGATCGTGATGGAATGTTTCTTCATATGTACCTCTCAAAACCAAACGCGCGCAGGTCCTCCGGGGCCGGCGCGGTGATGTGCAGGGGCTGCCCGGTGACGGGCTGCGTGAGATCGGCCGCGGCCGAATGCAGCGCGGGGCGCGCGAGCAGGGACGCATCGCCGCCGTAGAGCGCATCGCCGAGCAGCGGATGGCCGAGCGCGGCGAAGTGGACGCGGATCTGGTGCGTGCGGCCGGTGCGCGGCAGGACACGCAGGAGCGTGTACCCGTCTCGCTCGGCGAGCACGGTGTAGTCCGTGACGGACGGCTGACCGTCCGGCGCGGTGGTGCGGCGGGTGGTACCGTCGTCCGCGCGGGCGATGGGCAGGTCGATGGTGCCGCTTACCGGCAGGCCGGTGCCGCCGGCGGCGGCGAGATACGTGCGCCGAAAGCCGTCGGTGTGCAGCACGCGGCGCAGCCGGTCGTGCACATAGCCGCTGCGGGCGACGAGCATGACGCCGGACGTGCCGCGGTCGAGCCGGTTGACGGGGTGAAAAACAGCGTCGGGCCCAAGGTAGGCGGCGAGGGCGTTGGCGACCGTGGGGTCGCCGCGGTCGTACCCGCCGTGCACGGCCATGCCGGCGGGCTTGTTGAGCGCGAGCAGGTCGGCGTCTTCATACAAAATGTCCAGCGGCACGGCCACGGGTGAAAAGCGGCCGCCGGAGCGCTTGTCGTCGATGCGCACGGTGAGCGTATCCCCCACCGCGACGCGGTCGACGGTGCGGGCGTGCGCGCCGTTGAGGCAGATGCCGTCCGGCACGGTCTTGACGCGGGCGATGGCCCCGTCGGCCATGCGCAGTTCACGCCGGAGCAGGCTCCTGACCGTGCGGCCCGCCTGCTCCGGCGTGACGGTGAGCGTCAGCCGGCGCATTCCTGCGCGGCCAGCGCGGCCTCGTACGCGGCGCGGGTGCGGCTGTCAAAGCAGACCATGCGCACGCGCGTGATCTCGGGATGGTCGGCAAGATAGGCCGTGATCTCGCGCACGGCGATCTCCGCCGCCTGGTTCAGCGGGAAGTGGTAGATGCCCGTGCTGATGGACGGGAAATCGACCGTATGGCAGCCGTTCTCGCTCGCAAGGCGCAGGCTGTTGCGGTAGCAATTGGCCAGCAGCTCGGGCTCGCCGTGCTGCCCGTCGCGCCAGCGGGGGCCGGGCGTGTGGATAACGTGGCGCGCCGGCAGGCGGTAGCCGCGGGTGATCTTCGCCTCGCCGGTTCGGCAGCCGTTGAGGCCGCGGCACTCATTGAGCAGGCCGGTGCCGGCGGCCATGTGGATGGCCCCGTCTACCCCGCCGCCGCCGAGCAGCGAGCAGTTGGCAGCGTTGACGATGGCGTCGACATCGGACTTTGTGATGTCGCCCTGAATGACTTCGAAACGGTTCATGCGGTTACCTCCTTACCGTCGATGGTGACGGTGATGTGATCGTCCTGCGCGTCGATGCCGACGTCCCCGGCGGCCTTGCGCTGAGCGACAATGGCCGTGGCGATGGCATCCTCCACGTCGCGCTGGATGGTGCGGCGCAGGTTGCGCGCGCCGTAGGTCTCGCTGAAGCCCTTGCGGACGAGGTAGTCGATGACGGCCGGCGTCCAGTGCAGGGTCATGCCGCGCTCGGCCATGGCGGTGCGCACTTCGTCGAGCATGAGCGCCGCGATGGCGCGGAAGTTTTCCTCCGTAAGGTGGTTAAAGTAGACGATCTCGTCGATGCGATTAAGAAACTCCGGACGCAGGAACTCGTTGAGGGCGCGCTGCGCGCGCTCGCGGCTCTGATCGTCCGCGCTCAGGCCGAAGCCGAGCGTGCCGGTGCGCGTGTTGCTGCCGGCGTTCGTGGTCATGATGATGACCGTGTTTTCAAAGTTCACGGTGCGGCCCTGCGCGTCCGTGATGCGGCCGTCGTCGAGGATCTGCAGCAGCAGGTTCATGACGTCCGGGTGCGCCTTTTCGATCTCGTCGAAGAGGACGACGGAGTACGGGCGGCGGCGGATCTTCTCCGTGAGCTGGCCGGCCTCGTCATAGCCGACGTAGCCCGGGGGCGAGCCAATCATGCGCGAGACGGAGAACTTCTCCATGAACTCCGACATATCCAGCCGGATGAGCGACTCGGGCGCGTGGAAAAGCTCGTCGGCGAGGCGCTTAACGAGCTCCGTCTTGCCGACGCCGGTGCCGCCGACGAACAGGAAGCTCACGGGCTTGCGCTTGGCCTGCAGGCCGACGCGGCTGCGCCGGATGGCGGCGCAGACGGTGTCGATCGCCTGGTCCTGACCGACGATGTGCGCGCGCAGCCGGTCGCCGAGGCCGGCGAGCTGCTCGAACTCATCGGCGCGGATGCTCGCGGCCGGGATCTTCGTCCAGAGCTCGATGATGCGCGCGAGGTTATCCGCCGTGAGCTCCGGGCGGCCCTTGGCGTGCAGGGTGTCGAGCTCGGTCTGCAGCTGCATCTCGCGGCTGCGCAGCTCGGCGATGCGCTCGTAGCGGCGGTCGAGCTCCTGCTCGTCATACTCGCCGCCGGTCTGCGGCGGCGCGGAGGCCAGCAGCTCGCGCTCGCGCACGTAGTCGCCGATCTCCTTTTCGACCTCGTCCGCGCGGATGAGGTCGGGATTTTTCAGGTTCACGTCCGAGCAGGCCTCGTCGATGAGATCGATGGCCTTGTCGGGCAGGAAACGGTCGGTGATATAGCGCTCGCTGAGCACGACGGCCAGACGGCACATGGCGTCCGGGATGACGACGCCGTGGAAGTCCTCGTAATAGCGGCGCACGCCCTTGAGGATCTCGACGCTGTCGTCGATGCTCGGCTCGGCCACCGTGACGGGCTGGAAGCGGCGCTCGAGGGCCGCGTCCTTTTCGATGTGCTTGCGGTACTCGGCGAACGTCGTCGCGCCGATGACCTGGATCTCGCCGCGCGAGAGCGCGGGCTTGAGGATGTTGGCGGCGTTCATGCTGCCCTCGGCATCGCCGGCGCCGACGATGTTGTGCACCTCGTCGATGACGAGGATGATGTTGCCGACGCGGCGGATCTCCTCGATGAGGCCCTTCATGCGGCTCTCAAACTGGCCGCGGAACTGCGTGCCCGCCACAAGCGCCGTGAGGTCGAGCAGATAGACCTGCTTGTCGCGCAGCTTATAGGGCACGTTCCCCTCGGCGATGCGCTGGGCAAGGCCCTCGGCGATGGCCGTCTTGCCGACGCCGGGCTCACCGATGAGGCAGGGGTTGTTCTTCTGGCGGCGGTTGAGGATCTGGATGACGTGCTCGAGCTCCTCGGCGCGGCCGACCATGGCGTCGAGCTTGCCGTCGCGGGCGCGCTGCGTGAGGTCGATGCAGTAGTTATTCAGGAACTTGAGCTTGCGCGGGGCAGCGCCGCGATTGTCGGAAGCGCTGCCGTCGGCGCGCGGCGGCTCGGACGCGGCGGCAGAATCAGAATCGGCCGCCGGGGGCGGATTCTGGTTAAAGAGGCGGTTGAGGAATGGGAAGGTCGCGGTCTTACCGTCGTCCTCGTCCGTGTCGGCGTCGGGGGCGTCGGGGTCCGTGTCGGCCGCGCCGTCGCCGCCGAGCATGCCCATGCTGCCGAGCATTTCCGCCACATCGCCGGTGAGATTGTCGAGATCGGCGTCCGAGATGCCGAGCTTTTCCATCATCTCATCGACGGGCTTGATGTGCAGCTCGCGCGCACAGCGCAGGCACAGGCCCTCGTTATGGGACTCGCCGTTTTCGATTCGTGTGATAAAGATCACCGCTACGTTTTTCTTGCAGCGGGAGCAGAGTGTAGGCTGCATAGACTGGTTCTCCTGTTCGATAGATTCCGTGCGCGCCGGTCACACGCCCACGCCGAGCGTGAGCACGTCGATGGCCAGCAGCGCTTTTGCCAGGGCGGTGTGCGCGAGGGTGTCGCGGCCGATGACGGGCCCGGCAAACTGCAATGCCCAGCACAACAGGATGCCGAAGCACACGCCGTTGACCGCGCCGAGGGCGGCGCCGCCAATGTCGTTGAGTTTCTCCCGGTTCGGGAGCTTGAAGGCCAGGTTCGGCAGGTTGCCGATCGCGGCCAGAATGAGCAGAATGAGTAAAAAGCCGACGGACGTGACGAGCACGTAGCACAGCCGCGCGCAGTAGACCTGCGTCATGGCGGCGCGCAGGGTGACGCCCTGCTCGTCGCGCATGGCGAGCGCGGCGCGGGCCATGCGCTGCGCCGGCCGGCCGGCGACACCGGCGGCGGCAAAGCACTGCTCGGCATATTCCTGCGCGGTGTCGGGGTGCGCGGCGACCCAGTCCTCGCCCGAGAGGCCGGCGTCGTTATCCGGCAGTTCGGTGGCGACAATATCAAGCTGGCCCTCAAAGTACCCGCCGGCAAACGGCTCCGCCACCGGCAGGAGCCGGTCAGAAAACAGGCCCGCGAGCAGCGCCGCGCCGTAGAGCGCGACGACGATGGCGGCCAGCTGCGCGGCGCTGAGGATCAGCCCGCGGCGGTAGCCGCTCCAGACGGCGGCCAGAAAAATGGCGGCAAGCACCACTGTCAATACGATCTTCATAGGTGTATCCCTGTTCTTTCTCTCTAGGCTGCGGGGGTCAGAAGGCGAGCACCTCGGCGCTCGAGCCGCTCACGAGCAGCGCTGCGCCCCGGCGCAGCAGCACCGAGCGGCGGACGCCGAGCAGGTTCTGCTCGACGGACTTGATCTCATCGAGCTGCTGGTTATAGAGCGTGAGCCGGTCGCTGTACTGCACGAGCACCTGCTTGCCGTTGACCGACAGGCTCGTGACGGCGCCGGTCGTGCTGCACTTGCCGAGCGCATTGCCGGAGGCGCTGATCGTGACGAGCTGCTCGGCGCTGCCGGAGCGGTAGCGGCTGAGCGCGAGGGTCACAAACCCGTCGCCCTCGGCGGCGTAGTCATACAGGTACAGGTCGCCGAAGGGGTACTCGGCGGTGAGCTTTGCGTTATCGTCAAAAAAGGCCAGGCGCGTCTGCGACACGCAGCAGACCTTGCCCCCGCGCCAGAAGAGGTCGGCAAAGAGTTCGTCGGCGCACTCTGCGCTGCCGCGCTCATCGGCGCTCGTGAGGGCGAAGGTGTGCACGACGCTGCCGGAATCCTGCAGGCAGAGCGCGGCGAGATACTTCCCGTCCGGACTCACGGCGGCGCGCACGAGGTAGCCCGTGCCGGAATACCAGACATAGACGGCCTTGCCGGAGGTGTCATACACCGTGACGGCGCCCTTATAGCCTGCGGCGTCCGAGCAGACGGCGAGATAGCCGCTGTCGCTCAGGTCGGCGCTGATGATCTCCCCGGCGGGCTCGATGTCGGTCTTGTTGCCCTTGAAATCCGCCACGCACAGCGTTGTGCCGCCGATGTCATAGGCGCACACGCGCTCGCCGCCGACGGAGATGCCCGGCTGCGAGAGCGTGAAGATCTCGTGCAGGACGGTCTTGCCGTTGTCATCGAGCAGCTGCAGGCCGCTCGAGGACACGACCGCGAGACGGCTGTCCACCGTGCGGAAGGTGCGGCTGGCGCTGGAGTCGAACGTGTAGGGTGCGCTGTCGTCCAGATAGTCGCTCGCCGAGCCGGGCCGGTCACGCAGCAGCAGATACAAAAACAGCAGCACGGCCAGCACGCACACCGCCACGATGACGGTCTGCCGCAGCCTGGGATTTCGTTTTTGATGGTCGTTCATGGACATTCCTCCCCTATCCGCTGGGCGGATGCGGTGTCAGGCCTGATTCATCATATCGCCGACGGCGCCGTCGTACCACACGCGGTTGAGATACAGCCCCTGCGGGGGCATGGTCGGCCCCGTGAGGCGCCGGTCGCGCGTGGCCAGCAATGCCGGGATAGCCTCCGGCTCGATTTTGCCGTAGGACGCGTAGACCATGGTGCCGACGATGGCGCGCACCATATTATACAGGAAGCCGTCGGCACAGACGGCGATGGAGATGAGCGGACCGTCCCGCTCGGCGCGGCACCAGTGCACCGTGCGCACGGTCGTGCGCGTCTCGGTGCCAACGGAGCGCACGGCGGCAAAGTCGTGCGTGCCCTCAAAGGCGCGGCCGGCGCGCGCGAGCCGCTCAAAATCCAGCGGCTGGGGATAAAAGCAGACGCGGTGCTCCAGGAACGCATCGCGGATGCGGGAGTTGTAGATCTGATAGACGTATTCCTTCTGGATGCACGAGCCGATGGCGTTGAAGTCCTCCGGCGCGGTGACGGCGTCGACCACGGCGATGTCCGCCGGGAGGCGGGCATTGACCGCGAGGGGCACCCGGTCGATCGGGATCGTGCAGTCGGTGCGGAAATTGGCACAGTAGCGCTTTGCGTGCACGCCCGCGTCCGTGCGGCCGCAGCCGACGACCTTGATCGGCTCGCCGCAGACCTTCGTGAGCGCGCGCTCCAGCGTTTCGGCGACGGTGATGTCCGTCTTCTGCACCTGCCAGCCGTGATAGGCCGTGCCGTCATACTGCAGGCGCAGGGCGATGTTGCGTCTCACAGGCCGAACCTCGCGAGCACGATGACCCCGGCGAGCACGAGCGCGCTCCAGACCATGGCCAGCGTGTCGCGCGTGCACCAGGTGAGCTGCTTCATGCGCGTGCGCCCCTCGTCGCCGTGATAGCAGCGGCACTCCATGGCCACGGCCAGCTCGTCCGCACGGCGAAACGCCGACACGAACAGCGGCACGAGCAGCGGCAGCAGCGCGCGGGCGCGCTGAAAGAGGTTGCCGGTCTCAAAATCGGCGCCGCGCGCTTTCTGCGCGGACATGATCTTGTCCGTCTCCTCGATGAGCGTCGGGATGAAGCGCAGGGCCATGGACATCATCATGCTCATCTCGTGCACGGGCACTTTGAGCTTTTTGAGCGGGCCGAAAAGGATCTCCATCGCGTCGGTGAGCGCGATGGGCGACGTGGTATAGGTCAGCAGGAACGTGCCTGCGATGAGCATCGTGATACGCAGGACCATGAACACGGCACGGATCAGGCCCTCGCAGGTGATGGTGATTTTCCAGAAGGACACGAGCTCGCGCCCGGGCGTGAAGAAGATATTGAGCACGGCCGTGAGTGCGATGATGATCCACAGCGGCTTGAGGCCGCGGAGGATGACTTTCAGCGGGATGCGCGAGAGCGCGATGCACACGCCCGTAATGATCAGCATGACGGCGTAGGACACATAGCTTTTCGCCGTGAACAGCGCCGCAATATAGACGATGGTCAGCAGGAGCTTGCAGCGCGGGTCGAGCCGGTGCACGATGCTGCTGCCGGGGAAAAACTGGCCGAGGGTGACGTCCTTCAGCATACGCCCGCCTCCTTTCCGGCGGCGAGCAGCGCGTCCGTGAGCTGCTCGAGGGTATAGATCGACGGCGGGAGCGGAATGCCCCGGTCGCGCAGCGCCTGCGCGATGCGCGCAGCCTGCGGCACGTCGAGGCCGATATCGAGCAGCTCCTGCGTGTGGGCAAAGACCTCCGCCGGTGCGCCGTCGAAGGCGACATGCCCGGCGTGAAAGACGATGAGCCGGTCGGCGATGCGCGCGGCATCGTCCATGCTGTGCGTGACAAGCAGGACGGCCGAGCCGGTCTCGCGCCGGTAGGCGGCGATGTTTTCAAGCACGCCGCGGCAGCCCGCGGGGTCAAGGCCGGCCGTCGGCTCGTCAAGAATGAGCACCTTGGGGCGCATGGCGATCACGCCGGCAATGGCGATGCGGCGCTTCTGCCCGCCGGAGAGCTCAAGCGGCGAGCGCTCGAAGAGCGACTCGTCCACGCCGGCAAAGCGCGCGGCCTCGCGCACGCGCGCATCGACCTCCTCCGTGGAGAGCCTGGCGTTTTTCGGGCCGAAGGCGATGTCCTGATACACCGTCTCCTCAAAGAGCTGGTGCTCGGGATACTGAAAGACGAGCCCAACCTGAAAGCGCACGTCGCGCGTGGCGGCCTTGCTGCGGTGAATGTCCTCCCCGTCGAAGAGCACGGTGCCGGACGAGGGCGCGAGCAGACCGTTGAGGTGCTGGATGAACGTGCTCTTGCCGGAGCCCGTGTGGCCGATGATGCCCACGAACTGCCCGGCGGGGATGGCGAGGTCAATATCGTCGATGGCGACTTTTTCAAAAGGTGTCCCGGCACTGTAGACGTGCCGGAGGTGATCCACCCGGATGATTGGCGTCATAATTTCGTTTCCTTTATCTATCGGTGAAGATCGGCGGTTACGGTTTCAGGGCGGCGGCGACAGCATCCGCACAGTCGGAGACCGTGAGCGCGTCGAGCGGCACGTCCATGCCGTGCGCGCGCAGCGCGTGCAGCAGCCGGACGGTGACGGGCGCGGTGAGGCCCTCCCGTTTCAGCAGCTCGACCTGCGAGAAGACCTGCTTCGGCGCACCGTCGGCAACGACGGCGCCGTTCGAGAGCACGATGACGCGGTCAGCGCCGATGCATTCTTCCATATGATGCGTAATGAGCACGACCGTGATGCCCTGCTCGCGGCAGAGTTTGGTCACCGTGTCAATGACCTCGCGCCGGCCGGCCGGGTCGAGCATGGCCGTCGGCTCGTCGAGCACGATGCACTTGGGCTGCATGGCGATGACGCCCGCGATGGCCACGCGCTGCTTTTGTCCGCCGGAGAGCAGGTGCGGCGCGTGCAGGCGAAAATCATACATGCCGACCTGCTTCAGGGCTGCATCCACGCGTGCGCGTATCTCCTGCGGCGGGACACCGAGGTTCTCGGGCGCGAAGGCCACGTCGTCCTCGACGACGTTGGCGACGATCTGGTTATCGGGATTCTGAAAGACCATGCCCACCGTGGCGCGCACGGACAGAAGATTGTTCTCGTCGGACGTGTCCATGCCGTCGACATACACCTTGCCGCCGGTCGGCAGCAGGATGGCGTTGAAGTGCTTGGCGAGCGTGCTCTTGCCGGAGCCGTTGTGCCCCAGCACGGCCACGAACGAGCCGCGCGCGATCT
Source organism: uncultured Eubacteriales bacterium (assembly GCA_900317855.1). Classification (GTDB taxonomy): domain Bacteria; phylum Bacillota; class Clostridia; order Oscillospirales; family Oscillospiraceae; genus CAG-103. The sequence continues at coordinate 9,289 of ONIG01000023.1, read as the reverse complement.
CGAGCGAGAGGTCACCGAGCGTGGGCTGCGCCTCGCCGGGGTAGGTAAAGGTCAGATGTTCAGTTCGTAAGATCGGTTCCATGGTGTTCCTTTCCGCTCAGCGCTCCCAACGGCAGGTCGCCCCGCACGGCAGCACGAGGCCGGACGCCGTGACCGGCAGGCCCAGCTCCTGCGAGGCGCTGCGGCCGCCGAAGCGCCGGGTGAAGATGCTCTCCGAGAGATACGTGAGCACCGACGGGCTCAGGCCCGTGGTGTAGGAATTGATGATGACAAAGAGCGGATCGTCCGACAGCACGCCGGACACCAGCTCCACAAACGGCCAGAGGTTCGTCTCGAGCTTCCAAACCTCGCCGCCGGGGCCGCGGCCGTAGCTCGGCGGGTCCATGATAACGGCGTCATAGCGGCGGCCGCGGCGGATCTCCCGCTCGACGAACTTGCCGCAGTCGTCCACGATCCAGCGGATGGGCCGGTCGGCCACGCCGGAGGCGGCGGCGTTTTCCTTGCCCCAGGCGACCATGCCCTTGGCGGCGTCGACGTGGCACACGCTCGCCCCGGCGGACGCGCACGCGACCGTGGCCGCGCCCGTGTAGCCGAAGAGATTGAGCACCGAGACCGGGCGGCCGGCCGCGCGGATCTTCGCCATGGCGTAGTCCCAGTTGGCGGCCTGCTCGGGGAAGATGCCCGTGTGCTTGAAGTTCATGGGCTTGACGCGGAACGTCAGGTCCCGATAACGGATGTCCCAGCTCGGCGGGAGGGTGCGCTTGTCCCAGCTGCCGCCGCCGGTGTGGCTGCGGCTGTAGCGCCCGTCGGCCGTGCGCCAGCGGGGGTCGGTGCGCGGCGTGTCCCAGATGGCCTGGGGGTCCGGGCGCACGAGGGTATATTTACCCCAGCGCTCGAGCTTTTCGCCGCGCGAACAGTCGAGCACCTCAAAGTCCTGCCAAGAATCCGAAATCCACATAGCTGCTCCTCTTGTCCGGCAGATAGAACCGTGCAGTTCCAGTGTGCGCCGGAATGGTGATACTTAGACAGTGTATTATAGCATCAAGTGCCGCAATGGTCAATGTGTCCGGGCCGTCCGGAGGGCCGGAATTGTAAACAAATGATAAAGAATCGCGCGTAAAAGTTTGGGCACGTAAAACAGCCCGCCCGGCGTACCGGGCGGGCTGTGCAGTTGCAGTGCGATGTTACCGGCGGCCGCTGCCGACGTGGTCGCGGTCGAATTCGTGCAGCGTCTCGCGCATCTGCGCGCGGCGGCGGGCCTCCTCGGCCTCCATCTGCGCACGGCGGCGGCGCTTGCGCTCGGCCTCGATCTGCTTGCGGCGGCGCACCAGCCACAGCACATAGCCGATGACGGCCAGCACGACGAGCAGGAGCACGACGAGCACGATCGGGTTCGTGAAAAAGGCGCGCAGGTGGCCCGCGATATACGCCCCCTTCGACACGGCGACATCGACCGCCGCGACGAGCTTGACCGTGCCGTAGACCGTACCGTTATAGGACACCGTGAGCTCCCCGACCTCGTCCCCCGCCTTGACGGGGGCCTCGAGCGGTTTGCCGTCGCGCTCGGAATAGATGGTGACCTGCTGCTCGAACTGCGGCGCGCCGGCCGTATCGGCCGGCGGCAGCACGGCCGAGATGCTCTGTGCCGGGCGGACGGTCACGCCGTCACTGTCGCGCCCGTAGCGCACGGGCACCTCGCAGACGAGGTCGTTCGCGCTGACGATGTCGCGCCAGCCGTAGTTGGAAAACACCCAGCGGTAGGCCGTGAGCGTGTCGGAAAAGCTGCCGAAATTGGTCGTGCCGTTGGCGCGGGCCGTGCCCTTGCCGCCGAGCACGACGCACAGCAGGCGCACGCCGTCCTTCTCCGCCGTGGAGACGAGGCAGTAGCCCGCGGCCTCGGTGTGGCCGGTCTTGACGCCCTTGGCGTACTCGTAATAGTAGCCGCGGTACATCGGGGACTCGGGGTTAATGAGGCCGTTCGTGTTCGAGAGCGTGCGTTCGTCGGACAGGTTCGTGGCCGGCACGGTGTGCTTGACCGTATTGCAGATCGTGGCGAAGAGCTCATGGCTGAGCGCTTCCTTCGTGATGCGGTAGAGGTCGTGCGCCGTGGTGTAATGGTCGTCGTTCGGCAGGCCGTGGGGGTTGACAAAATGCGTGCCGGTGCAGCCGAGCTCCTGCGCGCGCGCGTTCATGCGCTGCACGAACGCCGAGATGCTGCCGCAGACGTACTCCGCGACGACGTTGCACGCCTCGTTTGCAGAGGAGATCATGGCGCAGTAGAGAAAGTCCTCGAACGTCATGGTCTCGCCGACCTTGATGTCGGCATTGCTCGCGCCCTCGACCATGTCGGCATTGCAGTCGGCATAGGCGGTGACGGTGTCATCCAGCTGCACGTCGCCGCGCTCGACCGCCTCGACCGCGAGCAGGAGCGTCATGATCTTCGTCAGGCTCGCGGGATAGGCTTTGGTGTCGATGTTGCGGGTATAGTAATACTGGCCGCTGTCCTCGTCGACGAGCAGGACGCAGTTGGCCTGCAGCTTTTCATCGAGCGCGGACTTGACCGCGTCGCTGCCGAGGACATAGGACCCCTCCGCCGCCTGGACGGTGCTCTGGGGCACGCCGTCGGACGAGACGTTCGCGGTACTCTGGGGTGCATCGGCCGAATTGTCCGCCGCGCTTTTCGCGGCGGCGGCCGGGAAAGCCGCCGTCAGCAGCAGGCAGACGATGAGCAGCAGCGGCAAAATGCGATATTTTTTCATATCTTTCTCCATGGAACTATGATATAATGGAATATCCGGCCGGAGACGGCGCTGCCGCGCGGCCGGGACAAATGGCAGTGTCTTGCCCCATTATAATAATTCCGGCGGCGAAAAGCAAATCATTTCCGCGAAAAGACGCAAACGGAGGGACCGCGATGAAAATACTGGTTGTGGACGACGAAAAGACCATCGTCAAGGGCATCAAATTCAACCTCGAAAACGAGGGCTATCAGGTGGACGTGTGCTATGACGGTGAGACCGCCGTGGACATGGCGCGCCGCGGCGAGTACGCCGTGATTTTGCTCGATCTCATGATGCCGAAGCTCGACGGGCTCGGCGCGTGCCAGCAGATCCGGCAGTTTTCCACCGTGCCGATCATCATGCTCACCGCCCGCAGCGAGGACGCCGACAAGCTCATCGGCTTTGAATCCGGCGCGGACGACTACATCACGAAGCCGTTTAACATCCTCGAGCTCAAGGCGCGCATCCGCGCGCTCATCCGCCGCTCGAGCATGGCCCCCGCCGCCCCGGCCGAGCCGGACGGCGGCAAGCTCGTGCGCGGCCACATCGAGATCGACCCCGAGCGCCGCAGCGCCCGCCGCTTCGGCCAGAACGTGGAGCTGACGCTCAAGGAGTTCGACCTCATCGAGCTGCTCATGCGCAACCCCGGCAAGGTCTACTCGCGCGAGCAGCTGCTCGACCTCGTGTGGGGCTACGACTATCAGGGCGACATCCGCACCGTGGACGTGCACATCCGCCGCCTGCGCGAAAAGCTCGAGCGCAACCCCGCCGTCCCCGAGTACATCATCACGAAGTGGGGCGTGGGCTACTACTTCGCCGAGGCCTGACGGATGAAGCAGCATCCGTTTCGCATCCGGCTGCCGCGCAGGCTGGTGTCGAGCGTGCAGTTTCGCTTCGCCGTGACGTTCACGATCCTCGTGGCGATCCTGCTCGCGCTCATCAACACCTACCCCACGCGCGCCTCGCGCGACATCGTGTTCACCGAAAAGCAGAGCGCGCTGACAAACCGCGCCGCCGTCGTGTCGTCCTCCCTGTCGCTGCTCGACAACCTCACGCCGGACAACACGCGGCAGGTGCTCGCCCTGCTCGACCTGCGCGACCTGACGCGCATCGTCGTGACCGACGGCGAGGGGCTGGCCGTGTATGACTCCGCGAGCGAAAACAACATCAGCGGCAAATACGTGCTCTACCCCGAGCTCGTGCGCGCGCTCGGCGGACAGGCCGTGTTCTACTCGCACTACACGAGCGAGGCGTTTCTCAGCCGCGCGGCCATGCCCGTCATGAACAGCGGCAGGACCGTCGGCGCCGTGTACGTGTGCGAGAGCGACGGTGAGCGCGCCGCGCTCATCGGCAGCATCCAGCGCCGGCTCGGCACGATCACGATCGGCATCGGCGCGGCCGCGCTCGTGGTGCTGTGGTTTTCCATCAAGATGCTCACGCGGCGCATCACGCAGCTGGCCGACGGCGTGCGCACCGTGCAGAGCGGCGACTACAGCTTCCGCCTGACGCTCTCGGGCGACGACGAGCTGACCGAGCTCGGGCGCGAATTCAACAATCTCACCGAACGGCTCGAGACGACCGAGGCCCAGCGCCGCCGGTTCGTCTCCGACGCATCGCACGAGCTCAAGACACCGCTGGCGTCCATCCGCCTGCTGTCGGACAGCATCTCCCAGAGCGCGGACATGGACAGTGCGACGATGCGCGAGTTCGTGGCCGACATCGGCAGCGAGGCCGAGCGCCTGCAGCGCACGACCGAGAAGCTGCTCGACCTGTCGCGGCGCGACGACGGCGTGCAGCCGGACGTGACGATCGTGGACCTGCAGCAGGCCGTGCACGGGACGCTGCACCTGCTGCGCCCGCTGGCCGACCAGAGCGACGTGACGATCACGTGCCTCATGAGTGAGGGCGTGACCGTGCGCGCATCCGAGGACGACATTTACCACATCGTGTTTAACCTCGTCGAAAACGCCATCAAGTACAATCTCCCGGGCGGGGACGTGACCGTGCGCGTGGAGACGCGCGGCGGGCAGAGCGTCCTGTCCGTGGCCGACACCGGCATCGGCATCCCTGAGGCCGACCGGCCGAACATCTTCAACCGCTTTTACCGCGTGGACAAGGCCCGCTCGCGCGAGCACGGCGGCAGCGGTCTCGGCCTGTCGATCGTACACGACGCGGCCGCGCTCTACGGCGGCACCGTGACCGTGGACGGCGTGGAGCCGCACGGCACGCGCTTTACCGTGACGTTCCCGCGCGCGGCGGCGGACGACGCGCCCGAGACGCAAAAGGAGGTGCCGGAGACATGAAGCGATGGCTCCCCCTGCTGCTAGCAGCCGTGCTCGCGCTCGGCTGCGCGGGCTGCGCAAAGCGGCAGACCGTGACGGTATACCGCATCGCAAAAGAGGGCGCGGCCCTCATGGAGACGGAGACGGTCACCGTGCCCGACGGCACGGAACCGGTTCAGGCGGCGATCGACGCACTCGGCGCGGCGCCAGGCGACAGCATGTGCTTCAACCCCGTGCGCGGGTGGCTGACGCTCGGCGGCTACCGCATCGACGATGCGGGCACGCTCTGGCTGACGGTAACAGGCTCGGACACGGCGAGCGGCATCGTGCGCACGCAGGCGCTGGCCTGTCTGGTGCTGACGGGCACGGCGCTCGACGGCGTGTCGGCCGTCGGACTGGAGGACACGGACGGCGGTGTGCTGCACGAGCCGATTACCGCAGACGATCTCGCCCTGACCGACCCGGCCACGGACACGCAATCCTAAACGCAGACCCATTCCCACGGAGGTGTATTTTTCATGCTCAACAACATTGCCCGCATCCAGCGCGCGCTGACCCAGGCGCATCTGGATGCCATCCTGCTCACCGACGAAAACGACCGCCGGTTCGCCACCGGCTTCCCATCCTCGGACGGCGCCGTGATCGTAACGGTGCACCAGGCATTTTTCATCACCGACGCCCGCTACATCGAGGCCGCGCGCGCCGCGCTGACCGGCATCGCGCAGGTGCTGCTGTGCTCGCGCGAGGCGCCGATGCGCACGCTCGTGCAGGGCATCCTGCGCGAGGCGAACGTGCAGATCCTCGGCGGCGAGGAGCAGACGACGAGCTATGCCGAGTTCACGGCCTATGAGCAGCTCTTCGGCCTGAAGCTCCAGCCGGCGCAGAACCTGATCCGCAACCTGCGCGCGGCCAAGCAGCCGGAGGAGCTTGCGATGATGTACCAGGCGCAGCAGATCACGGACGAGACGTTCGCACAGATCTGCACCGTCATCCGCCCCGGCATGACCGAGCGCGAGATCGCGGCCGAGCTCATCTACCGCATGCTGCGCCTCGGCGCGGAGGGCACGAGCTTTGACCCCATCGTGCTCACCGGCCCGGACACGAGCATGCCCCACGGCGTGCCCGGCGACCGGCGCGTGGCCGCGGGCGACTTCGTGACGATGGACTTCGGCTGCCGCAAAAACGGCTACTGCTCGGACATGACGCGCACCGTCGCCGTCGGCATGCCGACCGACGAGATGCGCAGCGTGTACCAGACTGTGCTCCAGGCGCAGCTGGCCGGCATCGCCGCGGCAAAGGCCGGCGTGACCGGCGAGCGCGTGGACGCCGCCGCGCGCAAGGTCATCAGCGACGCGGGCTACGGGGACTGCTTCGGCCACAGCTTCGGCCACAGTCTGGGGCTCGACATTCACGAGCACCCCATCGCCGCCCCCGGCGTGCACGTGAGACTGCCGGAGCACACCGTCATCTCCGCCGAGCCGGGCATCTATCTGCCCGGAAAGTTCGGCGTGCGCATCGAGGACGTGATGCATCTGACGGCTGACGGGGCCGAAATTCTCACCAGGAGCCCGAAAAATCTCATCATTCTGTAAATACCCGCTTGTCAAACCACGCAAAATCGTGTAAACTATATAAGATTTTTGATTCTGATCATTCTTGAGGAGGATTCCTATATGATTACTGCAGGCGATTTCCGCAACGGCGTTACTTTCGAAATGGACGGCCAGGTCATGCAGGTCGTCGAGTTCCAGCACGTCAAGCCCGGCAAGGGCGCGGCTTTCGTGCGCACCAAGATGAAAAACGTCATCACCGGCGCCGTGACCGAGACGTCCTTCAACCCCACCGCCAAGTTTGAGAGCGCCACCATCGACCGCAAGACGATGGAGTACAGCTACAACGACGGCAACCTTTACTACTTCATGGATCCCGAGACCTACGAGCTCATCCCCATCGACGAGAGCGCCCTCGGCAGCAACTTCCGCTTCGTGAAGGAGAACATGGAGTGCGTCATCAGCTCCTACAAGGGCAAGGTGTTCCAGGTCGAGCCGCCCACGTTCGTCGAGCTCGAAGTGACCGACACCGATCCGGGCTTCGCCGGCAACACGGCCACCAACGCCACCAAGCCCGCCACCCTCGAGACCGGCGCCGAGATCAAGGTGCCGCTGTTCATCAACCCGGGCGACCGCATCCGCGTCGACACCCGCGTGGGCGAGTACCTCGAGCGCGCGAAGGGCTGAGAAAGCAACAGAATAGCAAAAAGACGCTGCCGCGGCAGCGTCTTTTTTGTTTGCGGGCGGGGGCATGGTGCATAGGCGGCGCTGGAAGGCCTCCCCCGTGTAAGGGGAGGCGGCACGGTGCTCTGCGCCGTGACGGAGGGGTTGCATATGCCGGCTGCGGTGCCGATTTCGACATGTCAATCCCTCAGTCAGCCTTGCGGCTGACAGCTCCCTTTCCACAAGGGAGCCAAGGGGGTGCGCTACCGGTGCCGCTGGAAGAAACCATCACCTTTCCACCTCATCCGGCGAGCAAAGCTCGCCACCTTCTCCTCGGGGAGAAGGCAGCGCCTTGCGGCGATGCAAAGATCTCATCCGAGACGGGCCTTGCCCCCTCGGGCTCCCCTGCGGCTCAAATATCTTTGAAATGATGCATCATTTTCTCCGCAGGGAGAAGGCTTGAAAAGAACCGGCGCGCCGGCTCTTACGGGTCGGCGCGCCGGTCATCTTTCGTTTCGCGGGCGGGCGGCTGCGTTATTCGGCGCTTTCCGCGGCAGGGGTCTCCTCCGGGGCCTCGGCCTGCGCCGCGGCGGCGGTGTTGGCCGCGTTGACGTCATGGTTCAGATCCTTGATGAAGCAGCGGCGGCGCTTGTGCTGCTCTTTCTCGAGCCGCTTCCACTGCGCGAGGATGTGCTCATTGAGCTCGAGCATGGGGCCGGTCTCGGCAAACTGCACGCCGTGGCGGTTGCAGCTCTGGCAGACGTGATCCATCATAACGGCGTTGATGCCCTCGGTCTGCAGATCGGGCCGCACGGCCGTGAGCAGCATGATGAGCGTGTCGCCATGGTGCAGATCGTTGAGCACCTCCGCCCAGCCGAACGGGAACAGGCGGCCGTCGGAGTGCTTGAGCGCGGGTGAGGGGTCGAGCGTCGTGACGCCGAAGGCGACGAGGTTTTCCTGCTCATCGAGCACGAAGCACACAAACTCCGGGTCGACGAGCGGAATAAACTTGTTGGCGTAGCGCTCGATCTGCGCGTCCGAGAGCTCCACAACGCCGTAGAGCGGCGCGTAGGCCGCGTTGACCAGCTCAAATACCTGACGGACGAACGGGCCATACTCGCTCTTGTGATGCACGGTGGCCACGTGCAGGTTCTTGCGCTTGAGGATAAACTCCGAGAGCTTGTGCAGGCGCTCGGCCTCCGCGCTGCCCGGCGCAGGCACCGTGATGCGGTACTCGATCCAGTCGACGTCCTTGCGGTAGCCGAGGCGGGTGAGGTGCTCGAGATAATACGGCGCGTTATAATTGGTGAAAAACAGGCTCCGGCGGTCAAAGCCCTCGACGAGCATGCCCTCGCGGTCCATGTCCGTGAAGCCGAGCGGGCCGTGCACCTGATCGCACCCCTTCTGGCGCGCCCAGCGCTCGACCGTGCCGAACAGCGCCGCCGAGACCTCGGAATCGTCCACGAAGTCCACCTGGCTGAAGCGCATGCGGTGCGTGCCGAACTTGTCATTGGCCTTGTGGCTGAGGATCGCGCCGATGCGGCCGACGATCTCCCCGTCGCGCCAGGCCAGCCAGCAGCGGGCCTCGCAGTAGTCGAACGCAGGGTTCTTGCCCGGCGTCCAGTCGGAGAGGTCATCCCCGTAGAACGAGGGAATGTAGTTCGGGTTATCGGCATAGAGCCGGTTGGGATACTGCATAAACTGGCGCAGCTCGTGCTTGGTCGTGACCTCGGTCACGACGACCGGGCTGTACTTTTCAAACTTCTGCATGAGAATGTGCTCCTTACAACAACAATGACCAGTGGAAATCTGGCTGGCGATAGTATAGCGCGCATTTCGCCGGATTTCAACCTCTTCGTGTGTGGTTATTCACCCAATCGGCACCGTTCGACACGAAAAAGCCCCCGGAGCGGACGCTGAACCGCCCCAGATTGTGCGGACAGCACAAAAAACACCCCCTAAGCAGGGATATGAAATTTTAAGCAACATACTGGCACCGAAATTCCATCGGTGT
>ONIG01000049.1 GCA_900317855.1 uncultured Eubacteriales bacterium | reverse complement strand
CCATGGCGTCGTAGTCGTCGCGGGAGATGACCGTGCTGTAGAGACCGACGTCCTCGCCGGTATGCTTGTCGATGTATCAACCTTAGTTGAATAATCAGTATTCATATCGATATGCACAAGCCCAGCAGCTGCTGAATACAATCAAGGATTTGCCGCCTTATGTCTTTGTGATGATTGGTCTCTATTCCGGGCTGCGCCGGGAAGAGATACTGGCGCTGCAATGGGATTGTGTCCATCTTGAAGGAAATACTCCGTATATCTCAGTCCGAAGGGCATGGCATTCTGAAAAGAACAGGCCTGTTGTTTCAACGGATTTAAAGACTCCAGCAGCCAAAAGAGATGTGCCGATCCCGGAGAATCTAGCTGACTGCCTGAGAAAAGAAAAAGAAAAATCGATTTCTGAGTATGTGATTGCAGACAGGGACGGGAAGCCTCTTTCATACTCTCAGTTTGTCCGGATTTGGAACTATATCAAGGTCCGCAGCACTAAGGAGCGAACGTTGTATAAATACGTGAACGGGCAGGCCATCAAGAAGAAGTTTAAGCCTGAGCCTGGTCAGAAATGCGTAAACCGGGAAAACATCGTGTACTCCCTGGATTTTACGGTGACGCCGCATCAGCTTCGTCACACGTATATTACCAACCTGATTTATGCCGGTATTGATCCGAAAACAGTGCAGTATCTGGCTGGTCACGAGAACAGCAAAGTCACCATGGACATCTATGCCAAGGCAAAGTATAATAAGCCCGAAGAGCTTTCATCAGTAGTTAACAGCGCATTGAAAAAGCCTGTTAAATCAGAGTCCGGGGCAAAGACTGGGCAGTGACGAGAAAAAAGAAGTAGTTAATGGCTGAGACAAAAAAATCGGCCATTGCTCGAAACACAGTAATATCAAGGGTTTCCGAGTTAGATATCTGTTCAGTACGGCCTCAAGGCTGCCCGTCGCGCTCCCCAGTTACCAAGCGTTAACAGATCTTCTTACAAGCACCCGCTTCGGCGGGTGCTTGTTTTTGCCCTCAGGCGGGAAAAAGGGTCTTGACATGGATGGTTTATCCATGATAAACTCACGGCAGGAAATGGTTTATTCAAAATAAACCGAAAGGAGACCGCCGATGGACGAAAGAAAAATGGGCACGGTGCAGACGCAGTTTGCCGAGCTTGTATGGAAGCATGAGCCGATCGGCTCCGGCGAGCTGGTGAAGCTGTGCGAGAGGGAATGGGGCTGGAAGAAGCCGACGACCTATACCGTGCTGCGCAAGCTCTGCGAGCGGGGCATTTTTCAAAATGAAAACAGCGTGGTCACCGCGCGGATCACACGGGAGGAATACTACGCCGCGCAGGGCGAACGGCTGGTGGAGGATGCCTTTGACGGCTCGCTGCCCGCCTTTGTCGCGGCCTTCACCGCACGCAAGGCGCTTTCGGCGGAGGAGGTCGCCGCGCTGCGGGAGATGATCGACGCATACGGAAAGGAGTCGTGAGCGTATGAGCGGTATTTTTCTCAAGCTCCTCAATCTGAGCATTTCGGCGAGCTGGCTGGTGCTGGTCGTGCTGGCGCTGCGCCTCGTGCTTAAAAGGGCCCCGAAGTGGGTGAACGTCCTGCTCTGGGGCATGGTCGCGCTGCGCTTGATGCTGCCGTTCTCCATCGAGAGCGCGCTGAGCCTGATCCCGAGTGCGGAGACCCTCAGCCCCGAGGTCGTGCGGTTCGATCCCGCGCCGACCATCACGAGCGGCGTGGAGCTCATCGACAACGCGGTGAACCCTTCGCTGAGCGAGAGCTTTGCCGCCGCGCCGTTGGCAAGCGTCAACCCGCTCTATGTGTGGACCTATCTCGCGGGCTGGGTGTGGCTCATCGGCCTCGCGGCGATGCTGCTCTATGCGCTCGTGAGTTACCTGCGGCTGCGGCGGCGCGTGAGCGCCTCCATTCCGCTGTGGGAGAATATTTATGTTTGCGACGAGGTCCCCTCGCCGTTCATCCTCGGCATCGTGCGCCCGCGCATCTATCTGCCCTCCGCGCTGGACGAGGCGCAGCGGGGGAGTGTGCTCTCGCATGAACGCGCGCACCTCGCGCGGCGTGACCACTGGTGGAAGCCGCTGGGCTATGTCCTGCTGGCGGTCTACTGGTTCAACCCGCTGCTGTGGCTTGCCTATACCCTGCTCTGCCGCGACATCGAGTTGGCCTGCGACGAGCGCGTGCTGCGCGGCATGGACGCCGGGCAGATCAAGGACTA
>ONIG01000019.1 GCA_900317855.1 uncultured Eubacteriales bacterium | reverse complement strand
GACACCGATGGAATTTCGGTGCCAGTATGTTGCTTAAAATTTCATATCCCTGCTTAGGGGGTGTTTTTTGTGCTGTCCGCACAATCTGGGGCGGTTCATCCGGCGAGGTGCTTCTTTTATATTCAGGAGATGGCCAGCGCGCGGATGCGGCTGAGACCCGGCAGCACGCGGCCGAACAGCGACACGAGCGGCCCCACGATCAGCGCCGATACGACCGTGCCGATGCCGACGCCCTGCAGCCGCCGGAAAAACAGCAGCGACAGCGCGGACGCGATGACGATGAGCGTCACGTCGAACACGAGCTTCACGCGGCCGAAGTCCTTGCCCGCCGCCTGCGCGAGCACGCGCACGAGCCCCTCGCCGGGCACGGTGATGACGTCCGGCGCGATCTCGATGCTGATGCCGCAGGCGAGGATGGCGCAGCCGAGCAGCATGCACCCGCCGCGCGCGAGCCACCCGGCCGGGTGCAGCCAGCTCAGCGCGGCCATGCTCACGTCGATGAAGCCGCTGAAGAGCACGTTCGCCGCGATCTGCAGCAGCTGCACGGGCGGGAAATCCCGCCGCTGGATGGCGATCTGGATGAGGATGAACACCGTGTTCATGAGGAAGGTGAAGCCGCCGAAGCTCAGCGGGAAGCGCAGGCTGAGCACGTACGGCAGGCTCGAGATCTGCGACGTGCCGAGGCTGCTCTTCGTGATGAAGGCGATGCCGAACGAGTTGATGAGCAGGCCGAGCGTGAAAAAGAGGTAGCGCAGGGCAATTTTTTTGGTGTTTTGGCCGCGGGGCGCGGGGGACATGGACATTCTTCTTTCTAAAAAATCGATGATATAGAAATAGCGTAGCCGTTTTTGGGACAGTTGTCAAGGTCTGTACCGCGCGCGGGCGCGAAAAACCGCGCGGGGAGGGTTGTTTTTCCTGCGCGTTTGTGTTACGATACTCTTTCCTGCGGGAAGAAAGGGTGTGGACACATGGGTTTCTGGCTCAACCAGGCGCTGGGTCTGCTCGGCAGCCTGATCGTGTTTGTCTCGGTGCAATTCAATAACCGCCGTGTCATCCTCGCCGCGCAGGCCGCCGCCTGCCTGATGTGGATCGTGCACTACGGGTTGCTCGGCGCGATGACCGCCGCGACCATCAACATTCTGTCGTTCGCGCGCAGCGTCGTGTTTTACTTCAACGACCGCAAGTGGGCGCAGAGCCGCGCGTGGCTGTGGGCGTTTCTGGCGCTGTATGTGGTCAACACCGTCCTCACGTGGGCGGGGCCGATGAGCCTGCTGCCCGGCATCGCCATGAGCATGACGACGGTCGCGCTCTGGACGCGCGACATGCGCCGCACGCGCCTGCTCTACCTGACCAATTCGCCGTTCTGGTTCACGTATGACATCCTCGCGCGCTCGTACTCGTGCATGGTCATCGAGGCCATCGCCTTCGTGTCCTACGTTGTCGCCGTGTGGCGGTTTGATATCAAAAAACAGCCGCAGGCATGAAAAATATGCAAAAGCCCCCGCCAAAAGTACAGTGGTATAGTTCTAAACACAACTTTTATAATTCTCAATCATATATCGTAGGTGCTTTGGAGAATTAAAGCGAAGTCAGTCTTGATTATTAGCCTATTTCGTTTTGGGAGAAGACATCATGAAAATACCGAAGGCCAGAAAACTGCAATCTGGAAAGTGGTTTATTCAGTTGAGAATTAACGGGAAAAGTATTTCTCATACCGGCGAAACTGAAGAAGCAGTAAATGCTTGGGCAAGATCTTATAAAGGAACATATTGTAATAGAGCCAAACAACAATCTGAATATGATAGGATTCTGAAAGGTATTGCAAAAGCGGACGAAGAAATTAAGATTGAAAAAAGAGTTTTGCCGACTGTTGCAGCGGAGTTGGAATTAATTGATGAAATGGACGGATTGGCATTTGAAAGATACGCAGTGGACTTGTTTCAAATGACCGGATTCTTTAATGGTGGGAACGTATATAGAACAAAAGGCTCTTGCGATTATGGTGCCGACTTGATTATTGAATGTCTGGATGGAAATAGAGTGTCCGTCCAATGCAAGCGTATGAAAGGAAAAGTAGGCATACGATCTATTCAAGAAGTGGTTACCAGCAAAAAACATTACAGGACACAGGCTGCAGGTGTTCTTACAAACTCATACTTTACCTCTGCAGCAAAAGAGTTAGCGCATGAGAATGGTGTTGCATTATTTGATAGAAAGCAATTAATCAAGCTTATCAAAATGAAGATTCAGACACTGGACAACGTCTGGAATCGAAATCAATGGGCAGATTTGCTCCGGGAGTTGAATCTGGTTTCCAATTTATCACAATGATACTAAATAAAATGACCATACAGGAGCTTCGCAACTCTTGTATGGTCGTTATTTTTGTTTCCCATTTGAAGAATGTCAGTTTATAAATGTGTGTTTTGCAAGCCCCTCTCGATGGATTTGCTTTTACCACGTCAGCGCATCGTCGAAGTCCACGAGGTCGGGCCGCACGGGCTCCTCGCCCATGACGGTCTGCATGTAGAGGTTGACCTGGCGGCGCATGTCGCGCTTGGAGATCGTGCGCGAATCGAGCAGATCCTGCGCGACCCAGAGCATGTGCACGCCGCGCGCGGCCGCCTGCTCCTCGAACACGCCGCGCAGACCGTCCATGCCCTTGCAGGAGATCTGGTCGTACATGAGCACCATGTCGGCGTTGTACTGCTTGCAGACGATCCACAGCTCATCGAGCACGTTCGCGTAGCCGCCCTTCGTGTGCTTGCGCATGGTGGTGCGCTGGTAGCTGCGGGCGAGGTCGGCGAGCGCCTGATCGGGATCCTCCGTGTTGATGATGATGTCGGAAATGAGCGACTCCATGCTCGCCACGACGTTGATGCCCCAGCAGTTTTCCGCCCAGACGGAGAAGTCGGGGTAGAAGTTCGCCGGGCACGACCACTCGACGCAGCGGTGGCGCATCGCGGGGGCGCAGGGCTTTTTCTGCTGGTAGCCGCGCATCATGATGCGGTTGACGCGGCGGTCGGTGTCGAGAAAGCGCGGGTCCATGCCGCCGGAGAGATGGTAGAAAAACATGCGGTAGATCCAGAACGTCTCGCCCGTCATCTGCGGGTAGGGCGTGCGGTTGACCTCCCACTTCTGCAGCTCGTACTCCGTCTCCTGATTGTAGACCTTCATGGCCTTAAAGAACGCGTCCCAGTCGAACGTCTCGCCGGTCTGCTCCTCGATGAAGCGGATGAGCCCCCGCAGCTCCTCGACGGCGTAGTCCTGCACCGCCTCCTCATTGTAGCGGATGGGCACGCCGAAGTAGTACGTCGGAAGGTTGAAGTACCGGTCCTGATACGACGTCGTGGCGACGCTGCCGTCGCACGGCATGTTGCAGGCGACAAAGCACGTGCCGACCTTGGGATACTCGTCGCGCAGGGCGCAGCCGGCCTCGGCCGAGGGCAGGGGGCAGACGTCGGCCGGGATGCCGAAGTTTTCGGCCGCGTCGAGGTACGGCGGCGTGATCTGCTGGTCGAGGATGGAGCACAGAAACACCGGCAGCACCTGCGCCGGCAGGTAGATGAGGTTCGGGAAACCGGCCATGATCTCACCCGGGACGAGCTCGTCAAAGAGCACGACCTTCTTCGACAGTTTGTTGCCGGGGTGGAAGTGCTCGTCGGCCACGAACGAGATGCGCAGCAGGTCGGTGGCCTTTTTCACGATGCGGTCGTATTGCGCCCGGGCCATGCGCAGCTGATTGCCGCGCATGCCGAGCGTGCCGCGGTCGACAAAGTTCGGGTAGGTCAGATAGGTCGCAAACCACTGGTAGCGAAACAGCGCGCGCACGGCCGACACCGGGCACTTGGCCACAAAGACGACCATGTCCTTCCAGCACTTGAGCCACATATAGAAATCGAACGCCGTGTCGCGCACGCCGCGCAGCTCACGGTAGCGAAATTGTCCCTTCTCGGGATTGAAGCGGTATGTATAGTCATTGATGTGGCGGAGAAACTCCCGCAGGGAGCGCTTTTCCTTGTCAGCCATGGTCACATGCCTCCTCTCTGCGCCTGGAGCTGCTTGATCTCCAGACTCTCGACGAATGCCTGCACGCGCGTGCGCAGCTGGCCGTTGCCGCCGGTGGCGTTCTGCCGGTCGACCGCGACGGACGGGATGCCGTAGTCGTGCGTGATGACGTGGCTCGCCAGCGCGCGCTCATAGCCCCAGTACTCGCAGAACTTGAGCTGTTCGTACAGCACGCCCTGCGCGTGATACTCCTCGCACAGGTCGCGCACAAGCTGCCAGCGGCCCTCCACCTTTTCGCGCTGCATGTAGCGCGGGCACTGGCTCGTGGTGAGGTAGTGCCGGGCAATGCTCTCGAGCACCGGCAGGTCGGGGTCGAGGTGGATCTCCTCGCGGCCGGGCTTGGAGCCGAAGCAGAAGCGGTCGACCACGACGAGCGCGCCCGCCTCCTCCACGAGCTTGGTGAAGCCGGGGTCGTCGATCTCGCTGCCGACGACGGCGATCTTCACGCGGAAGTTCGGCTTGGCGTCGGGCTCGCGGTGCCGCAGCTCCTCGAGCGTCTCGCGGAGCTTATCAACGATGAGGTACTTCGGGCAGCAGTAGCTCACAAGGTTGAGGATGTGGTACTCATAGCCCGTGATGCGCGGGTTTTCCTCCTTGCGGAACTGGCCGATCTCGGTCAGGATGCGGCAGACCTCGTTGTGCTCGGCCACAGCCTTGCGCAGCGCGTCGTCCGACACGTCCACGCCGTAGACCTCGTGCAGCGGCTCGAGCACCTTGCGCCGGAGCTGGTCGACATAGTGGCGCACGGTATTGTCCGTGACCTTGAAGGGCATGTCGAGGAAGGTGACGAAAAACTGCTCATTGTCCACGAGGTGCAGCAGCTCGAAGTGCTCGAGCGCGCGGTTCATCTCCGAGCAGGTCTCCGTCGCCAGCAGGGCGGACAGGAAGTTATAGCCCCCCTCGATGCCGCGCTCGAGCAGCGACTTGCAGTAGTCGCAGATGAAGTTCGACATGTAGTACGACGAGATGTCCAGCGACCCCGTCAGCGGCGCGCGCAGACGCACCGAGAAGCAGTCGCCGGTGTTGAGCAGCACCTCCGGCATGTGGTAGCAGGTGTAGGCCAGCGCGTGCTTCCCCTCGGCACACGCCTGCTGCACGAGCGGGTTGTTCGCGCTCTCGAGCAGCTTTTCAAATTCGTAAAGATAGGTCAGGTCTTTCAAACGGCTCTCCCCTCCATGTGAATAAAGTCGCATACTGGTAGACACATTATACAGGACATTGTCCGATATCGCAATAGATTTTGAACATCTTCCCCGAAAATGTGCAAAAATTGACCACCCGTTTCCATCACCGCTGTGGTATAATGGGCGCAGGAAATCTGCAGGAGGTGCCCGTCATGAAGCCCCAGTTTGCCAATGTGTTCAACGTCTCGGTCAATGACAACCGCTCGGAGTGCTCGCTGAGCTTTTACCACATGTATATGCAGCACAATTACACGCCCCAGCCCAAGGGCCTGATCGACATGCCGGAAAAGACGGTCGGCGAGGTCGCGAGCATCATGCTCACGCGCGAGGGGGCGCACGCGCTCACGCGCCTGCTCATTCAGAGCTTCGGCCTGCCGGAGGAGAACGCATGAGCGCGGCGCAGACGCTCCGCCCCGGCCGCTACCGGCACTTCAAGGGGAAGGAATACGAGCTGCTCTTTGTCGCCACGCACTCGGAGACATTGGAGCCGATGGTCGTCTACCGCGCGCTCTACGGGGAGCGGGGCATCTGGGTGCGCCCCGCCGCCATGTGGGATGAGGAGATCGAGCGCGACGGGCGGACCGTCCGCCGCTTCACCTATATTGGAGAATAGCGCACCGCGGTTTTGGGATTGACCCGCCGCCGGAAACGTGATACCATATTTTCGGTCACTTTGTGCCGAAACCTGTCACCGAGGATGTGGGGATATGCGAAAAGCTCTCAAAACCGTCTTGTGCGTCGCGCTCGTGCTGGCGCTGGCCGTGGTCATCGCGCTGCGCGTGCTGCCGCCGATGAATGCCCCGGCGCAGTCCGCCGCCGCCACGCCGACCCCGGCTGCGACTGTCGCGCCCACCCCCACGCCCGAGCCGGACAACGGCCTGCCGAAGGTCAACACCGGCAGCTGGGAGCTCACGCTCGTCAACGCGCAGCATTCCATCGGCGAGGCCGTGCCGGAGGATCTGGCCGAGCTCGAGGGCGGCCGGTACTTTGACGCCCGCGCCGTGGACGCGCTCAAGGATTTCATCGCCGCAGCGCGCGCCGAGGGGCTGAGCGTGTGCCTGTCGAGCGCGTACCGCAGCTATAACGAGCAGACGTATCTGTTCAACCGCAAGGTCAGCCAGTGCGGCGGGGATGAGGCTGCGGCCGCCCGCATCGTCAACCGCCCCGGCACGAGCGAGCATCAGCTCGGCCTGTGCGCCGACATTACGGACAAGTTCTACGAGGTCAAGACGCAGGCACTCGAAAAGACCGCGCTCTACCAGTGGATGTACGCCCACTGCCAGGACTACGGTTTCATCCTGCGCTATCCCGCCGACAAGCAGGACATCACCGGCGTCATGTACGAGCCGTGGCACTTCCGCTACGTCGGCAGGGAGGCGGCCGCCTACATCATGGGCAACGGCCTCTGCCTCGAGGAGTTCCTCGACCTGTACAAATGAATCTCCCCGGGGCGTTTCCTGCAGGAAGCGCCCCGGATTTGTGCGTTTTGCTGCAAAATTCTAGGTAAATTCTAGGTAAATTGTGAAAACCACCGCTTGAAATCTTGCATTTTTTCTGTTAGACTAAAAACAACTGAAAAAGAAAGGAGCGTGATAACGTTATGCGTACCAATCAAGTCCAGGACCTGGACGATCTGATCTTCTCGGACAGCAGCTGGCAGCCCAGCAGCAAGTGAGAAGCCATAGAGCCGGATGACGCCACGCCATGTGCGTGGATTTTTTATATTTAAACGCGATCCCTACCGGCCTCCGCGTGAAAAACGGTTGCAATTTTCGCGGCCGTGTGCTACGAATAGAGCAGAAACGAAACAGGAGGCTGATCTCTATGGCATTCATCCGCAAGCTCCCCGACACGCCCGAGCGCCTTGAGCACCTCAAGGGCGGCGCCGGCCACCTTGAGCGCTATGCGCTCCTCTCCCCGGAGGAGATGCTCGGCGCCGGAACGGTCTGCGCCCGCATGGTGCTGCAGCCCGGCTGCGAAGTCGGCGAGCACACCCACCACGGCAACTATGAAGTGTATTATTTCCTCTCCGGGCACGGCACTTACCGCAGCAACGGCGAGACGACGACCGTGGACGCCGGCACCGTGACCTTCACGGGCGACGGCGAAAGTCATTTCCTGCGCAACGACGGCCCCGAGCCGCTGGAGTTTTTGGCCCTTGTGCTCAATCTCCCCGCGCAGGCATAAACGACGGAAACGAAAAGCCTTCCCTGATCAGGGAAGGCTTTTTATCTGAAAACCAATCAGCGGGCATCCGATGGATGCCCGCTGACCTTATGTATGCACTTATTTGCTCCGGATGTACGCGTCGATGGCAGCGGCGGCCTTCTTGCCGGCGCCCATCGCCTTGATGACGGTGGCCGCACCGGTGACGGCGTCGCCGCCGGCGAACACGCCGTCCTTCATGGTGGTCACGGTGTCGTCCTTGACGACGATGCCGCCGCGATCGCTGTACTCGAGGTCCGGCGTCGCCTTGCGCAGCAGCGGGTTGGGGGAGGTGCCCAGCGCCATGATGACGGAGTCGCAGGCCATCTCAAACTCGCTGCCCGGCACTTCGATCGGACGGCGGCGGCCCTTCTCGTCGGGCTCGCCGAGCTCCATGCGGATGCACTTGAGGCCGCGGACCCAGCCCTTGTCGTCGGCCAGGATCTCGACGGGGTTGCACAGCAGGTGGAAGTTGATGCCCTCTTCCTTCGCGTGCTCGTACTCTTCCTTGCGGGCGGGGATCTCCTCCTCGCCGCGGCGGTACACGACCGTCACGTCCGCGCCCAGACGCTTGGCGCAGCGCGCGGCGTCCATGGCGACGTTGCCGGCGCCGACGACGGCCGTCACGTGGATGGGCATGAGCGGGGTGTCGTAGCGCTCGTCATACGCGTGCATCAGGTTGATGCGGGTGAGGAACTCGTTGGCGGAGAACACGCCGCAGTAGCTCAGGCCCGGGATGTTCTGGAACTTCGGCAGACCGGCGCCGGAGCCGATGAACACGGCCTCGTACTTGTCGTCGCCGAGGAGCTTCTCCTCGTCCTTGCCGAGCAGCTCGTCGATGCTCATGCACTTGCCGATGGTCGCGTCGCACACGATGTTGACGCCCATGGCCACGAGCTTGTCGATCTCCTTCTGCACGATGGCCTTCGGCAGACGGAACTCGGGGATGCCGTAAGCCAGCACGCCGCCGGCCTTGTGGAAGTGCTCATAGACGGTCACGTCATAGCCGAGCTTGGCCAGGTCGCTCGCGCAGGCGAGACCGGACGGGCCGGAGCCGATGACCGCGACGCGGTGGCCGTTGGTGGCGATCTTCTCGGGCATCTCGTCGGCGTTTTCGCGGTTCCAGTCGGCGACGAAGCGCTCCAGACGGCCGATGCCGACGGGCTCGCCCTTGATGCCGCGCACGCACTTGCTCTCGCACTGCTTCTCCTGCGGGCAGACACGGCCGCAGATGGCGGGCAGGGAGCTGTCCTCAAGGATCTTGTGGTAAGCGCCCTTGAAGTCCTGCTCGCGGACGCGGGCGATGAACTGCGGGATCTTGACATTGACCGGGCAGCCCTGCATGCAGGCGGGGCGCGGGCAATTCAGGCAGCGGTTGGCCTCATCGACCGCCATCTCGACGGTGTAGCCAAGCGCGACTTCTTCAAAATTCTTGTTGCGGACGTTCGGGTCCTGCTCCGGGATCGGATTCTTTTTGGGAGACATATTCGCCATGATCACTTCTCCTCCTTCTTCTGCGCGGCTTCCTCGGCGTCGGCCATGGCCTGCAGATTGCAGTAGTGGTGGCGGCGCTCGAACACCTTCTGCTCCTGTGCCTCATAGACCTTGGAACGGGCGATCGCCTCGTCGAAATCGACGAGGTGGCCGTCGAACTCCGGACCGTCGACGCAGGTGAACTTCATCTTGCCGTCCACGGTCAGGCGGCAGCCGCCGCACATGCCGGAGCCGTCGATCATGATGCAGTTCATGTCGACCATCGTGGCCACGCCGTATTCCTTCGTGATCTGGCAGACGAACTTCATCATCGGCAGCGGGCCGATGCAGATGCAGTGGTCGTACTGCTTACCCTCGGCCTTGGCCTTCTCGAGCAGCTCCTTGAGCTTGACGGTCGTGAAGCCCTTCTCGCCGTAGGTGCCGTCGTCGGTCATCATGTACAGATGATCGCAGCAGGCACGCATCTCCTCCTCGAGCACGACGATGCCCTTGGTGCGGAAGCCCGCGATGATGTCAACCTCGCAGCCGAGGCGGTGCGCCTCCTTGGCCTGCGGCCACGCGATGGCGCAGCCGGAGCCGCCGCCGACGACCACGACCTTGTGCATGTCGTCAAACTCGGCGGGGTTGCCGAGCGGGCCGACGACGTCGGCCACATAGTCGCCGGCCTTCTTGCTGGCGAGCAGGGCCGTCGTGCTGCCGACGCGCTGCATGATGACCGACACGGTGCCGGCCTCACGATCGTAGGAAGAGATCGTGATGGGCATGCGCTCGCCGAACTCGTCGACGCGGAACATCAGGAACTGACCCGGCTGTGCCTTGCGGGCGACGAGCGGGGCCTCGAACGTGACGCGGAACATATTGTCAGATAATCTTTCGTTATTGACGATTTTGAACATGAAAATCACCTCAAGGCCCTATTATAGCGGAATTGCATATTTTCCACAAGGGAGAAACGAAAAATCTAAATTTTAACATAGGAAATGGCCGAAAACTGTCACTTTGCACAAAAATTGCGGAACTTTTTTCAACGAAAGTACCGTAGCCTGCAGGACTGTCATGCAAAAACGCGCCAAAATGCACAAACTGTGCCGCCGCAAAAAAGGAAGAAAAAGAAAATAGCTGCAAAAGAAAGGAAACCGCCCGCCCCGAACGGGGCAGGCGGCGGTGTGCGGTTTTGGGGGATGCGGGCGCGGCGGGACTGCGCGAAGGTGCGCGCTCAGCGCTCGGAGCTCGTGGCGGCGCTGGTGCTGCCGGTCCACTGCCAGTTGGCGATCTCGGGCAGGTCGACGCCGTGCGCGGCGATATACTGCCGGTGCTCGACGAGCTTGTCGCGCATCTGCTGCACGGCGTAGGCGCCGCGGTTGCCGAGCTGGGGCAGGCGCTTGATGACGTCGATGACGAGGTGGAAGCGGTCAAGCTCGTTGAGCACGCGCATGTCAAACGGCGTCGTGATCGTGCCCTCCTCGACGTAGCCGCAGACGAACATGTTCTGGTTGTGGCGGGTGTACGTCAGCTCGTGGATGAGCTTCGGGTAGCCGTGGAAGGCGAAGATGACGGGCTTGTCCTTCGTGAAGATGAGGTCGTAGTCCTCGTCCGTGAGGCCGTGCGGGTGATCCGAATGCGGCTGCAGCTTCATCAGGTCGACCACGTTCACGACGCGCACGCGCACCTCCGGCAGCTTCTCGCGCAGGATGGTCACGGCGGCGAGCGTCTCGAGCGTGGGCGTGTCGCCGCAGCAGGCCATGACGACGTCGGGCTCCGCGCCCTGGTCGCTGCTGGCCCACTCCCAGATGCTCACGCCCTGCGTGCAGTGGCGCACGGCCTGCTCCATGGTCAGCCACTGCGGCCGCGGATGCTTGGAGGCCACGATGACGTTGATATAGTTCCGGCTGCGGATGCAGTGGTCAAAGCAGCTGAGCAGGCAGTTTGCGTCCGGCGGCAGATAGATGCGCACGACGTCGGCCTTCTTATTCGACACGTGGTCGAGGAAGCCCGGGTCCTGGTGCGTGAAGCCGTTGTGGTCCTGCTGCCACACGTTCGAGGCGAGCACATAGTTGAGCGAGGCGATGTCCTGCCGCCAGGGCAGCTGGTTGCAGACTTTCAGCCACTTGGCGTGCTGCGCGACCATGGAGTCCACGATGCGGATGAAGGCCTCGTAGCTGTTGAAAAAGCCGTGGCGGCCGGTGAGCAGGTAGCCCTCGAGCCAGCCCTCGCACATGTGCTCCGAGAGCATGGAGTCCATGACGCGGCCGTCCGGGTCGAGGAACTCGTCGTTGTCCGTCGCCTCGGCGACCCAGCGGCGGCCCGTGACCTCGAACACCGGGCTCAGGCGGTTGGAGGCCGTCTCGTCGGGGGCGAAGATGCGGAAGTTGCGCGCGTCCATGTTCTCGCGCATGATATCGCGCACGAACGCGCCGAGCACGGTCATGTCCTGCGCCTCGACGGCGCCGGGCGCCGGCACGGGCTGCTCATACGTGCGGAAGTCCGGCATGCGCAGCTCGCGCAGCAGCAATCCGCCGTTGGCGTGAGGATTTGCGCCCATGCGGCGCTGCCCCTTCGGCGCGAGCGCCTGCAGCTCGGGGATGAGCGTGCCGTTGTCATCAAAGAGCTCCTCGGGGTGGTAGCTGCGCAGCCACTCCTCGAGCTGCACGAGGTGCTCAGGCTTGTCCATCGCGATCGGCACCTGGTGCGCGCGGAACGACCCCTCCACCTGCTTGCCGTCCACTTCCTTGGGGCCGGTCCAGCCCTTCGGCGCGCGGAACACGATCATCGGCCAGTAGGGACGCGTGGTGTCGTGCGCGGTGCGCGCGTGCTGCTGGATGGCGTGGATCTCCTCGATGGCCCAGTCCATCGTCTCGGCCATTTTCGCGTGCATCTCGGCGGGGTCGTCGCCCTCGACGAAGCGCGGCTCCCACCCGCAGCCGCGGAAGAACATCTCGAGCTCCTCGTGGCTGATGCGGGAAAAGAGCGTTGGGTTGGCGATCTTGAAGCCGTTGAGGTGCAGAATCGGCAGCACCGCGCCGTCCGTGATGGGGTTGACGAACTTGTTGCCGTGCCACGCGGTGGCGAGCGGGCCGGTCTCGGCCTCGCCGTCGCCGACGACGCAGGCGGCGATCAGGTCGGGGTTATCCATCACGGCGCCGAAGGCGTGCGCGAGCGAGTAGCCCAGCTCGCCGCCCTCGTGGATGGAACCCGGCGTCTCGGGCGCGACATGGCTCGGGATGCCGCCGGGGAACGAAAACTGCTTGAACAGGCGCTGCATGCCGGCCGCGTCGCGCGTGATGTTCGGGTATACGTCGGTGTACGAGCCGTCGAGATAGTCCTGCGCGACCATGGCGTTGCCGCCGTGACCGGGGCCGGAGAGATAGATCATGTCGAGGTCGTATTCGTTGATGACGCGGTTGAGGTGCGTGTAGATGAAGTTCTGGCCGGGTACGGTGCCCCAGTGGCCGACGATCTTCTTCTTGATGTCGCGCTCGGTCAGCCGCCGGCGCAGCAGCGGGTCGTCGAGCAGGTAGAGCTGGCAGGCGGACAGATAGTTCGCCGCGCGCCACCAGGCGTCCATCTTGGCCAGCAGCTCCGGCGTGGGTGCAAACGCTTCGTTTTTCATTGTGGAAACCTCCTTATAGATATTAGGATGTGCCGTTCGGCACAGGTCATGCCTCGTTTTGGAGCGCCCGGATCACGCTCTCGGCGCAGCGCAGCCCGTCCACGGCGGCGCTCGTGATGCCGCCGGCGTAGCCCGCGCCCTCGCCGCAGGGGTAGAGCCCGGGCACGCCGGTGCTGCACCGATCGGGCCCGCGCACGATGCGCACGGGGCTGCTCGAGCGGGTCTCGGGCGCGGTGAGCACGGCGTCCGGGTCGTCAAAGCCGCGCAGCTTTTTGCCGAAGGCGGGCAGCGCCTGCGTGAGCGTGTCCGTGATGCGCTTGGGCAGCACGTCGTGCAGGTCGCACCACGTCACGCCGGGGCGGTACGTCGGCTGCACGCGGCCGGGGCCGGTGCTCGCGCGCCCGGCGAGAAAGTCGCCCGCCAGCTGCGCCGGGGCGTGGTAATCGCCGCCGCCGCACGCATAGGCGCGCTGCTCGATGCTGCGCTGCCAGTACATGCCGCCGAGGGTGCTCTGGTCCGGAAAATCCTCCGGCCGCAGCGTCACGAGCACGGCGGCGTTGGCGTTTTCCCCGTCGCGGCGGGAGCTGCTCATGCCGTTGGTGCACACGCCGCCCGCCTCCGACGCGGCGGCGAACACCTCGCCGCCCGGGCACATGCAGAACGTGTACGCGCTCGACCCGTCCGGCAGGTGGCAGGAGAGGGAATAGTCCGCCGCCGGCAGACGCTCCGCCGCCGCGCCGTACTGCGCGGCATTGATGTCTTTTTGCCGGTGCTCGATGCGCACGCCCATGGAAAACGGCTTCGGCTCCATCGGCACGCCCTGCGCGTGCAGCATTTCAAACGTGTCGCGCGCGCTGTGGCCGATCGCGAGAATGACCTGCCGCGCCGGGAGCGTGTAGCCGCCGGCCGGCCCGGCCACGGTCAGCGCCGCGATATGTCCGCCCTCCGTGGACAGCCCCGTCACGCGGTGGCCGAAGCGCACCTCGCCGCCGCGGTCGATGATCTCGCGCCGGAGGTTCTGCACGACCTCGACGAGCACGTCCGTGCCGATGTGGGGCTTGGCGTCGTAGGTGATGTGCTCCGGCGCGCCGTGCGCCGCGAACTCCGCGAGCACGAAGCCGATGCGCGCGTCGTGCGTGCCGGTGTTGAGCTTGCCGTCGGAGAATGTGCCCGCGCCGCCCTCGCCGAACTGCACGTTGCACTCCGGGTCGAACGGCCCGCCCGCGCGAAACGCCGCGATCTGCGCGCTGCGCGTCTGCGCGTCCGGCCCGCGCTCGAGCACGATGGGCCGTGCGCCCGCGCGCGCGAGCAGCAGCGCCGCGAACATCCCCGCAGGGCCGAAGCCCACGATCACGGGGCGCGTCTCCGGCGGCGCGATGTGCGGGATGGGGTAGGTCTTGTCCTGCACGACGGCGGCGCCGCGGCAGCGGCGGACGAGCTTCCGCTCGTCCCCGCGCACGGTCACGCCCACGGTGTAAACATAGTGAATGTCGTCCTTCCGGCGCGCATCGAGCGACTTTTTGCGGATGCGCAGGGCGGTGATGTCCTGCGGCGGCACGTTCAGCGCCACGGCGGCAAGGGAGCGCAGCTGCGCCTCGTCCGCGCCGGGGGCGAGCTTCAGGTTCGAAATTGCGATCATCGGCACGCCCTCCCGGCCGCGCGGCCGCTGGCCCACGCCCACTGCAGGTTGTAGCCGCCGCAGTCGCCGTCGATGTCCAGCACCTCGCCGCAGGCGTACAGCCCCGGCACGAGAAGGCTCTCCATCGTCGCGGGGTCAAATTCGGCCGTGCGCATGCCGCCGGCCGTGACCTGCGCGCTCTCGAAGCCCTCCGTGCCGCGCACCGGCAGCGCGAAGCCCTTTGCTGCGCGCACGAGCGCTTTGAGCTCCTGGTCCGTCACGTCGCCGAGCGGCCGCCCGCCGGGGACGGCGGCATAGCGCAGCAGCATCCTGCCCACGCGGTTGTGCACCGTGCCGGTCAGCACCTCCTCGCAGGGGAGGGCGGGCGCGGTCTCCCGCCGCGCCTGCAAAAACGCGAGGCAGTCCTGCGCGCCGTGTTCGCGCAGCAGGTCGAGCGTCACGGTCTGGCCCTCGCCGCCGCAGCTCGCCGCGCGGGAAATTTCAAAGATCGCCGGGCCGGACACACCCTTTTCCGTGAACTGCACCTCGCCCGCGCTGCGCGCGAGGATGGCCCGGCCGCGCGTGAGCGTCACGCGCGCGTCGGCGCGCACGCCCTTGAGCGCACGGGGATAAGTGGGGTCGGTCGTCAGCTGCACGAGCGCGGGGTGCAGCGCCGTGCGCCGGTGGCCGAGACTCTGCAGCAGGGCATACCCGTCGCGCACGCCGCCGGCCTTCGCCCCGGCCGCGCCGCCGCATGCAATGATGACGCGATCGGCAGGGATGGCCGCATCCTCCGTCTCGATGACAAAGCCGCGCCCCTGCCGGCGCACGGCCGTCACGGCCGCGCCCGCGCGCAGGGTGATGTTCGGCCGCGTGAGCGCGAAGCGCAGCACGTCCACGACGCTGTTGGCCGCGTTCGAGAGCGGGTATACGCGCCCGCCCGGCTCCGTCACGGTCATGAGCCCGTGCGCGGCGAACCAGTCCAGCGCCGCCGCGGGCGGGAAGGCCGCGAGCGCCGGCGCGGCAAAGTCCGGCTGCGCGCCGTGATAGTTTTCGGGCGCGGCGCCGGTATTCGTCAGGTTGCAGCGGCCGTTGCCGGTCACGGCGAGCTTGCGCCCCACGCGCGCCTGGCGCTCGAAGAGCAGGATCTCATTTTCGGGTTGCTCGGCGGCGGTCAGCGCGGCCATCATGCCGGACGCGCCCGCGCCGATGACTGCGATCGTCATGGCGATGCTCCGTTTCTATCGTTTCTTTCCTTATTAAACCACACTTTGCCCGCAAATACAAGAAAACGGAGGGGAGTCCCTGCTGTCACGCGCGCAGGCGATGCGGCTTTGCGCTTCCGCTCGACCGGGACTGCCTCTGCCAAAGCCTTCCCCGCAAGGGGAAGGCTTAGAAAGTGCGCAGCAATTCCGGTGGTGCGCCGTGTGTCCGTCCCGCACCCCCGGCTCCCTTGTGGAAAGGGAGCTGACAGCCGTAAGGCTGACTGAGGGATTGACACGTCCAAATTCGCACCGCAGCCGGTATCTGCAATCCCTCCGTCAAAAATCTTCGATTTTGCCACCTCCCCTTACACAGGGGAGGCATCGCCAGAAGGCGATGGCTGTATCTCATACGAGGCGGGCTTTTCCCCTCGGGCACTTTGGGATGGGCTGCCCCCCGCAAGCAAAAACCGGCGGCAGCCAAACTTGGCTGCCGCCGGTTTTCCGGGCGTGTGGTCACTTTTTCGGCACGTCGCACTCGGGCATCAGCTCGTCGCTCATGACGGCCAGCACGTGCTCGAACGTCGCCAGCTCCTCGGCCGTGAACCGCTCCTGGATGCGCGCCATCACCGTGTCGATGTAGCTCTGCATGAGGCCATTGTAGCAGTAGAACTTGTCCGACAGCTTCAGGTGATATTCCCGCCGGTCGGTGTCGGAGTTCTCCTTGACGATGTACCCCTTGCGGATGAGGCTGTTGACCTTATAGGTCGCGTTGGACTGCGAGATGCCGAGAAAGTCCGCAAACTGACCGATGGTCGGCGCGTCGAGCTCGTGGATGACCTCGACGGAGAACGCCTCCATCGCGCTCAGTGAGCCCTCGCGCTCGCGCACCTGCGAAAACAGGCGGCGGAAAAATTGCAGCTTGAACTTCTCGTACACGCTCTGAAAATTCTGCTCCAGCATCGGAAGCTCCCCCTTACTTCTTCGATTTGCATACATTTTCCTATCTTTTTTACACCAAAGCACCGGAAAAGTAAAGAGCCGGACGCGGAGAAATTCCCGCGTCCGGCAAAATTGAGCAGAATTTAATGTTTCACGGTGCCTTCGGCCCTTCGTCGGGCTTGGACCCGGCGTCGTCCTCGCCGATGACCTCGCCGGTCGTCTCGACGGCGGTGGCGTCGTCCACGAAGTCGTGCACGGCGTTTTTCACGTCCTTGACAAAGACGGCGGCATACACGACGGTGCACAGGTTCTGCACGCCGTCGACGATGAGCGACACGCCCATCATGATCGTGAGCACCTGCTTGCCGTCAAAGGGGTTGAACACCAGCAGGATGCCCAGCACCAGGCACACGACCGTGCACACGAGCGTGACCCACCACGAGTGCGCGCCCATGCGCCGCGAATCGACGGCGACCTGCAGCTTAAACACGCTGTCGACGAGCACGAGCAGACCGATCACGACCGAGAGAATGTCCGTGAGCGCCGGCGCGCGCCAGAGCATGAGCGCGCCGAGGATGATGCAGAACAGGCCGACTGCAAAGTCGAACCGGATG
The DNA here is from genome assembly GCA_900317855.1 of uncultured Eubacteriales bacterium. Lineage (GTDB taxonomy): Bacteria > Bacillota > Clostridia > Oscillospirales > Oscillospiraceae > CAG-103. The sequence goes on along the minus strand of ONIG01000019.1, from coordinate 23,301 downwards.
GCCACGCCCTCGACCTCGCGGATGAAATAGAGCACGATCTTCATCACGCCGAACACAGCCATGGCCGCGCCGAGGATGCGGCAGATCATGATCAGCGACGTCTCGGGGTTGACGACGAGATAGATGCCGAGCAGCAAAAACATCGCGCTGAGCACGACGTAGCTCCACTTGATGCGCTTGAAAATTTTCATGGGATCTCCTCCTTACAGGCCGAGCGGCTCGTCGATGAGCACGACCTCGACCTTGGCCATGTCCATCATCTGTCCCCAGAGCACGAGCAGCGCGTTGCAGCCGCGGCTCTTGCTGCGGCAGTCGAGGCAGCGGCCGGCCGTGTGGCACGGCTGGTCGCCGTCAAAGCGCTGCATGTTCTGCACGGCGGCGGTGTTGCGCGCGCGGGAGAGCGCGCTGTCAAAGTCCGGGCAGATCTTGTTCGTGCCCGCGACGATGTACACCGTCTTGCCGATGCCGTAGACCATGGCGGCGAGGCGGTTGCCGCGGCCGTCGATGTTGAGGATCTGGCCGTCTTCCGTGATGGCGTTGGCGCTGGTGAGGTACACGGGCGCAGTCAGCGCATGGTCGAGCGTGTCAAAGCCCGGCGTGCGCCAGTGCCACCAGACGGTGTTGTGCTTGGTGAGCCGGTCGTACAGGCCGATCTGGTCGATGGTCTTGCTGCCGCCGATGCCGACGGTGGTGCCGTCGATCGCGCCGTCGAGATAGTCCGCCGCCTCGCCTGCCGTGGCGAAGTGCCGCACGGCGAAGCCGCGGCCGGCCAGCGCGCGGATGGTTTTTTCGTTGTCCATGGGACATGCCTCCATATATCATATTGTGTTCTTATCCTACCATCGTCATCCGCCGCTGTCAATTTCCTTTGCGGTTGAATCCGGCGGCGCGCTTTGCTATAATGACGGCAGACAGACACAGAGGGGAGAACCGTTTCATGCAGTTACTTTATGCACTGGCAAAGCTGCGCACACCGTTTTTGGACACGGTGCTCGGCGCGCTCACCAACTGCGGCGGCGAGATCGTGTTCATGGCCGTCGCCATCGTCGTGTTCTGGTGCGTGAGCAAGTCCTGCGGGTACTATATGCTCACGGTCGGCTTCGTCGGCACGATCGTCAACCAGTTTCTCAAGCTGGTGTTCCGCATCCCGCGCCCGTGGGTGAAGGACCCGAATTTTCAGATCGTCGAGAGCGCCCGGGCCGAGGCCACCGGCTACTCGTTCCCGAGCGGGCACACGCAGAATGTCTTTGCCTCCTTCGGCTGCCTCGGCCGCTGGACCAAGTGGACGTGGCTGCGTGTGGTCTGCGCCGTGGTGATCGTGCTCACGGCGTTTTCGCGCATGTACCTCGGCGTGCACACGCCGCTGGATGTCGGCGTGTCGTTCGGCATCGGGCTCGTGCTGGTGTTCGCGCTCTACCCGCTCTTTCGCGACATTGACAGCCACCCGGACCGGCTCTACTGGCTCTTCGGCGCCATGGCCGTGCTGGACCTTGCGTATCTGCTCTTTGCCGAGCTCTGGCCGTTTCCCGCGGACGTGGACGCCGCCAACCTCGCCTCCGGCCGCAAGAACGCCTACACGCTGCTCGGCGCGGTGCTGGGCATGACGTTTTCGTACTGGCTCGACCGGCGGTACGTGCACTTTGACGTGCGCGCCGTCTGGTGGGCGCAGGTGCTCAAGGCCGTGCTGGGTCTTGCCGTCACGATCGGCCTGCGCGCCGTGCTCAAGGCGCCGCTGCTCGCGCTGTGCGGCGGGCACAACATCGCCAACCTCATCCGCTATGCGCTCATGGTCGTCTTCGCCGCCGGCATCTGGCCGATGACGTTCCGCTGGTTCGGCCGCCTCGGGCGGAACAAACCCGCGCCCGGCGCGTCAGATTGAATTGACTTGACGGCATAAGTGTGTTACTATTTATAAAGTTATGTAAACATGCCAACACGGACATAAAGAGGTGCGTATCACATGGACAAACACGCATTGGATCCCGCCTGCCTGCTCGGTGACCGGCTGCAGACGCTCTCGCGCGCGGAGCTGACCGCGCTGGCCGAGGCGCTGTGCCGCATCCTGACGGAGCGTGGGACATATCACGGCGGCATCCGCCCGGACAACATCAGCCGCGCCGCAGACGGCACGGTCGGACTCGGTGCGCCCGCCCGCACGGACACGAAGGACTGGACGACCGAGGAGCTGGAGTTCATGGCGCCCGAGGTGTTCTGGAGCGGCACGCTCGACGCCTCGGCTGATGTGTATTCGCTCGGCCTGCTGCTGTATGCGGGCGTGTCGGGCGGCCGTTTGCCGTTTTACCCGGACGACCGGGCCGCGCAGCCCGAGGATCAGGCCGCCGCGCTGCGCCGCCGCATGAACGGCGAGCCGCTGCCCCCGGCGCGCAAGGCCGGCCGCGGCCTCGCGGAGATCATCGCGCGCGCCACGCAGTGCAAGCCGGACGATCGCTACGCCGCGCCGGCGGAGCTGTGCGCCGCGCTCGAGCAGTATGACGCCGAGCGGCGCCGCAGCGTGCCGACCGCGCAGGAGATGTTCCATAAGCCGGAGCAGGAGCTCAGCGAGGTCGAGCGCATGATGCTCGCCATCCTCACCGAGGAGGTAGCCGCGCCGGAGCCGGAGCCGGAGACCCCGGCGGAGGAACCTGCCGCCGAGGAGACCCCGGCTGAGGAAGCTGCCGTTGAGGAGCCTGCGGCCGAGGAAGTCCCGGCAGCGCCGGAGACCGCGCCGACGGAAGCTGCGCCGGAGAAGCCGGAAGAAGCCGAGCCGAAGCCGGAAGAGACCAAACCGGAGCCGGAAACCGCGCCGGAGGCTAAACCCGAACCCGAACCGGAGGTCAAGCTGCAGCCCGCGCCGGAGCAAAAGCCCGCGCAGCCGCTGCCGAATAAATTCCGCCCCGAAAAGCAGCCGGCGCAGCCGGAGACCCCGGCCAAGCCGAAGCCGGAGCGCAAGCACCCCGCCCCGGCGAAAAAGCCGGAGGCCTACCGTCCCGCCCCGAAAAAGCGCAAGCCGGACGAGCAGCGCCAGTCGCACAAGGCGGGCATCCTGCTGACCGTGCTCATCATCTGCGCGGCCGTGCTGGCCGTGCTGCTGCTGCTCTCGCTCGGCGTGTTCGGCACGCCCACCACGGCGCAGACCACCCCGACGCCGACCGTCCCCGTCGAGACCGTCGTCCCGACCGAGACGCCCACGCCCACCCCGACGCCGAAGCCGGAGCCGACGTATGAGGTCGTCACGGCGGACGTCTCCTGGGCGGACGCCGAAGCGGCGGCCGAGGCCAAGGGCGGCCACCTCGTCGTGATCGACAGCGCCGAGAAGTGGACGCGCGTCGCCCAGCTGGCCGACGAGTCCGGCCTGACCTATGTCTGGATCGGCCTGCACCGCACCGACAGCGGCGAGCTCGCCTGGGTCAAGGACAATGTCGACCCGGTCTACAACTGGGCGTCTGGTGAGCCGTCCGTGCATGATACCAACGGCGCCGCTGAGGACTATGTGCTCATCACGCGCACAAACAGCGGCTGGTATTATAACGACTGCATCGGCGATCCCGCCGGCCGCTACCCGCAGTTCTACAGCGGCAAGATCGGCTATATCATCGAGATCGACCCGTAAAATGTGCAAAAAGCTCCCCGGCCATCCGGCCGGGGAGCGATTTTTTTGTGCAGCGTTCAGGTCTGCCAGTCGGTGACCGGCTTTCCGTCGCTGTCGGTGAATGTGCCGCAGGCGATCATGATCAGGTCGACCAGCGCGCCGATGCCGAAGCAACCGGCCGTGAGCAGCCAGAGCACGCCCGTGCCGATCTTGCCGACGTAGAAGCGGTGGATGCCGAGCCCGCCGACGAAGATGCACAGCAGCAGCGCGACCAGGCGCGATTTCGGGCTGGCGTTCGGGTCGACGGTCCTCGTCGGTGCCACGGCGCAGCCGCACTTCGGGCAGACCACGGCCTCATCGACCAGCTGCGCGCCGCACTGAGCGCAATATTTCATGGTGTTTCCCCCTCTTTCGCCGCCGCAGCGGCCGCATTTTCTGTCATGTGACAAGCATAGTGTAACATTTCCTGCGGAAGTTGTCAATTTCCCAATGGGATACATATCCGCCCGTGCAAAAGCAAAACAGAGGAAGCCGGCCACCCGGCTTCCTCTGTTCGTTTTCACGTTATGCTTTGGGACTGAACTGGTCTTTGCCGACGCCGCACAGCGGGCAGACCCAATCTTCGGGGACGGCTTCCCAAGGCGTGCCGGGGGCGACGCCGTTGTCGGGGTCGCCGGCTGCGGGGTCGTAGACGTAGCCGCAGATGTCACAGACGTATTTCATAGCTGTATCTCCCACTGCAGTGATTACTCGCCGAAGTAGCGCTTGAGCAGACCCTCAAAGGCCTTGCCGTGGCGGGCCTCGTCACGTGCCATCTCGTGCACGGTGTCGTGGATCGCATCGAGGTTATACTGCTTGGCGAGCTTTGCGAGCTCGAACTTGCCGTCGGTCGCGCCGTTCTCGGCGTCGACGCGCATCTCGAGGTTCTTCTTCGTGCTGTCGGTGATGACCTCACCGAGGAGCTCGGCGAACTTCGCGGCGTGCTCGGCCTCCTCGTGCGCGGCCTTCTCCCAGTACAGGCCGATCTCCGGATAGCCCTCGCGATGCGCCACGCGCGCCATGGCCAGGTACATACCGACCTCGGAGCACTCGCCCTCGAAGTTGGCTCTCAGGCCGTCGATGATCTCCTTCTGCACGTCGGCCGGAACATCGGAACCGAACGCTTTGCCCACGCCGACGACATGCTCGGCAGCCCAGGACTTCTCAGCCTTCTGCTCGATGAACTTGGAGCCGTCAACATGGCACACCGGGCACTCGACCGGCGGCTGCTCGCCTTCGTAAACGTAACCACAGACACTGCAAACCCATTTTTTCATAGTCAGATTCCTCCTGATGTTTTTTGATTTCGATTGTTGGTTGTTTTATTCGGAAGCGGATCCCTTGTCCGCTTGCTGACAAGTCTTGCACAGTCCCGTGAACGTGATGCTGCACCCGAGCACCTTTGCGTCCGTCGCGCTCTGGGCGAGGGCACACAGCTGCGTCTCCGGCTCACCGGGCAGCGGCACGTCGATGACGAGGCCGCACTGCGCACAGTGCAGGTGCGCGTGGGGCTCTGTGCGGGCGTCGAACCGCTCCTGCCCGCGGAACACGCCGACGCTCATCGCGTCGCCCTCTTCGGCGAAGAGGCTCAGGTTCCGGTACACCGTACCGAGGCTCAGGTCGGGATAGTCCGGCTTGAGCTGCTGATACAGCTCCTGCGCGGTGGGGTGGGCGGTCGTCGCTGCGAGGGCTTCGAGGATGACCTGCCGCTTTTTGCTGTTTTTGCGTGTGGGCATCGAAGCACCTCCTTCAAAATCAGTAACAAGAATTATTACTGATATGAAGATACCACAGGAAACCGCATTTGTAAAGCCCTTTTTGCGAATGATTCTCAAGATTGTGCATTCTGCTGTGTTTTCTGCGCTGCGTTTTGGCGTTTGTGCGCAATTTGTGCGCGGTGCAGTGCGGGAGATGCGCAAAAAGGTCGGCCGCGCGGGACAGCGCGCGGCCGGAGCGGGGGAAAACTTGCGCATAAGCGCAGCGGGGGAGCCCGAAGGGGCAAGGCCCGCCTCGGATGGAATCCTGCATCGCCTTCCGGCGATGCGGGGGAGGTGGCGCGGCGATCTGCGCCGCGACGGAGGGGTTGCAGATACCGGCAGCTGTGCAAGGTTGAACGTATCAATCCCTCAGTCAGCCTGACGGCTGACGGCTCCCTTGACACAAGGGAGCCAAAGGGTGCGTGTTGGACACGTGCTGGCTGCACTACCTCACCGCCGGCAGACATTGGCCGTGATGCCGCACAGCGCCTGCGCGCACTCCATGTCCCACTTGCCCGAGCGGGCGATGTCGTCGATCGAGAGAATGCCCGCGAGCTTGCCGCCCTCGGTCACGGGCAGACGGCGCACCTGCGCTGCGCGCATGGTCTCCATCGCGCGGCGGATGTCCGCGCCGGCTTCGACCGTCACGGGGTCGCGCGACATGATGCTGCGCACGGTCACGGCGCCCGGGTCGCCCCCGGACGAGACGCAGCGCACCACGATGTCGCGGTCGGTGAGCATCCCGGCGAGCGTGCCGTCGTCCTCGCACACGGGCAGCGCGCCGATGCCGCGCATGCGCATCAGCCGCGCGGCGGCGACGACCGGCTCATCCGGATGCGTCACGGCGGCAGCGCCCGTCATGTAATTGCGTACCTGCATGAAACCACCCCCTTTGGCCGGAAGCTCCGTCTGTGGAGATTCTCGCCCGCCGGGGGTGGTTTTATACCTATTATAACATGTCGCACCGTGTCGGGCCCGGTCACTGCACGAGCCGGGCGAGCGCCGGCCCCGCGCTCTCGCCGAACAGGCGCACGGCGCGTGTGGCCTCCTGCAGCGTGTTGCCGCTGCTGCCGACCTCGATGATGAGCGAGCCGCGCGTGAGGTGCTGGTTGTAGCGCTCGTTGACGAGCGTGATCGGCCGCATGAGCGTCGGGTGCGCAGCATTCACCGCGTCCTGCAGGTACACCGCCAGGCGCAGATTCTCCTCCCAGTACGGGTGGTAGAGGCCCGAGGCGTTCGTGCCCACGAGCAGCATCACCTGCGAGCACGCGGCGTCGGGCAGCTCGGCCACGGTCTTGTAGACCACGCTGTCCGAGCACAGCGCATCACGGTGCAGGTCGATGACGATGCGCAGGCTCGGGTATTGGTTCAGATATTCCTGCACGGCCGCGCCCGAGCGGTTGTACGAGCCCGTGTAGCTCGGGTAGTCGTAGATCGTCCGGTCGTGCAGCACCTGCAGCCCAGCGGCTTCGAGCGTGCCGGCCAGCACGTCACCCACGTGCACGATATTATAATTGGTGTCCTCCGTGCGGCACGTGTCGCTCGCGGGGTAGAGGTCGCGCCCCGCGGGGGTGAAGGCCTCGCTCGCGTGCGTGTGCATGATGAGAATCTGCGGCTCGCCCGCCGGCAGCACGACGGCCGGGCCCTGCTGCAGCAGCGCGGCCGCGTCGACCGCGATGTCCGTCTCATTCTTGATGCTCAGCCCGCCCGCAATGCTCGTCGCCACGATCGGCAGCCCGTCGGCCGTCGTGGTCGGGGCGTCCTCGCCGGCGTCATCGTCCTCGGTGGGGGCCGGTGTCGGCTCCGGCGCGGGCGTGGCCGCGCTGAGCGCCGTCTCTGCCTCCGGCGTGGGGGACGCGTCCACCGGCGGTGCACCCAGCTCCATGCGCACCGATGCCGCCAGCAGCTGCTCCGGGTCGAGCCAGAGCCGCAGCCTGTCCGCGAGCGGCGCGCCGCCCGCCGCGGCCGATGCGATCTGCAGGCCGAACACCGTCAGCCCCACACAGGCCAATTTTTGCCGCAGCGTCATATCTGCTCACCTCCGATTAAGTTCTCCACAATATATATGGTTTCGGGGGTGGAATTATGTCACCGCATCTGCTATACTGGGAGCAGAAAAATTCTGAAGGAGGCGTCGTCATGACGATCACATACCGGCCGAAAGGTGTCTGCTCCCGCCTGATCCGGGTGGAGGTGGAGGACGGAATTATCCGCCAGGTTGAGGTGCAAGGGGGGTGCAGCGGCAATCTGCAGGGCATTTCGCGGCTCCTGGTGGGGATGCCGGTGCAGCAGGCCATCGAGCGCATGGAGGGCGTGCGCTGCGGCGGCAAGCCGACCTCCTGCCCGGACCAGCTCGCCAAGGCGCTGCGTCAGGCGTTGTGAGGCGGGAAAAAGATTAACATAATTCTTTCAAATAATAAAAATAGTTGACATAATGCAAGTTTGCAAGAATTTTTTGCGAACTTGCAACTTTTTATTTTCGTCACTTTGCGTCGAATCGTCGCGTTTAGTCAAAGTAGACAACACAATTTCTTGCGTAGAATATCGTCACATAACGCTATATTTTGTAGTTTGCGCAATTTTTTGTGGATATTATTCAGAACTTAAAAACATGCTTTGTGCAATTTGCCGATTGCGTGCGGTTTGAAAAATGAATATAATTATCCGTAACGGGGCGCGTGGATGGAAATCCGCATGCCCTGTGATGAATCAGCAAAGGAGGCTGCACGTCATGAATCGAACCAAGAAAGCGGGCCTGTCCGTAAAGTCGGGCCTGTCGCTGATGTGCATCGTCTGCCTGCTTTGCGGCTTATTGTGCGGATTTTTCTGGCTCGCCGGTGAAAACTCGGCGCTGGCCGCCGGACCGGACGGCAGCGCGCTGGCGGCAAAGGCGGTCGTGAGCGGGGACGCGTCCCTGGCTGCGCCCGAGCGCGACGAGAAGCTGGCGGTGCAGGCCGCCGCGCAGGCGACATCGCCGGTCGTGCGCACGGTCGCCGTCGGCATGGATGCCGATGACTACACCGAGACCGTCACCTGCGACTACACGCCCGTGTACGTGGACGACCGCTTCGGCGGCTACTGCTACGTGCTCGGCGATGCGGTCTGGCTCCCGGCGGATGCGTTCGCCGAGATGCTCGGCCTCGAGAGCGACACAGCCACCGACGGCGATACCGAGACCGTCACGGTCGACGGGGCGGATATCACGGCGACCTACGGCGCGACGTATTACACGGCCAACGGCCGCTGCTTCTACGCGCCCGACGGCGTGTATGCCCTCGACGGGGAAGTGGTGCTGCCGCTGGCGGATCTGGAGAAGATCTTCGGCGTCACGGCCGCGTTCAGCGCGGACAATACCAGCCTGCGTGTCGATGCGTCGGAGCAGGCGCTGCTCGAGAGCGGCGAGAGCTATTACGGCGCGCGCGATGTCTACTGGCTCAGCCACATCATCAATGCCGAGGCCGGCAACCAGCCCATGGACGGGCAGATCGCGGTCGGCAATGTCGTGCTCAACCGCGTGGCGGATGAGCGCTTCCCCAACAGCGTCAAGGAGGTCGTGTTCGACCGGCGCGGCGGCGTGGCGCAGTTTTCGCCCACGGCCGACGGGCGCATCAGCCTTACGCCGGACGAGGATGCCGAGCTCGCGGCGAAGCTCGCTTTTGAGGGCTACGACCCGGTGGGCGAGAGCCTGTATTTCATCAATCCCTCGGCCTGCAATGCCTCGTGGTTCAACAGCCGCCTGACCTACACGGCCACGATCGGCGACCACGTCTTTTACGCATAATAGCTGCACAGGCAGTGTTCCCGCCCGCACGGAGACCCGTGCGGGCGGTCTTTTGTGCCGTTACGCGCCATGGTGATCCCGTTACCGTGCATGCTCGACCGGCGCCAAGCCTTCTCCCTGCCGAGAAGGTGCTGAGCGCAGCGAAGCGGATGCGGCGGAAGAGGTCTGCTTTACCCGGCGTGCCTGCTCACCCGCACCCGCCCGGGACTGGACGCGCGCCGGAGAATGTGATAAGATGGCCGCAACCGATCATTTTTGGAGGCAAGCATGGACGAACTTCTGCGCGCGGGCTTTGCCGCGCTGGGCCTGCCGCTCGACGCGGCGGCGCTGGCCCGTTTTCAGACATATTACACGCTGCTCGACGAGCGCAGCAAGGTCATGAACCTGACGGCCATCCACGGCGAGACGGACGTGGCACAGCTGCATTTTCTCGACTCGGCCGCCCTGCTGACGGTCGAGCCGCTTGCCGGCAAGTCGGTCATCGACGTCGGCACCGGCGCGGGCTTTCCCGGTCTGCCGCTGAAGATCGCGCAGCCGGACATTTCGCTCACGCTGCTCGACAGTCTCGATAAGCGCGTGCGCTTTCTCGGCGACGTCTGCGTTGCTACCGGCCTCACGGATGTGACGTGCCTGCACGCGCGCGCCGAGGAGGCGCCGGAGCTGCGCGGGCAGTTCGACGCGGCGGTCTCGCGCGCGGTCGCGCGGCTGTACCTGCTGTGCGAGCTGTGCCTGCCGTTCGTGCGCACGGGCGGGGTGTTCCTCGCCATGAAGGGGCCGGACTGCGCCGAGGAGCTCGACGAGGCGCGCAGCGCCATCGGCAAGCTCGGCGGCACGTATGAGCGCACGGTGCGCTACACCATCCCCGGCACGGACGTGACGCACAGCGTCGTCGTCATCCGCAAGACGGCGCCCACGCCGCCGAAGTATCCCCGCCGCTGGGCGAAGATGCAGAAGGAACATTTGTAAAGTTGAAAACACGCCCGACGCGGATGCGTCGGGCGTGTTTCCGTATTCCGATGTCGTGCGGTCAGTCCAGCACCTGCGCCAGCACGGCCAGCAGCGCGTCGACCTGCGCGTCTGTCGTGGCCCACGAGGTCACGAACCGTACGGCCTGGTGCGTGGCGTCCACGCGGGCGTTGGTGTAAAACGCAACCTGCTCCTGCAGCCGCGCGATCTGCGCGTCCGACAGGATGGGGAAGATCTGGTTCGTCGGCGAGGGCACGTACATCGGCACATTGCGGTCCGTGAGCGCGGCGGCGATGCGCTGCGCCTGTGCATCGGCGTGGCGGCCCATGTCGAGCCAGAGGTCGTGCGCCATTGCGGCGGCGAACTGCACGCCGAGCAGGCGGCCCTTGGCGAGCATGGCGCCGTTGCGCTTCATCGCGCGGCGGAAGCCCGGCTTGAGCGCGTCGTTGACGATGACCATCGCCTCGCCGAAGAGCAGGCCGTTTTTCGTGCCGCCGATGTAAAACGCATCGCACAGCCGCGGCAGATCCTCCGGCTGCAGGTCATTGCCCGCGGCCGTGAGCGCCTGCGCCAGCCGCGCACCGTCGAGATACAGGTATATGCCGTGCGCGTCGCACGCCGCGCGCAGGGCGGTCAGCTCCGCTTTCGTGTAGACGGTGCCGAGCTCCGTCGCGTCGGACACGTACACCATGCGCGGCAGCACCATGTGCTCGTCGTACACGCCCGGCGCGGCGCAGTGCTGTGCGGCGGCGTCCGCGATGGCGGCGGGGGTGAGCTTGCCGTCCGTGCCGGGCATGGCGATCACCTTGTGGCCGGTGGCCTCGATGGCGCCGGTCTCGTGCACGTTGATGTGGCCGGTGTCGGCCGCGACCATGGCCTCCCACGGGCGGAGAAAGGCGGCCGCGGCGAGCTGGTTCGTCTGCGTGCCGCCGACGAGAAAGTGCACGTCGGCATCCGGGCAGGCAAAGCGGGCACGGATGGCATCGGCCGCGCGGCGGCAGTCGTCGTCGAGCCCGTAGCCCGGTGTGGCGCAGAGGTTCGTGTCGCACAGGGCACGCAGCACGTTCGGGTGGGCGCCCTCGGAGTAATCGTTCTGGAAGCGGAGCATGGCGGATTTCCTTTCGTTCGGACAAAATTCGGCACGCTGTGCGTGCCGCCGGGGTTATGATAAGCCCCGGCGGCGGGGCTTGTCAATGCATTGTGCCGGTTTTTCGGCGGCTGCACTTCGGGTGTGCATCTGTTGTGCCCGTCAGATGAGAGACGCATGACCGGAATGGCTGCCAATGCCTCCCCTGTGTAAGGGGAGGTGGCGCGGCGCTTTGCGCCGTGACGGAGGGGCTGCAGATACCGGCTTTGGTGCGAGATTTTACGTATCAATCCCTCAGTCAGCCTGACGGCTGACAGCTCCCTTTCCACAAGGGAGCCAAGGGCCGCGGGGCGGGCACACGGCGCACGACCGGTGTCGCTGTTCTCGAAGCTTTTGAGCCGCAGGGGAGCCCGAGGGGGCAAGGCCCGCCTTGGATAAGATCTGGCTTTTTTCTTGTCAAAGACAAGAAAAAAGCCGGCAGCTTTCGCTGCCGGCCAGCCCGCCAATGCCGTGTGAGCCCAGTTACAACCTGCACAAGAAGGCAGGTGGGTCGCCTCTCTGCTGTTTCTCTGCTTCCAACGTCCAACCGGCATCTTTCAGCCGGCCGGGAGGCCTGCAATCCGCAGCGGAAGTTCTGGCATCCCTTATCAGAGATGTGGGTTTAAATGGGCTCCGAGCACCCGATCGTGCTCCACGCACACAGCAGGACTTATTCCTATGCTATGCGCCGCGCGGGAACTTATTCCTCCGCGCCGCCGTCAGAATCCTCGTCCTCGTCGGCGAAGATCTCTTCCATATAATAATTGTACACCTTGTCCAGCTCGTCGTCATCGTCGATGGAGCCGAAGAGCTCCTCGCCGTTTTCCTCCATGATCTTGAGCAGGATGATGCCGAAATCGGGGTCGTCCTCGTCCATGTCGGCGGGGAGCGCCGCGAGATAGTCCTGACCGTCGAGCTCAAACTCGTTGAGAATTTCCAGCTCGAACTCGTTGCCTTCCTCGTCCTCGATCGTCAGATAATCGCTGCCGAATGCTTCACTCATCGGGGTATCCTCCAGTCGTGATCGTTTTCTGGTTTCAGTGTACCCCATCCGGCGTGTAAAATCAAGTCCTTTTACGACCCCAGATCCTCCAGCAGCAGCAAAAGCTGCTCCTGACTGCCGACGGTGATGCCGCCGCGCAGCAGCTCCTGGTCGGCGCGGCGCAGCCCGGCGACCTCGATGCCGGTCACCTGCAGGGGTTTGCGGTCGGCGTCGGAGGCGAACACGCTCACGTAGCCCTCGTAATCCCGCAGGATATATTCCGCCTGCGCGCCGTCGTAGGACGTGGCCGGCGCGTCCGCGCCCGGCTGCTGCAGGGAGGACATCGCCGCCCCCGCGACGAACGGCGACACGGCGCACAGCGCCGTCACGACCGTCAGTGCCAGCGTTCGTTTCATATGCCTCGCTCCTTTCACCGGAAAGTTTGTCCAACGCGCGCGCATTTCATACCCGCCGGACAAAAATGCGCGAAAGACTATCCCCGGTTGACAGCGTGTGTTATAATATCATTTAACCGTTTTTATGCGCTGAATATCGACCGGGTTTTTGACCCGATAATGTGTATCATCAGGGAGGTGCGTCACTGCCTATGGCAAAACGACCGAAACCATCATCATCCGCCCCGCGCGCGGCCCGGGCTGCGGATGCGACCGTGAGCGTCGCGGGGGCGATCCTGCGCGTGCTCGGCACGATCCTGCTGATCGTGCTCGTCACGGGGCTGCTGTTTTTGTGCATCTTCGCGTACTATGTGAAAAACTGCCTGTCCACGGACCTCGACGTGCAGCTCTCGGACTTTACGGTCTCGCTCTCGAGCTCGATTTTGTATGAGGACGCCGACGGCAACTGGCAGAACCTCACGAACCTCTCGAGCACGGAAAACCGCGTCTGGATCGACTATGCCGACATCCCCAAGGACATGGAGCACGCGGCCGTCGCCATCGAGGACAAGCGCTTTTACAAGCACAAGGGCGTGGACTGGTACCGCACGACCGGCGCGTTCATCAACATGTTCCTGTCGATGAAAAACGACTTCGGCGGCTCGACCATCACGCAGCAGCTCATCAAAAACCTCACCAAGCAGGACGATATCACCGTGCAGCGCAAGCTGCTCGAGATCTTCCAGGCGCTCGAATTCGAGAAGTCCTATGATAAGGAAGAAATCATGGAGTGGTACCTGAACATCGTCTACTTCGGCGAGGGGTGCAACGGCGTCTACACCGCCGCCGAGACCTACTTCGGCAAGGAGCCGAAGGACCTCACGCTCGCCGAGTGCGCGAGCATCATCGGCATCACGAACAACCCCTCGAAGTACGACCCCTTCATCAGCCGCGAGAACAATAAGGCCCGGCAGGAGACCATCCTCAAGCAGATGTACGAGCAGGGCTATATCTCGAAGGAGCAGTACGACGAGGCCATGGCGCAGGAGCTCGTGTTCGTGCGCAGCGAGTCCGAAGAGAGCACCCAGACCATCTACAGCTACTATGCCGAGGCCGTTATCAACGACGTGCTCAACGACCTCGTCGAGCAGAAGGGCGTCAGCCGCGACACGGCGCGCACGCTGCTCTATTCCGGCGGCTATCAGGTCTATTCCTGCTATGACGCGAGCATCCAGCAGGCGATCGACGATGTTTATACCGACCTCGACAACATGCCGCAGCGCCCGTCGGCCTCCGGCCAGCAGTTCGAGTCCGCCATCGTCATCATGGACCCCTACACCGGTGAGATCAAGGGCATGTCCGGCGGCACCGGCAAAAAGACCATCAACTTCGGCACGAACCGGGCCACGCAGTCCAAGCGCCCGCCCGGATCGTCCATCAAGCCGATCGCGACCTACGGCCCGGCCATGGAGCTCGGCCTCATCACGCAGTACACGCAGGTCAACGATGCGGCGGACATCAAGCTCTCCGGCACGAGCTGGTATCCGAAAAACTCCGGCGGCGGCAACTACGGCGTCATCACCATCCGCGAGGCGCTGCAGCGCTCGCTCAACACCGTCTCGGCGCAGATCCTCGACAAGCTCACGCCGCGCGCGTCGTATGAGTTCCTCAAGGACAAGCTCGGCGTCACGAGCCTTGCCGAGTCCGACTGCGACTACGCGCCGCTCGCCCTCGGCCAGCTCACCCACGGCATCACCGTCCGCGAGATGACGCAGGCGTACTCCGCCTTCGTCAACGACGGCGTGTTCACCTACGGCCGCACGTATTCGTATGTCAAGGATTCCAGCGGCGAGGTCGTGCTCGAAAACCCCGCGCGCACGATCGTGGCCTTCAAGGCCAACACCGCGTGGAACATGGCCGATATGCTCTGCAACGCCGTCAACAGCGGCACCGGCACCGAGGCCCGCCTGACCGGCATGCCCGTCGGCGGCAAGACCGGTACGACCACCAATAACTGCGACCGCTGGTTCGTCGGCTTCACGCCGTACTATGTGGCCGCCGTCTGGACCGGCTACGACATGCCCGAGTATATGAACTTCTCCGGCAACCCCGCCGCCCAGATCTGGAAGCTCGTCATGGACCCGATCCATAAGGACCTGCCGACCAAGAGCTTCCCGACGCCGACCATCGGCGCGCCGACCGGCATTTTCGGCAATTTCTCCGGCCAGTCGCAGGATACCGGCGACGATGCCGACGCCGGCTGAGCCGCGCGCAAACGCTTTGCCCCATCGCGTGTCCCCGCGCCGAAACGACAGCGCGGGGCGCACGGTGTTGACAAAAAGGTTGAAATGTGTTACAATTCGAAAACAGTGGTATCGGAGGTGTATCTCATTGGCAGCAAAATCGACCGAACTGTGCTACAAAGGCCATCCGCTGCGCCGGAAAGACAACCTGCTCTATTACGGCAGCATGGCCGACAAGTACATCATTATGATGCAGATCCTCGACACGAAAAAGGTCAAGGACCTCGACGTGGCGACGCGAGTCTCCGTGCAGCTTCAGCTCACCGACCCGGATCTGAAATTCCGCGACCGTGTGGTCAAAAAGACAGAAAAGGACGGCCTGTACAACGCCATGGACGTGGCGGCTGTGTGGCTGGACCGCGCGCTCGCAAATAACTAAGCAAAGGATGATTCTATGGCGAAACGATTTCTGAAAACAGCCGTTGTTTCCGCGCTCTTCGCGCTCACGCTGGCCGTTTCGGCTTCCGCGGCGAGTGACGGCGGCGCGACGACGACGACGGCCGTCAACTTCCGAACGGGCGCCGGAACGAATTACGGCATTATCTCCACGCTCCCGGCAGGCACCCACGTCGTGGTGTCCTCGCAGTCGAGCGGCAGCTGGGCCACGGTGGTCTATAACGGCACCGTCGGCTACATATCTTCCGATTACCTCAAACGCGCCAATGAAATGGATGCCAGCTTCGGCACCGGCACGATCGACGGCAGCTACGTGCGCATGCGCTCCGGTGCGAGCACGAGCAGCTCCATCCTCGGCACCTACAACTCCGGCACGACCATGACGGTCACCGGCGTCAGCGGCGCCTGGTACAAGGTCAGCTACAACGGCACCGCCGGCTATGTCCACTCGGACTATGTCTCGCTCTCAGGCGTGACGTCCAACGGCGGCAGCACGGCCGGCTCCAACGGTTCGGTCAAGGGCAGCGATGTGCGCATGCGCTCCGGCCCGGGCACGAACTATTCCATCCTCGGTACCTACCAGAACGGCACGGCCCTGACCGTGACCGGCACGGAAAACGGCTGGTCGAAGGTCACCATCGGCGGCGTGAGCGGCTACATCCGCTCGGACTACGTCTCCGGCGGCGGGGCCGACAGCAAGACCGGCTACATCAAGGGCACCGGCGTGCGCATGCGCTCGGGCGCGAGCACGACCAGCTCCATCCTCGGCGTGTACAACACCGGCACCGAGATGACCATCACCGGCGAGAGCGGCAACTGGTACAAGGTCAGCTACAGCGGCAAGGACGGCTATGTCTGCAAGGACTATATGACCACGACCAAGCCCAATAACGGCGGCGGCTCCACGAGCCAGACCGGCTACATCAAGGGCAACGACGTGCGTCTGCGTTCCGGCGCCGGCACGAACTATTCCATCCTCGGCACGTACAACAACGGCACGCCGCTGACCATCACCGGCACGAGCGGCAACTGGACGGCCGTCACCATCAACGGCGTCAAGGGCTATGTTAACAGCACGTATGTCACCACCACGAAGTCGGACGGCGGCAGTACCGGCAGCAGCACGCCCAGCGGTTCCATCGGCGAGACCATCGTCGCCACGGCCAAGCAGTACATGGGTGCGCCGTATGTCTACGGCGGCATGAGCCCCTCGGGCTTTGACTGCTCCGGCTTTGTCAATTACGTGTACAAGCTCTGCGGCTATTCCATGAGCCGTGTGGCCAGCAGCATCTACAACAACAACGGCACCTATGTCGAGAAGGCCAACCTCCAGCTCGGCGACCTGGTGTTCTTTGCGAGCAACAGCTCCAGCATCGGCCACGTCGGTATCTATATCGGCAACGGCCAGTTTATCCACAGCAGCTCCGGCGCAGGCTGCGTCGTCATCAGCGACCTGAGCTCGAGCTACTACCTGAAGAACTACGTGGGCGCCAAGCGCATCGCGGGTTAACAGTGTTTCTTTTGTCCCCCGGCGAACAACCGGGGGACATTTTTTATCCTTGCGGTATCGCCGGAAATATGGTACATTGAGGAAAAACATTTGTGTGTGTGAAAGGGCAGGTGAAGCCAATGCAGTGCCCCTACTGTGGACGAGACATCCCGGACGATGCGCGCTGGTGCCCCTACTGCGGGGCCGAGCAGGCGCCGCCGGAAGAATTACAGGATGAAAATATCCCATCAGACGGCTGGCAGGACGCCCCCGCCGACGACTGGGACGATGAAGCCGAGCCGCCGGACGACTCCTGGGCCGACGATGCGCCGGTGCCCGGCTGGGAGGAGGACGCGCCGTATACGCCCGCGCCGGAGGACAAGGACGCGCCGCGCAGCAAGGCGCTGCTCATCGCGATCTTTGCCGCCCTCGGCGTGGCGCTGATCGTGCTGCTCATCGCGCTCAACGTCAAGCCCAAGCCGAAGGATCCGGCCGCGGCCGTGACCCCTTCCGTGACGGCGACGGCGGAGCCGTCCGCTGCCCCAACGCCGACACCCACGCCCACCCCGACGCCGAGCCCCACGCCGACGCCTTCCGCCGGCGGCTACATCCTGCCGGACAGCGCCACGCGCCTGCTCACGCGGGCGGATGTGGCGGACCTTACGTGGGAGCAGTGCTGCCTTGCCCGCAACGAGATCTTTGCGCGCCACGGCCGCATTTTCCAGACGCCGCAGATCGCGGCCTATTTCGAGGCGCAGAGCTGGTATCACGGCACGGTGCCCGGCGCGTCGTTCGATAACAATTCGCTCACGCCGACCGAGCGCGCGAACGCCGACTTCCTCGCAGATTACGAAAACGCCACCTGGGGGCATTCGTATTATTGAGCATATGCCCATAGAGCACCGCTGCGCCGGTTCTCGAATGAACATGAAAAATCTCCGCAGCTTCGGCTGCGGAGATTTTTTGTGGCTGCCCAAAACGTATGCACATACGCAGCGAGATGGAGCAGCAGGGGAGCTCGAGGGGGCAAGGCCCGCCTCGAATGAGATTTTGTTTTCCGTTTGTCCCCGGGGCTCATATGAGTCCCGGGGACAAACGGAAAATCTCCGCAGCTTCGGCTGCGGAGATTTTTTACGATGTTCCAATCACACGTTCGTCCCGGCGACGGCGGCGCGCAGGGCGTCGGTGCGGTCGGTGTCCTCCCAGCGGACGCCGAGCTCCTCGCGGCCCATGTGGCCGTAGGCGGCGAGCTGCCGGTAGATCGGGCGGCGCAGGTCGAGGTCACGGATGATGGCCGTCGGCCGCAGGTCGAACACCTGCTGCACGGCAGCGGCGAGCTGTGCGTCCGGCACGGCGCCGGTGCCCTGCGTGTCGACGAGCACGCTCACGGGCTCGGCCACGCCGATGGCATACGCCAGCTGCACGAGGCAGCGGCGGGCAAGCCCGGCCGCCACGATGTTCTTGGCCACGTAGCGCGCGGCGTAGGCGGCGCTGCGGTCGACCTTCGTCGGATCCTTGCCGGAGAACGCGCCGCCGCCGTGCGGGGCGCTGCCGCCGTAGGTGTCGACGATGATCTTGCGGCCGGTCAGGCCGGAGTCGGCCTGCGGGCCGCCGACGACGAAGCGGCCGGTGGGGTTGATGAGGTAGCGGGTGCCATCGTCGAGCAGCTCGGCCGGGATGGTCGGACGGATGACGAGCTCGATCATGTCCTCGCGCAGCTTTGCCATGTCCACTTCCGGGGCGTGCTGCGTGCTGAGCACGACGGTGTGCACGCGCACGGGGCGGTTTTGCTCGTCGTACTCGACCGTGACCTGCGTCTTGCCGTCGGGCCGCAGATAGTCCACCAGACCCTGCTTGCGCACGGCGGTCAGGCGCTTGGCCAGCTTGTGGGCGAGCGAAATGGGCAGCGGCATGAGCTCCGGCGTCTCGTCGCAGGCGAAGCCGAACATCATGCCCTGGTCGCCCGCGCCGTTGTCGAGCGCGCTGTCGCCGGTCTCCTTGCTCTCGAGCGACTGGTCCACGCCGAGGGCAATGTCCGCGCTCTGCTCGTCGATGTTCGTGATGACGGCGCAGGTCTCGCAGTCAAAGCCGTACTTCGCGCGGTCGTAGCCGATCTCGCGCACGGTCTGGCGCACGACCTTCGGGATGTCCACATAGCAGTCGGTCGTGATCTCGCCCATGACGTTCACGACGCCGGTCGTGACCGTGCACTCGCAGGCGACGCGGCCGTTCGGGTCCTGCGCCAGAATGGCGTCGAGGATCGCGTCGGACACCTGGTCGCAGATCTTGTCGGGATGTCCCTCCGTGACGGATTCGGATGTAAAAAGATGATGAGCCATTGGGTAAATTCCTCGCTTTCTGTTGTGCCGGGGCAAAGAAACAAGCGCCCCGACAGCCGACGGAGCGCTTGGAAAAGGCGAAGATCCTCATCTCTCGATTTGCACCGCCGGATTTGGCACCTTGCAGGTCTCTGCAGGTTGTCGGGCTTCACAGGGCCGGTCCCTCCGCCACTCTTGATAAGGCTGTTAAATTGTAAGGCACATTATACGCGCTTTTGCGCGCTTGTCAAGACCAAATTCCGGTTTTTTCGTCAGTTGTTCCACAGCCAGATCCACAGCCGCCGCCACCACGGCAGCTTTTTTTGCGGCCGGGGCGGGGCAGAGGGCGCGGATTTTGTGACGGTGCGCCCGGCGAAGTACGTGTGCAGGTACGTCTGGCTCACGAACGGCTCGCCTGCGGGCTCGGGACGGAGATAGCTGCCGTCCGGCTGCATGATCCACGCCTGCCGGTTGTCGCGCCGCATGGCGCTGAGCACCTCGAGCACCTCGGCGCGCGCGTTCGGGTCGGTCACGGCGGTGAAGGCCTCGATCCGGCGCATGGTGTTGCGCTCAAGCAGGTCGCCCGAGCCGATGAACACCTCCTGCGCGTCCCCGCGGCCAAAGACGAAAATGCGCTCGTGCTCCAGATACCGCCCGATGATGCTGCGCACCGAGATGTGCTCCGTCCGCCCGGGCACGCCCGGCCGCAGGCAGCAGATGCCGCGCACGAACAGCTCCACCTCCACGCCCGCCTCGCTCGCGCGCACGAGCCGCGCCATGACGTCTGCGTCGTTCATGGAGTTGACCTTGATGCCGATGTAGCCGTCCGGGCCGAGGCGCGTCTGCGCGTCGATGTGCGCCAGCAGCTGCGGCTTGTAGCCCTCCGGCGCGAGCCAGAGCGCCTCCGTCTCGCCGACGGTCTCGCCGCGCGCGAGCCGGTCGAACGTTTTTGCCGCGTCGCGCCCGATGGCCGGGTCACTCGTCAGGAGCATGAGGTCGGTGTACTGCTCGGCGGTCTTCTCGTTGTAGTTGCCGGTGCCGACCTGCGTGTAGTAGCAGATGCCGCCGGGGCACCGCCGCGTGATGAGGCACAGCTTCGTGTGCACCTTGTATTTCGTCAGGCCGTAGAGAATGTCGCACCCCGCGTCCTCAAGCATGCGCGAATAGTCGATGTTGCTCTGCTCGTCAAAGCGGGCGCGCAGCTCGAGCAGGCACTGCACCTGCTTGCCGTGCTCGGCCGCGTAGGCCAGCGCCGCCGCGATGCGGCTGCTGCCGGCGAGCCGGTAGAGCGTGATCTTGATCGACACGACATCCGGGTCGTCCGCCGCCTCGTACAGCAGGTCGACAAACGGGTTGATGCTCTGATACGGCAGCGCGAGCAGCAGGTCGTGCTGCGCGAGATAGGCAAAGTAGTCGCCCTTTTGCAGCGCCACGTTTTTGGCCGGTGGCACCTCCTTGCATGTCAGCCCCGTGAGGTCGAATTCCCCCGGCATCGTGAGCACGAACGACAGGTCCGCCGGTGCGTTCGTCACGAACAGCTGCCGCTTCGGCAGTCCGAGCAGCTCGCGCACGAGCGCGCGCATCTCGTCCGAGACGCGGCCCTGCACCTGCGCGCGCACCGGCTCGAGCCGGCGGCGCCGCCGCAGCAGCCGCTCCATCACGGCGCGCAGGTCCGCGTCGCACCCGTCCATGATGTCGCGCACGGAGATGTCGGCGTTGCGCGTCACGCGCACGATGGCCGTCTCGCGCACGCGCCGCTCGCCGAAGAGCAGGGGGGCAAAGTGCGCCACCAGCGGTGCCGTGAGCGCGAGCTTCTGCACGCCGTCGACCGTGAGCCTGAAAAACTTCGGCAGCTGCGTCGTCGGCACCAGCCCCGCGCCGCCGCGCTTGCCCGCAAAGCGCACGAGCACGTACTGCTCGCGGTTGCGCAGAAACGGCAGCGGGTGCTCCGCGTCGAGCACCTGCGGGCTCAGCAGCGGGCGCAGCGCGTCAAACCGCCGCCGCAGCAGCACCTCGTCCGCCTCGTCGAGCCGGTCGAAGTCCAGGATCTCCACGTGCTGCTTTGCCAGCGCCGCCGTCACCTTGCGCCAGAGCGCTTCGAAATCCTTCTGCTGCCGCGCCGTCTCGTCATAGATCGCGCGCAGCTGCTCGCGCGGCGTCAGGCCCGTGACGGCCTCCGTGTGCCACGGCTGCAGCAGCGCCCGGTCGAGCAGCCCGCCGACGCGCACCATGTAAAATTCATCAAGATTCGAGCAGTAGATGGACAGAAACTTCAGCCGTTCGTAGACCGGCAGCGTCTCGTCGGCCGCCTCGGCCAGCACGCGGCGGTTGAATTGCAGCCAGCTCAGCTCGCGGTTCAAAAACAGGCCGGCATAGGCCGGGTCGGGCGCCCGGTCGGAAAACAGGCCGCGGCTGTCGCTCTGCGCGGCCATCTGCCGCAGCGCCTGCGCGCCCGGCAGCTCGGCGCCGGAATGGTGGGGCATATCCTCGCCTCCTTGGTTGGCGTTTCATACAATATTAAACCATTATACCCGAACCGCCCCGCATTGGCAATCCCCGCGCGGCCGTTGGGGAAAAAAGCTGGTAATGCATCTCCAGATATGGTAAACTGTGCTTACAATCAAATTGGGGAGGTTTCTGCATGAAACGACAGATCACATGTTTGCTGGCGGTCTGCATGCTCTCTGCGCTCCTGTGCGGCTGCGGCCGGAGCGAGAAGCAGTCGGCTGGCACCAAGCCCACCGCGCCGGTCCAGACCGCGGCGGCCACCGAGGCCCCGGAGCCGCAGACCCTCGGCGACATTCCGGATGTGGACGACATCGTCCGCTGCTACAAGGAGCTCGTCAACGGCAATTACGGGGTGGAGTATGACAGCTCCGCGCCGCTGCCGGGCGGCTTTGACGGCGTCGGCGAATGGTATCCGGTGACGAACTACGGCTCTCTGAGTGAGCTGCGCCGCCATGTGCAGCAGTACCTGAGCGACGCGCTCATGGAGAAGCGCCACTTTGGCGACAGCCTGCAGGAGGTCGACGGCAAGCTCTACTGGCAGAAGGGCGGCGTTGGCTATGTCCGCTACCGGGTCGACCGGCAGGAGGCGCTCACGCGCGATGAATCGCTCGACGCGCAGTACGGCGGCAAGTGCTATCAGACGTCTCTGGAGCTTTACGGCAGCGCGGACAATTACTGCGGAGACGAGGCGGTCGTTTTTGCACTGTGCGCCGACGGACACTGGCGCATCGTGGCGGCCGAGCCCTGAGCGGCGGCACAGTTTTTCGGCTCTGCGGCAAAAAGGTTGCAAAACCGAGGCGGGACTGCTATAATTTTGGCATACAAAAACCCCGATGGAATTCTGGAGGTAAGATCATGGATACATTCCGCGTGCTCGAAATCAAAAAGAGCGTTTTTGAAAACAACGACCGTCAGGCAGATCTGCTGCGCGAGGAGCTCAAGCAGAATCACACCTTCCTGCTCAACCTCATGTCCTCGCCCGGCAGCGGCAAGACCACGACCCTCATGGCGACCATCAACGCCCTGAAGGACGATCTGCGCATCGGCGTCATGGAGGCCGACATCGACTCCGACGTGGACGCGGCGACCATCTCCACCAGCGGCGCGAAGGTCATCCAGCTGCACACCGGCGGCATGTGCCACCTCGACGCGGGCATGACGCGCCAGGGTCTCGAGGGCCTCGGCACCGAGAACATCGACCTCGCCATCCTCGAGAACGTCGGCAACCTTGTCTGCCCGGCGGAGTTTGACACCGGCGCCGTGAAAAACGCCATGATCCTCTCCGTGCCGGAGGGCGACGACAAGCCCCTGAAGTACCCGCTCATGTTCTCGATCTGCGACGTGCTGCTCGTCAACAAGATCGACGTCGCGCCGTACTTCAACTTCGACCTCGACAAGTGCATCGAGCGCGTCAAGAAGCTCAACCCGAACATTCAGGTGTTCCCGATCTCCGCGCTCAAGGGCGAGGGCATCGAGCCGTGGGCCGACTGGCTGCGCACGCAGACGAAGGCCTGGAACGCATAAACGCCGAAGCAAAAACCGGGACGCTCCCATCTGAACCGCCCCAGATTGTGCGGACAGCACAAAAAACACCCCCTAAGCAGGGATATGAAATTTTAAGCAACATACTGGCACCGAAATTCCATCGGTGT